>CAZMHI010000032.1:0-51565 GCA_964566055.1 uncultured Rhodospirillaceae bacterium
GGCACACTATGATGCCGTTGGGTGGGAGCCGTCCACGGCATCAAAAGCGGACATTCATTAACTCACTATCCAATTTTTTTTCAAAATACATACTGCCGATAGGCTTAGCGATCATTTTAGACATTCAAATTTGAAATAGTAGGGAATGTGTAGTGTTCTAGGGCACACCAAAATTAAAGTTACTTCGGATCACCTAAAAAATTGGTTCACTTTGGGCGTAAATGAACTAGACATTTCTGTTCAATTTTGATCAAAATAATACTCACTAAAATATGAGGGCCAGGAAATTAATTGGTGAAGGTATTTGTAATTGACTAGTTCTGGCGCACTTTCCCAGGAAATTCGAAGGGCTGTTATTTCCCATATTGTTCGCTTTGACCTCTTACGTCGCGACGAGTTTCGTGAGAGTTTTCTACCCGCTAAAATTCGCCAAAAATTATTGAACCATGCGAAGAGAAGAATGCCTTCATGTTGGGATATAATTTATTGTCTCTCCAAAGCCTATCTTTCCAATCAAACGCTTGCGACTTCAGACATTTATCTTTTAACGGGGCTGTCCCGAACAACGGCAGGCCGTGCCATCAATATGCTTGCCAAATATTCAGTTGTTCAGATGGAGAAAGATCAGGGTGATAAGAGGCGAACCAGGCTAGCTCTGGATCAGAAATATTTTGTGACGCTGGACAATTATGTTCAGGACTGTTTCGTCGAATTCGAAGAGTTAATAAGTCACCACCATGACCAAGAGCGAACTAAGGCAATTGAAGCTTTAGCAATTTCTGAACGCGCGCGAATTCGATTAATTGAAGCGATCGAGTATTCACCTGTTGGCATGATCCTATGGGACGATGAACAAAAATTTGTCTGGTGCAATGAGATTTACAAACAATTGCGGCCTATCGCGGCGAAAATTTTAGTGCCAGGCATAGAATTTGAGGTTTTTTCGCAGAAAATTGGCGAGAAATTTAATGCGTTAAAACCGCGAAATATAGAACATTCTCCCATCGGTGCTATCGCTAAATTACCAACCAAAGGTATGGAGTGGGAAGACTATACGATTGACGGAAGATGGATTTTGGTTCACGGCAAACATCTGCCGGATGGTGGCATTATCGTTTTTCACACCGACATAACTGAACGAAAAACCGCCGAAAATAATCAACGGATTCTTTTTGAACAGGCCGAAGATTCAATATTCATCATTAATCCAAAAACAAATAAATTTATAGATGTTAATAACAACGCATGCAGGCGCCTTGGTTACAACCGGGAAGAACTCCTTGCTTTGGGTCCTGAAGATATAGGGTATCAATATGACCCAAACAGCCGAGCAGCTGTTGAATTGGAAAAAACCGGAAGCGCTTTTGTAGAAATGTTCCATGTTCGTAAAGACAAATCCAAATTTCCAGTACATATCTCTGGTCAAGTAATCGAGCTGGAAGGGCAAAAAGTCTATCAATGTTATGTTCGGGACATCTCCGAACAAAAAGTTGCTGAGGAAACAATCGGGCGATTCATAGATGCAATGGAGAAAATGCCGGAAGGAATTATCATTTGGGATGCTGATGACAAATTTGTCATGTGCAATGAGAAATTCAAGAAAATGCGTCCAAACTCAGCCAATTTATTGACACCCGGTACTTCTTTTGAAGATTACATTCGTAAACGTGCATGGTCCGGCTCGATTAAAGAAACTAAGAATCGAGAGGATGATTGGATAAACGAAAGAATAGAAAGCAGGCGAAAAAAGAAATTTGAGGAACACGTCGTTCATATTGGTGGCCGCGTCTTCCGCATTAAAGAAAATACGCTCAGAGATGGAGGGGTGATAAATCTCCACGTCGATATTACCGATCAGTTAGCTGGTAACACCACCACTTAGCCAAATTCCAGAAGCACTATTTTTTTGTGAAAACTGCGTAATGTCTTGTTCAATTTGGACCTAATTGAACTAGACATTAGCACGGGTTATCTGACATTTATTTTCATAGATTACTTTAAAAATGGGGATGTTGGTGCGTGAATATTCCATCAAATCTAACATCTGATTGGAAAATCTGGTGAGTAAAATTTTGGCTTGGGGACTCGTTCCATTATTGATCACTGTGGTCTACATGGAGATGCAAGGGTATCTAGAAAGAATATTGGATTATCTTTTCTTTTGAAAATATCTAACACATGAAAATTATCAGAACCCAATTCTCGGTTTTCTGTGTTTTCTGAAATATCAGAGTAAATGCTTTGAATGAAATTAAAAAACAAGACAAATTACTCGTCATGCAGCGTTTTGTTGCGTTGGCCTTTTGTCGTGCCGATCTATTATTTGAACTAGATAAATCCCATAACATATTATTCTCCGCCGGAATGACCAAAGAGTTGCTGGGCAAAAAGACAGACGATATCGTCGGGAAATCTTTTTTTGATATCGTCGACGAACGTGATCGACGCCTTATCTCAGATATTTTCAAAACCGCTGATTATGAGGGTAGGCTAGACGATATTTCGATCCGGATTCCGGTTGATAATGGTAAGCCGAAGGAAGCCTCGGTTTCCGGCTACCGGTTCCCTGATCTCGGCAATCATTTGTTTATTGCCGTCAAAATCGCCCCTAGAAAACGCACAGTACCGCGACGTCGTGATAGTGACCGCGATAAACAATTTGACGTACTCACGAAAGAGAATTTTGCCGACGTAGCTGCCGAGCGCATTCGTTCTCTTCAAAAAATGGGCAGCGAAGCAAAAGTGACTTTCGTCCAGGTTAATAATCTGGAAGAAGCTCAAAAAACAATGTCTGAGGATGAACAGTCGAATCTCAAGGGCATAATTGGGACTGTACTCAATGATCATTCTTTAGGCGGCGATACCGCCGGTCGCATTGATGATGAGAAATTTAGTTTGGTACACCGTGGGGATGTTGATACTTCTGGAATTGGTCAAAATATTGAGAATGCCACAAAGGACTTAATGCCGGTCGGGGTGGAATTGACAAGCGAAGTTCAGACTATCGACGATAACAGTAAAGAATTGACCGAAGATCAAATCGCCAAAGCAATTATCTTCACTATGAAGACTTTTAGCGAGGGTAAGTCACTGGAAGACCCGTCTTCGCTCGCTGGGTTTTTTGACTCCGCGATGGCTGAAACATTGAAGTCAGTTGAGACTTTCCGAAAAATCTGTATGACCCGCGATTTTGATTTGGCTTTAATGCCAATCTGTAACTTGGAGTCGGGCGTTCTCCATCATGTGGAAGCATTGACGCGTTTTCGTGTTGAATTGGGCAGCTCTGGCTCGCCTTACGAGATGATCGTAATGGCAGAGGAAATGGGTATCATCGCAGAGTTTGATATGGCAGTTGGCCAAAAAGCAGTCGATCTGATTAAAAAAAATGCGGTTTCAGGAAGACTTCCACCTATTGCCATTAATATCTCCGGTCATTCTATCGGCAACAAAGAATTTGTGCGAAATTTTTGTGATCTTTTGCAATCCGCCACGAACTTGTCAAAATTGATGTTGATTGAAATTACCGAGTCTTCCGAGATCAAAGATTTGGAATTAACCAATCGGCACATTCAGGAAATTCGCGAAGGTGGTTTCCGGGTTGCGCTTGATGATTTTGGTGCCGGGGCGGCTAGTTTTGACTACTTAAACTCGTTCGACGTCGATACGGTGAAATTTGATGGTCCCGTCGTGAAGCGGGCTTATGCGACAAGCAAAGGTAAGGCTTTTTTGGCATCGATGGCGACGCTTTGTGCTCAATCTGGAATAGAGACGATTGCCGAAATGGTAGAAGACGCAGAGTTGGCAAAATTTCTTTCTGAATGCGGCGTGAACTATGGCCAGGGTTGGTATTTTGGCAAACCCTCCGTCGATCATTCAAAATATACCATATGATCTAGCAAATTGTAGGCGAAGTCCGCCTTGGGTCAGAAGCAGATTCTTTTAGGATGGTTAACGAAATGCTGTTTTTCGATACTACGTAAAGTTAGAAAGAAATTTGATTTATGAAAACCGCTTACGATCTTTCAGAAATCTCAATATTTATCGTCGAGGAAAATTCGTTTCTTCGCCAACTATTGATGGACCTGTTGAAAGAATTTAAACCAAAAAGAGTCTACACCGAGTCCAGATTCGATATTGCCTTGGAGCGAGTTTCTGAAATTATGCCGGATATTATATTTGCCGGTTGGACTCCCTATTCCGAAATTATCCATTTTTTTAAAGGATTGAGGCGCAGCCCAAATATGGAACTAGCTGTATTGCCGATAATCACGTTCTCTTCCTACTCGGAGAAGAACTATGTTATGGCGGCGCGGGATCTTGGTATGAACGAATATCTTGCTTTGCCGTTATCGGCGCAGTCGGTTTATAGTCGTATCTGTAAAATCATCGAGTACCCCCGGATATTTGTGGAATCTGAGAGATATTGCGGCCCTGATCGGCGGGTTAAGAATATTCCCTGTGAAGGTGAGGACAGGCGACAGCAAACCGAAGAATTAAATAATTAGATTAAATATGTACCTAAGCTTTGGGTCATTAGCGTACTCTTTTGCCTAATCGAGATTGTGTCCGCTTTCGAGAGTAAAACGGATTCTATTTTACAGACGTTTAAACCACCGCTATTAGCCGAAAACAGACATTTTCGACCTACTCTCAACGGTCTTGGTCGAAATCTGTTCATTATGGACACAATTAAACTGGACATTAGCACAGGTTTTCTGACAACGCTCATTGTCAGAACCTAAGATTTAAAAAAAGAAACGCTCTTGAATGCCATTTCAATATTACATCGACCCAATCGTCCATTGTGTGTGCATCCGTAGCGTAGGTGAAATTTCGCTTTACGATACACAAAATATAATCGAAAAAATATTCAGCGATGGTCGTCATCGACAAAGAATGCATCACTTATTTGATACCACTCGATCCAAACTGCCAATCGAATGGAATTTCAAGTTTTTTTCTAAACCTGATAATCGACTCAATCAGGACCTCTTTCGGAACCATACAAAATTTAAAATGGCCTGGGTCGTTGCCGATGGTGAAGATTTCGCAAGGCTTCACCAGATGATGCTTAGCAATCGGTTATCACCAGAAATCGTTGAACGAAAAGTATTTAGAGATCTAGCAGTCGCCAGGTTATGGATCGCCCTTCCAGATGAATATGAAATTAAATTTCCTGATCTAAATTAGGTGTCAGAATGTTCGCTTTCGGGGGCAAAGCGGACATCCAGTCCCGTAATCCCGGGACACCATACTTAACTTATTTCCAACACAACGCTGATCAGGTTACTTGAGCCCTGCCTCAGTTAGACCCATAATGGAGCCATGTTTGATAATCCCGACGAAAAGCCGCACAGACCCGAGAAACAACTGAATGTTTTAGGCACAGATTTAGAAGTTTGCGGGACTGATCCGATGACCGGGTTCTATCGTGATGGCTGCTGTAATACGGGCATTGATGATGCTGGTGCCCATACGGTCTGCGTTATTGTTACGGATGAGTTTCTGAGATTCTCTAAAAGCCGGGGCAATGATTTAAGCACTCCCATTCCCCAATACGGATTTGATGGACTGAAAGATGGTGATGCTTGGTGTTTAGTTGCCTTGCGTTGGGAAGAGGCAAGAATGGCCGGTGTTGCACCGCGAGTGAAACTCAGGGCAACCAATATCAAGACACTGGAATACGTTGATCTTGCTGATCTCAAAGCACACCAAATCGACCTGAATTGAGGCGCCTATATGCTCTCCGATAACCAAGTCCAAGATGGTGCAGGATTGGGTGGGAATGATACTATTTTTTGGCAGTGCGCATAATCGAGGCTATACCATGGGTTACCAGAAAGATCGCAAAGGGAGGACCGATAAATATCGCAGACCACGTTAGCCAGCCGAATGAATCCACCGGCATAGGCGGTGGCATGGCAAAATTGCTATCTAGCCATAAGAATGCATATAGCCCGAGGAACCATATGACAATTATGCCCATCCAAATTTTGATCAAGTAGCACCTAGCTGTATTAATGAAACTGCTTGTCGCTTCACACTAAAACAAGCAAACCCCACGCGCCGGCGACGGCGATCAATACACCTATTAAAATTAATACCGTTCGGTTCAAATTGCACCTCTACGTATACGTAATAATATCCAACTCACATGCAAATTAAGTGCTGAACATCATATTTTATTCAGAATTAGATTAATAAACCGTTATTGGCGCTGGCGGTTAAGTCACTATTCGAATCGGAGTCTTCACTCACCCGCCTCAATCTCGACCAATTCAATCAGCTTTTCGTTGCTCAAATCGGGTCGCAATTTACGCGCCTCTTGTACCGCCAGTTCAATCTGCCCGTCACGGCAGAGGCCTGAAAAGCCGGCCTGCTCGAGGGCGGCTTGAATGGTCCCAGTCAATTTTGAGCGCCTAGGGTTCATCACAGTATTATATCAGTTTTCACCAATTTTTGACATTAAAAATTTAGGCGCAAAACCAGAAAACCCCCATTTTCTGCCACCTACAGGGCCAATAATACCCAGATTTTAATTGTTTCAATTTGATACTTAACATTAATACTTCGCACAAATCCTTACCGTCCTGACATTCGAGAGATACATTGAGTGCCTATATTAATATGCAGTGCAGAAGGTCAAATACGCCACCGAATAGTCTTAATAAAGCCTTTTGCGGAACGCATCATTTCACTGATTTTGAAGGAGCGTACCATGCAGATTAAAAAAATTGTTTTCGCCTTAGGCCTGATTTATTTGGGTTTGAACTCTACCCCGGCTTCAGCTCAGGCTGTACTTGCTTGCGGCGAACGCGCCGACGTCATTCAGGAATTGACCAGTCAATTTTCCGAAAAGCCGGTCTCTATGGGTCTCACCAATGAGGGCTCGATCTTGGAAATGTTTGTCTCCCAAGACAGAACCTTCTCCGTTGTCGTCACCCAACCCAGCGGCGTTAGCTGCCTCGTTGCCAGCGGCAGCAGTTGGGAAAATTTGAAATCCGCCCTCGCCGGTTTCAAGATTTGATCGAAGGATCAGTTCAGATGCTGAAAAACAATCAGGCTGGGTCTTATTCAAACGAAAGCTACCAGCGTGCCCTGGCCGACAATCTGATAAAATCCCTCGGCCGTGACGACGCCATCAACGCTTGCTTCGACAACGATTGGATGGAGACGTTGAATTTCGTCAGAAACCACAAATCGGTCGAGGCCTGCCATTAATGCCCAAAACTATTTTGATCGTTGAAGATAATCAGTTGAATATGAGGCTGATAGACGATTTGCTTCGAGCCCACGGGTATTCAACCCTTAAATCAACAGACGGCACCGGCGCCGTCTCGCTGGCAGAGGAACATCTACCCAATCTTATTTTGATGGACATCCAATTGCCTAATATTTCCGGCCTGGAGATCACCAAAACGATAAAAGAAAAAGATGAGTTGAAACACATCCCAGTGGTCGCCGTTACCGCCTTTGCCATGCAAGGCGATGAGAATATGATTCTCGCCAGCGGCTGCGACGATTATATTGCCAAACCTATATCCATTCAAAATTTATTGGCGACAGTTGCCGACAATATTACCTAGTTTCCTTATCTGTTCCCCTCTCCCCTTTATCTAAATCCAGTCACGAAAGCATTATTTGAGCGATCTTGCTAACCGGCTTATATTGTTTGCCGGAACAGTGAGCGGAGAAGGTAAATGAAAAATTTGCTGGTTTTTAGCTTTGGCTTAGTGCTGTTGGCGGGCTGCAATACGCTGTCTTCGTCACGCAGCAATGTGGGCGATCCTAGGCCCTATCTTATGGATGCCGCCGTCGACCGGGACGTCAGAACAATTATTGTCGGTAATCCGCTGCTCATCACCAAATCTGTAGCCGAGCAAAAAGTGACCGCCGAACTGAACCTCAGCTACAAATATTTGCGGACAAATTTTACAGTCGGTAACTCAACTAAATTTCAGGAGCCCTACAAAGTTGTGTTTGCTTTCAACCCCTCGAAATTTACCGATGAGATGGATATTTGCGCCCAGCCGCATCAGCTTAAATTTAAACCTGCTGGCTCTGGTTTATCGATTACGGCGGTATTCTGTATGGATGAACCAATTTCCTATGTCTCGGGTATCGTCGATCTGTCCGACACCGATAAAGTCGCCAATCTAAATGACATGATCCGGCAGCTGGCTTATAGACTCGTGCCGCAGGAAGATCCATTGAGATCGTATACGTCTGATTAGACGGGGGGGCGCTTCAGCGCGCGCTATATCCAGCGTCGTACGCTGGCTTTGAATTCGAGATATTCGGCGCCGAACTTTTGCTCCAGATACGCTTCTTCCCGGTAAATAACGCCGTAATTGGTGACGATGATCACCGGCACCAGCAACGCTATGACCCAGATACTGTCGGCGGCGATAGCGATCCCGGCATAGAGTATAACCAAAGACAGATAGACCGGATTGCGCGACATCCGGTAGGGCCCGGAGGTGACTATATTATGGGTCGGTTTTCTGACATCTAAATTGGTCCGGTTTTTGACAAACAGTATAAACACCCAGATCGCCGGCACAAAACTGATGAGGATCAAAAAACCACCGGCATATATGCGGATTTCTGTAGGTACGAGTTCAATGGGCCAAAGAAATTCAAGTGCAAAGCCAAGAGCCAGACCGGCGATATATATCAACGGCGGCGGCGCAATTACACCGGGATTGTCATTGGGATCGGCGGGCATACCTCCCTATCCCGACCTCGCAGAACCCCGTCTGGCGGCGCCAAATGTTTTGGAGTTTGCGCCCGATCGTTGACTTTTTAGACTGAGGGTATCGGGATTAAATTTGCCGCTGCCGAATTGCTGGCCGGGCGTGTCGGCGTTGGCTTTGCGCTTTTTGCCTTTCTGCGCGGCTCTTGCTTTTGCTCTAGCCCGGGCTTTAGCTTTAGTCATGCGTTCTGCGCCTCTCTTAACTGAATTTCCCAGATGCTATCCGGGCTCAAGATAAATATACCATTGCACACGGATTGACGGAACTGAATTTATTAAATGAACGTTCCGGTCCTCAAATATCTCCCATTACTATAAGTTGGAGAGTGAATTGCCGCTATACTGGTTTAATAGTCCAATATTACTTGGTTTTTCTAAAATACGTACCCATTTATTTATAAACTGTATTATAAATAATGCCCCAAACTAAGACATTATCAATATAAGCAGAAAAAAATTGGCGTTGGGAGTATATAATGTTGCGTGGCAGGTGGCTTTTCTTAATTGCTCTTTTTACCCTGACAATTTTTACTTCAAATAGTTTCGCTGCGGAAAAATTAAATGTCATATTTCTTGCTGGCGAAGGCTGGTTTGGCAAAGATGGCTATCGCTATTCACTCCTGGATTTGGCTCTCTCAAGGTCAGGCCAGTCTTATCAAATAAAGGTCGAAGATACCGCACTGCCACAAGAACGCAGATCGAGAATTATCGAAAAATCGCCAAAACCCTACATTATGGATATGGGAACCAGCCCGGCCCGCGAACAAAGACTTCGCGCCATCTATTTACCGGTGTTTCTCGGCATCGGCAGCGGTTACCGCTTAGTATTTAACCGCAAAGGGCTCCAGGAAAAATTGCGGCTGGTCCGTAATATAAACGATCTGAAAAAATATACCTTCGGGCAAGGCAGTCATTGGTCGGATATTCCGATATTAGAAGGCGCTGGTTTGAAAGTAATCAGCGTCGCGCAAAAAAAATTACTGTGGAGAATGACAGAAGCAGGACGTTTCGACCTCTTTCCCCGCGGCATGTTTGAAATATTTGAGGAACACAAGAATTTCAAAAAGCAACTGCCCAACCTGGTCATTAATGACCATCTTTTAATCAGCTACTCTTTTGCAATCTACTTCTTTGTCAACAAGGCCAACGAAAATCTAGCCACAGCCGTCGAAGCCGGTATGCGCAAGGCTTATTTCAGTGGCGAAATTCAAAACTTATTGATGCGGAAAATAGGTAAAGAATTAGAAGGCGTATTGAAGACTTTAAATCAAAGATTGCATATCAAACTGCCGCCTCACAATATTTCGAGCCGCACACTCGAAACAATTCAACGCTATACCTTTGACTTTGCCCGGATCAATTAACGCCAGCAATTATTCCTCCGGCGGTTCTTCGACGTAGACTTTCACCAGCTCCTCGACATTGTTAATGCCGGTGTAGCAAAAGACCAAAAATCCCGGCGTATCGAGTAAATTATAGGCGCCGTGAATCTCACCTCTGGGAATGTAGACAAAATCACCAGCTTTGAAATCCAGCTCCTGAAGATCATCATCGGGACCGATTAACAATTTATCATGACCTTCGATCTTATACATCGAGAGGTCGCCATTGACGTGGTAGTGGCGGTAATTGCGCCCGCCGGGCGGGATAACCGAGGTGCCCATCACCATGCCGGCGTCCTTGACCGTTTCATCGTTTATGCCGAAACCAGTGACGAGTGACGGCGCATATTCCAGATCTTCTCTTGGTTCGCGTACTAAAACTGCTTTCATTTTTACTTCCCCTTTTATTTTTTGGCTGGATCTTCAACAAAGGTGCGATTGAGATCGGCCAGACGTTCCACACCCACATAAGTAAATATGATTGTCGCCGTCTCATCAGCAGTGTTTTCGAGCGAGAATATTTCACCGCGCTCGATATAAATAAAATCCTTGTCTTCGAAGGTATCGGTTTCAGCATCATGGGCCGGGCCGGTAATCAGATTGCCGGAGCCGCCGACGACAAACAGCGCCAAATCGGCATTGATATTAAATTGGCTGCAACTCCGCGCTCCGGATTCGATATGAAAGCGGCCCATCATCATACCGGGCGCTGGCGCGACATCGCCGGTCACACCAATCTCAGCCAGCACCGGCGGCAGCAGGTTTAATTCTTTGAGCGGATCTTTGACGTTAACCAGCATAAAACACCCCCCCCTACTCTTCAGCATCAACCGGCGGCTGCCATTGGGGTTCCATATAGACAATGCCGGCTTCGGCCAGGGAGTTTACGCCGGGATAAACAAAGACCAGCTCGTTAGCCTCACCAGAACCGATGGCGCCATGAATTTCTCCCGGCGGGATGTAATTGAAATTACCTTCATTGAAGGAGACCTCAGTAATGTCGTGGTCTGGCCCACACAGCATGGTGTCATTGCCTTTGATTTTGCACTGACCGGCACCGCTATGGGGATGATAATGCCGCTGATTTTGCATGTCAGGGCCGGAACGGGTGTAGCCCATGACCAGACTGGCATTCGGTACGGTATCCTTGGTGATACCGTAAAAAATCTCACAAGGCGGCTCGGCATTGGTATTGGCGAGCAAATCCTTAAAGCGAATGATGGTTGCCATACTCTTCCCCTTTTTATCAAGAGTAGGCGAAGGGCAACCCGCTAAGCATTGATTTAGCTCAATTTCGTTTAGAGCGCGCTAAACGTGAATTTTACTCAAATACCGCTCGGAGCGTGCGCCCTGGTAGGTGATGCCGCTGGCATTAACGCCGAGGTTAACCATCAGTTTGGCGAGCTCAATCGATGCCGTATAGCCTTCCAGCACCGGCACATCGAATCCACGCGCCTTGAGGCCATCCCGAATATGGGGCTGCAGGAAGAACGTCATCGAACAGCCGAGCGTAATCACCTCGGCGCCGTCTTCAACAATCGCGGCTTCTGCCTGATCAATAGCACGCTCGACGGCGACGGACTTCTCGCCTCGGGCAGCGGCTTCACATTGCGACGTTAAAGTATCGGGATCGGTGTCTCCCGGGCGCGGCAGACTGTAGCCGATCCCCCGGATTGAGCGGCAGCGGCCCTGTAATTGGTGGGTACGGACAAGATCGCGGTAATAGACGTTGTGCACACCTTCAATGTCGATGATCGAAAAACTGTCACCCAATATCGTCGCCAGATACATTTGTGAAAAAGCGTTGGCGGTCACGACGACGCCATGTTCACGGCCAATCTCCCGGGATTCCATAAAGCCGGGCTCACCGCCACCTAGAAGAATGGCGGCATTGTATTTGCCTGATTCGCAAGCTTCCCGGACGCATTCGATCCGGGCCGTCGCGGCGTAAGCAAACTCCTCCCGGGTTTCGACCGACCAATTGCCATAAGGCGGCTCGGCACCTGGATGAAGATCCCAATCAACATCTTCCAAATGCTTTAAGACAAAATCACTATTGAGCAGCCTCTGGGTTTTCGGCGCATCGGCCGGCTCCGAATAGGCCGGCACAGTAAACTGGTCCTGGTCCGGCAGATGGAACGGCGGGATCAAAATAAATTTAAATTTGGATTCAGAGCTCATCAATTTTCCCCAATTTTATTTTTGTAAAGACGGCGTTTTGAGCAACATGAACTATCAGGCACGCTCTTTTAGTTCAAACGATTTTGTGCTGCGGTCTTAACGTGCGGGCCAGTAAGGCGGCAGGAGCTACCCCCCAACCTCTTTGCCGATTTCGGCGATGATATTTCTCACCCAGCGGTGTGCTGGTGAATGATGGGTCCGGTTATTCCAGAATTGATAGAGCGAGACGCCGGTTTCGAACGGGCTCGGCAATACCTTAAAGTTTCCGGGCAATAGTCTGCCGAGAATCGAAGGCAGCGTTAAGATTAAACCCGTACCTACGATGGTGCGGTGAAGATCGCCCGAACTCGGCATTTCCACGACAACATCCAAAACCACACCCTTGGCTTCAATTTCATCACTATAGAGTGCCCGCCAGCCACCCTCATAGGTAACCGCCACATGTTTACATCTGCCGTATTGCTCAAGGCTCAGCGTATTGCCAATCATTGAATTATCAGCGTCCGCCACAATGACATATTTATCTTCCAGCAGTTTTTGCTGATATAAATTTTCAAAACTGGCCTGTATTGGTGACAAAAATATATCACACTCGCCTCGGTTCAATTGACCATGTCCCTGCACCATCGACTGCAAAATCATGAGTTTCATGCCCGGTGCTTCTGATTGAATTCGCCGGATAAGCGGTGGCAGCAATACTGAACGCTCAAAGTGATTACATGAAATTGTTATAACGTCTTCAGATAGGGCCGGGTCAAAATCAGGAGAGCGAGCCAATTCGGCCATCTGATCAAGCATTTCTTCAACGCCGGATATAATCTCCCGGCACCGCAAAGTAGGATCAACGCCCCGCCCGGCACGCACAAAAAGCGGATCGCCAAAGGCTGCCCGCAGCCGGTCAATGGTATAACTTACTGAAGATTGATTGTGCCCGAGCTTGGCAGCGGCGGCCGATAGTGATCCCAAATCAAAAACCAGTTTGAGCACTTCCAGCGCTTTGAAATCGATATTTGAATAATCAGATTTTTCCATAATACATATTAAAACTATCTGATTGTTCAATTCAACGCTGGTCTTTTAACAATTATCTGCCTGTTGAAGCTTCTGTTTCAATTTCAGCAGCCGATGCTGGACCGGGCGGCGGAGTGCAGGGATATCCAGCGCGATCAACAGCAGGCCAACTGGAATCATCCAAAATCCCAGGATCGGCAGAAAGCCAAAAACACCGCCAATAACAAATAAGATGCCGGCCAGCGAACGCAAGCCAGGTTTAATTTTTCGCAATCCCAGATAATTCGCTTGGCGCAGGGCCCGCAGGATTGAAACCTGCCAATTTGGTGGAGGTTTTTGCACTAGTTCGATTTCGCCGCTAGTGATTGGAGGTCTTCATCCGTGGGAAAACGCCCTTCACTCTTTTTCGAAAAGACAAGTTGCCCATCCTGCGTTATGTCAAACACGCCGCCACCGCCAGCCACCAAATCGATGTCAGCCTGAAGGAGTTCGTTCAGTCGGTCCCTCGCACGGAGGGCTCGCGGCTCATAATTTCACTGGGCGCAATATTCTATTGATATCTTCAAAATACAAATTCCGATCAAATTAATTTGTTTAGACTGTTTTATTTTGCCTGAATATTTGCCAATTCAAGGCTTTTGTACCATATATCTTCCTGAATCTGCATCTCAGTAGGTGCCGAACGTGTTTCGTGCTAAAATGGATCACGTAAAATAAACGGTTTAGGTTGGAAAATTGCTCAAAATTGGCGGCATAAAGGGATTTATAGGCAGCGTTCTATTTGGCGCGGCTTTGGTATTGTCCGCAGCCGTCCAGGCTCAAACCGGTAGCGCGTCAACAGCGCAATTAACCCAGCGTCTTTTCGCTGCTGTGGCTGAAAATAATCTGGCTGAAGTTCGCTCCAGCATAACTGCCGGCGCCAATATTACGGCGGTAAATCAAAATGGCCAGACAGCGGCAGGGCTGGCGATTGAAAAAGGCTATTTCCCGATCGCTCATTATATTTTGGGCATTAGAAATCAGCGTACGGCCATAGAAGAAGATGACAGAAGACAGTCTCCGGTTGCTCCTTTAGGCAATCCTCCGGCGCCGGTGATAAACGTTCCTAATCAACCGAGCGCCACGCCACCACCGATCACGCCGGCCGTCACGCCACCACCGGCCCAACAGGCGCCGCCAGCACAAAATGTTAAACAATGGCCGGCAGACAAACCCAATCCATTTGCCCCAACTACCCAGACCAAGGCAATGCCAATCGTCGGCACTCCAAAAAAGCCAACCGTTCAACCTGATCTTCCGGCCGAGCCTGTGACGTCGAAAATCAACGAAACTGCCCCTCAGAATGCACCGCTGAAAATTGCCAACACTCCTCCATTAACGAGCGCGCCAAAACCAACGGCAATTGAACCGCTCGGCAAGGAAACTGTTGTCAAAAATAAGGGAGTAATCACCCGTATGGTCGATGGCGTAACCGGAGTCTTTAAATCAGATAAATCTGCCGAACCTGCTGAGTCCGAAAAGCCGGCTGCCGCTAAACCAAATCCTAAACCAGCAAGTGATCAGGACGACGGCTTCATTAACCGGATGTGGAAAAGCATAACGAACGTTTTTTAATCAGGGGCTAGGTCAACCGGTGGCAATATATTCACGCAACATGTTGCCTTCAGCCTCGAGCTCTTCAACCCGGTTTTTAACAACATCACCAATACTAATAACGCCAACAAGCTTGCCATCATCTAAAATCGGCAGATGACGGATACGGCTTTTTGACATTTCCTGCATAAGATCATCAATATGATCATCCAAGCCATGCGTAATGACATTCTTAGTCATCAAATCGTCAACTTTTTTATCAAGAATACCGTTACCGTGTTGCGCCAGGCCACGTACGACATCACGTTCAGAAATAATGCCTTCTACAGTATTGTCTTGATTGGTCACAACGACCGCACCAATCCGCTTTTCTGCCAGCAATTCTGAAACTTCTTTTACTGAAATTTCCTTAGGTACCGTGAATACATCGTGGCCTTTTTCTTTTAGAATTTGAGATACAATCATAACCAGACTCCTGTCTAAGTTAACTAATCCCCCAAAATAAGCCCCCTACACATTTATAATATACGCCGATTCCAATTTAAGTGATAATAATTATTTTACGCTAGCAGGATAACGATAAATTGTTGTAAATAATAAAAAATATCCTATTTCTTCATAGACAAGGCATAGGAAACAGGAAAAAAACTTTTTTTTGCCGTAAAAACTGGCGAAACTATAAATTAAAAGGGCAATTAACCCCGATACGACTGGACTGCAAATAGAATGGCAAAACTAAATTTTGAAACAACCCGGCTAGTGGTTGCCGATCCCGGCGGCCAGATTCGCGATGAAATAAGAAGCGTTCTCCACCATGAAGGCTTTCGCGATATCGTGCTTGCTGAGAATGTCAAATCTGTTGAAGAACTGGTTGCCGAGGGAAAAGTCGATTTGCTGATTGCCGACCACGAATTTCCCAGGGGTAGTATGATTAAACTCGTACGCCGCATCCGTCATCATGAACTTGGTGACAATCCTTTTATTGTTATTATTTTGATGGCGCTTGATCCGGAAAAAGAGGACATAATGCGCATCATTGATACCGGTTCAGACGACTTGATATTAAAGCCGATAACGGCCGGCACCTTGGTTAAGAGAGTTAATTACCTGGTTAACCAACGCAAAGATTTTGTGGTCACAGCGGACTATATTGGACCGACGCGACGTTCAGGTTCCCGCGATGATGAGTTTGTGATACCTGAAATGGAAGTGCCAAACCCCGTTCAGCGAAAGGCGCTAGGGCACTCCACCGGATCAGGCTACCAGAAAGAAATTGATAAATTTGCCGGTATTGTTAATGAACAGAAAGTAGAGCGGAATGCTTTTCAAATTTCTTTTTTGGTGGATACGATCGTACCGCTTTACGTTGATGGCAAAGCCGTCACAGATACCAAAAAGCAATTGGATCGTTTAAAATACGTGTCGGAAGATATTGGCCGGCGCATGAAAGACACTAAGTACGACGATGTTAGTGAATTGTGCAGTTCAATTTTGGGCGTTGTGAACAGTATTTGCAAAAAGCCAAATAAACCTGACCCCAAGGATCTGCAATTGCTGCCCAAACTGGCACAGGCCATTGAAGTCGCCTTTTCCAGCGGTCCGGGTGATGCAGATATTGCTCACAGTATTTCTGATTCGGTTAAGCGCCGCGAATCATAGCAATCACTTGAAGTACGCAGTTAATTAATCAGCAGTTGGGTTGTTTTTCGACGAAACCCCAGCCATAGGTGGTATCTTTGCCCGGTTTGCCAAGATCAGCCACCGATCCCCTCAAAATATTGCGGAGTTCGCCAGGACTTTTGCTGGCTCCTTTCGCAATTTCCAAGCCAAGTAGAGCCGAGACATAGGGCGTGGCGAAAGATGTGCCGCTTTGGTACTTGCCGCCTCCGGGTACAGCAGTCCAAAGACGTACTCCCGGAGCAGCAAATTCAATGTAGTTGCCCTTATTGGCTTTCTTGTAAACACCGCGATAGGGCCCGACAGCCGTAACGGCCAAAACCTGGCTATAGGCTGCAGGGTAGGCTGGCTTGTCTGCACGCCCCCAATTGCCCACGGCGGCGACCATCACAAGGCCTTTTTTTCGGGCTGCTTTGAAGGCTTTGTTAACGGCCCGGTTATTGGTCCCGGCGATGCTCAAATTAACGACATGAACTTTCTGCTGAGCCATCCAATTTAGACCCTTAAGCAGCGCGATAACATTGCCGACTTTTTTGCCGATTTTGTTGATCTCAAACATATTGGCGGCTTTTAGTTCAGCTCCTGGCAACAAGCCACCCCAGCCTTTTACACCGGGCTTGCCAACTAAAATTGCCGCCACAGCCGTACCGTGATTGGAAGGGCCTTGCTTGCGGTTGCGATTGTGAAAGGATCTGAATTCAATGTTTTGCCCAACTAACGCAGGATGTTTTAAATCTACCCCCGAATCAATCATCCCCAGACGCACCCCACGGCCACAGGTCAACGGTATATTTTTCCAGCCAATCGCCGCCCGTGCCCGGCTTTCAGAACTGCTGGCCCGGCGTTGACGCAACTGGTCAGCTGCACTTCCCGAGTTTGTATCGCGGCGACGGCGAGATTGGGAGGGGTCAAATTGATGATTTGCGTCAACAACGAGTCCGGGAAAGCGACCGATTAACGAGCGCCGCGCGGACCTTACAGTCTGGCCGGACGGAACCCGCAAGCGCACGACGGTTATTCCAAGTTCTCCCAAACTAACGGATTCAATGACAGTGAAGCCAAGACCACGGGCTAAACTGGCAAAATCCTTGGGAGGATCAACAACCACTACCTCGCCATCTTCATAGCTATTTTCCGGATCAAAGGTGCTGAAATTTGGCGGCGGCGCCCTTTTTGTCGCCAATACTTTCAGGCGTTTCTTGTTAAGCTTTGCCTTGCCACTTGCTGAACCGGATTTGGCTGCAGACGATGGCTTTTTATCTTCTTTTTTACTCATGTATACGATCGTTCCCCACCCGGCAGCGGCAAGAGCGATCGCGACAAATAAAAATATGAGAACTCTGACCAAGTTTATTCACCTAGAAAATGGGCACGACAACTTAATTATATCTAAATTAAGCTGATTTTCCCATGGTGCAAACTGATCCTCAATAAGTAATTTACACATACCGGGCAGTTTTATTAACGAAGGTGATATTTATTATGGCTGCTGTAAGTTTCAAAATTGACAGAATTAAAACTATTCAAGCGATTTGGGATATCAAGCTACTGATTTCGGCTTTCTTTTGGGATCCAAAATTATTAATTCATGCCTGACTTCAGACAATTTTGTATTTATATCAATAAGTTCAGAGGTGACTTCAGACTTAAATTCGGGATAATTTTCTACGGCGGCTTCAAGCTGATCCAGGCGCGCTGTTAAATTTTTTATACCAGAAATACAATCATCGAGTGATTTTTGAGTTGAATTTGAGTAATATTCCAAATGTCCATGAATTTTTTTCTCAACGTTATGTTTGGTATCGGCGGCGAGGTATACTCCTACCAAACCAACAAAAATAGCTAATATACTGAGAATCAAAGACATATTGAGATCACCAATCGCGTTTGCATCACCATAGGTTCAATATAGTGCTCCAGGGCACCAATTTTTAGGGGGTCGCTAAAATTAAAATTCGTTTCAATTGGGGCAAAACTTGACGAAACAGTAAGATGCAACGATTATCTGATTGTAGACCAATTTCCGTTTAGCCGAGACAGAATTAAAATGGAAGCAGCGCTTCAAAATCTTAATGACCAGGAAGATGCCCTCCATATCGCGGAGACTGAAATCCGCGACCTTAAGGATACTATTCAAGCCATCAGAACGGAACTTGAGCAATATAAATTCAACCAGGAAGATGAAATTCAAAAGGCAGTTTCCGGGGGAGTTAGCGAAAATGCGCAATTGCGGGGAACCGCCGCCGCTTTGCGTGACGAATTGGAAAAACTAAAATTTGAAAAAGAAGAGGCTGTTCAGCAAGCCGTTTCCGATGCCAATATCGAGCTCGCCCAATTACGGGAGACCATTCAACAGCTGCGGGATGAAATGGAACGTTTGAAATTTAATTTTGAAGATGACCGCCAGGAAACAGAGCGCCAGAACCGTGACGAAAAGAACCATCTGCAAAGTACCATTGTATCGTTGAGAGAAGAGCTCGAAGGTCAAGATGGCAAATAATTCAAACGATACACCAACACTTCGCGCCGATGCTGGCAGTTCCAGCCGAAGTTCCGGGGGGACATCAAAAATCAGCAAAAGTAAAAAGCCCGCCGCCAAGAGTGCCGGCACGCGCAAAGCGGCCGAGTTAGAGAAAAAACTGCACCGCGCTGAGTTGTTGTTAAGCGTTTCTCGTCAGGTTGCCGGCTTCGAAACACTGGGTGAAGTCCTCAGCAAAGTCGTTGATATTACCACCGACGAAACCAACTCCGAGCGTGGCACGTTATTCCTCAATGACCCCGATACCGGCGAGCTATATTCGCGGGTTGCTCAAGGCGATTTGGTCAGAGAAATTCGCGTTTTAAATGACAGCGGTATCGCCGGAACGGTTTTCACTGCTAATGAAGGTCTCATTATTCATGATGCCTATTCTGACAAACGCTTCAATCGAACCGTTGACCAATCAACCGGCTTTAAAACCAAAAGTATTTTGTGTGTGCCGGTTCGCACTGTTTCCGGTGAAGTCATTGGCGTGGTCCAGGCCCTGAACAAGAAAAGGGGCAAGTTCAGTAAAGACGATCTAATTCTCCTGGAAGCATTGTCGACCCAGGCTGCGGTGGCCTTGCAAAGCACTCAGCAGGTCGAGCGCATGCGCAAATCACGGCTTCAGGAGATGGAATTTCTTGATGTCGTCTCAGACGTTACCTCTGAAATTGAGCTCGACAAATTGCTAGCCAAAGTTATGGGTGAAGCAACACGTATGTTGAAAGCTGACCGCTCGACTTTATTCCTTAATGACGACAAAACCAGTGAGCTGTTTTCACGGGTCGCCATGGGTGATTCGATCGGTGAAATCCGCTTACCCAATCATCTCGGTATCGCCGGCGCCGTTTTTACCTCGGGCCAGACCGTCAACATTCCCCATGCCTATGCTGATCTCAGATTTAATCCATCCTTTGACAAGCAAACCGGTTATTTCACCCGCTCTATTTTATGTGTGCCGGTGGTTAACAAAGATGGCAAAGTGATTGGTGTCACCCAAGTCCTCAATAAGCGCGGTGGACCCTTTACCGATGAGGACGAGCAACGCCTCAAAGCCTTTACGGCGCAGGTTTCCATCGGTCTTGAAAACGCCAAGCTTTTCGATGATGTCCAAAACATGAAGAACTACAATGAGGGCATGCTGGAAAGTATGTCAAACGGCGTCATTACCTTGGACGAGGATGGCAAAATCGTCACCTGTAACGCCGCCGGTCATCGCATCATGAGCATTGAAGACGACGCCATTGTCGGTCAATCAGCTGAAGAATATTTCACCGGAAAAAATAAATGGGTGATGGACAAAATTGGCCGGGTAGCTGAGACTCAGGAAGCTGATGTTACGATGGATGCCGAGATGGAGTTTTATGGAGAATCACTCTCGGTGAACACCACTATCCTGCCGTTGATCAGTGCGGAAGAAGATAAGCCGCTCGGCACCATGATCATGATCGAGGATATCAGTTCCGAAAAACGCATGAAGTCAACGATGTCGCGCTACATGGATCCAGGCATCGCCGATCAATTGCTCGACGGTGCTGAAGATATCCTGGGTGGTCATGATGCAACGGCCACAATCCTGTTCTCTGATGTGCGCGGCTTTACAACCTTGACAGAAACCCTCGGCGCTCAAGGTACGGTGACGCTGCTCAACGACTATTTCACCATTATGGTCGATTGCATCACGGCCGAGGAAGGTATGCTCGATAAATTTATCGGTGATGCCATCATGGCGGCCTTCGGCGTGCCCATTTCCCATGATGACGACGAAGACCGCGCTGTCCGGGCTTCCATCAATATGCTGACCAGTTTGGATGAGTGGAATGTCGAACGCGAGGCAGCGGGGCAACTGCCGGTAAAAATGGGGATCGGGCTGAATACTGACAAGGTAGTTTCCGGTAATATCGGCTCACCCAAACGGATGGATTACACCATGATTGGTGACGGTGTGAACCTGGCGGCGCGCCTCGAAAGCGCCTGCAAGCAATATGCTGCGCAATTATTGGTCAGTGAATATACGGTGGCCAAGCTCAAAGGTACCTATCGCATGCGTGACATCGATGATGTCATTGTTAAAGGCAAAACCGAACCGGTCGGTGTGTATGAAGTGCTCGATTTTCATTCCGATGAATCCTTCCCCAACTTGATGGAAGTCGTCAATCACTTCAAAGAAGGCCGCAAGCACTACAAAGCCGGTGACTGGGACAAAGCGATCGCAAGTTTCGGTGAATCCCTCGCCTTGCATCCGGAAGATAAACTTTCCGATATCTATATTGATCGCTGCAAAATGATGAAAAAAAATCCGCCCAAAGACTGGGATGGCATATTGAAGCTCGAATCAAAGTAGAAATTGGCTCCCTAGCCCGAGACGGGTCCAGCCCGCTTATGAGCTAGCCTCCACAAAAAGTCTCCATAATTTCCCGGATTTCTAGGGATATCTGTGTGTACAGCATGTTGATAGGGGCAATTTCTTGTGGATATCTCTAAATATTGTCTATAAATCGTATTGAGTCGCAACATATTGTGATAAAGTCGCTCGAATTAGGTTTTGTGCGACTGAACTTGAGGTTGCGACTATCAGGCCAAACACTGTTTGGAGATATTGTCGAGTTGAGGGTTGTAAGTAAGTTAGCTCAAATTTTCCTACGGGGGATTATTTCATTTGGCGTGTTGGCGCTTTTGAGCGATGCACCACTTCGCGCGCAAACTCTCGAGCAAGCCCTGGCCAATCTCGTCAGTGAACATCCGCAGGTTAAATCTGCAACGAAAGCAGTGGCCTCCAGCCGCGAAGAAATTTCAAAAGCCGCCGCCGGATTTCTGCCAACTGTAAATGTCACTTCAGATTATGGTCCTGAACAAATTGATAACCCCGCCGAGCGCGCCCAGGCCGATGGTAAAATTTGGTCACGGTCAAAACAAACGGCGACTTTGTCCGTAACGCAAAATCTCTTTGAAGGTTATAATACAACCTCGGCAACCCGCACCGCACGGCTCAACAAACTGGTCAGTGAATCGACACTTGAGACCACCAGCCAAAACACCATGATGGAAGGCATATCTGCCTATATCGACGTACTGCGCCAAATTCAATTGGTGGAGCTGGCGGCGCAAAACGAAGAGACCATTCAAATCCAACTGAACCTTGAGGATGAAAGGGTGCAGAAAGGCTCGGGCATTGCGGTTGATGTGCTGCAGGCAAAATCCCGGTTGCAACTTGCCAAGGAACGCCGTGTTCGATTTGAGGGCGATCTAGAAAACGCTTTTTCCCGCTATACCCAGGTTTTTAACAAGGCGCCGGACATTGATAATATGGTCGAGCCAATACCGAAAGCAGACCTTTTACCCGATACTTTAGAATCCGCCATCGACATCGCTCTCGCTGAAAACCCGCAAGTGTTAAACAGTGACCGGCAGGTCGCCGTCGCCCGAGAACGTAAACGCTCGGTGCGTGCGGAATTGTATCCAAGAATTGATTTCGTCAGCACCTGGAATTATGAAAAACATAGTGGGGGCACGCTCGGCACGCGGCGCGACGCGTAATTTATCCTGCAGGCGAATTGGGATTTATTTACCGGCCTGACCTCACGGGCGAATATATCACAAGCTTCGTTTGACTACGCGGCGAGCCGGGACATTTATGAATTTTCCGTGCGCAAGGTGATCGAAGGTGCCCGCATCTCCTGGCAAAACCTGCACACCGCCCGGGAACGCTTAAAACAGCTGGAAAATGCAGTGAACATTGCCTCCGAGGTCTTTGATTCCCGCAAGAAACTGCGCGCCGCAGGTAAAGAAACGGTTATCAACGTGCTTGATGCCGAAAGTGAAATTACCAATGCCCGGATAAACTTCGCCACCGCAGCCTTCGCCGAACGCGAGTCCGTCTATGCACTGCTGCTGTCGATGGGCCGGATGGTAATCGGAGAGCTGGAAGGCTCCTCGCAAGGTGCCGGTGATACCCTGCCGCGGTAAATCTTGATTACCTACTTCGTGGTGGCGATGAAGATGCCATCCCAGTCTTCACCCGGAGGTTCGGCTTCATACGCCTTTATGCGGCTTTCGTATAGATCACACAGCACATCCAGCTTGAAGCGTTCACCCTGGCTGCGAAGCTCAACCAACAGAGCTTTGGCTTCTTCCCATTGCTGCGCCGTGTAGGCGTTCAGCATCGCCTCATCCATCTCTTTAATCTTAATAAATTCAGGGTCCTTCGCAAGTTCTTCATCCCCCATCAAAGCATAGACCAGCAAACCAACCGTCTTACCTTTGACCTGAATATTATCGAGCCGCAAGGTTGCGAAGTCCGGCACCTGTTCATGAGTGTTGGGGCCGATCACAATATCGACGCCATAGGTTTTTGACTGGCCTTCCAGGCGCGCCGCCGTATTGACCGTATCTCCCAGCACCGAGTAATCCATGCGCTGCGCCGTACCCATATTACCAACCACAGCCTCACCGGAGTTTAGGCCCAGCCCGACTTTCAAATCGAGATGTTTGCGGCCTTCTTCTTTAGCCTCTTGCTCCAGGCGTTCATTCAGCGGCGCCATGGCGGCCACCATTTCCAAGGCTGCCCGGCAACCATCCTCGGCATGTTTAAGGTCATCCATGGGCGCGTTCCAAAAGGCCATGATGCAATCGCCCATATATTTATCGACCGTGCCTTTACGTGCCAGAATGATATCGGTGAGCGGCGTCAGGAGCTTGTTGATCAGCACCGTCAGCCCTTCGGCATCAAACAGTTCCGAGATCGAGGTAAAGCCTCGGACATCGCAAAACAGCAAGGTCATATCCCGCTTAGCGCCACCTAGCGACAGGAGGCTCGGATCTTCAACCACCTGCTCGACCATTGCCGGTGAGAGGTATTTGGAAAAAGCGTCCCGGGTTTGGCGGCGCTCAGCTTCTTCAGCTGCGTAGCTGGTATAGGTCAAAGTCACATAGAGCAGCAGGATCGCCATGATGCCAAACGCCGCATCGAGGATGACTTTTTGCTCTATAAACATATACCAGGAAGTTGCTCCTGCCCCGCCGGCGATTAAAAAAAACATCAACAAAGTCCATTTGGCGCCGATCCATGGCACCAGGATGATAATCAAGAGACCGCCAACCAGGGCGATGGCCATCTCCATAGCATCAACAAAACCCGGTCGTGACAAAAATGATTTGGTCAAAACCGATTCAATAAGCTGGGCATGGACCTCTACGCCTGGAATAAATCTTTCTGTAGGGATGGTTTTGATATCAAACAGCCCAACGGCAGAGGTGCCGACAATGGCGAGTTTGCCGCGTATCGCTTTGGGATCAACGGTGCCGGCCAGCACATCTTTGGCGGAGACATATTTCTTTTTATCGGTTTTTGAAAAATAGGGCCACATCCGGCCAATGCGGTCGGTCGGTACTTTAATCTGCTTGCTGATGGCCACATCAACAATACCGGCGGGACCGCCTTTGGTGACAACGCCGGAACGTCCCGCTGCCACCCGCATAATTTCGACAGAAAGCGTGGGATAGAGGCGTTTGCCGTTCTTAAAAAAGGCGGGAACCCGGCGCACGATACCATCCGGTTCAGGCACCAGATTTAACATGCCATGACCTCCGGCAAATCGCTCAACTTCTTTGACATTTCTCAGCAACCCCGGAAATGTTGGCGCCCAGGCTTGCGGTTTTGGCGCGCCTTTTAATTGACGCTCGAAGACGCGAGAGCGTAGCGGTTTGCGGCCTTCATATTCTTTTTCATCGTTCAGGCCGGCCTGCCCGACAACGACCCGCCGGGCGGCTCGAATAAGCTTGCCGAAGATTGCATCATTGCTAGGTAAGGCCGCCAATTTCTTTTTCATCTCGGCGTCGAGGCCAATCAGACTGGCAACGACATTTTCGCCGTTCATACGGTCGGGCTCAGCAAACACGATATCAAAGCCGACCACGCCGACGCCCATACGGAATAGATTTTGCACCATCTGCGCGACAATATTCCTTGGCCAAGGCCATTGGCCAACTTCCTGCTGACTGGCGTCATCAAGATCAATGATCACCACGGGGCTGTTCGGCAAGAGAGGCCGCGGTTTTATCTGCTGATATAAATCGAAGGTTTTGAGGCGTAACAATTCTAATGGGGCCGGGTCCCACCAGCGAACAAACATAAAAGCCGCCAGCAAAACAATAGCGATCCAGCGAGCTCTTCCAACTGTTGGCAAATGCAGTCGTTGGCGAATCGAAATCGAATTTTCGCTATCAGCCACTGAAAATACCTCCCGGGACGGCATATTTTTGCCGCATTGTTAAATTACCACATAACTTCACCCACTAGAGAGACAGGCGTCAAGGGCTAATCCCCTGAAAATTAGATGGAAATTAGGTGATATTTCCAATTTGCAAACTGGCAAAGCTTCTCCAGACCTGCGTATAATTGATATTATCAACACTTGATTTGTAAGAACGATTGCGACACACAAAAACAAAACTGTTAATCGTTGAGAGGTTAAATGGCTGACGAAAAGCCGAACCGAACCTGGCTAAGAGAGTTTTTGCGTCCGATGCGCAAAACGTTCGTGGAAATGCTGGTCATGTCGGTGTTCGTTAATCTCATTGCACTGGTGGTGCCGGTTTTTACCATGCAGGTCTATGACCGCGTGATCTTCAGTAATGGTATCAGCACTTTGTGGGGATTGGTGATCGGCGTCGCCCTGGTCGTTGTCTTTGATTATGTGATCAAGCAATCCCGCTCGCGGATCATGCAGACCGTTGCCCTCCGCGTCGATGTCGAGATCGGTCGCAGTCTATTTAATAAAGTAACTTCCCTGCCACTGGATATGCTGGAATCCCGATCATCAGGATTCTGGCAAGCGCTGTTCCGCGATGTCGACATGATCCGCAATACGCTATCCGGAGCACCAGCTATTCTGCTTGCCGATTTGCCATTCACTTTTGTCTTCTTGGCCATCATCTGGGTCATCGCCGAACCACTGGTGCCGGTGCTGGCCGTCATCTGGTGTCTCTATATATTTATCGCCTGGCGCTCCTCGGCAGTGATGAATAGCGCCAATCAGGATGAACGGGAATCGACCCAGAGCCGTGACCAGATCATCAGTGAGATGATCAATGGCCGGACGACAATTAAAGCGCTTGGATTGGAGCGCACGATGCGGCCCATGTGGGAATTGGCTCATGCCGAAAACATTGAGAATGCCTCGACCCGCGGCAGCAAAACCGACAGCTTTTCAAATTTCGGCGGTATTTTATCGGTCGCCACCACGGTTGCCATGACGACTGTCGGCGCCATTTTTATTATTGCCGGCGAGCTGACCATGGGCTCGCTGATCGCTACCAACATGCTAAGCGGCAGATTGCTGGGACCGCTCAATCAACTGGTTGGGACCTGGCGGATTTACTCGTCTTTCGGTAAAGCCGTTGAGCGGCTGGGCGAAGTGTTTGGCGCTGAGTCCGATCGCATGGTGCCTGAGATTGAAATCGGACGCCCGCGCGGTGAGATCGCTATGGAAGATGTCACCTTCGCTTATTCGGAAGATGCTGCAAATGTAGTCGATGGCATAAAAATAGGCATCCGGTCCGGCGGTCTGCACGCCGTGGTTGGCCGCAATGGCTGCGGCAAAACCACCATGATCAAATTGATGCAGGGTCTCTACAAACCAAAAACCGGTAGAGTGATGCTGGATGGCGCCGACATTATCCAATTCAGCCGCGATCAATTGGTCAGCTGGATCGGCTATGTGCCGCAGGAAACAGTGCTGTTTGCCGGCTCGGTCCGGGATAATATTGCCTTTGGTAATCCCACCGCCAATGATGACCAAATCATCAGTGCCGCCACTGCTGCCGGAGTGCATAAATTTATTATCGATTTGCCAGATGGGTATGGCTCTGAAATCGGTGAAGCTGGCCAGCGCCTATCCGGTGGTCAGCGCCAACGCATTGCCATTGCCCGCGCTCTGGTCAGTGATCCGGTTGTGCTGTTATTGGATGAACCATCGAGTAACCTGGATCGTCAAGCTGAAGAAGAATTGCGAGACACCTTGAAAGAGCTCGCTGAAGAACACACGGTTATTTTGGTCTCGCACAGTCCGGTGCTGTTACAAGGCTGTGACAATTTGATTGCGCTCGACCGGGGTAAGATTGCCCTCGCCGGTCCCGCCAAGGAAATCCTGCCAAGGCTCTTCGGCACAGGTAAAAAGAAAGCACCGGACAAGCCAGACGACGAAGCTGAGAAACCAGCCGGTATTCCCAAGCCGGGCGAGCAGCCTTCCGGCATTCCCAAGCCTGGTGACCAGCCGTCTGGAATACCAAAACCTGGCGACCAGCCGTCAGGTATCCCTAAGCCTGATGCAGCAAAAGGCGGCATTCCTCAGCCGGCTAAGCGGACAGCGCCCGCAAAGGCAGTAGCGCCGGCGAAAGCGGCAGCACCGACAGGGGGCGGCATTCCAAAACCGGTTAAACGAGCCGCTCCAGTCAAAGCTGCTGCTCCGGCCCGCCCGGCCAAACGCGCCATACCGAGCAAACCAGCCGCTGCAAGTGCCGGTGGTCAAACCAAGGCAGAAAAGCTGTTCAAGGCCCAGGCGCCCAAGAAAGATGATGGTGAGAAAACTGCTGCATCAGGAGCCGGCGGCACAGTTTTGCCAGATTCTAGTGATATAAAAACGGAGCGTAAAACCAAAGTCACAACCATTTCCTCTAATTCGGACAAGTAACATGGATCGTCTCGATAATTTGATTGAAACCCACCCGCTGCCGACTTGGCGTCCCGTGGCCTATACGATTATTGTCTTAATAACAGGCGCCTTAACCTGGGCGTTTTTTGCCGAACTCGACGAAGTGACCGTGGCTGAAGGCAGCGTGGTGCCCAAGGGTGATCTTAAAGTCATCCAGCATTTGGAAGGCGGTATTATCAAAAGCATCAGCGTGCGTGAAGGCACTGCCGTAAAAACCGGCCAGGTCTTACTGGAATTGGACCGGGCATCGTCTGGCTTGAATAAAGAAGAACTCATCGTCCGCTTGGATAGCCAAGTCGTTTTACAGGCACGCCTTGAAGCTGAGGCCACCGGCGGCAAACCAAGTTTTCCGGATGAGGTGCGAGCGCGCCATCCTCGCCTGGTTTCAGCCCAGCAAAAAACCTTTGATGCCCGCCAACGTGAACTTCGCTCAACTTTGAGCGTGCTTAGCAATCAGGTCCGTCAGCGCGAACTGGAAGTCAGTGAACTGGTATCAAAAAAACGTTCCGCCGACCGTAATTTAAATCTAGCAAAAGAGCGGCTCAAAGATTCTGCCGAACTCCTGAAACAAAAACTTGTACCACGCATGGAGCATCTCAAACTCGAAGCGGAAGTTGAAGATCTTGAAAGTGAATCAGCGACTTTAAGTACGGCGATCCCCCGCACCAAAGCCGGTGTCGATGAAGCTAAGGTCCGGCAAACCGAAACCAAGGACCGCTTTAGCCGGGAAGCCCGCGATGAGCTGGGCAATATCGAAGAAACCATTGCCCGCCTCAAAGAGGAACTTACCGTGGCCGGAGAGCGTGGCGCCCGGCTAGAAATCAAAAGTCCAATCGATGGCATTGTTAAGAACGTGCGCTATTCGACCACCGGCGGTGTGGTAAAGCCGGGCGAACCGATCATGGAAATCGTGCCCACCGGCGAGAAACTTATAATCGATGCCAAACTTAACCCGATTGATCGCGGCTTTGTTCAAACGGGACAGCCGGCGCGGGTGAAAATCTCAACTTATAATTTTGTCCAATATGGTGCTTTGGATGGTGTTGTCACTTTAGTCGCAGCTGATTCCACCGAAGATCCGGATACCGGCCCGTTTTTCCAGGTCCAGGTTGAAACCGATAAAACCTACCTTGGCTCAAAGGAAGGAGAATTACCGATCTCTGCCGGTATGCAGGCAACCGTTGATATTCATACTGGTACCAAGACGGTCATCGATTTTTTGATAAAACCAGTGCTAAAAATGAAAGCTGAGGCTTTTCGCGAGAGATAAGAAATTACATTCAGTATGTGAAATTGTATAACGTATTGCTTTTTAACAAAGAATCGGTTTAATCATCAGTAGGTGACAGTGCAACAAACATACCTGTGGCAATAAAATTTAAACCTTTTATGGTGATATACTAAATGAGCTAGAGTGGGTTTATGAACTAACTATATCGGGGGCTGTAAATGTCGATAGGAACCATCCTTGGTTTCATCATTGGAATAGGCTTATTCATTGGTGCAATTACCGTTGCCACCAATGACTTTATGGTTTTCTTAAACCTGCCGAGTTTGGTTATGGTCGTCGGTGGCACCCTGGCGTCATCTTTTATTTCCTATGAAGCGCGTTACGTGCTGCTATCCCTCAAAATGATCTACCGTATTGTGTTCGCCCCGCAAGTAAGCCGCAATCTCTTGAAATCAGAAGTCGGCCGCGTTATCCGCTGGGGTTACACGGTTCAGAAATCTGGCCTGCCTGCGCTTGAAGCCGAAGCCAGCAAGCTAAAACGCACAGACCGCTTTATGGCCTTTGGTGTCGACATGGTTATTAGTGGTTATACCGGCGAAGAAGTCCGCGACATTTTAAATACCACCATTGAAACATCCTTCGGCCGCAATACCGTTCAGGCCAATATCTTGAAAACCATGGGCGCCATTTCGCCGGCTTTCGGCATGATCGGAACGCTGGTTGGTCTGGTGATCATGCTGGGTAATTTGAGCGATCCGGAAAATCTGGGACCAGCGCTCGCTGTTGCTTTGGTGACGACGCTATATGGTGTGCTATTTGCCCGGCTGCTGTTTATCCCGGTGGCAACGAAAATCCAGCAGCGTGAAGAGATCGTCCGGTTTAGAAACTATCTGGTAGCCGAGGGGCTATCGCTGCTCGCAGAGCGCCGGTCACCCCGCTACATTCAAGATAAAATGAACAGCTTCCTGGACCCGGCCATTCATTTCAATATCGACAAAATGAAAAAGTAGATATCGACTAGGTGAGTGATTAACCATGTCAGTGCCTCCAGCACCCGCAAAAGACGAAGATTCAGAAGACTGGCTTGTCACCTATGCGGACGCGATCACCCTGTTGATGGCATTCTTTGTGCTGTTTTTTTCATTCTCTAAAGTCGATCTGGAAATCTATGATCAAGTTGCCGCCGGTCTCAATGAAAATATGGCCAGCAAAGAGCGCAAGGACGACAAAAACGAACTCGAAGAAGATTTACGCGACATTCTAATCCAGGAAGGCGCCGAGGAAGCGGTTAAAGTCGGCACCGATGCCGATGGCAGTATAACCTTGGAATTGGATGGCGGTGCTTTCTTTAAACCGGGTTCGGCTGATCTCACCGACCAGGCTGTGCCGGTATTAAAAAGCATTTATGAGGAACTGGCGTCACCGATCTACCAAAGCTTTAATATTTCTGTCGAGGGCCATACGGATGACGATCCGATAAGCTCGTTGAAATTTCCGTCAAACTGGGAATTGTCCTCCGGCAGAGCGTCAACAGTAGTACGTTTTATGATTACGGAAGGCATGAAAAATACGCGCCTCAAAGCAACGGGTTTTGCCGATACCAGGCCGAAATTTCCCAACCGGGACGCCCAGGGTGCGCCGCTCATTGACAATATGATTGCTAACCGGCGCGTCGTGCTACGAATCAATCGCAAACCTATTTATCAGGAAGTCAAAATTCCAAAGTTCCGCCGTAAAAAAGGCGACGGTAAAAAATCAAAATCGATTAAATAAGAGATTGTTGGATTGAGAACTGGCGCGCACCGCCAAACCGTCTGGACTACTCGACAATAAAATCCATATTTTCCTGAATAACGAAAGTGCCATCCCATTCTCGGGCGGCATCTTCAGCGAGTTTGTCCATAAACACGTCATCATGTTCTGGATCATGATGAAAAATACCGAGGCGTTTGGCGCCAGCCATTTTGCAGAGCTTAATCCCCTCTTCCCAGGTCGAATGCCCCCAACCAATTCGGCTTGGAAATTCTTCCTCGGTATAAGTAGCATCATAGATTACCAAATCAGCGCCTTCGATAAGTCCTAATATATTTTCATCCGGCTCACCCGGCACATGCTCGGTATCGGTAATCAAACACATCGATTTACCCTGATAGTCTATACGGTATCCAGTGGCATCGTTTGGATGGTGCAACAAAGCCGTACTTACTTTGATGCCAGGACTTTCCCCAATGTCCAAATCGTCGCCGACTTTAAAATCGGTAAATGTCATTTGAGACTGCATTGCTTCAAGCGGGATCGGAAACATCGGGTTTTCCATTTGCGCCTCAAAGACATTTTTGATGCCACCCTTATCGATCATATGGCCGGCCATAATGTCAAACTTCCGGTTGGGGTCAAAAGCGGGAGCGAAAAATGGAAATCCGTTAATGTGATCCCAATGCGTATGGGTCAGTAATATGTGGCAATGCTCCATGTCAGTTTTCATCAGTTGCTGACCGAGATTGCGGATACCCGTGCCACAATCGAGTAATATCGTCTGGCCGCCAACTTCGACTTCAAGACTGGTGGTATTGCCGCCATATTTCAAATGCGTTGGTGCCGGGCAGGCAATACTCCCCCGACATCCCCAAATTTTTACTCTAATTGACATTAAATATTTATTCCCACAGAGCACTCCAAGCCTTTTGACATGCCATATTTAAAGTGCATTGTAAATCGTTCGCATCACTTGAACTATAGTCTAAAACCCTAATACAAATTTAACAGTGAGCACCATCACTCAATTCAATTTTTGTTCCAACAGACAAATTAAATAATTCCGCGGCGCTTCCCTGATTTACCGCAATTTCCAACAATCCATTTGAATTCACATACCAGAAAGCCTGTCCTTCCGGCACGCTCGAAAAAGTATGTGCTTTACTTAAGTAAAGGTGATTTACCTGTAATGCAATTGTCGGTTTTACGAAAGGCTCTCTCATTCCCGTGATGGCATTGCCGTAATGGTCAATATAAATGACTTCGGCGAGATCGTCGGGCCAATTATGCTGGCGCTGCCAATCAATTGAGCGTTCGATACCGGGTTTGTCACTGCCATTGGCAATCATCCCCGCAACAGGTGCAAAAATATCGCGGCCATGAAAACTGGCCGAAACTGAGTCGGGCTGCCAATTGATTTCCCAAATTTTAGCTTCCGATTCGGTACGCCGTAAAATCATCTCGAATAAGCCATTGCCGGGACCGATAAATAACTGATCTCCAGCCTCAACAATAACGCCAGGCCGGTCACTGCCGACACCGGGATCAACAACACAGACAAATGTCGAACCTTTGGGAAACGCTTCAGCGTAAGCGGCTAACAGATAGGCCGCTGCTCTTGGATTCTGTGATGGTGCATCAGAAAATAAATCGATAATTGGAATTCCAGGATTAGTTTCGATCAATTTTGCCTTCATTTGACCTAAATACGGACCGGCAACTCCAAAATCTGTGAAAAGAATGAACATAAGTGCAGGTTAAAGCAGGAATTTTAGCATTTCAAAGCGTTTTATCAGACAATTAACCCTTTATTTTCAACGGATAAGAGGCAATTTTATCTCATATACGCCAATTTTCTTTCTCTGTGGGCGTGACGAACTGTTCTTTATCCCGTATTATAGCTACAAATTAAGTCACGAGGCGAGTAAACCGTCTCATTTTCCGGTAGCCAAAGAACTTGCCACCGGGATGGACCACAATAGGCCCCTCCTGATACGTCCGTGTTATATGGGCGCATTACTTTGGATGGTTTTGACGGCTGATCGGCGGTGCATGGAAGTTATTCCCTTGGTATCAGGGAGTAGTCTGATCCATATTCCAGGCCTTATTGCCGAACGGAACTACCGTTTTATTTGAGGAACGGCGGGCTACCCCGTATTTACCCGGATTATTCGAGTAAATATCGGAAGTTTGGGGAAAAAAATATGACTTGCGGGTGATTGCATGGGCGGAAATGTCCTGCTATCAACACGCTCGTTTTTGAAGTGGAATAACGCGTACGAGGGACTATGAGTAAGTTTGGACGGCCAAAAAAACAAGGGTTATATATTCCCAGTAAGGAACACGATTCGTGCGGTATTGGTTTTGTCGCCAACATCAAAAACCGCAAGAGCCATGAAGTCGTCCAACAGGGTTTGACTGTTCTTGGCAACTTAACTCATCGCGGCGCCGCAGGTGCGGACCCCTTGGCTGGTGACGGCGCTGGTATTCTGATCCAAATCCCTGACCGTTTTCTGCGTGAAGAATGTGCCGATCTCGGCATTACACTGCCTGAAGCAGGCGCCTATGGCGTCGGCATGATCTTTTTGCCGCAGGCTGAAAAGGCGCGCCTGGATTGTGAAAAATCAATCGAAAAACTAGTAACCGATGAAGGCCAAACTGTATTGGGCTGGCGTGATCTACCGACCGATAATACCTGGCTGAGTGACAGTGTACGCGAGATGGAGCCTTTTATTCGCCAGATTTTCATCGGCAAAGGTGAAAATTGCCGCGATAACAATGCCTTTGAAGGCAAGCTTTTCGTTATTCGGAAGCAAGCCCACCATGTGGTTGAAACCGGTAACCTAGCCGACGGTGAGGCTTATTACGTGCCCACCATGTCTTGCCGTACGATTTGCTATAAAGGCATGATGCTGGCCGACCGGGTTGGCGAATATTATACGGATTTAAAAGACGAACGTCTCGAATCGGCATTGGCTCTCGTACACCAGCGTTTCTCAACCAACACCTTCCCCTCTTGGGAATTGGCACAGCCGTTCCGCTATCTTTGCCATAACGGTGAGATCAATACGCTCCGCGGCAACATTAACTGGATGGCAGCCCGCCGCCAAAATATGAGTTCAGATTTACTCGGTGACGACCTCGACAAGCTGTGGCCTCTGATTGGTGATGGTATCTCGGATTCGGGTTCGTTTGATAACGCCCTTGAATTGCTCGTTGCTGGTGGTTATTCGCTTTCCCACGCCATGATGTTGATGATTCCTGAAGCCTGGAACGATAACCCGCTAATGGACGAAGGACGGCGGGCATTTTATGAATATAACGCTGCCCTGATGGAACCTTGGGATGGCCCCGCTGCTGTAGCCTTTACCGATGGCCGTCAAATTGGAGCGACGTTGGATCGCAACGGCCTCCGCCCGGCACGCTATATCGTTACCGATGATGATCTCTGCATTATGGGGTCAGAAGTCGGTGTGCTGGACATTCCAGACGAGAAAATCGTTGAGAAATGGCGCCTGCAACCCGGTAAGATGTTCCTGATTGATCTCGAAGAAGGCCGCATCATTGGCGATGCCGAACTCAAAGACAGTCTTTCAGGTGCCTATCCGTATCAAAACTGGCTCGATGAAACACAGATTCGTTTAGAGGACCTGCCGGCCGATGTCGAGCCAATGCCGCTTAATCATCAAACCTTGCTGGATCGTCAACAGGCTTTTGGCTACACCCAGGAAGATTTAAAATTCTATTTGCTGCCAATGGCGACCAGCGGTCAGGACCCGATTGGCTCGATGGGACGGGATACCCCCCAAGCAGTCCTATCTGATCGTCCTAAAATGCTGTTTGATTATTTCAAACAGGCTTTTGCTCAAGTGACCAATCCGCCCATCGATCCGATTCGTGAAGAATTGGTGATGTCCCTGGTCTCATTGATCGGGCCACGGCCAAATCTGCTGGATTTGGAAACCGGCGGCAAACATATGCGCTTGGAAGTACGCCAGCCCATTCTATCGAATGTTGATCTGGAGAAAATCCGCCATATCGATAGCCGTAACGGCTCGTTCCGCTCGGTTACGCTCAGCATGTGCTATCCGATGACAGAAGGTTCCGGTGGCATGGCTGCTGCACTTGAGCGCCTCTGCAATGAGGCCCAGGAAAAAGTTCTCGAAGGGCACAACATTCTTATTTTATCTGACCGTAATGTTAACGCCGATCAGGTGGCGATACCCTCATTACTGGCGACAGCCGCCGTGCATCATCACCTTATCCGTGAAGGATTAAGAACCGAATCGGGTCTGGTGATTGAAACCGGTGAAGCGCGCCAAGTTCATGATTTCTGTCTGCTGGCTGGCTATGGCGCCGAAGCCGTAAATCCTTATTTAGCCTTTGATACGATTACTGACGCCCGCGATCAGCTACCGGACGACTTATCGATCTCCGAGGCTCACGCCCGTTATGTTAAAGCGGTTGATAAAGGCATCCTTAAAGTGATGTCGAAAATGGGAATTTCGACCTATCAATCCTATTGCGGCGCGCAAATATTTGATGCCATTGGCCTGCGTGATGAGTTTATCGAAGCTTATTTCACCAATACCGCCTCAGCGATAGAAGGTATTGGCCTCGAAGAAGTTGCTCAGGAAACGGTTATCCGTCACGAACTTGCCTTCGGCAACTCGGCAATCTTGGACGATGCCTTAGATGTTGGCGGTGAAATGGCCTATCGAATTCGCGGCGAAGAGCATATGTGGACACCGGATACGATCTCCAAACTACAACATTCGGCCCGCGGTAATTCGCAAGAAATTTACAATCAATATGCCGCGGAGATGAATGATCATTCGCGCAAACTGAAAAATCTGCGCGGTTTGTTTGAGTTTGATTTTGACGGCAATGACAGCATTCCGCTCGACGAAGTGGAACCGGCTGCAGAAATCGTCAAACGCTTTGTTACGGGTGCGATGTCATTCGGCTCGATCTCGTTTGAGGCCCACACCAATCTCGCGATTGCCATGAACCGGATTGGCGGCAAGTCAAATACCGGTGAAGGTGGCGAAGAACCGGAACGTTATGTGCCGCTCTCAAGCGGCGATTCGATGCGCTCAGCGATTAAGCAGGTTGCCTCGGGCCGCTTTGGCGTCACTGTCGAATATCTCCGGAATTCTGATGAAATTCAGATTAAAATGGCGCAGGGCGCAAAGCCTGGCGAAGGTGGTCAGCTGCCTGGACACAAAGTTGATGAAACGATTGCCCGCGTGCGTCATTCGACCCCCGGCGTTGGCCTGATCTCACCGCCACCGCATCATGATATTTATTCGATTGAGGATTTGGCGCAGCTTATCCACGATCTGAAAAACGTCAACCCTAAAGCCCGCATCAGCGTGAAGCTGGTCTCTATTGTCGGCGTCGGCACCATTGCCGCCGGTGTTTCGAAAGCCCATGCTGATCACGTCCTGATTTCCGGCATGGATGGCGGCACAGGGGCGAGCCCGATTACTTCAGTAATGAATGCCGGCTCTGCTTGGGAGATCGGCCTTGCTGAGACCCACCAGACACTTGTTTTAAATAAACTTCGGGGACGCATTTGCGTCCAAGCCGATGGCGGTATTCGCACCGGCCGGGATGTTGCTGTTGCAGCTCTCTTGGGCGCTGACGAATATGGTATTGCAACGGCATCTTTGATTGCCTCCGGCTGTCTTATGATGCGGAAATGCCATCTCAATACTTGCCCGGTCGGCATTGCCACACAAGACCCCGAGCTGCGTAAGAAATTCAAAGGTAAGCCTGAACACGTAGTCAATTACATGTTCTTTGTCGCTGAAGAATTACGCCAGATTATGGCTGGGCTCGGCGTTCGCACGATCAATGAAATGGTTGGCCGTTCTGATCTCTTGCAGATGAATAAAGCCATCGATCATTGGAAAGCCAATGGCCTGGATCTTTCCCGCATTCTCTACAAACCGGATATGGGCCCGGACGTCGCCGTCTATCACTCCGAAGAACAAGATCATGGCCTCGAAAAGGCCCTTGATAACAAGTTGATCGACGAGGCTATGCCGGCACTGGAAACAGGTCAGGCAGTTCAGATAGAGACTGACGTCGCCAATATTAACCGTACCGTCGGCGCCATGCTGTCCGGCGAGATTGCCGAGAAATACGGCCAGGCCGGTTTACCGGATGACACCGTTTACATCAAAGCCAAGGGCTCGGGCGGTCAAAGTTTCGGCGCCTTCCTATCTAAGGGCGTCACCATTGAGCTTGAAGGCGATGCCAATGACTATATTGGTAAAGGCCTGAGCGGTGGCCATTTGGTCGTCTATCCGCCAAAAGTGTCTAAATTTGTGGCCGAAGATAATATTGTTATCGGCAACGTGGCACTCTATGGCGCGATCGAAGGTGAGTGCTATTTCCGGGGTGTTGCCGGCGAACGTTTTGCAGTGCGCAACTCTGGAGCGACAGCTGTCGTCGAAGGCGTTGGCGATCATTGCTGTGAATACATGACCGGCGGCGTGGTTGTTGTGCTCGGCGAAACCGGGCGTAATTTTGCTGCTGGTATGAGTGGTGGCATTGCCTATGTCCTCAACGAATCCCATGACTTTGATATCCGCTGCAACATGGCGATGGTTGATCTGGAACCCATCAGTGATGAAGACCGTATGCTTGAAGATCACGGCCATCAGCGGGGTGATCTCGAAACCCATGGCCGGGTTGATATCATGGGCGATATGACCGGCTACGATGCGCTGCGTTTACGTAAATTAATTGAAAACCATATGCACTATACCGATAGTGATCGGGCGCGGGAAATCCTCGACAATTGGGATGATTACCTGCCGAAGTTTGTCAAAGTTATGCCTGTTGACTACCGCCGGGCACTGCAGGAAATGCAGGCGCGGGCCGATGAAGAATCCGAGCAATCGGATATCGGCGTTGCGGTAGGAGACTAATCATGGGCAAAGCTACTGGATTTATGGAGTTTGAACCGCGCGACCGTACCTATCGGCCAGCGGAGGAACGCGTCAGGCACTACAACGAATTTGTCATTCCCTTAAGCGAAAAGCAATTGTCCCGCCAAGGGGCGCGGTGCATGGATTGCGGCATCCCGTATTGCCACAATGGCTGCCCGGTCAATAATATTATTCCCGATTGGAACGATCTGGTCTATCGCGGCAAATCCAAAGAAGCCATTGAGGTTCTTCATTCGACCAACAACTTCCCGGAATTTACCGGCCGTATCTGCCCGGCCCCCTGTCAGGAAGCCTGTACGCTTAATCTGGAAGATCAACCGGTTACCATTAAAACCATTGAATGCGCGATTATCGATAAAGCCTGGGAAAAGGGTTGGGTCAAACCGCAGCTGCCGGAACATAAGACTGGCAAAAAAGTTGCAGTCATTGGCGCTGGACCCGCCGGTATGGCCGCGGCTCAGCAGCTCGCCCGCGCTGGTCACGATGTCACATTGTTCGAGAAAAACGCTAAGATCGGTGGCCTTTTACGCTATGGCATTCCCGATTTCAAAATGGAAAAGCACTTAATTGACCGCCGCCAGGTCCAAATGGAACAGGAAGGCGTTACGATCCGCACCAACACGAATATTGGCGTCGATGTGACGACTGAAGAGCTCGATAAAGAGTTCGATGCCATCATACTTTCGGGTGGCTCGGAAGCCCCGCGCGACCTGCCAGTGCCGGGCCGTGAGGCCGATGGCGTCCATTTCGCCATGGATTTTCTGACCCAGCAAAATCGCCGCGTTTCAGGTGAAGACTTAGGTGATATCGAAGAAATCTCAGCCAAGGACAAAAATGTTGTCGTCATTGGTGGCGGTGATACCGGTTCTGACTGCGTCGGCACCTCGTTCCGCCAAGGTGCAGCCAGCGTTACTCAGCTGGAGATCATGCCGCAACCGCCTGAGAGGGAAAATAAGCGCCTGACCTGGCCGAACTGGCCGATGAAATTACGCACCTCGACCTCTCATGAAGAAGGCGCTGAGCGCGACTGGTCAATCACCACCAAGAACTTTATCGATGCCAATGGCAGCGTGACCGGTATGCAGACCGTCCGCGTTGAGTGGAATAAAGATGAAGAAGGCCGTATGCAAATGACCGAAGTCGACGGCTCGGCCGACAGTTTACCGGCCGATTTGGTACTGCTGGCGATGGGCTTTATTCACCCTACTCACGAAGGCTTAATTGAAAATTTAGAAGTCGAGCTGGATGAGCGCGGCAATGTCAAAGCCAACACGGAAGACTATCAAACCTCGCAGCCGAAAGTATTTGCTGCTGGTGATATCCGCCGCGGCCAGTCATTGGTTGTTTGGGCGATCCGGGAAGGCCGCCAATGCGCACGGGCTGTTGATGAATTTCTGATGGGAAGCACCGAACTCCCGCGCTGATAAGCGGAGACCAATTTGGCTGACAGCACCGATAAACCGAAGCTCCTTTTCGTTACCGAAAAATGGGCTGAATGCAATCCCGAAGCATCGCTGTCAAATATTCACCATAATTTTATTGGCTCACTTGCCGCAACCGGCTTAGCTGATTGGCAGGCGCTTCACTATGATGAGGTCGTTGTTCAATCGGGTAAACGTGTCGATGCTGCCCTGATCGAAAAATGCCGAGACTGGCAGCCTGATTTTATTTTCTTCCGGCAGATGCCCGGCTCTGATCTCAATCCAAAGCCGGAGACCTTTGCAGTTATTAAGGAACAAAGGCCGCTGACAATCTTCTCCCAGCATTGCGACGCCTTTGATGAGCGCGCCATGGAACGTATCGCGGCCTATTATGATCAAATCGATCTTAACGTCGTGATTGATTGCTACTCGGTTTATCCAAAATTTTTCGGTGACAGTTCCAAGTTTCTCAACACCTGGACGCCGCAGGACCCTGCCCTCTTTCACAGCCAATCAGATGACCGGCCAATCGCCGTCAGTTTTGCTGGCAGCACCGACTACTATCCGGACCGCCAAGCTGCGCTGGAAAGCCTTCAGCAAACTGGATTACCGCTGCATATCTCAGGTGGTTTTGGAAAAACGCATTTACCCATCGAAGACTATGCCGCCCTACTGCGGCAATCAAAAATAACGCTGAATTTTTCGGCGATATCCGGGCTCAATCAAACCAAGCAATGCAAAGGCCGGACGATGGAGGCGTTATTTTCCGGCTGTCTGCTGCTGGAAGAAGCGGGCGCAGAAACCCGCATATGGCTGACACCCGGTGTTCACTATGTTGAGTTTGAAAATGCCGCTGAGCTTGAAGATAAAATTACTTATTTTTTAGCGCATGATGAAGAGCGGCAGAAAATCGCCGCCGCCGGCCATGAATTTGCCATGGAGAACTACACGGCGGAGCATTTCTGGCAAAAGATATTACAGAGGACTTTATGAAACCGGCATCATGTCTCGGTAGCTGGTCAGTAGTTCGTTAAATTTCGCTGCAACCTTCTTGCCGGCAACAGCATGTGGGGCATCCTCATCTTCACTTTGGCCGGGATATTCTTCGAGCAACTTATAACTATCACGCACCGTTATCCTATCCCACCAGGCCTGCACATGGGGGCGGTCCTCCAGCCACAAATCGAGCAGACGCAAGAGATCGAGCACCTTAATAAACGGTGCATGGGTCGTTTCCACGAGACTGATCTCATCCCCCATAATCCAGGGCCGTCCATCAGATAGAGTTTTTTCAGCCTTGGCAAAAATCCGCTCCCAGGCCCCAACCGCCCGGAGGACATAGGGTGAATCCAGCCCTTCACGAATACAGGATTGCTGGCGATGAATGCGGTCAATATCAGTCACCTGTTTCCAGCGCGCCTCCATTTTTTCAATTGGCACCGCCAAGCGAAATTTAGTGACAAAGTTAATTGACGCCGTGGCCTGATAGCCAGATTCGTCGCAATCTTTTATCCATTCCTCTAGATACGCACGTTCAACGGCGTCGGCAGGCATCAAAGGTGGGTCTTGCTTAAGCCCATCAATGTAGCGGCAGATGATCGAAGATTCCCTAACCACTCTGCCATCATGAACCAGTGTCGGCACCTGTGATTTGGGATTGAGTTTTTGGTATTCCGGTGTGAACTGATCACCATCCATCAAGACGATTTTGTGCGCTACCCAATCATCGATACCCTTTTCCGCCAGGGTCATCACTGCGCGATTGGAGCAAATTGAATCCGCTTCTTCTAGATAATAAAGCTCAAGCATCAGACAATATCGGCTTCGTCCACCTTGGCGACATTGCACAAAAGGGCGCGCAATTGATAGGTCCCCATCTGCGGGTCAAACGGCGGTTCGACACTGGTCAGCACATTGGCATTTGATTTCCAGACACCATATTCAGGAGCCGGGTCTTCCGGGAACCACCAGCCGAACTCGGTATTAATGACCCGTGGATCAATACCTTCAGTCAACTTAGCGCGCTGGCGGATTTTGCCCCGGCTGTTTTCGATCCACATCCAGTCACCGTCCTCAATGCCGTGTTCGGCAGCGGTCTCGGGATGAATTTCAGCCAGCGGCTCACGGGCTCCTTTACGGCAGGAATCGATTTGGCGTCCTTCTGAGTTAAAGAAAAACGGATTGCGGCCGCCGGTAGTTAAAATCAGCGGAAATTTCTTGGCCATTTCCGGCTGAGAAACCGGACTTTCTGGCGGTTCCGAATAATAGGGCAACGGATCATAGCCCATTTCCTCAAAGCGCACAGAATAGAGCTCCAGCTTGCCAGTCGGCGTCCTAAAGCCATCGGTCTCGTACTTGCGGTATTTCATTGGCACTTCGTAAAAGCCGATCTTTTTCAGCTCTTCAAAACTAATTCCCGTGCCGCCCGCCTGCATCTGTTGCTCATAGACTTCTTCCGGGGTTTCGGTACCGACATCAAGATTAAGCCGTCTGGCGAGCTCAGAGAAAATCTCTTCATCCGATTTACATTCGTGTGTCCTAACGGCCTGTTGGTTTACGCAGACCACATTGCCGGCAATGGTCGGCAGTCCGGCGACCTCATTAATTTCAGGCCAAAAAGCTGCAGGTAAAATAATATCCGCAAGTTCCGCTGTCGGCGTCATAAACAAGTCAGCATTGACCATAAAATCAAGGTTCATCAGTGATTCATAAACCAGCTTACTGTTGCCATAGGTCGTCAGCGTATTATTGCCGAAAATGAGAAATGCCTTAACTGGATAAGGCTCACCCGTTCGCATGGCTTTTAAAACCGTCGGGATATGGGCGGCAGGCAGCGCCGCCCCTTCGCCACAGAGCATTCTGAAATTCTCAAAGCCAAGGCGTTTGGCGTTTTGTTCTTCAGACAAATTATCGATATTGCTCGGCACCGGACCCAGCCCGTGCATACCCATCACCCAGCCGCCGGGCACATCAATATTGCCGGTAATTGAAGGAATGATCCCAACGGCCCGGACGGTTTGGATGCAATTTGGTGTCTGCTCAAGCGCCACTCCCCATTCCATCAAAGCGGGTTTAGCTTTGGCAAACATACGGGCAGCTTCACGGATTTTATCGGCCGGAACCCAGGTAATATCTTCCGCCCATTCCGGCGTCATATCTTTAACCCGTTCAGATAGCTCGTCATAGCCATGGGTATAATTTTCGACGAATTCTTTGTCCTGCAGCCCTTCCTTGATGATCACATGGATCATTGCCAGCGCCAGAGCATCGTCGGTGCCAGGACGGAGTTGCAGCCAAAGATCAGCCTTTTTGGCCAGATAGGTTTCGCGGGGGTCGACCACGATCGTTTTCGAACTTGCTTTGAGGCCATCCCTAGCATTGAAGCGGGTTTCCCCGTCAGGCCCTGAATTCAGCGGCTGATGGCCCCAAAAACAGATAACTTCCGCCGTGATATCGCTGAGGAAATCGCTGACCGGAAGATCGCCCATGGTCTGCGTACAGGCATTAACACGCGGATGAAAGCATTGGGCAAAACCGGGCTCGCTCCAATTGGGGCTGCCGAAAGAATAGGCGAAGCGCGAGACCCAGCGAATGTGATGGCGGCCTGTACCGGTGCCTAAATGAACGGCTTCGGCGCCGAATTCAGCCTTAATCTTGGTCAGCTTCTCAGCAATTTCATCCAGCGCATCATCCCAGCTTAACCGCTGCCAATCGCCGGAACCACGCTCGCCTTTCCGCCGCATCGGATATTTGAGCCGGTCAGGATGATAGACCATTTCTTTGGCGGCATTGCCAATCGGACAAAGGCGGCCCTGGTTAAAAGGACTATCAGGATCGCCTTCGACTTTCACCAGCACATCATCTTTAACATGAAGCAACGTTCCGCAGCCCCCATGACAACTCCGGCATACGCTTTTAAGTATTTGCGTATCCTGGCTGGATGTTTGGGGCTTCGGTTCGACGAACTGGTCCATAAGGCCTCACTATTGATGTTGATTTATAATTTCTTCCGAAAAAATTTATAATATAATAATTCTAAAAAGGCGACCAAATTGCACGATTTTAGGCCAGACATAAAATGGACTTTGCGCCACCACCATTCGAGAGACATAATAATAATCGATCATCGAAAGTAACAATGCAATATTCAGGATTTTTATTTCGCAAAGAGTCAGAACTTCTGAACTTTAGAACAGCAAAGCCTAATGATTCTAAAATTCTCGCGAATAGTATTTTTAACGAACTCCAAATCTGTAAAAGAGTTAGACCATTTATGGAACTTAAATACTTTTAAGCTCTTATATTTAAAGACTTAAATAGAGATATTTATTGCCGGATTGGCCAAGAGTTTTGCACATCTCAAAAATTAACGAATTGGCCTTAAATCTCGAAGATTTTCGATACAATTTAGAGATAATACACAAAAAAATCTTTATTTATTAATTATTATCAATAAGTTACGTGTATACTCTCATAAATGGATTTGAAATTTTTTCATTCCCGGTAAACATAACGCATCTGGCGGTAAAACTTATCGACAGACTTATCCACACCTAATTTGGTTTGATTTGTTGTGCAAATGTCACATAACTCCTGGTTAATTTTTTCATCATTAAAATCTATCCAGAGAAACTATTGAGATCATTGATTTTTTTGTTGTAGGCACGTCCCTTTTTGCAAATGCAGTTTGCCGCCTTCACCATGATCAGGTAAATCTAGAGGCACAAAATTATAATTAACTGAAAAATAAAGGGGAGTATTATGCCAGGAGAAATGATCAATATTGCCGCCGGGGATGGTGGCAGCTTCAACGCCTATTGCGCCAAACCAGAAAGCGGCAGCGGGCCTGGAATTGTCATGATCCAGGAAATTTTCGGTATTACCGACTGGATAAAAAAAATAGCTGACCGTTATGCCGAACAAGGTTATGTCGTGGTAGCGCCTGACATGTTCTGGCGATTTGACCCGGACTTCGTTGCAGACCCCAGCAAGCCGGAAGAACTTCAAAAAGCCTTTGAGTATCTGCAAACCGTCGACCACGACAACGCGGTCAAAGACATGGCGACGTCTTTGGCGGCGGTCAAGGCAATGCCAGAATGCAACGGTAAAGTCGGCGTCACCGGTTTTTGTCTCGGTGGCACCTTTACCTATCTCGCTGCCGCGCGGCTGGAAATTGATGCCGCCGTCGCCTACTACGGCACTCAAATCCACGAATATCTCGAAGAAGGCAAGAACGTCACCTGCCCGATCATCTTCCATATGGGTGAGCATGATGACACCTTCTCGGTAGAGGACCGCAACAAGATCCATGGCGCTTTGATCGGCAAGGAAAATGTCTCAATTTACATGTATGATGCGGGTCATGCCTTTGCCAATTCAGACCGGCCAGATGCTCACAATCTCGAAGCCGCAGAAGCCGCCCATGAGCGAAGTTTTAAGCTATTTGATACTCTGCAATAAAGGAATTCCAACAATATGATTGATTCTGCTCCCGGGCCTTTATCGGGTTTACGGGTTTTTGACCTTACCCGCGTATTGGCGGGGCCAAGTTGCGTGCAAATCCTAGGCGACCTCGGTGCCGACGTGATTAAAGTCGAGCGCCCTGGTCAGGGTGATGATACGCGGAAATTCGGCCCGCCTTTCGTCAAAGATCCGGAGGGTCAGGAAACTACAGAATCCGGCTATTACCTCACTGCCAATCGTAACAAGCGCTCTATCACCCTCGATCTCACCAGCGATGAAGGCCAGACGTTGGCCAGAAAAATGATTGCCCAATGCGATATCCTGGTCGAAAATTTCAAGGTCGGTAATTTGGCGAAATACGGTTTGAGTTATGACGATCTTAAAGATGAATTTCCGGGGCTGGTCTATTGCTCAATTACCGGTTTCGGCCAGACAGGACCGATGGCCACTCAGCCCGGCTATGATTTTATGGCCCAGGGCATGAGCGGCATGATAAGCATCACCGGTGAGAAAGGCGGCGAGCCGCAGCGTGTTGGCGTGCCGATTGCCGACCTCACAGCGGGCCTCTGGGCGACGATCTCGATCAATGCCGCACTGCGCCACCGCGAAATCACTGGCGAGGGCCAGCAGATCGATATCTCGCTCCTGGACACCCAGGTCTCAACACTTTCGATCCAAGGGCTTAATTATCTGACCTCAGGCGAAGTGCCGGGGTTGCTTGGCAATGCCCATCCCAATATCGTGCCCTATCAGGTGTTCCCGACTGCTGACGGCAACGTCATTATCTCGGTCGGCAATGATGCCCAGTTTGAACGCTTTTGCGACTTTATTGAGCGCCCCGAACTGGCGGCGGATGAGCGCTTTAAAACCAATGATATGCGGGTCCGCAATCGCGACGCGCTAACTGAAATCCTCAATGCAGTCACGGTCGAGAAATCTTCCGATTACTGGCTGGAAGGGCTGGATGAGATTAAGATCGCCAGCGGACCAATTAACCGCATCGACCAGGTCTTCGCCGATCCCCAAGTGCAGGCCCGCGAGATGCAGATCGAGATGAACCACCCGGCAGCCGGTGATAAACCCGTCAGCATGATCGGCAGCCCAATTAAAATGTCCGGTACGCCCGTAAGTTACCGCCAGACGCCGCCGATGCTGGGCGAACATACCGAAGAAGTGCTGGAGGAACTGCTCAACCTCAGCGCTGATGAATGCGCTGAGCTACGGGATAAGGGCGTGATTTAGAAACACAGGGAGACAAAGATGGTTCAACTCATCGAAAGTGATATTCAGACTAAAGAAGTGCTCGACTGGCAAGGGCTTCACCTTTTTCATTTTCCGAGTTCATCCTGTTCGCAAAAGACCCGCGTCTGTCTCAATCTTAAAAATATCGAATGGCAGTCACATCTCATAAATTTGGGCGGAGGTGAAAACTACTCGGAATACTACCTTGGTATCAATCCGCGCGGACTGGTGCCGACCCTGGTGCATGACGGCGAAGTCCATATTGAAAGCAACGATATTCTCACCCTGCTGGAGGAACGTTTTCCAGAGGTTAAACTGATACCAGATGGCATGGCAGATCAAATGGCGGAACTGCTCCACCATGAAGATGATCTTCACTTGGATTTACGCACCCTCACCTTCCGCTTTACCCAGCCACGCGGTAAGGAACCACGCTCTAAAGAGGCGCTGCAGAATTATCGCGACAGAGGGTCTGGCACGGTTCAAGGTGAACGGGACGCCCATAAAGACGTCGAGCTTGAATTCTGGGAGACAGCCGCCGATACCGGTATCACTGATGAAGCTGTCCGAATATCTACTGGCCGGTTTAAGGCAGCGCTTGATGAACTCAACGAGCAATTAAAAGACAACAAAAACCTTCTTGGCGATGATCTGACTGTGCTGGATGTCGCTTGGGTGGTTTATATCAACCGGCTGGTGCGCTGCGGCTATCCGCTCGAACGCCTGCATCCAACAGTCAATGAGTGGATCTGGCCGCTCCGCAACAGCCCGGAGTTCGATCAGGAAATGCAGGTGCCGCCCGACGTTCAAAAAGCCGTCGACGAGCGCCATGAGCAGCAACGGCTTGACGGCACGACCTTAGCAGAAGTGGCCGGGCTTTGAACTAAAAGCTAGTTGTTGCGACTCCCTGCGAATCTGGTACCTGGAACCTTAAATATTATTTCTTCTTTTTATCTTTTTTCGGGTCTTTGAGCACATCACTGTGTTTGCGGCTCATATAGCGGTATTTATGGGCCGGCAGCTGATAGGCCCATTTTGAGACCACAGCATTGATTGCAGCCGCTTCTTTTTTGACCGCATCACTGGCGCCGTCCGATGTACGCGCAACCAACTCAGCCCAAAACTCGTTGCCATCATTCCGCTCAACCATCTTAACGTCGACGATTAGCCCATCATTGGTTTTGATTTCGGTTTTAATGGTTTTATCGGCAGGAAATTTGACCTGACCTTTGGCCATGACGTCTTCAAGTTCCAGCTTGTCCAAGCCATCACCCATATTGTCGATATCTGATTGATACTCAACAACCCGGTCAGCGGGCATGTTATCGATCTTAAATTTTTCCTTGCCGGCCCGGCTGACAATCATTTGCTGACCGTCCGGATGAGACACAGCCACATTTTGGATACGTTTACCGGCAACGTTCAGAAATTCCGGATTTACCCATTTGTTGATTGAGCCCGGAATATCGAGACGGCCGGAAACCAGCCAGGATTGCTCATCGCCGGGTTTACGGATATAGCGGCCTGTGCTCGACGGCCCGGCTACATCGGCGTTCACTTTACCAACTATCAGCTTGGCGAGATCACCGGATTTACCTTTAACCGTCAGCAAGATTGATTTCGCTTTGTCGCCTTTTAAATCTTCGACTTGGAGACGCGGATAGAGCTTCGGTTTTTTGGTTTTGGCTTCGCGTAAACGAAGTTCTGACAGGCCGAGCAACAATTCGCTTAAAACTTCGCTGGAGGCAACATAGTTTTGCCGGTCGGCCATCACCCATTTGTCACCATCGCGTTTGACGGTGATGGATTTTTTAGCATCCTGCACAACAACTTCCGTGACACCTTTGGCCTGATCGGCAAAGCCCGGCAGCAATAATTTGTCTTCATTGCCGACTTTGTGCACTGAATAGCGGGACGCTACAGAGAAGCCCGCCGCCACGACAACAATCGCTGTAATGGCTGTAAATCCGATAAATGTTTTGGGATTCATAACGATCAATACTCCGTAATCTTAATTATGCGCGGTTTGCTGGTTATAGCGCCGGCGGCGGATGACCGCCAAGATCAACGCCACAATCGCAATGACGACCGGCATGGTCCAAATGTTGAGGATTTTGAGTTGGGTATCCAATTGCTCAATATCTTTTCTTAGCGCCAATTGCACGTCGCGTAATTGTTTACGCACGGTCAGCATCTCGGCGCGGAACTGATTGAAGGCTTTTTGCTGGGCCGAGGTCAGAATAATTTTACCCTTGCCCTTCCCTTCAACGTTCATTCCCTGCAACTTGCCTTGCAGCTCTTTCAGCTTGCCTGAAAGTTGCTGCTCGGTTTTGCGGTATTTATCCTCGGCTGAGTTCTTAATGTCCTGAATGGTATGGAAAGGTCGAACCGAAAGCCCCCGGCTCCGAAGCGAAATCAGCGCCTGACTGCCACCCAGATTTTCCAAAGAATTTACTAGGAAATCGGCGTTATTGGAGACCGGTGTCGAGATTTTCTTGCCAAAGAAGTCCTGCTGCTGCACCCAAAATCGTGAGGTCAGCAGATCACTATCCGCCATCACGATCATGTTTAAATCTGCCTTGGATTCACTGAGATGCGGCGCCAGTTTGACCGGTTTCTTGTCGTCGACTTTCTTCTTGGCGTCCTTTTTTGGCTTCGGTGCGCCATTTGGAAAAGCCGATTTCACTTTGCCGCTAAAGCGGGCAGCGAGAGTGAAGCTTTTATTCTCAGATTTAAACTGTTTGAGGATCGCTTCCGGATTAATTTGACCGCGCACAAATTTGGCGTCGATATGCTGAGATATTTTACTGGTCTGCAGCAACGGCGTCATTTTCAAGGCGGAGTCTTTTTTAAGGTCCAAGGCGCCGGCACTGGCCAATGAAATCGCCGTCAACTGACCGGTAACAACATCTTTGTCATTAATCGCGCGCTTATCATAAATTCCCCAAGAGAGGTAATCGGCGATCACATCCCGGCCTTCAACCGGTGCCTGAACCCGGATCGCCCGCGTCCGGTCACCAACGAATTTGTCTTCGTCATAGTCAATGCCCCAGACGTCGAAGAGCTTTTTAAGCTCCGATGAACCGGCTCCCGGAGGCGCTTGCGGCGTCATCCGGGCGGTTTCATTTTGCGGATCAAGGAAGACCAGCAAACGGCCGCCCCGCATGACAAACTGATCGACGGCATACATCAGATCATCTTCGAGAATTTTCGGATGAACCATCAGCAGCACATCGATATCGTCATCGATTTTCTTTGCGGCGGAATCGATTGACTTAACTTCAAAGAACTGCGTGACCTGCTCCATGATCGGCCAGGGTTTATATTGCAGCATCGGATCAGCCTCGATTAACAGTGAGGTAATTAAGCCGATTTTTTTCTTCTTCGGCTGAGCCAGTTCAAAAACCAGACGGGTCAGATCATATTCGAGGAACTGTTCCCGTTGCGGATTGAAAAACGGAATGGTTTTGCGGTCATCCGTCGAATTAACAGCGGCCATGCCAAAGTAGCCAAGCTCACCCGACTGATCGAGCGGCACACCTTGGATGCCGAATTTTACTGCCTCATCCTCTTCGACCGAAAAGGAAACCGGATTTATGACTTTAAGATTGATCTTGCCGCCGGAAATGACCTGGAAATGCTCCAAGAGCTCCCGCACCCGCTTGAAGTAATTGCCATGGGGTGGGCTGATTTCACCGAAAGTCGGTGAATAATAAAGCCGGAAAGTAATGGGCTCATCAATCGTCTTGATGACCTGTTTAGTGCCATCAGACAGGGTGTAGAGTTTATTTTCCGTCAAATCCAATTGAGCGCTCTGGATTTCCAGAGATGACCAAATATTGACAAAAAACAGAAATACAGCAGCGACCACCAGTCCGGCAATCGTCAGCTTTTTGCGATCCATGTTTTCTAATGCTTGCATGGTGCTACCTTACGATCCTCTGGTTAAGTCAATGACGGCGGCGTTGATATAAAGGAAAACGCCAATGATCGAGCCAAAGAAGACAACGTCTCTGAGATCGATCACGCCACGAACAATGGTATTGAAATGGGTTAAAAAGCTCATCGACGCCAAGGCTTCCAAAACAAAAGCTGGGGCCCAGCCTTGGAAGAAGGACTGCACCAGCTCCACGCCGCTCATCAGGAATAAGAAACAAACGACAGCGGTCAAGATAAAGGCGATCACCTGATTTTTGGTGACAGCTGAGAGGCAGGAGCCAATCGCCAGGTAACCACCGGCCATTACCAGGCTGCCGAGATAACTCGCCACAATCACGCCGTTATCGGGCGAGCCGAGATAGTTAACCGTGATCCAGAGCGGGAAGGTCAACAGCAAGGCAATCCCGATAAAGGCCCAAGCCGCCAGGAACTTCCCAATCACCACCATCCAGGTGGGCGTCGGCAGAGTGAGCAAAAGCTCGACCGTGCCGGTTTTACGCTCTTCTGCCCAGAGCCGCATCGAGACCGCCGGGATTAAAAACAGATACAGCCACGGATGGAAGCTGAAAAAAGAAGCCAAATCGGCCTGGCCGCGTTCAAAAAAGGCGCCCATAAAAAATGTCAGCGCGCCACTCATGGCCAGAAAAATGACGATAAAAACATAAGCCAGCGGCGTATTAAAATACGCCCCCAACTCTCTTTTAATAATGACCCAACAATTATGCATTGTCCGGCAGTCTCCCTAAAATTCTAATTAACGAGTGTTAGTTCGCGAAATACATCATCCAGATTGCCGTTTGGCGACCGGTTTTTCAAATTAGCCGGTGTGTCGTCAAAAACGATTTTACCTTCGGCAATGATGACGGCCCGCGTGCAGACGGCCTCAACCTCTTCAAGAATATGCGTCGAAATAATAATGGCTTTGTCGGTAGCCATTTCTTTAATCAATTCGCGAACTTGATGCTTCTGGTTTGGATCGAGACCATCGGTCGGCTCATCGAGGATCAACACCTCGGGATCATGCAAAATCGCCTGAGCAAAGCCAACCCGGCGTTTAAAACCTTTAGACAGTGTATCGATCGGCTGGTTCATCACCGGGCGCAATTGCAATTTCTCAATGGCGTAGGCAACTTGCTTTTGCTTGGCATCTCCTGAAAGCCCTCTAATTTCGGCAATGAAATTTAAAAAGCCAGTGGTCGTCATGTCGCCATAAAGCGGTGCACCTTCGGGTAAATAACCGACCTTAGTCTTGGCTTCGAGCGGATGATTTTCAACATCGAACCCGCACACCGCAGCTTTGCCACCAGTGATCGGCAGATAGCCCGTGACCATTTTCATGGTGGTTGATTTACCAGCGCCGTTCGGGCCTAAGAAACCCAGCACTTCGCCTTTTTGGACATCTAAAGAAATATTATCGACAGCACGCAGCGAACCAAAATCTTTGGTCAGTCCGTCGATTGAAATCATGGTATCGCCTGTCGTCATCCCAGATTTTTCCCCATACTTTTTTGCGTCTCGCTTTTTAATTCAAGCCACATAATTTTGTACTTTATCCAAAAGTTCAAATAACTTTCGGACAATATTTCGTGTAGTGGAGGTGAGCGATAAAGAGCGGGAGCCGCTCTGTCAATATCTGACATTACGGCTCCCATCTTTATTCGTTCGCGAACGGCTTACATCATGCCGCCCATACCACCCATACCGCCCATATCAGGCATGGC
>CAZMHI010000033.1:0-4095 GCA_964566055.1 uncultured Rhodospirillaceae bacterium
AACGGTGAATTGCTTTCCACTCGCTATTATGTGAGCAAAACCGGCAAATTTAAGGCAGGGAATCCCATCACATAAGAATCCCGGTGTGAAGATTAAGATGCTTTTGCTCCGCTTAAAAAATGTGTATGACAGCGGCCATGCCTATTATCACCGATACCAATTCCTTAGCAGAATTCTGTGAGCAACTTGCCAAATCGGCCTACGTTACGGTTGATACAGAATTCATGCGTGAGAAAACTTACTGGCCGCAATTGTGTCTGGTGCAATTGGCCGATGACGACAAAGCCATGGCTGTGGATGCCGAGGCTGAAGATATCGATCTAACGCCTTTGTTTGGATTAATGGCCAACAAAAATGTCTTAAAAGTCTTTCACGCGGCACGCCAGGACCTTGAGATTTTTTATAAACTTGCCGGCGCTTTACCAACTCCGCTTTTCGATACCCAGGTTGCGGCAATGGTCTGCGGCTTTGGCGAGTCGGTCGGCTATGAAACACTGGTGAACAAACTGGTTGGTGAAAAAGTCGATAAGTCATCACGCTTTACCGATTGGTCACACCGGCCGTTGACCGACAAACAGATCAATTACGCGCTTGCCGACGTTACGCATTTACGCCCCATTTATGAAAAACTGGAGGCGAAACTAATTGCCAGCGGGCGTCATGAATGGCTCGATGAAGAGCTCGCCAAACTCACGGATGAAAAAATCTATCAGTTTCCTCCGCGGGAGGCCTGGCGCCGGGTTAAGGCACGTAATCCCAAACCGCGGTTCTTAGCTGTCTTGCGCGAAGTGACGGCCTGGCGTGAAATCGAAGCGCAAACCCGTGACCTGCCAAGAAACCGGGTTTTGCGTGATGAGGCTCTGGTTGAAATTGCCCACCACACGCCAAAGAACGTCAAAGAACTCGCCCGCACCCGAGGCCTTGGTCAGCGATTAGCCGAAGGCAGCGCCGGCGAGAAACTTTTGCAAGCCGTCAAAGCGGGGCTGGATTTGCCGGCTGATGATTGCCCGGAAGCCCCCCGGCGGCCCAATCTGCCGCGCGGCATTGGCCCGGTTACTGATCTGCTCAAAGTTCTCTTGAAAATGAAATGCGAGCAGCAGGAAGTTGCCCAGAAACTTATCGCCAGTGGCGATGATATCGAGAAGATAGCGGCCTATGGTGAGCAGGCGGAGGTGCCGGCATTAACCGGCTGGCGGCGTCAACTATATGGCGAGGATGCACTTAATCTCAGGGACGGCAAACTTGCGTTGGTGATTAATGGTCAAACTCTGGAACTGGTCGAGATTGAAGACGATTAGACCTATTTTAATTTAATCTTACCCTTCAAATCCAACAATTCAGCCAGATATTCAAACAGGTTTTCAACCGCCTCACCAATTAGAACACGGCTGCTATTATCGACCTTCAGCTTGAGCTTTGATTTCGACATTTTAAGTTTGGTGCGAGGTAAAATTCCTGGCACGCCGCCGGACAGTAAATGAGCAAAGCGCAAGGCGACGCCCATAACACTAGCCCGGTGCTGATCCTTTTCACTGAGCAAATCCCGCACCTGCTGTACTTCATATTGCTTACGCTTGCCGTTGTAGCGAATGAATACAGCAAGAGCCAACATGATGCGCTGGCGATGGGTGACGCCTGATATCGGCAGCCGCAGAACGCGGATAAAAGCATGCAACGCGCGGTAATCCGGATGCTCGGTCCAGCCGATATCGCTGAGCAAGGCAGCAGCATGACAGAGGCGATGGTAGTTTTCAGACTCGCCTTTGAACAGCGGCCCCATCCAGGAAGCGATTTCCTCACCATGCACAGAGAAGCGCCCGCCTCTTATCGCGAAACCTTCACAGGCGCTGATCAGCGGGTCCTCGTTTTTCATTTCCGGCGGCAGCATTTCGAAGAACTGCCCTTCCCTCAAACCATAGCCGGAGAATATTAATTGCTTCGGCTGGGTCACTTCAAGCAAGCGATCTAGCACCAAGGCGGCGAACGGCAGGGTATCTGCCCGGCGGCGGGCCACACCGATGGTCTGCTCCAATGACTGTGGACTTTGAGCACCAATGAGCTGAACAAAACTCCGCGCTTCTTCCACCTCGACAGTAAAGTTATCCAGCACACTAAGCGGATATTTGGTTTGATCGATATAAATTCTGGCAATCGCGCGCCAGGCTCCGCCCACTGCATAAAGTGTGCGGCCTGGTGCATCAGTAAGCCAATTACAGCTATCAAAATGCCCGGCAATCAGCTCGCGGGCACGGTTTGGATCATGGTCCGAATCTTCAGCTACCCGCAGGTGCCCAAGCGGCAAGGTCGCACTGCTGCCAAACTTTCCAACATCAAGGGATACGAGATCAAGACTACCGCCACCCATATCACCGGAAATACCATCGGCTTTCGGGAAACCACCAAGGATACCCATGGCGCCGAGCCGGGCTTCTTCGGTACCAGAAAGCACCTGTACCGGGAAACCAAAACGGTGATTAATTTCCTCAACGAAATCATTGCCATCCGAAGAATCCCGCACCGCGGCAGTCGCCAGCAAAACGAACCTTTCAACTTTCATTTCCCGGACCAGGTTGGTAAAGCGGCCAAGGGTCCGCATTGCTAACTCTACACCTTCGGGATTTAACCGGCCGGTTTGGCCAAGCCCTTTGCCTAACTCGCAGGCAACGCGTTCATTGAAGATTGGCACCGGCAGACGGGCCGGTGCATCATAAACGACCAGGCGAACCGTGTTGGAGCCGATATCAACAATGCCAATGCGGCCAGCCATCGACATATCAGCGCTATCGCTGGTCGACGCAATTGGCGATGAAGTAAAATGTGTGCCCGGTATGTGACTTTCCAAAGGAGACATTTTATTCCGTTATCACCTAAGAGCTATCCGATACTAATCTCGGCATTTGCGGTTTGTGATCCTTCAAGGCACTACCCCGGCCTGAAAGACTTGGATTGGTCATAAAATAAGTATGCGCACTGAAACTGTCCTTGTCGCTGGTTAAGCGGCCGTAGCTGCCATCGGCTTTCATGTCCCAACTTTGCGTAACATCCATAAGATTGGCGATCATGACCTGCTCTAAAACCTGCTGGTGGACCGTCGGATTTTCAATCGGCACCATGACTTCAACGCGCCATAATAGATTTCTCGGCATCCAATCAGCCGACGAAATAAACACTGTCGCATCGGAGGACGGCAATTCACTGCCATTGCCAAACACCACGATCCGTGAGTGCTCAAGAAATCTGCCAATTATGCTTTTCACCCGGATATTGTCCGAAAGACCTGGTACACCGGGGCGCAAGCAGCAAATGCCCCGTACAATTAGTTCGATCTGAACGCCGGCACTTGAAGCGGTATAAAGTGCGTCAATGATAACCGGGTCAACGATGGCGTTCATCTTAGCCCAAATGGTGGCAGGTTGACCGGCCTTGGCAAACTCAATTTCGCGCTCAATCAAGTCCAATAAACGTTCCCGCATATTCAATGGCGAAACCGACAATTTGGTCAGGCCCTTGGGCTCGGTGTAACCGGTCATGAAATTAAACACCTGAGCTGCATCGCGGCAAAGAGCTGGCTCACAGGTGAAGAAGGAAAGATCGGTATAAATTCTAGCCGTTTGCGGATGATAGTTGCCGGTACCGAAATGGGCATAGGAGCGCAAGCCATCGCCCTCGCGCCTGACCACCAGACTTATTTTTGCGTGGGTCTTTTTGTCAATAAAGCCAAACACAACATTGGCGCCAGCACGTTCCAAATCCCGGGCCCATTTGATATTGGCTTCTTCATCAAAGCGCGCTTTCAACTCAACCATTGCCGTCACCGACTTACCGGCTTCGGCAGCTTCGATTAGAGCTGCCACGGTCGGCGAGTCATTACTGGTGCGGTAAAGCGTCTGCTTGACCGCCACCACATCGGGATCGCGGGCAGCTTGGCGAATAAACTGCACAACTACGTCAAAACTCTCATAGGGATGGTGAACGACAAAATCTTTCGCCCGAATAGCTTGGAAGCAATCGCCTTCCAATTCCCGCACCCGTTCCGGAAAACGGGCAGCGCAATCCAGGGCGATCAGCGAGCCCAGGCTGTGCCCTACCAGCGCG
>CAZMHI010000033.1:4105-50520 GCA_964566055.1 uncultured Rhodospirillaceae bacterium
AAATTTCAAATCATTGCGTTCGATATAATAAAGTTCGCCGGTGTCGGAAAGACCTAGCAAGCCGTCATGTCGAACCACATCAACTTCATCGACTCCGACTTCGTTAATAATCATCTGGCAAAGTTCATCCGGAATATCTTCGTTCACCGACAAGCGGATGACCGAGCCCTGAATACGCTGCTTGAGCGCCGATTGATAGGTCCGCATGAGATCTTCCGCCTCTTCGTCGATCTCAACTTCAGTATCGCGAATAAGCCGGAACCAGGCACCCTGCTCAACTTCAAAATCCGGGAAAATATGTTCAAGATAAAGGCTAATGATATCTTCCACCAAAATAAGCTTAATATCCTTGCCGGGCAGCCGGACAAAGCGATCAAGCATTTGCGGAAACGGGATTAACGCCCGCATATGCTGGCCATCGTCAATTCGGCGCAAATTTAGCACCATTGAAAACCCTAAATTTGGGATAAAGGGGAATGGATGCGCGGAATCAATCGCCAGCGGTGTCAGAATAGGAAAGACCTGATCTTCAAAATACTCGCCCAGCCAGCTTTCATCCTCTTTTGAAAGTTCGTCCCCCGACAATATCGCGATGCCAGTTTTAGACATTTCAGCCCGCAACGCCCGCCAGCAACGTTGTTGTACTTTCATCAACTCGGAGGCTTTATCTCTAATCATTTCCATTTGCTGAACCGGTGACATACCATCTTCGCTTAGCGACGTGATATCAGCATCAACCTGACCTTTCAGGCCAGCTACCCGCACCATGTAAAACTCATCCAAATTTGAAGCGGAAATCGATAAATAATTAATTCGTTCCAACACGGGCGCCGCAGGGTTTTCAGCTTCTTCCAAAACGCGCGCATTAAAGGCCAGCCATGAAAGTTCACGGTTAATAAACCGGCCTTTCGACTGAAAATCCAAATCAGTTAAATTATCTGCTGCCAAATTAGACAAAATTTTACCTTATTCACGTTTTTCAAATTGCATTTTACGCCTTAGACTATTAGGCAATATACCAGTATCTGAGAACAATCATTCATGCAAATGACATAAATATGTCACTTTATCCGGCTAACTATTTCAAATTGAGTTAATTAATTCGTTAAATGAAAACAATTTTCCTGCTTCGCCACGCTAAATCCAGTTGGACCGATCCCGGATCAGACGATTTTGACAGGCCATTAAATGAACGTGGCAGGCGAAATGCTGCCCAAATCGGCAGCTATTTAGCCGAAAACTCTATTCTTCCGGATATGATACTTTGTTCAGCAGCCACCCGCGCTCAGGAAACATTATCGATAATACGTCCCTATCTCCCTGAAAATCAGTCGCTCAGCGTAATAAACGAATTATATCTCGCCTCAGCGATTACAATTATCAAATTTATCGAGCAAATAAGTGATACGGCAGACTCGGTCATGATAGTTGCTCACAATCCGGGTCTGCACGAATTGGCGCTCACCTTGGGTGGACGCGAAAATATCGGTGTTTCAACATTGCTGAACAGAGTCATGCAAAAATACCCCACCGGCGCTCTCGCCACGGCCACGAGTGAAACTCAAAATTGGGCAAATATCGCCCAGAGCCAATCTTCTTTGATAGATTTTGTTTGTCCTAAAGACCTGCCTCCCGTTATATAAATCGTTAATTAAACAAAAAATCAAATTGCAGCATTAGGAACATGGCTTCATTTTTCGTAAACTACTCTGTATATTATATAAATTAGGATTATTATAAATAACGCGCCCATATTTACAGTTAACAATTGTAAACTTTATCAGCATGGCAACTAGTCGTTCACAAACAAAAATATCTGCCCAAAAATGGCATTGGTCGACTGATGCCCAAGGGCATATTACGTCACTTTCCGACTCTTTTGCCACGGCGACGGGTATCAACGTCGCAGATATAATTGGCAAAACCTTTAATGATATATCGTCACCTATTTTCGATTTAACCGGTCAAAGTGACAGGACTTTGAAACGCTATCATTCGCGCTTCAAGAGCAAGCAAAGTTTTCGTAATATAGATATTCCTATTAACTCACCGAGTAATGGCCTGAGACTTATCCGGATTGCTGGTGCTCCTGAATATGGCAAGCGCAAGAAATTTATGGGCTACACCGGCACTGGCATTGATAAGACGATTGAGATTGAAAAAGATGCAAACATAGCTGCCGCCTATCTCCCTTATTCTGAAGTCTTGGAAGGTCTTGGCGATGGCTTTGCGATCTGGGACCGCCAAGGTCATTTGCTACTGTTCAACCGGCACTTCAAATTATTATTCAGCCCTGATGACAGTGCGGTAAAAAAAGGAGCAACTCTTCAGGGCTTGTCGCGCCTGCTTAGGTCTAAAACGCTAACTATTGAACCCGAAAATACGATTGGATTACTGGATGTCGACCGGCGGCGTGACAGCAAATCCGCTTTGGAAAGGCAGGTGCAGTTTTCGGATGGCAGTTGGGCTCTGATTTCGGTCCGCAAAATTGAGAACAATATCACCGCTACCACTGTCACAGATATAACAGCAATTAAAAATCGTGAAGTGGAAGCAACTCGCAATGCCCAACGCAATGCGCAGATGGCCGTCGCTATTTCGGCCATGGATTCTGGTGTCGTAATTACCAACCCAAATATGCCGGATAATCCTGTGGTTTTTGTCAATCCGTCTTTTGTGCCGCCAAACGGTAAAGACAGTGATGAGATTTTGGGCCAACCGTTTGAAAATTTGTTTAAATCTCCGCTCAACAAGACAGCCTATGAGCATCTTAAACGCGGTATGAACCGGCGCGAGAGCGCCAATGCAACACTCCATCTAAGCGACCAAGATAGTGGTGATTACTGGTATGATTTGAGGCTCAATCCGATATTGGGCGAGTCCAATCAGATCAGTTATTTTCTTGGTATCCAAAATAATATTACCGCTCAGAAAAATGCGGATAATGAACTTGAGCAACGCATGAACCAGCAATCCGCAGTGGCGGAATTTGGCGGCAAGGCGCTGGCCGGCACTGATTTGGACGAACTGATGGACGAAGCTGTCCGTTTGATTGTTGAGATTTTAAATGTTCAATACGTCAACGTTCACGAAATTCGTGCAAATTCGAAAAATGCTACAATTAGGTCACAAATTGGCTGGAAAAAAGGCAACAATTCAAAAGCTCAAAAAGAAATTAATCTCAAGGCGAATTTTTCCCAAAAAGTATTTTTGTCCGGCGAATTGGAAACCGTTACTCGGAATGACCAAGAAGTAAAAAATATCGGGACAATAATGGGTCACAAAGGGCTGCGTACGAGCGTTGGAATTCGCATAGCTGGTCGTGAGCATCCGTTTGGCGTGCTGGCCATACATTGCAAGGAAAAGCGTAATTTTTCCAATGACGAACTGAATTTTATGGAATCGATCGCCTATGTCCTGGGTGTCGCCGTCGAACGCAGTCAGGCAGAAGACGCCCTCAAAGAAAGTGAGTACCGTTTTGAGCTCGCTGTGAAGGGATCGAATGACGGTATTTGGGATTGGGATATTACTACTGATCAGGTTTATTTTTCATCCCGCTGGAACGAAATGCTTGGCCTTTCAAATGAAGACATTGAAAACACCATCGAGGCCTGGATTGAGCGTGTCCACTCCGATGACCGGGAAATATTGAAAACATCCCTTGATTCTCATCTCAAAGATGAAACTCCTTATCTCTCTTGTGAACACCGCTTACTTCATCACGATGGCTCCTATCGCTGGATGCTGGTCCGCGGGTTAGCCATTCGTGACGAGAATGGCAAAGCCACACGCCTAGCCGGCTCGCTTAGTGATATTACTGAGTCTAAACGAGCTGAGCACCAACTGCTAAAAGATGCGCTTCACGATACCCTGACAAATTTGCCGAACCGCGCACTATTTACAGACCGGCTCGTGCAGGCGTTGACCCGCACAAATCGAACGCCCAAACATTTATTTGCCGTGATGTTTTTAGATTTCGACCGTTTTAAATTAATTAATGACAGCCTCGGCCATTCCTACGGTGACCAAATCTTGATTGAAATCAGCCAGCGTCTCAAAGAATGCACTCGGGATGTTGATACAGTGGCCCGGCTGGGTGGTGACGAATTTGCTATTTTGTTGGATGATCTAGACTCAGAGAAAACCGCCGAAGATGTAGCCAGGCGTATCAATTTTTCACTAGGGCAGCCCTTTAATCTGGCAGGCCGGGAAATTGTTTCAAACGCCAGTATCGGAATTGCTTTTAGCTCGCTGGGTTATGGTCACCCGGAGGAGATGGTCAGGGACGCAGATATCGCCATGTATCAGGCAAAAACTGAAGGCCGGGCGCGTCATATTGTTTTTGAAAAAGGTATGCATGTAAGAGCGGTTACCCAAATGGAAATGGAAACCAATCTTCGTGAAGCAATTGAAAAAGAACAGTTCTCTCTGGCCTATCAGCCTGTCATAGATGTCACGACCGAAAAATTGACCGGCTTTGAGGCATTGATCCGCTGGAAACATCCCAAAATTGGCTTTATTCCACCCGGTGATTTCATCCCGATCGCCGAAGAAACGAAACTGATTGTGCCAATTGGCCGCTGGGTCGTTTTAGAAGCCTGCCAGCAAATGAAAAAATGGCTAACCAAATATCCGGGCCTCAAACTGGCGGTCAGCGTGAATATTTCGCCGGAACAGTTCAGTGATATTCACCTAATTGATGACTTTAAAGATGCACTCAGTAAGGCAAAACTTGAAGGAAAACATTTAAAAGTAGAGATTACTGAAAGTGCGATCATGGAAAATCCGCACGAAGTTACCTTGCGCCTCAAAGAGCTTCGTGAACTTGGTATTCAATTGCATGTTGATGATTTCGGTACGGGTTATTCTTCTTTAAGTCACCTTCACAGATTCCCCATTGATGCGCTGAAAGTCGACCGTTCCTTTGTCATCTCGATGGGCGATTCTCAAGAAAACATGGAAATCGTACGCACGATTATAGCACTTGCTCACAACTTAAACCTCAGCACCGTCGCTGAAGGTGTTGAATCCAAGGCTGACCTAGCACAGCTCAAAAAACTCGATTGTGACTTTGCTCAGGGCTATTATTTCTCTAAACCTCTTACGGTGAAAGACGCGACGGCTTATATTGCCAAACAGCTAAAGTCGGCACGAAAATCATCAAAAAAAAGTAGTAAGAAGAAAAACAAGAAGTAATAGCGGATTTGACTTAGGCTAAAGATGCCAGATTATTCACGCCTTACACCCTTCGTTTGGGGATTTTTATGGGCCGTACTCGTAGTTGCGGCAATATCCATTCGCCCGCTTATGCCCGTTGATGAAACCCGCTATGTGACAGTAGCCTGGGAAATGTGGCTGCGCGGTGATTATCTGGTGCCGCATCTCAATGGCGCAACCTACAGCCATAAACCGCCCCTACTGTTCTGGCTTATTAACGCCGGCTGGGGAATTTTCGGCGTCAATGAATGGTGGCCGAGGCTTGTAGCCCCCTTGTTTGGCCTTGCCAGCTTGGGCTTAAGCGCCCTCACCTGCCGCCGTCTCTGGCCTGATAGTCAGGCTTATTTGATCGTTCCAGTACTGCTATTGGGCACCTTTTACTGGGGTATCTACACCACCCTGACAATGTTCGATTTGATGATCGCTTTATGGACGCTGGTTGGCGTCAATGGACTGATCGATGTCTGGCAGGGACGACGAATGCGCGGCTGGCTGTTATTTGCCGTCGCGATTGGTTTTGGTGTGCTCAGCAAAGGTCCGGTGATTTTGGTCTATTTAGTACCGACGGCTTTATTGGCGCCTTATTGGGCGGTTAGCGCTGTTCGGCCCAATTGGCTGGCATGGTACTTTAGTCTGATCATCAGCATTTTACTCGGCGCTGGCATCGCTCTCACCTGGGCCATTCCGGCAGGTCTCGCCGGCGGCGAAGAATACCGCAACGCCATTTTTTGGGGACAATCGGCTGGGCGCATGGTGAAATCGTTTGCCCACCGCGAACCGTTTTGGTGGTATCTGGCAATTTTGCCGGGATTATTACTGCCGTGGCTGCTCTGGCCTAGCTTGCTTAAAAAATTGTGGCAGAACTTCCAGGGGCGAAGCCAAGGCGATGCCGATCCGGGCCTTCGTATAAGCCTTATCTGGGCCGTCGCGACAATCTTGATCCTGTCAGCTATCAGCGGCAAGCGGCCCCATTATTTACTGCCGATGTTTCCAGCCCTGGCGTTTGGCGGCGCAGTTCTTGTCGCCGGACTTGCCAAATCAGATTTCCTGCGTGGCCGCTGGGACATGGTGCCACCGGCCTTTTTTCTAATTATCCTGGGGCTCGCTGCTGGTTTTGCCCCTGAAATTGGCACTGCGGTAAATCGTGCAGAATTAACAGCCGGGATCGAGCGGCTCTGGGCTTTTCCCCTCATCGTGCTGGCCTTATTTTTGATCGTTAAACCGCCGCAAAGCGGCTATCCGAGACTTTTCGCCATTGCCGCCACCAGCGCGGTTTTTGTTGTCTCATTTCAAGCAGTGTTACAGCCGGTCTTAAATACCGGCTATGATCTTCGACCAACCGCAAACTACCTCGCCAAAGCCCAGCAACAAGGCTACGTCATTGCTCATTTCGGAAAATATCATGGGCAATTTCAGTTTTTAGGACGATTGGAAAAACCGATAGTCATTACCGGTGACGGCGAAGTTATCAAGTGGCTTGCGACAACGCCACAAGCTAAGATAGTTTCCGTTCATACAAAATTGGATCGCAATGGTCCGAAGCCGGATTTTGTCCAAAAGTACCGTCGCAAGTATCTTACAGTTTGGGATCGCGCCACGGTGCTGGCCCACCCGAAGGCCCCGCAAAGAAACTAACTCATCCTGCTGCCGCCAATTCTTCTAACACGCGCCGGGCAATCGGTAGGGTAATCCCCTTTTTCTCGGCTAGCGCAGCTTTATCCGCTGACTCGACGAACAGCCGGGCAGCATCAAGTGAGCGCTCCATACGTTTGACAACGTAATCTATCACCCCAGTCTCCACTCGAATTTGACGGTCGGAGAACAGCTTAACCACCACGGCTTTGATTAAATCGTCATCTGGTAAGCCGATTTCCACCGCCGGCGACGACTTCAGGCGTGAAGCGAGATCGGCCAGCTTGACCGGCCACTCATTTGGTGCCCGTTCGGCGGTGATCAACATATGACCATTGCGTGAGGCCAGATCATTATAAATATGAAACAACGCCTCCTCATCGAAGCCGATATCACCATCATCTGCGACGAGATTTTTTGACGACGCCAGAATACTGGGTAAACCGGCATCGTTGATGCCTGCTGAAGTCAAAGCAAGCGCACCGCTTTTGGCCATGAAAACGTGACTAAGATGCGATTTACCGCAGCCGGGTGGACCATAAATAACCACGAAGGGTGACGGCCAATCCGGCCACTTATCGAGCCAAGCCACTGCTTCCTGATTGCAGGGCGCGACCAGAAAGTCATCGCCGCTTAAAGACGGGCGGTGATCAAATTCAAAAGGCAATTGTTTAGCTGAATTCAAGATGAACCGTCATCATTTGAAATATTGCCACTGCCCGAATAGAGCGGGCTGGCAAGATATTGGCCCAAGAAAAACCGTACCAGCACACCAATTGTGGCAGCCACCGGCACGGCCAAAAGCACGCCGGTAAAGCCGATTGTCGCGCCGCCAACCATCAGGGCAAATATTACCCAGACCGCGTGAAGGCCGACTTTTTCGCCGACCAGTTTGGGAGTTAAGAACATCGATTCAATAATCTGGCCAGCGCCAAAGACAACCAGCACCAGGACAACGGGCAGAACTTCGCCAAATTGGGCAATGGCGATGGCAAGGGCTGTGGCCATTCCCACCAGCATACCGAAATAAGGAATAAAAGAAATCAGGCCTGTCGTAATACCAACAACGAGACCGAAATCAAGCCCAACTAGGGTTAGGCCAACGCCATAAAACACGGCCAAAAACAGACAGACCGTTCCCTGACCCCGGACAAAGCCAGCAATGGTTACATCGATGTCTTTAATCACGCCGCGGATTGCCGGGGCATAATCTCGCGGCAGCCAGCTATCAACTTTGGCAACAATTTTATCCCAATCTCTGAGCAGATAAAAACTCACCACGGGTGTTATCAGCAGGAGAGAAAGAGCATTAAATAAGGCCAGCCCTCCCTGCCAGATACCGCCAAGCAAGGATCCCAGCCACTTGACGATAGTGGCGCCGTAGGATTTCGAAGCTTCCGATAATTCCTGCAGTTTTTCAGATGGAATACGCTCAGACAGGGTTTCTTTCAGCGGTGCCAACCAGGCTTCGAAACTCTCAATCAGGGACGGCACCTTTTGAGCAAAACCTATGATTTGCCCTTGAATAAGGGGAAAAATCAAAATCAGCAGAGCGATAACAGCAACAAAAAAGGAAACAGTAATAATTACTGTTGAAAGCGTGCGGGACAGCCCCCAACTCTCCAATTTATCACCCAATGGATCGAGAAAATAAGCGACCGCCATACCGGCCACAAAAGGCAGCAGCACACCACTGACAAATACAATCAAGGCAATGGTGACTGCCAGAACCGCTAACCAAATCCAGAACTGCCGTTCTTTTGTCACTCTCTTTTACTCTCCGGGCTCCATGGTCGCCGCGCGCATACCCCAAATGCCGACATAGGCAGCGCCGGACAACACTGTCGTTACAGCCACAATATAAACCAGTGTCGCAATAATAGTGCCATCAGCAATATTGTATCCAGTCAAACCAAGCACCAAAGTCGCCAAGGCGAACTGGGCTGTAGTATTGATTTTACTAATGAGCAACGGCTCCATTGTCAGATTTTGATGGATAACATGATATAAAATAGCACCGCACAGGATCAGAGCGTCTCTAAAAACCACCAACAGCACCAGCCAGGACTCGATGTATCCGGCTTGGCCCAAGGTTACAAAAACGCTTACCAATAGCGCTTTGTCGGCAATCGGGTCGAGATAGGCGCCGAGCTCGGTTTGCAGATTAAAACGCTTGGCGATAAAGCCATCCACCGCATCACTGATACCGGCGAAAACAAAAACCCAGAAGGCTAACAACACTTCACCGTTGAGAATCAGCCAAACCGTCAGCGGCACACAGATCAACCGGGCCAGGCTGATTAAGTTCGGAATATTTAATTTAATATCTTCTTTTTTACTCATTTCCCCCCCGGATTCCCCCGCGGCGATCTTTAGGACGATTAACTTTACCTGACTTTACAGGCGGTTGGAGTTTTACGATCCAACTTCCCTCTTCTTCTGTCAGTACCATATCTGCCTGGGCCAGGGCTAATTGTAATTGCTCAGCCTCGCCAATAAAATGGATATTAAGCCGCGCCTCATTGCGCGACAACAACACCAGTTCGGCATTTTCAATAACCGCAACTCGGGCCAGGCGGCGTTTGGCATCCACCCATTGCTTGAGACTGTCGATCGGCAACGTTACTGCGACTACGCCGGCACGTTCGAATTCCAGCAAATTGTCGGCTTTCCACTGATCTTCGACACGTGCCCTGATTTCGATGGCGGCACGTTTTAACAAAGCATCGAGACCTTCATCCTGGCGCGCTGGGATTTCAGTTGAAAAGGCCTGGCGTCCTTCATTGTCACCATATCGATAAATATTAATTTTTAGCACCGGTTTACCGCGAGACGTTGATCTTAGTGTCGCCAAAGCCACCATTGTCGTTGCCACGCGATACCTTTTTGCAATCGCTGCCAGCCGTTGCTCATCGCCTTTGACGGCCAACTCAGCGCCGATGATGGCAATATCGGTAAGATCACCACTGGCAAAGATCATCGGCACCAGCCCGTCAAATTTAAATTTCTTGTCACCTTTTGAATGTTCCGACCAAGCCTGCCGCCAGGGATTGGGATCATCCCAGAGAGAAACCGCTCCGGCTACCTGGTAGACCGGCAGCACCAATAAGGGCTTGCTCCGGGTTTCGGCGAATTGGACCTCGCTATCACGCAGCAAAAAGCGAATATCACGTGGCTTAAAACGATAGGTCAGATTGGCAAGATAGCGCACGGTTGAGTTTTTTTCGTTGGCGACACCAAAATCCTGGACATAGCCGGAGATTTCTTTGGCGTTAAGAACCGGCAGGCGTTGATGATCGATTCGCATGGTCAGGCGTTTCAGTAGTAAATCGAAGGCGCGTTTTTCACCTTCGGCGAGCGCTTGCTTGCGGGCCGCGGCTGCAGTCTTCGCCGTGACATCAACCGAGATATTGGCAACGGTAAAAACATCCTTCGTTTGCGCGTTTACCATGGAACTCAGGCTGAGTGCGAAAAATAGCGCCATTATCAGTCCAGGGAACAACGAATTAGACGTGTGGGCGCGGGCAAAATTCGCCGTTGCCTTACTCGTTTTTGCGCTCCCTCGCCGTCCTCCCCGAAGAAGGATTAGGCCACCGCATTGGATCATTGCAAACCGCCCCGGATAAAGTATGTTCTAGCCGTTCTTATTTAGCTAATTTAGCACGTTAGACGCATGGTAAAAGTGTTTTGGGGCAAAAAGGGGTTATCAATATTTCATCAGCCAGCGACAACAATGAGAAAAAAGACGGCCTTTCCTATAAAGATGCCGGGGTTGATATCGACGCCGGTGAGGCTCTCGTCGAAGCAATCAAACCGCTCGCCAAGTCAACCGACCGGCCCGGTGTCACCGGGAGCCTTGGCGGCTTTGGCGGCTTGTTTGATCTTAAAGCGGCCGGGTATGAAGATCCGGTTTTAATTGCAGCGACGGATGGGGTCGGCACCAAACTCAAAATTGCGCACGAAGTGGGTATTCACGATACGGTCGGCGTCGATCTTGTCGCCATGTGCGTCAATGATCTGGTTGTGCAAGGTGCTGAGCCACTTTTTTTCCTGGATTATTTCGCCACAGGTAAACTTGATACCGAAGCTGCCGCCGAAGTTGTCAAAGGCATTGGCGAAGGTTGCCGGCAATCCGGTTCGGCTTTGATAGGTGGTGAGACAGCGGAAATGCCGGGCATGTATGCGCCGGGTGATTATGATCTGGCAGGCTTTAGCGTCGGCGCTGCTGAACGCGGAACACTGTTACCGAGCAATAACATCCAAGCCCACGATGTAATCCTGGGGCTGGCTTCTAATGGTCTGCATTCAAATGGCTTTTCACTGGTGCGCAAAGTTGTCGAAGTCGAAGGTCTAAAGTTTGATGCGCCCGCCCCCTTTGATGCCTCGTGCAAACTCGGTGAGGCTCTGCTTGAACCGACACGCATTTATGTCAAAAGCTGTCTGGCTGCGATCAAATCCGGCAACGTTAAAGCCTTGGCCCACATCACCGGCGGCGGGCTGATCGAAAATATTCCCCGTATATTATCGGGCAATCTCGGCGTTGAACTTTATGCCAAGTCCTGGGACCTGCCAGCAGTCTTCCCGTGGCTTGCCAAAGCCGGCGGCATTGCGCCCTCTGAAATGGCGCGAACATTTAACTGCGGGATTGGTATGGTGCTGATCGCTTCACCGGATCATGCCGCTGATATTCAGGAAATTCTCCGCCAACATGGCGAGACCGTGACGCCGATCGGTGAAGTTGTCGAACGCCCAGAAAATAATGGGGGCGAGAAAGTTATCGTCCACGATATCGCGGAAGCCTGGAAAGCCTGAACGAAAATGAGCAGCAAACTTAAGCTTGGTGTTTTAATTTCAGGACGTGGCAGCAATCTGCAATCGCTGATCGATGCCACTCAAGACGACAACTTCCCAGCGGAAATTGTTACCGTTATCTCAAATGTGGCAGACGTTGCGGGGCTCGACCGCGCCGCCAAGGCCGATATTCCGACGACTGTGATAAATCACCAGGATTTTCCTGACCGCGGATCATTTGAAAACACCCTGCATGACGCCCTTACCGCAGCCGGGGTTGAACTCGTGTGTCTCGCGGGCTTCATGAGGATTTTGACTGATGGATTTGTTAATCGCTGGTTTGATAAATTAATAAATATTCACCCGTCACTGCTACCTTCCTTTAAAGGGCTTCATACCCACGAGCGGGCGATGGAGGCCGGCGTGCGCTTTTCCGGCTGCACCATTCACTTCGTCCGCCCGGAAATGGATGACGGGCCGATAATCGCCCAAGCGGCCGTGCCGATCCGCCAGGACGACACACCGGATACCCTCGCTAGCCGGGTCTTGGTCGAAGAGCATAAGATTTATCCCCTGGCTGTAAAACTGATCGCTGAAGGCCGGGTATCGACCAGCGGCTCCCAGGTTACAATCAAAGACGCCCACGCGCCCGACAGCGCGATCATAAATCCAAGTTAATCGATCTCAAAAACCACCGTAACCGAAGCTGAAATAGTCTGCTCGCCGCGGGCGATGGGCACGGATTCGGCAGACATCGCCCGCATTTGCATCATCGGGCGTGGCCGACGGATCGAGCTTTCCGAAATACTCATGACTTTGCCGACATCGACATCGGCTTCCTGGGCGTAAAGCTCGGCACGCGCTTTGGCGTCTTTAACGGCCAGCTTGCGGGCCTCATTGGTTTTGTCGTCAAGATCACTGACGCCAAAGGAAATACCGTTCAAACGGTTGGCGCCCGCAGTGACCAGGGCATCCAACAGCGCTCCAAGTTTATCCAGATCGCGCAACCGCACCGTCACACTATTGCTGACATCATAGGCTTCGATCTTAGGTGGCGTGTTGGGAGGACGCCGTCTGGTGTGAACAGGATTAACGTTAAACGAGCTAGTTTGAATATCTCGTTTTTGAATTCCAAATCGTTCCAGAGCTTCAAAAAGCTTAGCCACTTTCGCATTGTTGTCTTTGAGAGCCTTGGCGGGTGAGGCATCACGCGTGCTGACACCCACTCTGATCGTCGCCATATCCGGTATCGCGGCGACCGTGCCGGACCCGCTGACGGAGATGGTCCGAGGTTGTTCATGATTACGCGCCTGAGCAGGATCAGAGACAACCCCTGACGATATAAGCAGCAAGCTGAAAATAATAAAAAGATAAAGACGCACGGTTTTTTTCCTCTTTGTAGGTGTAGGTTGATCTTAAACCAACTTCTACCTAGTCAGCAATTGAGGCGATATTTTGACAGCCTCTCTTTGGGTACTTAAAGTCCACCATTATGACCGATATCGCCTTTTATCATTTGCAGCGTTCCAATCTGGAAGATGCCCTGCCAAAACTACTGGAGCGCACTTTGGCGGCGGGCAAGCGCGCCTTGGTGCGGGCCGGCTCCACCGAGCGTGTCGAAGCGCTCAATACCATCCTCTGGACCCACGGCAAAGATAGCTGGTTGCCCCATGGCAGCGCCAAAGACGGCTACGCCGAAGATCAGCCGATCTGGCTGACAACAGATAACGACAATCCAAACGGCGCCAGTTTTGTTTTTCTAACCGACAACATAGCAGCCACCGATCTCGATCAGTTCGAGCGCTGCTTTGATTTGTTTGATGGTAATGACGATGCGTCAGTCACAGCCGCGCGGTCTCGCTGGAAAGAGCTTTCAGAGGCTGGCCATGAGTTGCATTACTGGCAGCAAAACGAGCTGGGAAAGTGGGTTGAGAAAACTGAATCTTAAACAGCTGATTAGGTTTTTCTCACATAGACTGTGACGAATATACCAAGACGCAACAAGTCTATGAACTTTAATGAAATCCCGACGAGAGGCTTCAACACCGGCATTGCGACTTTACCGAACGGCAGCTTAGCTATTGCTGATGGCAGCACATTAGATGTCCATTCGATTTTTTCAACATTTAGATTATGCTTGGACATGAGCTTACGTAAATTTCGCGCACTAAAATAATTTAAATGCTCCGGCGGTATTATATATGGTTCGTTAGTGCCTAGGATAAATCTGAATAGATTGTCAAAATTTGGCAAAGCAATAACGAGAATGCCGTTTGGCTTTAAAAGCTTCTGCGATTTGCTTACCCAGTCATTGATGTCCAGAACGTGTTCGACAATCTGACTCAAGATGATGACGTCAAAGCTATCGTCAGCAGCATTAAATTCTTCAAAGGGAATACTCTGCGGTTCCAGGCCGTTCATCTCAGTTGCAATTTTGCGGTCGCTACTAGAGATTTCTAAAGCAGTCACTTCAAATCCCAGTTTGAGCGCTTCTCTGGTAAAGAATCCGGTACCGCAGGCGACATCAAACAAAGATGGTTTGCTAATGATATGTTCAAGTTCGACCATAGAATAAGCGGTGCCGACAATGCGCTCGGCATCTGCAGTTGAATTCGGCCAATCTGCTTCTCTTTGGAGAATTTGATCCAACGACATGGCATCTTCTTCCTGCCGGTCATAGGCGTGGGCGTCAACGGAATAAAAATCCACCAAATATTCTAGTGACGGCCGGGGGTTTACGAAAACGTAAGAACAGTCACGGCAGCGATCTAGATTGAACTCACCAGCGTCAGTTTTTTTGGTATTCCACAAACTTATGGAAGCAGAACATATCGGGCAGGTAGTCGATTTTATTTCTGACATTATCAGAAGTTACCTAAACGCTATTTTTTTTGACAAATCTACTCATACGCGTTTTCAGTATATAACCCATCGAATAGGGTCGTCATCACGCGATTTCAAAATCGGCTCTTAGCGGCTACATAACGAACAGGGCAAATCATCCGAAAAAAAAAATTAATTTAAGAGCCATCTTTATTCAAACTTGCCTAAATACCCGGCGATGATGTTTTTAATTTTACCATTTTCCCGGAGGGTATTGATCATTTCAACCAATCGTTTTTTAACCAGCGTATTCTGAAAATCCCGCCAGCACATCACCCATATTGGTGTTTTCTCCTCCGGTCGACTGTATCCTGGCTGATTGGTAAGGCAGAAAAATATTTCCTAAATTGGCGCCCAAAAGGGACCTATTCTGCGGCTTCTCTTCTAATTCTAGGCAGCCGGATATAAAACGCTGCGCCATGAGTTGGAGGATCTTCGTACCAAATTTGGCCTTGGAATTCATTGATAATCGAGCGACAGATTGGCAGTCCCAGGCCAAGACCCGTTTTTTTTGTTGAAAAATAGGGTTCAAACAACCGCTCTCTGAGTTCGGGTGGCACACCTGGCCCGTCATCCAGTATCTCTATCAAGACTGAATCGCTTTCTATGGAGGTTTTAATATTTAAATTTCCTGATTCGGAACCAGCTGATTTCATGGCTTCCACGCTATTTCTCGCCAGATTTAAAACAACTTGTTGAATCAAAATTGAGTCTCCCAGAACGATAGGAGATGGACTTGCCAACTCAAGCGTCAAAACCACTTGCCCTAGGTCAAAATCTGGCTTCAGCAATTGAAGGGCCGTATGGACAGTTTCATTAACATTCAATTTTTCCGATTTGTGATCATGACGACGTACAAAATTCCGCAAACTTTGAACAACGTTACTGGCGCGAATGGCTTGATCAGAGGCTTTTTCCAGCGCCTCGATAATTGCTTTAGGCGGCTCGTCAACCGAATTGAGGCGCCGCAAACTACCGTCGATATAGGCAGCAATAGCAGCCAGTGGCTGGTTTAGTTCATGGGCTATTCCAGTCGCCATTTCTCCCATTGTTACAATTCTGGAGACATGGGCCAGTTGCTCCTGATGTTCGCGAGATTCCGCATCAGCCTGTTTACGGGCCATCGCCATTTGAGTTAAAGAATTTGCCAAATCACCGATTTCGTCGGTTCGGTTTAGAGAAATATCAGCGTCATAATTGCCTTTTGAATACTGATCCGTCAGGTCCCTCAACGCGTTCACCGGCCTAGAAAATCGTTTAGCAGCGATCATGGCAAATATTATTCCCAAGATGATTAATATGAGTGCCGACATGCTGGTAAAGATCGCAAATCGAGTATCTTGGTCATTGGCGATACGCGCGAGAACGTTTTGAAGATTCGTTTGGTCGCTTTTTATTTCGTCCAAATTTAAGCCGATGCGAATACCACCGAGAATACGGCTTCCAGCCATTATCGGGGTCGTAACGTGAAGAATTTTATCGGTAGTCCAGGAAACCGGCTGCCGCAATCTTACCGATTCTTGCAAATACTTGCCGTCAAGAAGCATACCAAAATCTTTGATGGTGGCTGTGCCATCCTGAATAACTCGGTTAGAGCGGTCATAGATGTATATATACGAGACGCCGGGCTGCTCCCGCGTCGATCTGGCCAACTCGTTTATCAAATCCTGATTGTCGAAATACATGGCATTCACCAAGGACCCGGACAAAAGGCCAGCCAGTGAAAATCCTTTTTTCTTTACCTGTTCAAATAAAGCGTCTCGCGTAAATTGAGATCCGAGTTCTCTCGACTCTCTGATTGTTTGTGAAAAATCAAATTGCAGTGAGCCCGCCAGGAGCAGCACCAGAAGCAATATAATGGCGATTATTGTGATGGCAAATTGGGTTTGGAGGCGAAATTTCATGGGGCGGCCGATTTCGGAAGATATTGCATCAACGACTTTATTTCCGCCAAGCTTTGGGCAGCCTTTGACCCGATATCGGTATATTTTGACACCTTGTAGTATTTGAGCAGCATCTTACGACCTGCTTCGTTGTTGCTCATATCTATCAGAAATGAGCGCAGTGAAGATTTAATATCAGAGGATAAATTTTTGCGTACCAGCGCCAGAGACCGGACAATGGGGCTGCTGGTGGCAAAAATTTTCAAGGACTTTTTGAGCGCATCCGGAGTGCGAATTACTTCTTCCCAATCGGTGCTGCTAAAGGCGCCGGCTGAGACCAGGCCGCGGGCGACCCAGGTTACCATGTTCAATTCGCCGCGTGAGAAAATATAGCCAACAGCGTCATCCTTCGGCGAGCCGCGCGGTGATTGCAGAAGTTCTAACCTGAATCCGCGGCGTGACAAAATGGTTGAAGGAATTAGATAGCCACTGGTCGAGCCAACATCCTCGAAGGCAATTTTTTTCCCTTTTAAGTCTCTCAGAGAATTTATGCCGCTGTCTTTGGCAGCGAAGAATACGGTTTGATAGAAAGGCACCCCTTTTTTCCATTCGTGGAGAATAACTTCAGCACCAGCTTGCATCTTTAGTTTCATGGCCGAAAAAGCGGTTTCAGAAATAAAATCGACTCGTCCATTCGCCATATACTCCGCCATCTGTTCAAGATCTTTAGCAATCAATACATCGCTTTTCATTATGCCCGCTGCTGACAAATTTTGAGCCAGATGGCCGCCCATTTTTTCTAAAATTGGATGGTGCTTTTTTGGATCGTCGGATATTTTGCCGATGACCAGGATTTTGGATCGCTCAGATTTTGGAAGGTTTTGGGCTTGGACTGAAACATCAAAAACGAATGTTACAGTGAGGATAAATATCAAACCAAGGACGGGGTATTTCATGGGAGAAAGTCCAACCACAGTGAGAACTCAAAATTAGTAATTAACCCTACTCAAATTTCACAATTTTTGGAATAGATAAGCGTTCTCGAATGAAAACGTTCCCTAATTCGTCACCGTCAGATTGATGATAAATTGGCGGTGGCGAAGGCCCTACTCAACGCCTTCAATTTTGATAATTGTTACATCGGCGGACTTTTGCCGCATTTCGATCAGCGGCTTATATTCGTCTGAATAGTAAAATTTATCGAGGGTCGGCATATCAGGAAATTCAAAAATGACAGTCCGCCGGCCTTCCCAACTGCCCTCGAGAACCTCTGCCGGGGCGCTGGTGCCGACCCGTTTGCCGCCAAAACTTTCGATCATCGGTGCCACCAGATCGGCATACTCACCGAGCAACCCGCGATCATGAACTGTTTCAATATTGGCTAAGAGAAAAGCTGACATAAAATTTATATCCTTTTTTTAAATGGCGGAGATTGTCTGGTTAATGCAGTTGTGCGCCGACGATAAAGACTTGAATGGTTTCTTCGCCAAGTGCTTTGCGGGCTTCCAGGCGATGTACGCCTTTCACCAGAACGTAGCGGCCCTTGCCTTCTCGCACCATGATCGGCTGTTCTTCTGCTTCCCCCATTATTTCCTCAGCAACCGCCTCGACTTTATCTGGGTCGAGTTCTTTGCGGCGGCCCGCTGGGATGTATATTTCTTCGATTTTAACGGCAATGGGTTTAAGCAATTGAGTTCTCTTTAAGCTGCTTCTCTAAGACCGGGCATGGCGAAATCGATATCTTTTAGAGCTTGAGTGAGCCCTGCCATCTGGGCATCATCAAGCGCCATCAAGGGCGGGCGGACGCGGCACCAATCTGGATCATCGCCATAGATGGCGGCGGCGGCTTTCAGCGCCGGGATCATGGGGTAGGCCTGAAAAATGTTACGAACGACATCGAGGCCCGCTTGCAAATCGTCTGCTTCATCCGACTGCCAATTGGCATAAAGATTATGGATCGCCGCCGGATTGACATTGGCTGTCGCTGAAATACAGCCGGAACCACCGTTCCGCATAGTGTCGAGCAGGAAAGATTCCGCACCGGCAAAAATCCGGAAATCATCCCAGCCGGCATCCAGCATCGCTTTGGTGTTCGACCAATCGCCGGAGCTGTCTTTAATGCCGACGACAGTGTCCGGGTATTCCTTGATCAGTCGCTCGATCAGATCGAGGCTCAACGGCACGTTCGAGATTGGCGGGATGTGATAGAGATAAATGCGCAAATTCGCGTCGCTGACTTTCTGGATAATCTCTGAATAACTGGCATAGAGCCCATCATCGCTGACGCCTTTGTAATAGAATGGCGGCAGCATCAACGTGCCGCCACAGCCGAGCTTGGCCGCATGAGCCGTCAATTTGACACTATCCGAGAGCGCACAGCAGCCGGTGCCTGGCATCATCCGTTTTGGATCGATACCACCTTCAACCAGCCGGTCCATCAGTTCGATCTTTTCATCCGCTGACAGAGAGTTCGCCTCGCTGTTGGTGCCAAACACGGCGAGGCCAACGTTTTGCGACAGCATCCACCTGCATTGGCGGATCAGGCGCTCCGCATCGGGCGCGAAATCGCTGGTAAAAGGTGTGATGACGGGCGTTAAAACGCCTGAAAATTTTTCCGGAGCACTCATGGTGCGGTTCCCCACTTATTGATTGATGGTTTGAGACGTAGCTAATGAATTATTGGGGTTGATAGCAAGACAAAATTAATTTTGAGATTTCTCATTTCTTTAATGCATCCCCACCCTATCCCTCCCCCGTCAAGAGGGAGGGGATTAGATTGAATACGTTGCAACAATAGCTCCTTCCCTCCTTGCGGGGGAAGGTTGGGATGGGGGGGGTCACTTCTCAATCCCCTCCAGCGCATCCTGCGCTTCAAGCCAAGTGGCTTCGCTTTCGGCCAAGTCCTTTTTGGCTTTGCCGAGTAGTTTCTGCCATTCGGCGATTTCTTCCGGGGCGCCTTCATAAAGCTTGGGATCGGCCAGCTTGGTTTCGATCTTTTCGATTTCAACCGATAGGCTCTCGATTTTATTTTCAGACTCTTTAACGGCTTTGCGCAAATGAGCGGACTCGGCGCGTTTTTCAGCCCGGGCTCGGCGCTGATCCTTTCTGTTTTCGGACGGCTTGGCTTCACCATTGCCGTTTGACTTCTTGGCCGAGCGCGCGTCCAGCAAGAGGCGCTCATAATCAGCGAGATCACCCTCAAAAACGTCGCAGCTGCCTTCATCAACCAGCCAGAGACGATCGGCCACCAGATTAACCAGATGGGCATCATGGCTGACCAGAATAACCGCCCCTTCATAAATGTTAAGGGCTTCAACCAAGGCTTCCCGGGCATCGATATCCAAGTGGTTGGTTGGCTCGTCGAGCAGCATGATGTGCGGTTTCTCAAGGCTCATGAGGGCGAACAGCAAGCGTGCCTTTTCACCACCCGAAAGATTGGCAACTTTAGTGTCAGCGCGCTCCTGCTGAAAGCCGAAACGGCCCAAATGAGCACGCAGGCGGGCTTGGGGTTCCATCTCCCGCAGCTTATTGATGTGATCAAAGGCCGAGCCGTCCGGGTCCAGTTCCTCCGATTGGTGCTGAGCGAAATAGCCGACCTCGAGCTTTTTGGATTTCACCAGCTTGCCAAGCTCCGGTTTTAAACGACCGGCTAGCATTTTAATCATCGTCGACTTGCCATTGCCGTTAGCGCCGATCAACGCAATGCGGTCATCCATATCAATGCGGAGATCGAGATCACGCAATATATGTTTGCCCGGCTCGTAGCCGACCGCAGCCTGGCTCAGCGCGATCAGCGGCGGTGACAAGGGCGGCGGATGCGGAAACTCGAACGACACGGTTTTTTCCTCGACCACCGAGGCAATCGGCTCCATTTTTTCCAGCATCTTAATCCGGCTTTGGGCTTGGCGGGCTTTATTGGCTTGGGCGCGGAAACGATCAACAAAGGCCTGAATGCGCCGCCGTTCGGCCATTTGACGGGCCTGCATTTTGGATTGCAGCACCAGCTTCTCATTGCGGGTTTTCTCAAAGCGGTCATAGCCGCCGGCATAGCGGGTCAGCCGTCCATGTTCGAGATGGACGATGTGATCAACTGAGCGGTTTAAAAGCGTGCGCTCGTGACTAATGACGACCAGCGTGCCGCGCCATTTTTTAAGAAAATTTTCCAGCCACAGCACGGCCTCTAAATCCAAATGGTTGGTCGGCTCATCGAGCAGTAACAGATCGGGCTCCGCAAATAAGGTGGCGGCAAGAGCCACCCGCATCCGCCAACCGCCGGAAAACTCACTGCAGGCGCGTTGCTGCTCCCCTTCATCGAAACCGAGACCGGAAAGAATGGTGGCCGCCCGGGCCGGTGCCGATTCTGCCCGGATGTCCGCCAGCCGAATGTGGATCTCAGATATACGTCCAGGATCGGTTGCGGTTTCCGCTTCAGCCAACAAACTTGCCCGCTCAATATCGGCAGCTAAGACGGTGTCCAACAGGCTTGCCGATCCGCTCGGCGCTTCCTGAGCAACTGTGCCGATCCGGTGTTTTTGATTGATATTAATAGCCCCCTCATCCGGCGACAGCTCACCCGTGATAAGGCGGAAAAGCGTGGTTTTACCGGAACCATTGCGGCCCACCAGCCCAACCTTTTGGCCGTCTGGTATGGCAATCGTCGCCCGTTCATAAAGCACGCGCCCGCCAATTCGATAGGTCATGTCGTTGATGTGGAGCATGGGCCGGGGTGTAGCATGCCAGAACGGCGCCGGAAAGCATGAGTGTTAGGATCACTATAATCTAAAAATATCAGTTGCCAGCGCCATCTGATCCGGCTATAAGGCGCCGGTTTTCGGCAATCTGCCGATCTTGAATAATCCTTGAAATAACATATGAGGTTCGGGGCCATGGCCATCGAACGGACACTTTCGATAATTAAACCAGATGCAACCCGCCGCAATTTAACCGGCCAGATCAATGCCCGCTTTGAAGCCGCTGATCTTCGCATCGTCGCTCAAAAACGTCTGCACCTGACATTGGAACAAGCCCAAGGCTTTTACGCCGTTCACAAGGAACGTGCGTTTTTTGATGATCTCTGCAGCTTTATGATTTCCGGCCCCGTGGTGGTCCAGGTTCTGGAAGGCGAAGACGCCATCGCCAAGAATCGCGAAGTCATGGGCGCCACCAATCCGGCCAATGCCGATGACGGCACCATCCGCAAAGATTTCGCCGAAAGCATCGAAGCCAATTCGGTGCATGGTTCAGATGCGCCGGAAACGGCCGCCGAAGAAATAAACTACTTCTTCGCCCAGACTGAGATCGTCGGCTAAAAAATACTTAGATTTTTTTTAAAAAAGCTGCCTCCCGAGAGGGGCAGTTTTTTTGTGCCCTAAAAGTCGTCACCCCGGAAGCTGGATTCTGGCCTACACCAGAATGACGGGGTTTTGCTTACTACTCAATCGTCACCCTGGACTTGATCCAGGGTCCAGAACCTTTATGACACGATACCGAAGGGTTGCTTTCTGGATGCCGGATCAAGTCCGGCATGACGGGGGAGTAAAAAACACCGCCCATTCCTCTTTCGTCACCCCGGCCCTCGAGCCGGGGTCCAGTTCTTTTCGGCAGACAAAAATATCACCGCCCGCTTTACTTGTACTATTTCAAATGTTATCGACTTTGGCATGGACTTTCTATTCAAAGCGACCGCCTGCCTGCCCCAATTTCATAAAACAAAATTGCTTGTTGTGACGTTGGCCGTGCTGCTGAGCGCCTGCCAGACACTGGATGGCCAATTAAGGCAGGTGCATTTCGAAAAAATGGTGAACGTGGTCGATCCCTTTGCTTGCGCGATTGATCACACAAATTTCAAACCAAGTATATATAATCAAAAGAAAGTTGAGCGCGGAATATTCTGTTTATTGAGTTATGGCGTGACGGATGAGAGATTGAAAGAAGTCGCTGATATAGCAGAAATTGCTTATCACAAAGTTGTTGAATATCTCGAAATATCCAATCCTCGAAAAATAACAATAATTATAAGAGACGAACCAAAAGAAAAAATTGCGCGCACAAAAGCATCTATTGGGCGGATTATAATTCCGAATAGGTATCTAACCAAATCCATCGACGATGGACTGTTCATTCATGAGATCACACATGCTTTGATGGGATTAGCCGGGCCGGTGGTTTCTCACGAAAGTGAGTATCGATCCAGGCGCACTATCCATATAACTCGACACCTGGTAGCCAACGCCTTATTTATTGAAGGCTTAGCGACGTACCTGCAAATTGAACTCGCAGATAAAGACAATCTATTAAAAAAGAAATTCCGGCCTCATGCTGTTGTTAAAAAGGTACTAAGTAAGGACATTCGACCATGGAGTCTGGGAACGCTGCACATCGACCCGGATTTATTCAAACATTCCGACGCCATACACGAACAAAAAGAAACGACCCAAAATTATATGATTGCAAGTTCCTTTGTGAAATATTTAATCGAGGAGTATGGATTAAGAAAATTTCTGGAGGTCTATGAAGGCGGTAGATTAACGGCTTTCTATAACGAGGATATAGGTGGCCTACAAAAGGAATGGGAAATTTTTCTTGGGAAAAATGAAATGTCTAAATTCAAAGCCAATGGAGATACTGGATATTTTGATATTACTAAACTAACCGACACGTTGATCTGCCGTAAAAAAGAATCCGGTGGTAATTTCGAAGAAGAAGCAAAACGCCGCGAAATAACCAAAAAAGATTGTGAATTAATTCTCAACCCTCCGCCCGCCTCGTAACACCTCTCTTTAGAACTCGCCCGTTTTCCCCTACAATACAGCCAGGGAGATTACTCCATGGCGTCACCAACAAGCACAACATCTCAACTGATCCGCCCGCCGGCGGTGGCGGGGATGTTTTACCCGAGCAATCCGAAAGAGCTCGAGGCCTCGGTGCAGTATTATCTCTCAGAAGCCGCCGCCAAGTTTGGACCTGCTGCCGAAAGCGCGCCCAAAGCCATCATCGCGCCCCATGCCGGCTACGTCTATTCCGGCCTGACGGCTGCTGCTGTCTATAACCGCCTGGCCCCGGCCCGCGACATCATCAAGCGCGTGGTAATACTTGGCCCCTGCCACCGGGTCGCGGTCAATGGTTTGGCATTGCCAAGCACCGAAGTTTTTGCCACTCCGCTGGGCGAGGTGCCGCTCGACTTGGACGCTGTCGCCTCCATCATCGCCCTGCCCCAGGTCGAGATTTTTAATGACACCCATGTCGAAGATCATAGTCTCGAGGTCCACCTGCCCTTCCTGCAAAAAGTGCTGGGCGATTTCTCAATCGTGCCGATGATTGTCGGTCAGGCGAATCCTCAAGAGGTTGCCGAAGTGCTGGAGACACTGTGGGGCGGGCCGGAAACACTGATCCTTATTTCTTCCGATCTCAGCCACTACCTCGCCTATGACCGGGCTAAAGCACTTGACGATCAGACCCGCCAGGCCATCGAGCGGCTGGATGCGGCAGCACTCAATAGTGAGCAAGCCTGCGGCCGTCATTCGATCAAAGGGTTGCTGCAATTGGCGCAAAAGAAAGGCCTCTCTGCCAAAACCGCCGATGTCAGGAATTCCGGTGATACGGCGGGCACCAAAGACCGGGTTGTCGGCTATGGCTCCTGGTATTTTGAAGAAGGCGGCTCTGAGGCCGCAACTGCCAAAGACGATTTCGGGGCCGAGACGCGTGACATGCTGGCTACCCACGGCCAGACATTGCTCCATGTTGCCGCCGCCGCCATTCTCACTCACCTCAATAAAACCGGTCCGATGAAGCTTACGTTAAAAGAGTTCGCCGAGCCGCTTCGGGATCATGCTGCCTGTTTTGTCTCCCTCAATAAAGACAATCAGCTCAGGGGCTGTATCGGCTCCATCCAAGCGTGGCGACCCTTGATTACAGATGTCGCTGAAAACGCCTGCAAAGCAGCCTTTCAGGACCGCCGCTTTAAGAAGCTTACTAAAGCCGAACTTGAAAAGTCTGATATCTCCCTATCGATCTCGGTCCTAAGCCCGCAACCCCAAATGAGCTTTAACGACGAAGCTGATTTTCTGTCCCAATTACAGCCCGGTATTGATGGTATTGTTCTGCAGGAAGGTAAGCAGCGGGGTGTCTTTTTACCAGTGGTGTGGGAGCAATTGCCGGAGCCTGAAAAATTTTTAAGCCATCTCAAACGAAAAGCCGGGCTGAAAGAGGATTACTGGTCCGAGACGATCCAGGCCTGGCGCTATGTTACCGAGGGAATTAGTTCCACGGACCTGCCGTCCGACGCACCGCTGTGGCAGCAAGACTAACCTTGCTCCAGCGCCCGCCATCAGGCAGATTGGCGCTTCACATTTTGAAAGCCCAGATTTGACCACCTCAACAACCAGTAAAGCCGATTTGTACCGCGCTATTCTGTGGGTCATCGCGATGTTATTTTCGTTCCTGACCATGGCCGTGGCGGCGCGCGAGCTTTCCGACACTCTCAATCCGTTTCAAATTGTTTTTATGCGAACCATCGTGGCGCTGAGCGTTGTCATCGTGGTCGTCATTCGCGCCAAACCAGGCGCCCTTACATTTCAGCGAGTGCCGCTGCAGATCTTTCGTAATGTCATTCATTATGGCGCCAATCTCACCTGGATTATCGGCGTCGCTCTGATCCCGCTGGCGCAAGTATTCGCGCTCGAGTTCACTATCCCTATTTGGGTCGCAATAATGGCGGTGATATTTCTCAAAGAGAAAATGACCGTCGGCAAAATTGTCGCCACTGTATTGGGCTTTATCGGCGTTTTGGTTGTACTGCGCCCGGGTATGGTAGAGATTGAAATTGGCTCTATTTCTGTGCTTGCGGCTTCCGTTGGCTTTGCCATTGCCTTTGCGACCGGAAAATCCCTGGCCCGGGATAATCCGCCTCTAACACTGTTATTTGGCATGTTTGCCGTGCAATTACCGGTTAGCGCAATTGGCGGTATTGCCGTCTGGGTCACCCCTGAATGGGCGGATGTGCCCTGGATTTTGTGGATTGGCGCCATGGCGTTGACGGCGCATTATTCAATGGTCAAGGCACTGGCCTTGGCCGATGTGACACTGATATTACCGATAGATTTCCTGCGTATGCCGTTTATCGCCGTCATCGGATTTGTTCTCTATGCCGAGCCGTTTTCAGTTTGGATATTCCTCGGCGCGGCACTGATTTTTGCCGGTAATTATTACAACATCCACCGTGAACGGCAATTGATGGCGGACTAATTCGCCTTCTCCAATTCCGGTAGCCCTGGGTGATTTTATTTGCTAAAGGCTCGTTACAAATTACGTACGTATTGATCCCGGGAGAAAAATTATGACGCTTAATGTCCGCCGTATCGTTACCTCACATACCGAGGATGGCAAAGCCGTCGTCGGCACTGACGAAGTAACCACCAATGTCCAGCAATTGCGCTCCGGCAATTATGAGACCTTGCTCTGGGTAACCGAGGATGCGCCCGCCGACGTTAACAGCGAAGACCCGACAGCGACGCCGCGCGATATTGAACCTCCAGTGCGTGGCTCTATCTTCCGTGTGCTGGAACTGGTGCCCGGTAAAGAAGCCTATATGCACCGGACCGATACTATTGATTATGCGATTTGCCTCTCGGGTAAATGCGAAATGCTGCTGGACGAAGATGAGAAAGTCGATTTCAAACAAGGTGATGTGATGGTGCAACGCGCCACCATGCATGGCTGGGCCAATCCCTTTGATGAACCCTGCCAGATCGCATTTATTTTAATCGGTTCAAACGCGCCAACCAAGCATTGGCATGAAGAAGCCGAAAAAGCTCACGATTAGAGGATAGCTCCGTGGTTCCTGACTTTAACGATTACTTTGTTGGCCGGCTCCTCGATCTGGCGATTGAGGCGGGCGATGCTATTCTTGAGATCTATCATACAGATTTTGACGTCCGCTCTAAAGCCGACGCCTCACCTGTGACCGAAGCAGATGAAAAAGCCGAAGCGATTATCCTGGCGGGACTGGCAAAACTGGCGCCGGATATTCCGGCAATCGGTGAAGAAGCTTTCACCGCTGGCCATCGGCCAGACATTAGCGGCGGCGTCTTTTGGCTGGTCGATGCGCTCGATGGCACCAAGGAATTTGTCAACAAGCGCGACGAATTTACGGTCAATATAGCCCTGATTGAAAACGGTCTGCCGATCTTTGGTATTGTTCACGCACCGGCAATAAGTAAAACTTTTTGCGGTGGTCCCTTTGGCGCTTTTAGCCAACAGCAGGGTGAGGACAAAACACCGATAGCCGCACGCGCGCCAGCCGATGACGGCATAGTCGTGGTCGCCAGCCGTTCGCACCGGGCGGGTGAAGAGGAGTTCCTTGCAGATTATACCGTCAAAAACATTATTAATTCCGGCAGCTCGCTGAAAATTTGCCTGATAGCGGCAGGTGAGGCGGATTTGTATCCGAGGCTTGGACCAACCTCGGAATGGGATATCGCAGCGGGCCATGCCGTGCTGGCAGCAGCGGGTGGTTCACTTACCCAAATAGATGGCTCACCTTTTCTCTACGGTAAAGAAAATATCCTCAATCCGCATTTTATCGCCAAAGGGCGGTAGCGCGAAAACCGTGCTATAAGCTCGACTATGACGACACAAACCCTAAAAGCTGACACTGTTGGCATAGCACAAGCCGCTCGTATACTACGCGCGGGGGAGCTTGTCGCCTTCCCCACTGAGACCGTTTACGGCTTGGGCGCTGATGCAGGCAATGACCAAGCTGTCGCCGGCATCTATGAAGCCAAGGGCCGTCCTAGTTTTAACCCGCTGATCGTGCATTTTGCTGATGTTGATGCTGTCAAATCGGAAGTGCACTGGAATGAACCGGCTGAGAAACTAGCCGCTGAATTTTGGCCAGGTGCACTGACGCTGATCCTGCCGCGGGCTGAGAATTGCCGCCTGTCGCTGCTGGTAAGTGCCGGACTTGAAACGGTTGCCGTGCGTGTGCCGGCTCATCCGATCGCCCATGGTTTAATTACAGAGGCGGCCTGTCCCATCGCCGCTCCCAGCGCCAACACTTCGGGTAAAATCAGCCCAACAATGGCAGCTCATGTGGGGGCCTCTCTTGGCGGCAAAATCTCCTGTATTTTAGATGGTGGTACCTGTTCGATCGGCTTGGAATCGACCGTGGTTGATTTATCGACTGACTCTCCGACGTTATTGCGGCCCGGTGGCGTCACTCTGGATCAAATTGAAGCAGTTATTGGCCCGGTCGAAATTAGTGGTGAAAATGATACCCCGAAATCTCCTGGTATGCTGTCGAGCCATTATGCACCGGATGCCCCGATGCGCTTAAATGCCGAAGAATTTGGAAAGAATGAATGCGTTTTGGGGTTTGGATCAACCGCACCTAAAGACGCTCTAAATCTAAGCGACAGTGGTGACCTGGTTGAAGCGGCGGCTAATTTATTTGCCATGCTCCATCAACTGGATCAGCCGGGCGCTGCCTCTATTGCCGTTATGCCGATCCCCGAAGAGGGTCTCGGTCTCGCCATCAACGACCGCTTGCGTCGTGCGGCTCAGCGTGAATAATCGGCCTATGTCAATTGATCAAAAATTGGTCGCGGCAATCACCGAGATTGTCGGCCCCAGCGGCGTCATTACGGATGCCAGCGATATGGCGCCTTATCTTCATGAAGAACGTGGATTGGCGGAAAGTATAGCTGATCTGGTGGCCCGGCCTGCCAACACGACCGAGGTTGCAGCCGTGGTGCGCGCCTGCGCAGAGACCAAAACTCCAATTGTGCCGGTCGGCGGCAGTACGGGCCTGACCGGCGGAACACTAGCCAGCGGTGGTGTGCTGATTGCCACAGATCGCCTCAATAAAATTATCGAAGTCGATGCGCTCAACGGTACCATGACGGTAGAAGCCGGTTGTATCCTGGCCGATTTACAGGCCGCAGCCGCTGACCAGGACTGTCTGTTTCCGTTAAGCCTCGGCGCCGAGGGCAGTTGCCGGATCGGCGGCAATCTATCGACCAATGCCGGTGGGATTGGCGTTTTACGCTACGGCAATGCGCGCGATCTGGTGCTCGGCTTAGAAGTTGTTTTGCCCAGTGGTGAGATTTGGGACGGGCTTGCCGCGCTCAGAAAAGACAATACTGGCTACGACCTCAAGCAGCTTTTTATCGGCGCGGAAGGCACGCTTGGCATTGTCACCAAGGCGGTGCTGAAGCTCTTTCCCGCGCCACGCACCACTATGACCGTGCTGGCGGCGCTCCCCGAACTTGACGCGATTCTAAAATTATTTGAGGCGACGCGGCAATTGTGTGGTGACCGGCTGACGGCATTTGAGCTGATTTCTCAGATTGGCATTGAGTTAGGGGTCGCTCACATTCCCGGCGTTATTGACCCCTTCGAAGAAGCGCACCCTTGTTACGCGTTGGTCGAGCTAACTTCACCACGCGCCAATGACGATCTGCGTAGTGAAATCGAATCCGTGCTGGAAACTGCCTTCGAAGACGGTATTGTCGCGGATGCTGTATTTGCCGAAAGCGATGCCCAACGTCAGGAATTATGGAAAATCCGGGAAGAAATTCCGGCGGCGCAAACCCGCGAAGGCGCCAGCATCAAGCATGATATCTCCGTTCCCGTTTCACAGACGGTTGCATTTATCACCGAGGCGTCAAAACAGATTACAGAAGCCCTGCCCGGTATTCGCCCCTGCCCCTTCGGCCACATCGGCGATGGTAATATCCACTTTAATTTAACTCAGCCTCTGGACATGGCCAGCGAAGACTTTATGGCTCAGGCGGAGAAGCTCACTCGCATCGTCTATGATTTGGTGGTGGAGATGAAGGGCAGCATCAGCGCCGAACACGGCATTGGCGCTTTCAAACGCGATGAATTGGCCCATTATGCTTCAGCAATTAAAATTGATTTGATGCGCACCATCAAACAGGCGCTCGATCCGGATAATATTATGAATCCCGATAAAATAGTTTGATAAAAAAAATCCGGGCCTTTTCGGGCCCGGGAGAGTTTACAGGGAGGCTTTACGTCTGGGAGTTAAATTCATCACACTCGGGAGAATTATGATGAATTTAGAGTATCGAACTTGCGTCGATACCGGTGATCACCGGGGGAGTGATCACATTCCCTATTGGGAACAGTAATGAATATAACCCAACTATGTATCCCTATGATGTCAAACATGAAAAACTTTGTGTCGAATTGTAATAAATTCGATTTAAAGTAAAATGAGCTTAAGTTAGTGAGCAGAGAGCAATTAACTTATTGTTTCTAAACAGTAAATTTAAGTAAGTGGACAGATTACCAAATGACAGATTTCCAGGCACCAGTTCAGGATATGCGTTTTGCGCTTTCTCATATCGCCGATATCGATCGTATTGCCGCCTTTCCGGGCTATGAAGATGCGACTCCCGATATTATTGACGCCATTATCGAGGAAGCCGGGAAATTTGCCGAGCAAGTGCTCGCACCGCTCAATCAATCTGGAGACCAACAAGGCTGCCGGTTGGAAAACGGCATTGTCCACACGCCGGATGGTTTCAAAGAAGCCTTTCAGCAGATGTCAGAATCGGGCTGGCATGGTATTTCATTGCCGCAGGAATTTGGTGGTCAGGGCCTACCCTATGTCCTGACCATCGCCGCGACTGAAATGTGGTCGGGTGCCAATATGGCGTTTTGTCTTGTTCCGCAACTGGCTCAATCAGCAACGGAATTGCTCGTCCAACACGGTAGTGAAAGTCAAAAAGCAGCCTATTTGCCTAATATTGTTGCCGGCAAATGGGTTACAACGATGAATTTGACGGAGCCTCAGGCCGGAACAGATCTGGGTTTGCTCCGCACCAAGGCTATACCGGACGGCGATCACTATAAAATATCAGGTCAAAAAATATTTATCACTGGCGGTGACAATGATCTGGCGGAAAATATTATTCATCTTGTTCTAGCCCGAACACCGGATGCGCCACCCGGCGTCAAAGGCATCTCACTTTTTGCCGTGCCTAAATTCCTGATCAACGATGACGGCTCGCTCGGCCAAAGAAATGACGTTAAATGCGTGTCTCTGGAGCACAAGTTGGGCATCCACGGATCCCCCACCTGTGTGATGTCTTACGGTGACAATGAGGGCGCTATCGGATACTTAATTGGTGAAGAAAATCAAGGTCTTATCTGTATGTTCACAATGATGAATCTGACCCGTCTGCTGGTTGGCATTCAAGGCCCTGGAATTGGTGAGCGTGCCTATCAACAGGCAGCGAGCTACGCCCAAGAGCGTGTCCAGGGAGCAAATAGCAATGGTGAAACAGTAGCCATAATCGAGCATCCGGACGTTAAACGGATGTTATTGGATATGAAGGCAAAAACCGAGGCTTGCCGGGCGATTACGATATACACTGCTGCCTGCATTGATCAGTCCAAACGGGCGCCGACGGATGCTGATCGGACAAAGTTTCTGTCCCGGCTTGAACTTTTGACACCGATCGCCAAGGCTTGGTGCTCCAATATGGGTATTGATATCGCCAGCACAGGTATTCAAGTTCATGGTGGCACCGGCTTTATAGAAGAGACTGGCGCAGCTCAGCACTATCGCGATATCCGCATAACCGCTATTTTTGAAGGCGCCAACGGCATTCAAGCTAAAGATTTGGTCGGTCGCAAAATTATCCGGGACAACGGCGAGTCTTTGGAAAACTTGACTGCTGAGATTCATGAAACAGTAACGTCTCTGCTTTCATCGAACCATGGAGATTTAAAAGCAATCGGCAAGCTGCTATCTGAAGGCCTTGAGAATTTAACTCAAGCAACTGATTGGATTCTGCAGACCAGCAACGAAGATATGCCGGCGGTACTTGCCGGCTCGACGACATTTTTAGATATCCTGGGTACTGTTGTCGGCGGTTGGTTACTCGGCAAAAGTGCCTTGAAAGCGGCAGATTTAGTGACGGAAAAAAATGCCGATGAAGTATTTCTGCAGGGAAAAATTTTGTCGGCACTTTATTTTGCCGAATATCAGGTGGTTCGGTGCGCTTCTCTCACGAACTGCCTTTGTGACGGGTCAAATACGATTCTACGATTTGACGTGGAAATGCATTAATATAAGGTCTCACTGGGCATTGAAATTAGCCAATATTTGCTATTCACGCGAACTTAATCTAAAAATAGCTTATAATTCCATTAAATATTGATTCTACTGTATTTTTTGGAATTCACGATGCCAATTTGGAAGCCTAGACAGGACATATGAATCGCATTAATAAATATCTGATCAGGCAACTCGTCACCTCTTCGCTTCTTGTCGGGTTTGTGATGACTGGTGTCATTTGGCTGTTTGTTTCTGTGCGGGCTGTCGAGTCTATCGTCAATCGAGGGTTATCAGTAAAACTATTTATGTATTTGACGATGCTTCAGGTGCCGAATTTCCTGGTTCACATTATTCCTTTTTCAATTTTTATAGCGACAATTTTCGTCTATAGCAGGCTTAATTCAGACCGCGAACTCGTGGTATTACGCGCTGCCGGCCTAAGCCCTTACTCGCTTGCCAAACCGGCCCTGCTGGTCGCCTTCATCGCCATGCTGATTGGATATAGCCTTACTCTTTATGCGACGCCAAAATCCTTCCAGACTTTTCGCAACCTCCAATGGGATATTCGTTACAGCTTTTCACATATCTTGCTCAAAGAAGGTGTTTTTAACATTGTCTCGGATAAAATAACTGTCTTTATCCGGGAACGTTCGGGCGAATCTGAGCTCCGCGGACTACTTGTCCACGACAGCCGCAATTCTGAAAAACCAGCAACCGTAATCGCTGAAAAAGGCGCCATGGTACAAACATCTTCCGGTGCCCGCGTTATTATGTTCGATGGTAACAGGCAGGAAATAGATAAGAAAACCAATAAGTTATCCGTTCTTTATTTTGACCGCTATAGTTTCGATTTAAGTGGCGTCACACCTAAACCAGAAGCCCGGTTCCGCGAGGCAAGAGAACGCATGGTAAGTGAGTTACTCACCTTAAAGCTTGCGGATGTGGGTAACCCGAAAGATTTTGGTAAATTTGTCGTCGAAGGACATCAACGCCTAACGACACCAATTAACACAATCGGTTTCGCTCTGATCGCATTGGTGTGCCTGTTACTTGGGGATTTTTCGCGGCGTGGGCAGGTGAACCGAATTTTGTTGGCAGCAATATTATTTTTGGGCCTTTGGATAGGCAATTTGGCGCTTGGAAATATCAGTGCAAAAAATCTGCAGTTAGTTCCTTTTTTATACCTTTCGACTGCCATTCCAGCGGTATTGGCATTAATCCTGCTTTTGTTCCATCCCCGCTTTAAACGGCGCGCCGGCAAGGCTCCACCAGCCAGCTTCGTTCAAGCGGACGGTTAGAGGAACGGATTATGCGCTTATCACCAACCTTAACGCTTTATATTGGACGCAGTTTTCTAGCCAGTTTTCTCGCGGTATTCTTGGTATTTTTAGGAATTATTTTCCTGATCGATACGGTCGAGCTATTACGCCGGGCCTCCAGTCATGAAAATGTGGGACTTGGCTTGGTATTTCAAATGGGCCTAATGAAACTTCCCTTTATGGCCCAGCAAATTTTTCCTTTCGCGGTATTATTTGGCGGGATGGCGTCATTTTGGCGGTTAACGCGCAGCAGTGAACTTGTTGTCACTCGTGCTGCCGGTGTCTCCGCGTGGCAATTTTTGCTTCCCGTGCTGATGGTTGCCTTAATTTTAGGAATTATCAAAATTTCAGCTTTTAATCCACTCGCTTCGGCCATGCTGGCAAAGTATGACCGCCTTAATGCAACCCATTTAAAAGGCCAGTCAACTCTTCTCGCAGTCTCAAAAAACGGCCTCTGGCTGCGTCAAGCCAGCGGCAAAAATCAATCGGTTATTCATGCTCCAAAATTATCCATCCTAAACAACGAAATCTCTCTGTCCGAGGTCTCAATTTTCGGTTATGAAGGGGCTGATAAATTTGTTTCGCGGATTGATGCTAAAAAGGGAGACCTTGAAGATGGATTTTGGCATCTGCGGGACGTCTGGATAAATGTAACGGACAAGCCTCCAAAGTTTGTCAAAGAACACTGGGTCGAAACGGATATTACCTTGAACAATATTCATGAGAGCTTTTCGCCGCCTGAAACGATGTCATTTTGGGACTTGCCGGATTTCATCGTCAATCTTGAGCGCTCAGGATTTTCCGCCTTGCGTCACCGCCTCTATTGGCACTCGTTGCTCTCAGCTCCGCTGCTCCTCTGCGCGATGGTTTTGATCGCCGCGACTTTCACGCTGCGTCAATCCCGCCGGGGCAGCGCTACCTTTGTCATTGTTGGCGGTGTCTTAACCGGGTTTCTGTTGTTTTTCTTCTCAGACGTCATTTTTGCCCTAGGCTTACGTGAAAGCATTCCGGTCGTATTAGCGGCCTGGACTCCATCCGGGGTTTCGACCCTTTTGGGCCTGGCCATGGTTTTTCATCTGGAAGACGGATAAGACCATGCGTCGAGCATATTTAAAAACCCTGTCCGTCGTTTTGGCTATTTTAGGCCTTGCAGCAATTAATGCGTCCGGGGCAATTGCTCAATCCAAGACCTCAGAGAGCTCAGAACGTGAAAATCCTATAGTTTTTACGGCTGATGAAGTTACTCACGACCGTGAACTTGGTGTCATCAGGGCTTCGGGAAGTGTCGAAATATCTCACAATAATCGGGTCTTGCTGGCCGACAGAATTTCCTACAATGAGCGCCAGGATATCGTATCGGCGAGCGGCAATGTCAGCCTTTTGGAGGAAACCGGGCATGTATTGTTCGCTGAATTTATGGAACTCAGCGGTGATTTTAAAGAAGGTATCGTAAAAAATTTAAGAATTAGACTGGTCGACAATGCACGTATTGCTGCCAGCGGTGCGCGGCGAAGCAACGGCAATCGTACCGAAATGCGAAATGCTGTTTATTCACCTTGTGAAACTTGTGCGCGAACGCCCGATCAACCACCGCTTTGGCAGGTGAAAGCAGCGAAGGTTGTGCACGATCAGGTTAACAAGGAAATAGAATATTTTGATGCCTGGATGGAAATTGCCGGAGTGCCAGTCGTGTATACACCCTATTTTTCTCATCCGGACCCGACGGTTAAACGTAAAAGTGGTTTCCTGACACCCAGCACCGGTGGCTCAACTTCTTTGGGGACAACTTTTTCAGCACCTTATTATTTTAATGTATCGCCACACCAAGACCTAACGCTCACCCCCACACTAACCGGCAAAGAAGGTTTGCTGGTCGCCGGCGAATATCGCCAGCAATTTTATAACGGGCGCCTCGAAACCAGGGCCAGCTTAACCGAAGATTCTAAAGATGATATCCGCGGGCATATCGATAGTTTTGGCCGCTTCGATATCGACCACAAATGGCGTTGGGGATTTGATGCCAAAAGATCCAGCGATGATACCTACCTGCGGCGCTACCAATTTCCCAATGAACGAACTCTAACGTCACGCGCCTTCGTTGAAGGATTTAGCCGCCGGAATTATCTCGCCGTTGATTCATATGCTTTCCAGGGCACTGCAGTTGAAGACGATCCCGGACAGGCCCCGTTGGTTTTACCAATGGTGGAATATAGCCGTCTCAGCGATGTTGGAAAATTTGGTGCAAGAACAAGTTTCAACGTAAATTCAGTCGTCATGACCAGAAGCGAAGGTACGGATACCCGCCGTATTTCGGTTGGTGGCGGCTGGCATTTGCCGCATATTGGACGGCTTGGTGATGTCACAAATTTTTCTGCGACACTTCATGGTGATTTATACCATGTCAATGATTTAGCGCAGTCAAATGGTCAAAATAATCATGATGGCTTTTCAGGCCGTGTCCATCCTCAACTGAAAGCTGATTGGCGCTTGCCGTTGGCTCGCCAACATGGCTCAGTCAGCCAAATAATCGAGCCGTTAGCATCTGTTATAATCAGCCCTTATGCAGGAAATTCTCCCAAAATTCCCAATGAAGACAGCATCGATTTAGAATTTGATGACACCAACCTTTTTAGTGACAATAGATTTACCGGGTTTGACCGGGTAGAAGGTGGTCCACGGATAAACTACGGTCTTAAATGGGGATTGGTCGGATCAAAAGGTGGACACACTACAGTATTTGCCGGTCAAAGCTATCGCTTGAAAGATGACGACACCTTTGCCGATGGATCTGGATTGGAAGGCCATTTGTCCGACTTTGTTGGCCGGGTAAACATCTCTCCCGGCAGCCATCTCGATTTGATTTATCGGACACGTCTGGATAAAGACAATTTATCGCCAAAACGTAATGAAGTCCAAATGAGCGCTGGGCCTCCAGCCTTAAGACTTTCAACAAACTACGTTTTCTTTGACAGCCAGGATGATTCTGAATTTTCCGGCCGCGAAGAAATATCCGGCAATGTTTCCACAAAATTAAACCGCCTTTGGCGCTCAAGCTTTGCCGGACGATATGACTTGGAAGGCGATGGTGAATTGCGGAGCTTAGCCTTAAATTTAACTTATGAATGCGAATGTTTTACCTTCAGCACAACATTATCCCGACAATTTTATGAAGACCGGGACTTGCGTCCAAACGACACGATTTTGTTTAAGCTGACTTTCAAAACACTGGGTGATGTACAAACTGGCTTCGACAATGCTGGCGGCTAAAGATTTTATTAGGGCAACCACACGCCAAAATTCGATCAGGATAGACAAGAATTTAATTCTGATCGTGGCGGTTTTACTTTTGCCGGCCCTGTCCGGCTTTACAACATCGGCCCAAGCCCAATCAACCCAACGCATCGTCGCCATCGTCAACAATGAAATAATCACTCAATTTGATCTCGGCACGCGCATTAAATTTATTATTTTTTCCTCCCGATTACCGAAAACAAATGAGATGGCTCAGCGTATTTCGAGACAGGTATTGAGCGGCTTAATCAATGATTATTTGAAGGTACAAGCGGCCAAAAAAATGGGAGTTAAAACCACCCAAAAGGACATCAACCGGGCTATTAGGATTGTCGAAAAAAATAATCGTTTACCGCCTGGCGGCATGCGGAAACTGCTGGCGAAGGAAAATGTTGATTGGCGGACATTTGAGCTTCAAATAGAGGCTGAATTAGCCTGGCGGGGAGCCGTTGTAAGGCAAACCAGATCGAGTACCAAAGTTGGCGAGGATGCGGTTGACGAAGCAATTGCTACGATTGAAGCCAATAAGGGAAAGCCGGAATATTTCGTCGCTGAGATATTTATTCCATTCGACCCCACCAAGTCAGTTGAGGAGTCGCGCCAAACTGCCATAAGATTGCGCTCCCAAATCCAAAGCGGCGCTAATTTTTCGGCACTTGCCCGGTCTTTTTCGAAAAGCGCATCAGCAGCCAAAGGCGGTAATCTCGGCTGGATTCGAAGCGATCAAGTAGATCAAAATTTGTCAAAGATTTTGGTCAATATGACCAAGGGAAATACAACCATTCCTGTGCGAGGAGCAGATGGCTATTATATTCTAAGATTGCTCAACAAGCGCATAGCTTCTGGCGTTGCCGCCGCAAACGTAAAAGTTTCGCTCCAGCAAGTTTTTCTGCCATTGCGCCAAAACGCCTCTCAGGGTGAAATTTCGGCTCAGGAAAAATTAGCGGTAAAAATATCCAATTCTTCTAACTCTTGTTCGGCGCTCGAAAAATTGGGTACCGAACTCGGTTCAAAACAATCAGGCCGTCTCGACGTTCAGGACACCTCGAGACTTCCGGCAAACATTCGAAATATTGTGCAAAACATACCCGTTTCAAAAGCCAGTTCTCCGGTTAGAACCGCTGCCGGTTACCTTGTTTTAATGGTCTGCAAACGAAGCGGCGGCGATATTACCGAGCAAGTTCGAACCCGCATCAGAAACATGCTATTAGAACAACGGGCAGCCTTAGTTTCGCGCCGAATGTTACGTGATGTCAGGCGCTCGGCAGTCCTGGACATCAGAGGATGACGCAAATATCGCTCCCCACCGTCTTAACAATGGGCGAGCCTGGTGGGATTGGCGGTGAAATTTCCCTCAAAGCCTGGCACTCGGCACACAATATCCTGGCCCCATTTTTTGTTGTTGATTCTCCTGAGCGATTGAGAGAGTTAAGCGCGAGCTTGAACTTGAATATCGATGTCATTGAAATTTCTGCTCCCGAGGAAACGCCCGCTGTTTTTGAAAATGCCTTGCCCGTTTTGCCAATCCAGTTGGCAAATCGTGTAATTCCGGGCGAACTGAACCCCAACAATGCGGCAGCGGTTGTTTCGGCAATTGAACAAGCTGTTGAATTTGTTCAGCGTGGCGAAGCAGGCGCCATCGTCACCAATCCGATTCACAAAAACGCCTTGTACCAAAAAGGTTTCTCCCATCCGGGACATACCGAATTTTTAGCCGACCTTGCCAACCTCAAATCGGAACCGGTAATGATGCTGGCATCTAAACGGCTTCGTGTCATTCCGGTAACTCGCCATGTGGGAGTCCAAGATGCCTTGAAACTACTCTCTCCTGAACTTATCGTCGAGACAGCTCAGATTACCGAGAAGGCGCTCCGAGAGGATTTTGGTATTGCTCAGCCGCGCCTGGCGATCGCTGCGCTTAATCCCCATGCTGGAGAAGGCGGCGCCATGGGAACAGAAGAAAAGACGCTGATAGAACCGGCCATTAATGAGCTGCAATCACGGGGAATATTAGTTACCGGGCCACATCCACCTGATACAATGTTTCACGAGCAGGCTCGTAAATCGTATGATGCCGCCCTCTGCATGTATCATGACCAGGCACTTATTCCGATCAAGACATTGGATTTCGATAGTGCCGTCAATGTCACGCTCGGGTTACCTTTTATCCGCACTTCACCAGACCATGGTACAGCGCTGGACATCGCGGGTACAGGAAAGGCAAGCGAGCAAAGCTTGGTCGCAGCCTTGAGGCTGGCTGGTGAAATGGCGCAAAATAGATTAGCCAACAGATCTACATGACTGACCCTCGCGACCAGCTCCCCCCTTTACGGGATATCATCGCACGTTACGATCTGGGCGCGAAGAAATCGCTTGGCCAACATTTTCTATTGGATCAGAATTTAACCGACCGCATTGCCCGTGCTGCCGGAGACTTAAGTAATGTTAGCGTGATAGAAATCGGGCCGGGACCGGGTGGCCTGACGCGTTCTTTGCTGGCTTCAAACCCGAGGCAACTCTACGCCGTTGAACGGGATCGAAGATGTATCGAGGCACTTGGCGAATTAAACTCAGTATTCCCGGACAAACTTACCATCGTTTCAGCTGATGCGCTGAAAATCGATATTTCTACATTGGGAGAACATCCCCGCCGGATCGTGGCAAATTTACCGTACAATATTTCTACAGCGTTGCTGATCAACTGGCTCAAACAGTTAGCCGCTATAGATCGCATGACCTTGATGTTTCAAAAAGAAGTTGTTGAACGCCTTATCGCCACTCCGTCAACCAAAGCCTATGGCCGCCTCAGCGTCATCACCCAATGGCTGTGTGAAACCAAGTTTGAGTTCAATGTCGATAAGCGCGCCTTTACGCCGCCACCAAAAATAATATCGAGCGTTCTGACGTTAAAACCGCGCGCCGAGCCGTTGTATGAGGCCCGTTTCGAAGATATGGAAACAGTTACCGCCGCCGCCTTCGGACAACGCCGCAAAATGTTGCGATCTTCGCTTAAGTCACTTGATTTCGATATTGAAGCTCTCGGGATTGACCCAACCGCCCGGGCGGAAAACTTAACCATCGAGGAATTTTGTCTGCTCGCGAAAGCATTGGGTGAGCGCAGTTAGCGCCTAGTCCGAGTCCCGCAATTCCTGCACGAATTCATGCAGTCCCATTTGACGGCCAATGCGAGTGCGCTCGGCTGTAAGAATAGTTTGCACCTGCCCGACACTCGCGTCGATCTCATCATTGACGATGACATAGCCATATTCGCGATAGTGGCTCATTTCATCGGCTGCCTTGGACATGCGTTTCTGGACAACTTCTTCCGGGTCTTGGGCTCTGGTGCGTAACCGGTTCTCGAGTTCCGCCGTATTTGGGGGCAGGATAAACACGCTGACTAAATCGTCCCTGGTACTGTCATTGGCGGCTAATTGCTGAGTGCCCTGCCAATCGATATCAAATAAAATATCCTTGCCCTCGGCCAGCGCGTCCTCGACCGGCTTTCTCGGCGTGCCATAAAAATTACCAAAAACATTAGCATGTTCGAGGAGCTCACCATCGGCGATCATTTGATTGAACTTTGGTTCATCAACAAAGTAATAATCCTCACCATCGACCTCGCCCGGTCGCATTGGTCTGGTGGTTGCCGAAACCGACATGGTCAGATTATCGTCCCGTTCCAGCAGCGCTCGCGAAATTGTTGTTTTACCGGCTCCGGAAGGAGAAGACAGCACCAGCATCAAGCCGCGCCTGGAAAAAGAGCTGTGGGAATTACTCAATGTTCTGCACCTGCTCGCGATATTGTTCGATCACGGCTTTGAGCTCGAGACCAACTTTGGAAAGCTCGACGTCCGCCGCTTTAGAGCACAATGTGTTGGCCTCCCGGTTAAATTCCTGACATAGGAAATCTAGACGACGGCCAATCACTCCGCCCTCTTCCATCAATACACGGGCAGCCTCGATATGAGCCTGCAGACGATCCAATTCTTCCCGCACATCCGCTTTGGTCATCAAAACCGCAGCTTCCTGAGCCAATCGCTCTGCCGGCAAACTTGGCACAGCTTCTAATAGTTCAGCGACCTGCTGGTGTAGTTTTTCACGGATCGTATCCGGCTGGAGCGCTGCCAATTTTTCCGCCTGCCCACAAAGCTTAATAATCGCGTTCAATTGTTCGAATAAGGCTTTGGCGATACGGGCGCCTTCCGCTGCCCGATTTTTCTCCAAGGCAGCAAGTACTTCTGCCAATCCACCCAACACTTCTTTTTTACGCGCCGATCGGCTGGCTTCATCTTCGCTTTCGCTAACCGGCTCAATAACTCCGCGCACCGCCAGCAAGCCGTCTAGGCTCGGCTTATCAAACTCATCTGAATTTTCGCGAATTCGATTCGTGGTTTCAACGAGTTGATCCAGTAATTCCTGATTGACCTGGTATTGGCTTTGCCGCGTGGTTTCTTGAACGGTTAAGATCAAATTGAAATTTCCGCGTTTGAAAGTCTTACCAGTGGCATTTCGTGCTTCGACATCAATTTCTTCAAAACCTTGCGGCAGGCGGCAGCGCACATCAAGTCCTTTGCCGTTAACGCTCTTAGCCTCCCAATTCCAGCTATAGTCTTCAACACTGCCGGAACTTCTGGCAAAGCCGGTCATACTGGCAATCGCCGTCGCCGTTTTTATCTTTTGTTTACTCATGCCCCCTAGATAGCACATTCTTTTTGATATGCCATTGCAAATTATTGATGCAGAATCAAAACTGTACCAGAAAAATAAAATTGGAATGAAAAGCCTGTGACAGAGTTTAAATCCATACTTATTACCGGTGCTTCTAGCGGTATCGGTAAAGCCTTGGCAGAGCATTTAGCGGACGAAGGCGTTTATTTAGCGATCTCCGGGCGCGATCAAACGCGCCTCAATGATGTTGCCGATAGCTGCCGGAAAAAAGGCGCTACTGTCGAATCGTTGGTCATTGATGTAGTTGACCAAGCTGGAATGGAAAGCTGGCTTGAGGAAATCGATGATGCACACCCGCTTGATTTGGTGATAGCCAATGCCGGAGTTTCTCCCGGCACGTCGGGCGAGACCGCAACAGCTAATCAAATGCGGCGCATGCTCGAGATTAACGTCACTGGAGTTTTAAATACCATCGATCCGGTCGTGCCGCGCATGATCGAGCGTCGTTCAGGGTCCATCGCGCTGCTCAGTTCTCTCGCCGGGTTTAGAGGTCTGCCGAGTGCGCCCGGCTATGGCGCCAGTAAAGCCTGGGTGCGATCCTATGGCGAAGGCTTGCGCGGCAGCCTCTATGCCGAGGGTATCAATGTTTCGGTCATATGTCCGGGCTTTGTCGCCAGCCGTATTACGGATCAAAACAAATTTCCGATGCCGTTTTTTATGACGGCGTCTAAAGCCGCTGATATTATTTTACGCGGCCTTGTGAAAAATAAAGCCCGTATCGCCTTTCCGCTGCCAAGTTACATGATGGTTTGGTTACTGGCGTTTTTGCCGTTGTGGCTGACCGATTTGCTGGCCCGCAAGCTGCCTCGTAAGGAGTAGATGGTTAACATTGTAATAAAGTAACCCGGGTAAACTTATTACATTACGGCTGCTGGGATTTTCTGGATTTTTGCAATTTGCGCCATTTAGCGACATTGCGGTTGTGCTCGGTGAGGCTGCGGGCGAAAGCATGGCCGCCACTGCCATCGGCGACAAAATAAAGCTCACCCGTATCAGCTGGATGCAGCACGGCCTCAAGCGAGGCGCGGCCTGGATTGGCGATTGGCCCGGGCGGCAATCCTTTGTTGAGATAGGTATTAAACGGACTGGGAGTTTTAAGGTCCTTGCGGGTCAAGGCGCGCCCCAAATCCTGGTGCCCCCGGGTCAAACCATAGGCGACCGTTGGGTCCGACTGGAGGCGCATATTAAGACGCAGGCGATTGACAAAAACTCCTGCAACCCGCGCCCGCTCCGCTGCCCTCCCGGTTTCTTTTTCAACAATTGAGGCCAAAATTACAGCTTCTTGCTGGGTTGAAAAAGGCAAATTTGGAGAGCGCCGGGGCCACAACATAGCAAGCGCCTTTTGCATGCCGCTTTGCATCCGTTTAACCAGAGTGTTTCGGGTGTCGCCAAAGGTAAAATGATAGGTCTCCGGCAATAATTGGCCTTCCCTCACCGTCACTGTCACGCCACCGGCCAAACCTTCAGTTTTTTTAAGGCGGTCAAGAATTTCGGCACTGGTTAAGCCTTCAGCAACGGTCAGGCGACGAACCACTTGTTTACCGCTTTGCAGAATTTCAAGAACATCTCGCGGGCTTACCGCTTTTGGGAAAGCAAACTCGCCGGCTTGCAACGCTTTATCAGCGGCAACGGTGCGCGCCGCCATACTCAAGACCAGCGGAATTTTTATAACGTTGTGACGCGACAGCAAAATTGCAATGCGTTCTATGCCGACTCCGCGGGGGATGACAATAATTTTTTCAGCAGCTAAAGGTCCGGGTCGGACAAACTCCGTATAGCCCCAAAAGCCAACTCCAGAGACACCAATGATAATGAGAAAAACAAGGAATCCGAGCCAGCGCAGCACGCGTCCCATCGGGAACTAGACCACCTCGGAAACGACGAGGCTGGCATTGGTTCCGCCAAACCCGAATGAATTTGACAGGGCGCGCCGAACCGTTCGTTCCTGTGCTTCATGAGGCACCAAATTCAAATCGCATCCTTTGGAAGGATTATCGAGGTTTAGCGTCGGCGGTACGACGCCGTGTTTGATCGCCAGGATCGAGAAAATTGCCTCAACGGCGCCGGCGGCACCGAGCAGATGCCCAATCGCGGATTTGGTCGAAGACATGGCGATATCATAGGCCGCGTCACCAAATAGACGTTTTACCGCACCCAATTCAATTTCATCGCCGAGCGGCGTCGAGGTGCCATGGGCATTGACGTAATCAATATCTTCCGGATTGAGACCAGCGCGTTTTAGAGCTGCCTGCATGGCCCGGTAACCGCCATTGCCATCTTCAGCCGGAGCCGTAATGTGATGGGCATCGCCGGACATACCGTAGCCTGTAATTTCAGCATAAATCTGCGCGCTGCGTTTTTTGGCATGCTCAAGCTCTTCCAAAACAACAATACCGGCACCCTCACCAATGACAAAACCATCGCGATCAACATCCCACGGCCGGGAGGCTTTTTCTGGCGTCTCATTAAAGCCGGTCGATAAAGCTCTGGCTTGCGCAAACCCGGCAACGCCAAGCTCACATATAGCGGCTTCCGTGCCGCCGGCGATCATCACATCGGCATCTTCCCACATGATAATGCGCGCCGCATCACCGATGGCATGGGCGCCTGAAGAGCAAGCCGTCACCACGGCGTGGTTCGGTCCCTTGAAGCCATGCTTAATAGCAACTTGACCCGAGGTTAGATTGATCAAACTCGCAGGAATAAAAAACGGACTGAGCCGGCGGATTTTTCCTTCACGCACGGTCCCGGCACTTTTTTCAATTTCCGGTAAACCACCAATGCCAGAGCCGATGAGAACACCCGTACGTTCCAGACTTTCATCATCCGTTGGCTGCCAGCCGGAATCTTCGATCGCAAAATCGGCTGCAACCAAACCGAATTGGATAAATTTATCCATCCGGCGTTGTTCTTTAGTGGAAATATAATCATCAACGATAAAGCTGCCATCAGCACCTTCATCCGTTGGAACTTCGCCAGCGATGCGCGACGATAGGCGGGAAGGATCGAAGGTTTTGATTGGGCCAAGCCCTGACTTACCTTCAATCAGCCTGCTCCACGTCAGGTCGGTCCCGCAGGCAAGCGGTGAAACCAGACCAACACCTGTAACAACCACACGTCTCATTTCGACCGCGCTACTTCGCTAAATTGTACCGAAGATAATGCCCGGCAGAAACCAGGCACAGTATTTTATGATGATTACGCGGCTGAGGAAAGAAAATCGACCGCATCTTTAACGGTCATGATTTTCTCAGCAGCATCATCGGGAATTTCGCAACCGAATTCTTCTTCAAATGCCATGACAAGTTCGACCGTATCGAGACTGTCAGCACCAAGATCATCGATAAAACTTGCCGTATCGGTAACCTTGTCAGCTTCGACACCTAAGTGCTCAACAATAATACCTTTTACGCGGTCAGCAACATCGCTCATTTTATTTTACCTCAACTTATTTTAATTGGATTCAAAAGCCTTACGGCAACGAAAACTGTTTACTGCAAATCTGAATTTCACGGTTTCGTAACATACTTTGTTTTGCTTTACCAGCATCGGGTAAAGTCTTTTTTTCAAACTCATAATTCGCTGCAAATGGCAGCTAAATCATAGCCATCCCGCCATTGACGTGAAGCGTTTGCCCGGTGATATAGCTGGCCTCATCACTGGCGAGATAGACCACGCTGGCGGCAATATCTTCAACTTCACCTAAGCGTCCGGCAGGAATCGCTCCAAGGAGTCCCTCTTTTTGCTCATCGGACAACGCATCGGTCATCGGCGTGACGATAAAGCCGGGAGCCACGCAATTGACCGTAATGCCGCGAGAGGCTACTTCGGCGGCCAGAGATTTTGACATTCCAATCATACCCGCCTTAGAAGCCGCATAATTTGCCTGACCGGCATTCCCAGTGACCCCCACAACAGAAGTAATGCCAATAATGCGGCCAAAGCGTTGCTTCATCATGCCCCGCAAACAGGCCTTCGATAGCTGAAAACTAGCGGTTAGATTAACATCCAGCACGGTTTGCCAATCATCGTCTTTCATCCGCATCGCCAAATTATCTCGCGTCAACCCAGCATTATTAACCAATACGTCAATGCCATCCATTGCTTCACCGGCATCATTGATAAGCTGCTGAGCACCTTCCGAACTCGATAAGTCACAGGCGACAACATGGGCGCGGCTTCCTAGTTCATCAGCCAAGGACTGTAAGGCGTCAACCCGGGTGCCGGACAATGTCACACTTGCACCAGCACTATGTAAGGCTTTCGCAATTGCTCCGCCGATACCGCCAGAAGCCCCCGTAACCAATGCCTTTCGGTCTGTGAGATCAAACATTATAAACTCCGCTTTATTAAATTTAGAGAGTTTTCAGAAACTCTTCGATATCTTCCGGTGATTGAATGGACACACCAGTAAGATCACGGTCAATACGCCGAGCCAGACCGGTCAGCACTTTGCCGGAGCCAATCTCGACCAAGGTGTCAACTCCATTATCTTTCATAAAGAGAACCGATTCCCGCCAACGCACCCTCGCGGTCACCTGCTCGACCAATAACCGCCGGATTTCATCCGGTGCGGACTGCGCATCTGCCGTGACGTTAGCAACCACCGGGACAATCGGCTCATCGATTAAAAACGCCGCCAGTTCATCAGCCATAACATCAGCCGCCGGGGCCATCATGGCGCAGTGAAAGGGCGCGCTGACCGGCAGAATGATACTGCGTTTAGCGCCTTTTTCAGAAGCGATTTCCACTGCCCGTTCAATTGCCGCCGTGGCGCCACTTAAGACAATTTGCCCGGGCGCATTATCATTGGCTGCAGTGCAAATATCGCCTTGGGCTGCCTCAGCGGCAATTTCTTCGGCGACATCCATTTCAACACCCATTAGAGCAGCCATCGTGCCTTCACCAACCGGTACAGCTTCCTGCATCGCTGTGCCACGGATTTTCAGAACCCGCGCTGCATCAGCGACACCGAAGGCTTTGGCGGCAGTCAGCGCCGAATATTCGCCCAAGGAATGGCCAGCCACAAATTTAGCCGCATCACCAATGGCTAAGCCGCCTTCTGTTTCCAGAATACGCATAATTGCCAGACTTACCGCCATCAGCGCCGGCTGGGCGTTTGCTGTAAGCGTTAAATCTTCTTCGGGCCCTTCAAACATCAATTTGGTTAAGGGTTGGCCCAAGGCCTCGTCGACCTCTTCAAATAGCTGCTTGGCAACAGGGAAAGCTGCTGCCAGTTCTCGGCCCATACCAACAGCTTGTGAGCCTTGGCCGGGAAATACGAATGCGCGTGTCATTTATTATCCATACTTAATAATTGTCCTTAAAAGGGAGTGATAAACAAAGCAAGATATCTGTCAAGCTGTGTGTCCAGAAAAGTCCCGCAATCGCTTGCACATTAAACGAATATCTGTATAGTGCGCCGCTTCACATTTCCTTGCCAGTATATACGTTTGTAGATGCTGGCTATGCCTGGACTGGATCAATGGTGATTTAGCCGGGTTGAGACAAGCCGAAAGGATATATTATGTCTTTATATGAAAGCGTGTTTATCGCACGCCAGGAAATCTCTGCTCAACAAGT
>CAZMHI010000034.1:0-36192 GCA_964566055.1 uncultured Rhodospirillaceae bacterium
CTGTGTTTGAATATCCGGCATTGGCATAGCATGGATGCGGCCGATTCTGGCGGCTGGGCGCCACGGTCCGCCATGTTTATAATTTGGATTTGCCTTCAATATGGCGCCTTTGTTGGGGTCAACTGAAACCACCATATAAGGTCCAGTGCCGATGCCTTTTTTGCCGAAGGTGCTTTTAACCTTCAAAGCGCCATGAACGTCGGACGGATAGATCGGTGTCGAAATCGCAAACCGGGCAAGTGCACTGGCTTGCGGCCGCTTGGAATGAATACGGACAGTATATTTATCAATTTTTTCTGCCTTTTTTATCCACAAATAGCGCGTTTTGATGCGGAACTTCACTTTCGGATTTGCCATCCAATTGACGGTGTAAACAACATCATCGGCATCAAATTCGGAGCCATCATGAAACTTCACGTCGTCGCGGAGTTTGAACTCGATGATTTTTGCATCAATGCGTTTCCAGGACTTTGCCAAGGATGGCCGGAATTTATTCGCCTTCCGGTCATAGGCCAAAAGATTGTCATAGACCGCCCGCGACAGAAATCCCGTTTCCGGTTTGGGATCATGTGTTGCATCAACGATTGAAATGGGATCATAAAATCCCAAGCGAAGTGTATCTTTTGATTTTTGCGCCATCGCTGGGCTAATAATTAAACCGGCAGCGAGAGCATACATAACAAACGTCAAGGTCCTACCCTTTGTCATTTTATCTCTCCATGTTACCTGTTGTTTATAATTGTCGATTTTTTTTGTTGGCTGATGTTATCAGCATTAGCAGTTTAATTCACAGTATTTGTTATCACTTTGATGGCAGTATTCACCCAAACCGTTTCAACTAGCTATCTAAAGTGTGGTTAATAAATTCATTGATATCGGGACCAACACCATTGTCACCAGTGCCAATCGAGTAAACTTGCGAGACATGATTATGGCCGCGCATCTGCTTATAACGCGGCACTTTTTCAAATTTCTCAGCGATTTCGGCGAGTAGCTCAATACCGAAACGCTCCCAGGCAATTGGGTCAAATTCAGCATTGGACATCATTATCGGCGTATCTCCGTAATCAACATTTCCCAATGTCGCCATCTCCAGATATTTCTCTGACGGTTCTCCGAAATAGGCAATTTGATTGGGAGCGGCATTCTCTGGACTATTGCCATAAACGCCGGACATTAAAATGGCGCCCGCGCAGCCGGGACCATTCCCGTCCGGGTGCAATGATTTTCGAAAGACATAAGTCGAGACGTGGTTGGCGCCCGCCGATTGGCCAAGCAGAAATATCTTTTCAGGATCGCCGCCGTATTCAGCGATATTTTCCCGCGCCCAAGCCAAGGCTGCTCTGACATCTTCCGCTCCCTCCGGCCATTTGGCCTCGGGCGCCAGGCGATAGGTCGCATTAATGCCAATCATGCCGTTGCGGACAAAAAAGTTGGCGACATTGCCATGCAGCACCTCGCCGGCAACATTTTTATGGCCGCGCACATAGCCGCCACCATGAAAGAAAATAACCGTCGGGGCATTAGAGACGCCTTCATCAGCAACATGAACATCCAGTAAATTACGTTCACTTGGCCCGTAGGTAATATCGCTGGTCACGTTAATGCCACTGCGATCGATCGCTTCCAGAAGCGGCATATAAATTTCGCGGGTCTTGCCGGCAATTTCTTCATTAAATTGCTTGCCCATGGCTTTGATCTCAGCCGCGATTTCGGCCGGAATATTGTGCGTTGGCATATTTACTTTGTTCATAGTTACAGTTCCCGATTTTTTTGTTTTTTTATTTATCGGCAAAAAAAGTGCCGTGCGATCTAAAATTTATTCGATCACACGGCACTGATTTTTTAAAGTTTATTTCCAGCTAAGGCGATTGAGCTCAAAGCCTTCAGGGTTTTTGTGGCCGCCATGAACTACAACGTCCTTGGTGTGAGCCAGCACAACTGGCAGCGGCACCAGGGGCATCATGTAAGCTTTAGAGTTCACCCGGTCAAAAGCCGTCTGGTAAATAGCTTTCCGTTTTTGGATGTCAAAAATCGACCTTCCAGCAGCGTACAACTCCATCAGCTTTTTATCGCCCATATAGTTGCGGGAACCTTTACGGAAGAAAAAGCCCGCTGTGACATCAACGTCAGGTGCTGCGCCGCCATTATCCCAAAGGCTAACGAACATCTGGACTTTGCCTTTGGCGCGTTTTCTCACGAAGCCGCCGATTTTTAAGGCATCGACTTTGGCTTTAATGCCTACTTTTCGCAACTGTCCAGAGACAGCTTCAGCGATTTGACGTGAGGGGCCCCAAGTTGTGATTTCGACATTGAACCCTTTAGGCACACCTGCTCCGGCGAGCATCTTCTTGGCTTTTGCAAGATCGTGCTTTGCTGGTGGTACGGAAGAGGCACAACCGACATGCCAATCATGACAGATGGACCGCTGCAAAGGTTGGCCATGGAGTTGCTCAGGCACCAAGGCTTTCACCAGGGCGGGCCGGTTAATGGCATGGAGCACTGCTTGACGAATATTTTGGTTTTTAAAGTGACCAAAACCTGAGCGGTCAGCGGAATCAAACAACACGTAAACAAATGAGACGGTCGGTGATACCGAAATCCCAAGATTTGGGTGGGCCTCGAGATTTTTACCCTGATCCTTGGGCACGTTATACATAATGTCCATACCGCCGGACATTAGTTGCGCGATCTGAGTTTGCTTATCAGGAATTGGCAGCGCAATCAGTTTACTGATTTTGCCCGCAGGCTTGGAACCAGCGTAGTAGTCTTTATTTATCTCAAAGAAAATGCCTTGGTTGGGATCAACTTTAGTGACTTTATAAGGTCCTGTCCCCACCGGGTTCCGGCCAAAGTCACTTTTGGTTTTCAAAGCACCATGGACGTTCGATGGATATATCGGCAGTGCCGTCGCCAGACGCGACATCATCCCGGCATAAGGACCTTTGCTGGTAAAGCGAACGGTGTATTGATCAATTTTTTCAACACTTTTAATCCAGCCGAAGCGTGAGCCTTTGAAACGGAATTTAGTTTTCGGGTTGGTAACAAACTTAGTCATATAGACCACATCATCGGCATCGAAATCAGAGCCATCGTGGTATTTAACGCCCTTGCGTAATTTGAACTCTATCGTCGTGGCGTCGAGACGCTTCCATGACACTGCCAATTGCGGCTTATATTTTCGCTCCGCCGCATCATAAAACATGAGATTGTCATACACCGCCGGCGCCGTGAGATTAGTTTCAGGATGTGGATTATATATACGATCCAGAATTTTAAGCGGCTGATACAAACCAAAGCGTAAGGTGTCCTTGGATTTCTGCGCAATGGCAGTACCAGATGACATGACGCTAATTGCCGCCGCCACGGCAGCTGTCGCCGTCAAATTAGCAAGTGTTTTGAATTTCCTCATTATTTCCTCCACTGAGTATTATTCGTTTAGATTGTTGACCTATTGAATTAGATCTTTGCACGTTGTTTATTCGATACGTCTAATTACCCTAACTTTAATACTGACATAGGAGTTTACTCTACTCCTATAGCTTTTTTTTGCAAAATTCCGTAATGCGGATATTTGGCTAAACGCTCAAATTTTTGGCGAAAGACATAGAGAATTTTCGAGGAGCTGGAGAATCTCCTCGTCAGGAAAAGTTCGGATTTCAATGAGAATTTTGGGCAATTAAGAGGCCCGTAATTCGCTCTCGCGTTTTTGGGCGGCAACGATTGAGCGGTCTTTGATAGCGCCAAAGCCTCTGATACCGGCGGGTAAGCTGGCGACCTCAATTGCGGTAGTTAAATTGTCGGGTGATAAATCAGCTAAAAGCTTTTCGATGCTTTGCTCATAGTCTTGGACCAATTTGCGGTCCCGTTTGCGGTCAGCAGCGCCGCCAAAGGGATCCAGCGGCGTGCCACGCAAGCCTTTTAAGCTACTCAGTATTTGAAACGCAGACATAAACCACGGCCCAAAAGTCCGTTTTTTGAGCCGGTCGGTATTGCGCTCTTCGGTGTGAATGAGTTTGCGGCCAATGTGGTAGTGCAGCTTAACGTCGCCTTCGAACATATCGGAGATTTTCTTTTCGAACTCACCGTCAGTATAGAGCCGGGCAACCTCGTACTCATCTTTCATTGCCAGCAGTTTAAAGTAATTTTCAGCAATCGCCGTTGTCAGGCTATCGGATGCGGCATCAATTTCCTGCTCCCGGCTCAGGGCTTTTGCCACCATATCGGTATAGCGTTTGGCATAGGCAGCATTTTGATAAGCCGTCAAATGATCCTCGCGAACGGCAATTTTCTGTTCCAGCGAAAGCGGCGCAGTTTCAGCCAATCCGGCCAATTCTGTAACTGCATCAGGGTCAACAGCAAAGCGGCGGCCCCAATTAAAAGCAGAAATATTTTCCTCGACTGCCGCCCCGTTCAACTCAATCGCTTGTCTGATTGAAGTGAATTCCAGCGGGATCAAACCTTTTTGAAAAGCGATACCCAGCATAAATATATTGGCGTAAATCTTGTTGCCGAGCAGACCAAAAGCAAGCTCCGTTGCATTGGCAAGAACCGAACCATCGGTGCTCACCCGGCTTTTGACATTGGCCAGAATACTCTCTCCATCAAAAAGCAGTTCGGGATCAGCAGCCTGCGCAGCAGCAGGCGCGATAAAGGTGTTCACGACCGCCTGGGTCTGATCTGCGCGAATACGGGTCAAAACTTCGGCACTGGCCGAGACCACCGGATCACCACCGATCAATACATCGGCATTAACATCGGCGATCCTAGAGGCATTCAGCCGGGCACCGCTTTCGCCCAAGCGGACATGGGTTGAAACCGAGCCACCCATCCGCGCGATGCCGGTATTATCCAGCACCGAGCATTCTTTGCCTTCAAGATGCGCGGCCATACCGAGTAAATTACCGACAGTGATGAGCCCGCTGCCGCCGACACCGGCGATCAATATATCACGAGGTTCGGTTAAGGTTGGGACCGGGGGGTCTTCAAGCGGGATATCGAGCTCTGCTGACGGGTTTGGCATTCTTAAATTTCCACCCTCGACTGTCACCAGCGCCGGGCAAAATCCTTCGAGGCACAGCAAGTCCATATTGCAGCTTGATTGATCAATTTGACGTTTGGTGCCAAGTGGTGTCTCCAGTGTTCTGATGGCGACACAGTTTGACTGCACCGAACAATCACCACAGGCTTCGCAAACGCGTTCATTGATCACCACGCGATTGGTTGAAGGCGGCATGTCACCACGTTTCCGGCGGCGGCGGCGTTCGGTCGCGCAAACCTGATCATAGATGAGCACCGAGACGCCTTCATATTCTTGGCAGGCTTTCATCACCGAGGTCATTTCTTCCCGGCCAAACAGCTCAACTTCCGCTGGGAATTTATAGTCAGGTCCATAGGCGTCATATTTTTTAAGGTCATCAGCGACGACAACTACTTTATCAATGCCTTCAGCCAGAATCTGGCGGGCAATATCAAGCACGCTGAAATGCGTTTCAACCGGCTGGCCACCGGTCATGGCAACTGCATCGTTATAGAGAATTTTAAAAGTCATGGTGCAGCCGGCTGCTTGAGCGGCGCGAATGGCTAGGCTACCGGAATGAGCATATGTGCCGTCACCGACATTTTGGAAAATGTGCTTTTGATCAACAAAGGCCTGGGCGCCAATCCAATTGACCCCTTCGGCCCCCATATGAGTAAAGGTGACGGTGTCGTTGTTCGGCATCCACATGGCCAGGGAGTGACAGCCAATACCGGCCATGGCGAGACTGCCTTCCGGCGTCGACGTGCCGCGGTTATGGGGACAGCCGGGGCAATAATGGGGTACACGGAATTCTTTACTCGGCTGGGCAACAGCCAGCTGCTTGCGGCTTTCTATTTGCGCCAGACCCTGCTTGATCGCCGGATGTTCCGTTTTCGCCACTAAACGCCGGCCAATAATCTCGGCCAGTAAAATGGCTGAAGTTTCACCCGTCGAAGGAATGAGCGGCTGGCTGTTTTCATCTGACTTGCCAATGACGTTTGGACGCGAGGATGCATCCCAGTTGAAGGCGAGCTCTTTAATTTGAGTTTCGATAAAGGCGCGGCGTTCTTCAACAACCAGAATTTCTTCCAAATCTTGAGCAAATTCGGTCATGCCATCGCGCTCAATGGGCCAGATTAGCCCAAGCTTATTAACCGTCAGACCGATCTCAGCTGCAACAGCCTCGGTAATGCCCAAATCATCCAGGGCCTGTCGCACGTCGAGATAAGCTTTGCCGGCTGCGACGATACCGAAACGGCGTTTGGCCGGCTCAATAACAACCTGGTCAAATTGATTGGCCCGGGCGAAAGCCACTGCAGCCGGCAAGCGAACTTCCTGAACTCGGGCGTCGGCGCTCCAGCGGTCATCCGGCCAGCGAATACTAACCCGCTCCCAGATGTCGCCGTGATTATCTGGCAATTTAAATTCTGGAAGTGCTGTACCGATATTGATTGAAGCCGACGTCTCGGCGATGTCCGACAGGGTTTTAAAGCCGATCCAATTGCCGGAATACCGCGACATGCCGTAGCCAAGCAACCCCATCGTGAGGAATTCTTCAATATTGGCAGGATAAATCACCGGCATCATAAAGGAGGCAAAAGTATGCTCACTTTGAGACGGCACCGAGGTTGAAGATGCACCCGGATCATCGCCACTCACGGCCAGCACGCCGCCATAACGAGAAGTGCCGTTAATATTGGCATGTTTAAAAGCATCGCCTGAGCGATCCAGTCCGGGGGTTTTGCCGTACCACATGCCGAACACGCCGTCATATTTCTGGGAGCCGAAGATGTCCGTTTGCTGCGAGCCCCAAACCGCGGTGGCAGCAAGGTCTTCATTGAGGCCGGGCTCGAAATGGATATCGTCTTCCTGCAGGTATTTCTTGGCTTTCCACAAAGCCAAATCAAAGCCGCCGAGAGGCGTGCCGCGATAGCCGGAAACAAAGCCAGCCGTGTTCAAACCAGCAGCCTTGTCCCGCCAGGCCTGTTCGAGCAGCAGTCGCAGCAATGCCTGGGTGCCGTTCATATAGGCTTTGCCGGAAGCAAGACTGTAGCGGTCTTCTAAAGTTACCGGGCTGGCTGTGACTTTCTGATCCATGTTTCGTCGGCAATCTCTGAGTTAGATAATCAGGCCACCGGCCGCTAAGACATATTGGCCACTGATGTAGTTCGATTCCGGCGAGCAGAATAAATAAACTGCATCAGCCGCTTCTTGTGGTGTGCCGCCCCGGCCCAAGGGAATCATCTGTTCCATGCCTTTGATCATATTGGGATGAACACCCATGGTAATTTCCCGGTTGCCGATTTGCGCCACCGCATCCGGCGAGCCAAGTTCGGTGGTCATACGCGTTTTGATATAACCGAATGTCACACAGTTAACATTAACATTATAGCGGCCCCACTCCTTAGCTAGGGTCCGGGTCATACCAACCAATGCGGATTTGGCTGAAGAATAAGCGACCTGTCCAGCATTGCCATACAGCCCAGCAAAGGAGGAAATATTGACCACTTTCCGGTAGACCGGTGTACCAGCTTCGTTTTCAGCTTTGGCGGCCGGGCGAATGACTTCCGAGGCTGCCCGCAAAATACGGAACGGTGCGGTAACGTGAACATCCATCATTGCCTGAAATTGCTCATCGGTTGCTTTTTGAATGACTGCATCCCAAGGATAACCGGCATTATTGACAATCACATCTAGGGTGCCGAAACGGTCCACTGCTGCTTTGACAAAATTGTCGCCAAAATCCGGGGTCGTCACATCACCGACAACGATTTCGCATTCGCGTCCCAAATCCTCGACAATTTTTTTCGTTTCAAGCGCCGGCTCTTCGGTCAAATCATTGATGACAAGATTAGCGCCTTCGCTCGCCAATTTAGTGGCGATGGCCTGGCCGATGCCACGGCCGGCGCCGGTCACAAGGGCGACTTTATTTTCTAACTTATTACTCATGCTTTTTTCCTCTGATGGATGATTTCGGCTCAAGCCGGAATAATGTTGGTGGTTTTTAATCCCTCCAGATCTGCTGACGAATAACCGGCCTCAGATAGGATTGTTTCAGTTTGTTCGCCATATTTTGGCGGGAAATTCAAATTCGATTGACCGTCCGGCAAATCGACTGCCATCGGCTGCATGCGGATGGTTTTACCGTCAAGCGCCGTGGTTGTCGTCAGCTTGCCATCAAGCTCTTTGCGTTCAATCACCTGCGGAATGGTCGATATCGGTGCGCACGGAATCGTCGCCCCCCGCAAATCCGCTGCCAATTCTGAAGTTTCATATTTTGCCATGATGTCGCCGATATCGCGCTGCAAGCGTTCGCGGTTTTCCAGGCGGCCGTTATTGGTGAGGAGATCGTCGCTTTCTAAAGAGGCAAATTTGGCAATAGCAATAAAGCGCTGCCATTGCACGTCGCTGCCCTGCGCCATGAAGATAAAACCGTCTTTGGTTTTATAGGCATTGGTCGGGATAAATTTGCGGTGCTCATTGCCGGAGCGCGTGATCTCGGAATAATCACAGCCGAAATCGACCAGCGGCAAGGTCGTAATCAGCCAGGAGGCAGCGGCCTGAAACATTGAGACATCAATTCGCTTGCCCTTACCGGTCTCGGCTTTCTCAGCCAAGGCGAGGCAGACACCGGCATAAACCTCATCACCGGCCTTGAGATCAACCAGCGGAATACCGGAAAGCGTCGGATCGCCATCGGCATCGCCAGTGAGTTCCATAAAACCGGCCAGAGCCTGGATCACAGGATCATAGCCGGGCACTTTTGGAAACTCAGGGCCCAGCGCAGAAATCCCGGCCCAGATCAGATCGGGCTTAATAGCGGATAGGGTTTCATAATCTATACCGAGACTTTCATAGCGACTCGGTACCGTATTGCAGCAGAAAATATCAACATCGAGTTCTTTAATAATCCGATGCAAGGCCCCCTGCCCTTCTTTTTCTTTGAGATTAAGCGCAATCGCTTCCTTGCCGACATTAGGCGCGATGAAATAGGAATGGCGGTCCTCGTCAGCGACTTTGCTGCCGATATAGCGATTGGGATCGCCCGGATTGCCGCGGCCTGAAGTGACCGCCTCGACCCTGATCACCCGCCAGCCGAGCTGAGCAAAGCGCAGGGTGGCCGAGGGCATGGACAAGGCCTGCTCCATAGAAAGTACAGTACGTGGCTTCACTACTCGGCGGCCTCCATTTTATCCCCATGAAGGGCGCGGACGATTTTCTCAGGCGTAATTGGTGGATTATCAAAGCGTACGCCAATCGCATTATAAACAGCATTGGCGATGGAAGCCCCCGGAATAATGCACGGCAGTTCGGAAATACCTTTGGCGCCATACGGGCCGGTCTCTTCATCATCTTCAATAAAGTGACACTCGATTTCCGGCATTTCCGGTGCGGTGACGACTTTGTAGTCGCGGAAGTTTGGATTTTTGACAATGCCTTCTTCAACAATCAATTCTTCCGAGAGGCCATAACCGATACCTTGAGCGATACCGCCTTCCATCTGGCCTTCAATGCCAAGCTTATTGATAACTTTGCCGACATCCTGGACACAGGTCATTTTATGCAGCTTGACGCCGCCGGTCAGGGTGTCAACTTCGAGCTCGGTAATATAAGCAGCATGCGCGTAGGCTGCCGACATATCACCAACATGGTTCTTGTCTTCGAGCTCACTTGGCGGCTCGTAATATTCAGAAACCATGACCAATTCAGCATCATCACCGGCGAAATGCATGGCACGCAGCAGACGGTCAAGCTTGGTTACTGAAACGCCATTATCCTTTTGCACGACATGGCCACCGCGGAGATCAAGCTTGTCAGCGCTGACATTTGACTGGCGCGCAGCTGCGGCAAGTATCTGGTTTTTAGCTTTGACCGCTGCGTTACGGGCAGCATTACCGGCGATAAAAGTCGTCCGGCTGGCATGAACGCCAACGTCCCAGGGGCCGATGGCAGAATCATTATTCGCAATTATGACATCGGAGGTTGGAATGCCAAGCTCTTCACTCACGAGCTGAGTAATCACGGCATCAATGCCCTGACCAATCTCGGAGGCACCGGTAATCACCGTTGCCCGGCCATAGTCATCCATCGTCAGGATCGTGCCGCAACCGTCACTTTTGTGAATCTTGGCGCCGCCGGCATTATGGATCGAGGTGGCAATACCGATACCTTGGCGAATGCGGCCAGGCTTCTCGCGGGCGGCTGTATTTTCAGCGTGTTTCGCGAGGAAGTTGGTTTTTTCCGCGCCGATTTTAATGCAATCTGCTAAGGCCGCAGTTTTAAGCAAGCTGTTTTGTGGAGTCCGCTCACCAGGTTTTTGGGCGTTTTTGAGGCGGAACTCGATGGGATCCATGCCAAGTTCTTCGGCCATCTTATCCATCAGCGTGGCTGTCACATAAGTCGCTTGGACATTACCATAACCCCGGAAGGAGCCGGCAAACGGGTTGTTGGTGTAGACCGCTTTCGAATGAAATTCGACATTTGGAATACGGTAGTGACCTGTCATGGTCCGCATCATCACCGCTGGAATAGTCGCACCCCAAGAGGTGTAGCCGCCATTGTTCAAAAAGACATTAACATCCCGGAAAGTGATGGTGCCGTCTTTCTTCGCACCCTGCTTGATATAAACGCGGGCAGGCTGACGGGTTGGCGACGCGATAAATTCTTCTTCCCGGGAGAAAAACAACTTAACCGGACGCCGGGCTTGCTTGGCCAAATACACAGCGATGGGCTCAAACGGATAAACATCCAATTTCGAGCCAAAGGCGCCGCCAACCGGCGGCTGAATAACCCGAATGTCGCCGGCAGGAATATCCAAGGCCGGGGCCAAATCCATTTTATAGTTGTAAGGATATTGGGTCTGGGTATAGATCGTCAGCTTACCGTGGGTATCGAAATCAGCAATGACACAGCCGGGACCCATGCAGGTATGGGTGACGTAATGAAGCTCATATTTTTCCTCCAGTACGACATCGGAGTCTTTCTCGGCTTTTGAAATATCACCGTATTCAAAATCAAAGGTCAGGCTCAGATTGCCCGGCTTATTATCATGAATAAGTGGCGCATCATCTTTCAGTGCTTCTTCGGGATCAAACACACCCGGCAAATCTTCATACTCGACTTTGATCAATTTAATTGCTTCATCGACCGCTTCTTCGGTCTCACCGGCAACACCGGCAATTTCGTCCCGGATACAGCGTACTTTGTCGCCTTTGAGCGGCGGGTTATCTTTCAAGACACCGATCAGGCCTTTAGGCGAATTCTCAGCCGTGGCAATGGCGACAATGCCAGGTACTTTTTCCGCTTCGCTGATATCTACGCTCAGTATTTTGGCATGCACCCGGTCGGTCCGCTTGATCTTGGCGACCAGCATCCTGGGCAGCACCATATCGTTGATATAGGTGGTTTTGCCGACGACTTTGTCCGGCGCATCTGGTTTGGGAAATGGTTTACCAATAAGGGTGTCTGGTTTTTCGACGATTTGATCCATTTGATCTCTCCGATTAGCTTTGCGCGACTTCGGCAACCGCATCAAAAATTTTGCGGTAACCGGTACAACGGCAAACATTGCCTTCTAAACCACGCTGGATATCCCCCTCCGTTGGATTAGGATTTTTGGCCAACAAATGTTTGGCCTGCATGACCATGCCGGGCGTGCAATAGCCACATTGGACGGCGCCCTGATCGACCATGGCTTGCTGGATGGGGGCCAGCCCGTCTTCAGTTTGCACACCTTCAATAGTTTCAATAGAGCGGCCATCACAATCAGCAGCGTACATCAGGCACGAACACACTGAGGCATCATCAACGATAATCGTGCAAGCACCACATTCGCCTTCGCCGCAGGCTTCCTTGGCGCCTTTTAAATCAAGCTGATCACGCAGCATATCAAGCGCCGACATATGAGCCGGTACAGTCACCTGTTTCACCGCACCATTAACGGTGAAGGTAATATCAACTTTAGCTGACATCGTTCAAAATCTCCTCGGTCATAACGCGGATTAAATGCCGCCGGTACCAATCAGATGCGCGAACATCGGTGATCGGATTTACAGAAGCGCTGGCGATTTCACCGGCAGCGCTGATGGTTGCTTCGTCTAGTTTTTTGCCTTCAAGGGCTGCTTCGGTTTCAGCGGAACGGATCGGCGTCGGCGCTACGGCGCCAAAAGCTACCCGGACATCTGAAATAACGCCGTTTTTAACGACACCGCCAACACTGACTGCCGCCATAGCAATCTCCAGCGCCGGACGGGGGCCAAACTTGCCAAAGCCACCGACAAAACCAGCCGGAGGCACGGCGATATCGACACCGATCAACAATTCATTTTCCTGAATGACGGATTTACCGGGAGCGGTAAAAAATTCGTTCAACGGTACATTGCGTGTTTCCGTCGAGCCATTGGGCTTAGAAGCCAAAACCACTTCGGCCTGATACATCAACAGTGGCACGATACCGTCACCGGCTGGCGAGGCATTACAAATATTACCGCCAACCGTCCCGGCATTGCGAATTTGATCACTGGCGAACTTATCCGCCATATCCGCCATGACCGGCAAATGCTCAGCAATGATATCATCTGTCAGCAAATCAGTAATTGTCGTCAACGCGCCAATGTGGATGGTATCGCCGTCTTTGGAGACACCTCGCATTTCGGTGATTTTTTGAATATTGATCAAAGTTGGAGCGTAGGTTTTTTGACCTGCCCCAGCCTGTAACATGAGATCAGTGCCGCCCGCGACAATCGTCGCCGGCCCTGCCGCCAAGGCAGCAGCTGCATCGTCGATGCTGCCGGGTGCTAAATAATTTTCAATCGTGCTCATAAACTTTCCTTTAATCCCAGCGTTAAAAAACGATGGGCTCTTCATAACGGCCGAAAATTTCGACCATGGTGTCAGTCATTTCACCGACCGTGGCGTAGCTTTTCACCGCTTCAACCAGCGCCGGCATAACGTTTTTGCCGGCTTCGGCGTCGGCTTTGAGTTGCGCCAGGCATTTGTCGACTGCCGCTTGATCGCGCGAGGCCCGAATTTCATTGAGGCTTTCGACCTGCAATTCAGCATCCTTGCCGTCATAGGGATGGAACTCGACCTCGTGTTCCTCTTCCTCATCAACGCGGTAGCAATTGACGCCGACTTTGGGGAATTCACCGGAATCGATATCTTTTTGCATCTGATAGGCCTGACCGGAAACTTTGTTTTGCAACTCGCCGGCTTTGATCATTTCGACCACGCCGCCTTCAGCATCAATTTCGGCCATGATCTCTTCCATTTTGGAGCGCATCTGATTGGTCAAGGTCTCCATATAATAAGAGCCCGCCATCGGATCGACCGTGTCACAAAGACCCATTTCCTCGACCAGCAACTGCATGGTACGGAGCGAAATACGCGCCGAATATTCAGTCGGAATCGTATAGGCCTCATCGTAAGAACACAGCGCCATGGTCTGGGTGCCGGAAAGGGCTGAGATCAAAGCGTAATAAGCGCCCCGGACGATATTCACTTCCGGCTGCTCGAAGGTCAGGCCGCCACCTCCGCCACCGGCGATCATGCGGAGCCACATAGAGCGTGGGTCCTTGGCGTCGTATTCTTCTTTGATGATTTTCGCCCAGAGACCGCGACCGGCGCGGAACTTAGCGACCTGTTCAAAGATGTTGCCGAACAGATTGAGGTTGTAGGAAAGCCTGCCGGCAAACTCGTCAATGTCGAGGCCGCGGGCTTTCACTTCATCGGCATATGCCTTGGCGATGCAAAATGCGTAAGCCATTTCTTCCGCCGGGTTACAACCGGATTCGCGAATGTGATAACCACAAACACTGACCGGGCTATATTTTGGGGCGTTTTGGGCGCAGTACTCAATCGTATCACCGACCAATTTGATCGACGGTTCCACCGGATAAATCCAGGTGCCGCGGCCAACGAATTCCTTAAGTATATCATTTTGCGCCGTGCCGCGCAGCTTAGAAACGTCATAGCCTTTCTTTTCAGCCATGGCGAGATACATGGCGATCAGGATGGCGGCAGAACCATTAATGGTCAGTGAGACGGTAATTTTCTCTAAGTCTATGCCGTCAAAGGCAATTTCCATATCGCGCAAGCTGTCAATGGCCATGCCGACCCGGCCTACTTCGCCTTCAGCTAAAATGTTATCTGAATCAAGACCCGTCTGAGTTGGTAGATCAAAGGCCACATTGAGGCCGGTTTGACCATTTTCGATCAGATATTTGAAGCGCTTATTGGTATCCACCGGATTACCGAAACCGGCGTATTGGCGCATGGTCCAGGGCCGCTTGCGGTACATTTCCTTATGGATGCCGCGGGTAAAGGGATAGCCTCCGGGCTCACCGATAAATTCGATACCGCCGGATTCTTCGACGTCCTCGGGCCCATATAACGGCTGGATTTCAATGCCGGATTCGTTGACGACTTTTTTCAGATCACTCGATGAACCATCCATTACGCCACCTCCTTCACTTGAGCATTTTTCTCGATAAACTCAATAATATCTTCAAGCTTGCTGCCGTTTGGAAAAATACCGTCGAGACCAATATTTTTCAGCTCGGCATGGTCTTTTTTCGGCACACAGCCGCCGATCAGCCAAAGCTTTTCTTTAAGCCCGTATTGATCGATCAGGCCTTTCAATTTCTTGCAGAACAACAAATGTGAGCCGGCCAGACTGGAAAGGCCGATAACATCAACATCTTCGTCCAAGGCCTGCTGGGCGATCTCGCTCGGCGTTTTTCTGAGCCCGGTATAAATCACTTCGAAACCGGCATCCATCAGGGCGCGGACCACAACCTTGGCGCCAACATCATGACCATCCAAACCGGGTTTACCAACCAGGATTTTTATTTTGCTATTGTCTGATGCGCTCATGTTGATAGCTCCTTAGCAATAATAAGTTTGAGAATGTCGCTGGTGCCGCCGCCAATCAGAATGAAGCGGACATCGCGCAAAAAGCGCTGCACCGGGTATTCCATGGCATAACCATAGGAAGCAAAAATCCGGGCGGCTTTTTCACATATTGTCGCAGCCGCCTCAGAGGCGAACATTTTGGCCATTGAGGCTTCCTTGCGGTGTTCTTTGCCTTCATCCAATAACTGGGCAGCGTGGTAGACCAAATGCGTCGCCGCTTCCAAATCAGTCGCCATTTCCGCAAGCTTCATTTGCACGGCTTGAAAACGATTGATCGGCTTGCCGAATTGCTGACGTTCGGCGGCGTATCTAACAGCTTCATCAAGGGCAGCCCGGGCAATGCCTAAACCCAGCGCACCGGTCATGATCCGGATTTCTGAGAGCAGTTTACGAAGATGCGCTTCACCGTCTCCAATTTCCTCGCTCAAACAATGGCTGTCCGGTACAAAGCATTCATCCAGCGCAAGTTCCGAGGTCGGCAACGCCCAGACACCCATCTTCTCGATGGTTTTGCCGACACTGATGCCGTCAAATTCCTTTTCGACCAAAAAGATCGATAATAGTTTTTCTTCACCAACGCGGGCGAAGACCGTGAAGAAATCCGCCAATGGAGCTGCCGTCACCCAAATCTTATTACCGTTCAAGACATAACCGCCATCGACTTTGGTCGCCGAAGTTGAAAGGCCGCCCAAATCACTTCCGGCATTTGGCTCAGTCATGCAGATCGCGCCAATTTTTTCCAGCTCAAGCGCCGGCTTAAACAGGCGTTCCTTAATATCGTCATTGCCCAGCATTTCCAGAAACTTGGTACCCATCATTGACTGCATAGAAATACAGCCGGCTACCGACATTGAGCCCCGGGCAATTTGTTCAACGCACAGACAAAAAGTCACCAGATCAACATTGGAGCCGCCAACTTCTTCCGGATAACGCATACCAACAAAGCCGAGATCAGCCAGCTGCTTGACGATGTCGCGTGGATATTCATGCGCCTCATCAATGGCTTCGGCATTTGGAATAATTTGCTCATCGGTGAAGCGGGCAAAGGTATCGCGGATGGCGACTTGTTCATCAGTAAGATGGAGAACCATGTAGCTTACGCTCCTAAACCATAGATGTCTTTGGCGGCTTCTTCAGAAATCAAACCGTCACGAATTTCCGCCGAAAGTTTTTCCCGGTCGCGTTTTTTGGGATCACCGTAACCACCGCCACCACCGGCAAATTGGTGGTAAACGGTGCCTTTCGGCACACCGGTCCAAAGATCTTTGTTGTTCGGCGTTTTTTCGGTGCCATCAGGGAAAGTCAGCACGATAGAATTCAGTGTCGAATCCTGACCGTCAAACAAACCAAAAGCCGGAATGAAATCACCATCACCAAAAGTCACAAACTGAGTATCATCAGAGCCAATCGTATAAATCGTCTCGGTGCCGATACCGCCACGCCATTGCCCGGCGCCTGCTGAATCAATCGTATATTCGTGCAGGTTCAAGACATGGGGCGTTTGCTGTTCGAACATTTCATAGTCCTGCGTCAACACACCACCCGAGGCGTCAATCATGCCGATGTGGTCATAGCCGTCAGTGCCGTTCATACCGCCCGAGCCGCCTTTTTGGCCCAAGAAAAAGATGTCGACATAACGCTCACCTTTATCGTCATCCATACCGGCTGTCAGCGAGCACAACAAATGATTCCAGCCGGCCGTGATGTTATTCGGGATGGCCGGGGCCAGCGCTTTCATAATGGCATCCGCGTTTGGTGGGCAAATGTGGTTGCCGAAAGTTGTTGCTTTGGGATAGGACGCGTTGAGCAGAGTGCCTTCCGGAATAATGATTTCGATTGGCTCAACCATACCTTCATTATGTGGAATGTCCGGATTGACCATCTGCAACAACGTCAGGATGGTCGCCGAGGCACTCGACGTATAGGTGCCATTTACAAAGCCATTGGTCTGGTCGTCGGTATCAGAATAATCAAATTTGATGTGTTTATCTTCAACCTCAATATTCACCCGAATGGTGAACTCGGAGCCGAGATGATGGCCATCGTAATAGACATAGCCTTCACCATAATAGTTGCCGTTCGGGATTTTTTCGATCTCGGCTTCCATCATTTTGCGGGTCGAGTCGAACAGCGCCAGCTTGTGGTTCTGAAAACTCTCGACGCCGTATTTTTCGAGTAGCGCCAAAAACCGGCGTTCACCAATGACGGTGGCGCCCATTTGCGCCCGCATGTCGTGTTCGACAATATCAAGCCGGACATTGGCGAAAATCAGCTCCCAGACATCTTTCCGGAGCACGCCTTTATCATAAACTTTAACCGGCGGAATTCGTATTGCTTCTTGCCAAACTTCAGTGGCATTGGGGTTGTAGCCGCCGGCCACCGCGCCGCCGATATCGGCCTGATGACCTTTGACAGCCGTCCAAGCGACAAGCTCACCTTCGTGGAAAATCGGCTTATAAACCGCAACATCATTGTTTTGGTTGCCCATCGAGAACACATCATTGTGGAAAATGACGTCACCCTCGTGAATATCATCACCAAAATACTCCAGGATGTATTTGCACACTGGCGCCAGAGAAAAGGCCAGGATCGGCAGATTTTCGGTTTGCTCCAGCATGTTGCCTTCGCCGTCATAAAGACCAGTGACAAAGTCTTTGGCTTCACAGAGGATCGGCGAACGCGCAGTTTTCTCCACCGAAATACTCATTTCGTCAGTGATAGATTTAAAGGTCCGTGCGTAAACCGATAACAGAATAGGATCTACTTTGCTCATGCTGCCGCTCCCTTTAATGTTCCCTCGACAAGATCTTCCCGGCCTTTTCGGTACAGTACGAATGAGCCCAGCTGATCAACAATACAATCGAATGAGTCGCTGACGAAAATCGCCGTCGTCACTTCTTCGATCATTGCCGGGCCGGGTACTTTGTGACCGTATTGCAGTTTATGCCCATCATAGATTGGCACCTCGGCAAATTCTTGCGTTTCCGGAAGATAAACTGAACGCTCACCTTTAAGTGCTGCCGCCGGGTCCTTGTCTACGCGCTCAATTTCCTGGAAGACCGGCTTGTCGGTTTGACCGATGGCTTGAACCCGTACGTTGATGATCTCAACGACGGCATCCAATTCCTCCAGAGAATAGCCATAGAGCCGGTTATGCTCTTTATGGAATGCCTCAGCAACTGCGTCAGCATCGCCTTTTTCAACAAATTCAGTCGGCACCACGAAAGAGACTTCATGATATTGCTGCAAATAGCGGCAGTCGAATTTGAGATGGAATTCCTGATTGGCGGGCTCAATGCCTTCTTCGGTGAGCATCTCTGCTCCTTCATCCGACATTTCTTTAAAGACGCCGCGCAGCTTATCCCAATCGACAGATTTCAAGGGCGAAACAAAGGTACGGACAAAGTCATGTTTGAGATCACCCATCAGCATACCAACTGCACACAGGATGGAGCTTTCGCGCGGCACGATCTGGAACGGAATTTCAAGCTCGTTACAGATCAGGCAGGAATGAATTGGACCGGCGCCACCGGCGACAATCATCGGAAATTCGCGGGGATCAAAACCGCGTTTAATGGTAATTTCCCTGACACCTTGCGCCATATTGTTGCAGGCGATGCGGTACATTCCAGCAGCCGCCTCTTCGATGCTCAAATTTAAAGGTTTTGCGATATGCTCTTCAATCGCCGCCCGGGCCGCCTCGACATTGAGCTCGATCTTGCCACCGGCGAAGAAACCTGGGTTCAAATAGCCGAGCACCAGATTGGCGTCCGTGGTGGCTGGCTTAACACCGCCCTTTTGATAACAGACCGGGCCCGGATCAGCACCGGCACTTTCCGGCCCCATCCGCAGCAAGCCGCCTTTATCAATCCAGCCAACCGAGCCGCCGCCAGCACCAATGGTATGAATTCCCAGCATCGGCAGGGCGATACGGTGGCGATCAATCTCGCCATCATTAACCATAATTGGGCTATCGACCGCCATGGAAGCTTCAAAACTGGTGCCGCCCATATCAACGGTCAGGCATTTGTTTTGGTTGTGCGCCTGGGCATAAATCAAGCCCGCACCAGGTCCACCCGCTGGGCCGGATAGCAACGTCTGAGCTGGTTTGCGCTCAGCGATTTCCGGTGACATGACGCCACCATTAGATTGCATGATCAGCAAAATGCCGTCAAAACCCACGTCTTTTAACCGGCTTTTAAGTTGGCCCAGATAATGGCTCAGGATCGGTCCGACATACGTATTGAGCGCCGTTGTCGAGATGCGTTCATAAAAGCGGATCGAGGGCAGCAAATCGGTTGAAACTGTTAAATAGGCATCCGGCAATTCTTGGCGCACAATTTCTGCCGCTTCCTGTTCGTGTTCAGGATTGGCAAAAGCGTTCATGAAACAGATCGAAATCGCTTCAACACCTTCTTTTTTATACAATTCAATGGCATCCAGAATATCTTGCTTGGAGAGCGGCTCCAATTCCTTGCCGTTGCGGTCAAGCCGGCCACCGATACCGGTTCTGAGATAGCGCTCGGCTAAAGGCACAACGTTGGTGTAGCGGTTGTTATATTGCTCTTCCCGAATACCGCGCCGCATTTCTAAGGCATCGCGGAGACCTTTTGTCGTCAGCAGGGCTGATTTGGCGCCGCGCCGGGTCAGTGTCGCGTTGGTCGTCACCGTCGTGCCGTGAACAATGGTTTCAAGTTCCTTGGCAAAATCTTCCGGCGACATCGATGGTTCCATCATGCCGGCAAGATCTTTCATGCCTTGCAGGACAGCGATCGAAGGATCTTCCGGTGTAGAAAGGGTTTTGTGAATAAGTGGTGCCTCGCCATCTTTAACGAGGAAAAAGTCGGTAAACGTGCCGCCAACATCAATGCCAATTTTCATAGTTCTAATCCGTCCCTAAGAGATTGCGACAACTGCTGTGCCGACCAGGATATTGTCACCTTTTTGGTTCTCAGCCGAAATATCAAGCTTTACTTGATCCTCGCCGTTTTCAGACACTTTCTCGGCGACCACGCCTTTGCAGGTAATGGTGTCACCCGGAAAGGCCATGGAGACAAAACGCGCGTTCCAGCCGCGCAATTGAGATTGCGGCACCCAGCCGGTCAAAACCTGACCTAAGAAAGCCATCGTCAACATGCCGTGCACAATGACGCCGGGCAGACCGCCCGATTTGGCTTCTTCATCATCCAGATGAATGGGATTGTGATCACCTGAGGCACCGGCGAAGAGCGCCAATTGGGTGCGGCTAATATTTTCTTTCACCAGATCGGGAATGGCATCGCCAACATTGAGGCTGGCATAATCTACTGTGATACTCATTAGCTTTACTCTCCAACCTTATGGCGCACGACTATTACAGAGCGTAAATCCGCTACATGTACATCGTTCTGATTACGCAGTTCGATAACCGCTTCAATGAACTGTAAGGCACCGCCCTTTTTCTCATAAATATCAGTGATGCGCTGAACCCCGGTTACGGTGTCCCCAGCGTAAATATGATCATAGTAGGTGAAGCCCTGCTCGCCATGCATGGCCTGGGTCTTAGGGATGCCCATATCTTCCAATATATTGAAAGATTGGCCGGCTTCCATGGTCAGTGTAAAGGCGAAAGTCGGTGGCACTGGTATACCAGAATACCCGCTGTTTTTAGCCGTTTCTTCATCAAAATAGATGGGATTTTCTTCACCGATAGAATTGGCGAACATTTTAATCCGCCCTTTTTCGACATCGACGCTAAAAGATGGGTATTCCTTGCCGACATAGTCTGCATCTGCCATCGAGATTTTTCCTTCCTACTGAACTTTTTTTTAACGCTGGTTTGCCGCTATTTCTGTGACTCAACCACCAGAATCTTAAAGACTGTTAGCCTAAGCTAACCAATCGCGCTTCAGATGTAAATAAAAATTTTACAGTACTGTAAAATTAATTGTAAAATGCGTTTCATTCTGTTATTGTGGTAACGCCCCTAAAGGAGGCAATTGATACCGAAATGGATCGCAGAACCGAAATTCTTAGACGAGCCGCAGAAATTTTCGCGCGCAAAGGCGTCTCGAATACCTCCGTGGAAGACATTGCGAATGCAATTGGCGTTAAGCGTGAGGCGATCTATTATTATTTCAAAAGCCGCATAGATATATTGCTGGAGGTGCTTTTACCCACCAGCCGGACCCTGCTGAACGGCATGCGGCTCATCTGCCGCACGGATCTGACAAATCGCGAAAAATTAAAAGCAGCGCTTGAAAGTCATTTATCCGAATTTACGCCGGGCTATATCGAAATGACGGTCGCCTTCCGCGAAGAACATTTTTTTGCTGATTCAGAAAAGGCCACTGAACTCACCGAGATTTGGGAGGAATATGGTGATTTATGGACAGATATTATCGTTGCCGGTCAGAAAGCCGGTGAGTTTAACGCTGAACTCAATCCGAAAATGATCTCATTTGCCATTCTCGGTATGTGCAATTGGATGTCGCGCTGGTACGACCCTTCAAAAGACATCTCAATAGAAGAAATTATTGATACATTCTTTACGATGTCGATGGACGGCGTCTCGACCCTGCCAAAAGCCGGTCAGGTTATTGCAAATCCTGACGCAGCATAGCGTAGTGGGTGTTTGGTCCTGGGCGGACCGGAAAGGCATTATAGTCTTCGCGCAAACGATGCCGAACTTCTGATTCCATCGATTTATTCAACGCTTCAAGTGTATCGAACACCACTTCATTACCCAAAATACAATTAGAGATCGGATGGGGCGTCTTGCTCAAAGGCGTCACTGGGATATAGCAAAACACATTTCGAATACCCGGCAGTTCAGCCAGGATTTGCGGGTGGTGGTTGACATAAAAATCACGAAAATGCTGTTCATCCGTCACCGGGGCGTAATAGCGAACATTAAACGACAAGGGCGCGGTGCGTTTGGCCGGCTCGGCAACACCTTCGATATCATAGGCAATGACTTCAAAAACTTCTGAGCTTACCGAGGCATTTTCCGGTGCGGAGAGTTGGTCTAATACCTCTTTGTTCGCAAACACAGTGTCGAGGGCTTTAAGATCAGCGACATTAAACTGAACAACGAGTTCAGGCGGTGCGCCGTCATCGACATAGGGGTCATCAACAAGTTCCGGTGCATAAACATTGACGCAATCTATTTCCGGGCGATCCAGCAAAACCGGCACGGCTTGCTCCCGAAAGTTATGGCGAACTTCTTCGCCACTTTCCGCTGGCACCTCAAATGTTTGAAAATAAGCAATGGTCATTGGTCCGGGCTCCACCTGCCTTAGAAAGTTTTACTATCGTTCCCCATCACGACCCAGTCAGGCTGCCATGACATTGCCGGATTTTCAAACGGCGATTCCGGTAGACCAATGATATCGGCTTGATTGCCCGGTTTGATATCAGCCGAAGAACTACTCCACAGTCGGCGCGGCAAGGCCGTCGCAGCATTAAGCGCTTTGGCCATCGACATGCCGGCAGCGACGAGGAATTTAATTTCGTCGATCACCGCCACGCCATGAACAACGCCATGACTGCCGGCATCCGAGCCAACCACCACCGGCACGCCCATCTCATCAGCCATTTTGATATGTTCACTGTGGGACTCAAGTATGTCTTTCAGATTTTTTATACTTTCATCACTCCAGCCGGCAATTTCGGGCCGCGCCCATTGAAAATGCACCGGTGAAAAGGTCGGTACCCAGGCGATTTGTTTTTCGGCCAGTATTTCTAATATATCGCGGGTCATAAAAAATCCATGCTCGACAGAATCGACCCCGGCAGCGGCAGCAACTTCTAGACCCTTAAGGCCACTGCAATGGGCAAAAGTGCGGCAGCCAAGATCATGCGCTGTCTCAACGATCAACTTCGCTTCCTCAACATCAAATTGCGGCTCACCCTTTACTGTTCCGGTTTCAAAATCGATGATGCCGGTAAGCAATATTTTCAGCTCATCACCCGTTTGCAAGAGGTCTTTGACGGCGGCGACAATTTCATCGCGTGTCTCAACCTCGCGGGCCATGAAACCGCCATAGCGTTTGGGTTTCCGGATACCAAGGCCCGGCGAGCGAATTTCCGGCACCAACTCGCTCGATGCTGCCATTTCTTTGCGAATGCGGTGATTGATGCCCCATTTGTCTCCGGCATCGCGAATAAAGGTAATGCCGGTGGCTAAACTGGCCTCGACGTTGCGCCGGGCTACCGCCAGCATTTCGTCTTCTGATGCCTTTAGATATTCACTGCGCTTTTTAAATTCCAACTCGCCGCCATCTAGAAAAAGATGACAATGAGCCTCGACCAGACCCGGCATGACGAAGGTAGCACGTTCGATTAAATTGTCTTCTGCATTACCTTCGTGCGGCAATTCACCTGTTAAAACATCCTTGATCAAGCCGTTTTCAATCAGCACACAATAGGGACCATCGTCATGGTACTCAGTACCATCAAAATAATTCTCAGTTTGGATAAGCCTTCGAGACATGGATCAGTTTTTGTACATTTTGCGGATACGGCGAAGTGCGTCGGTACCGTCCAGGGCAATGATGTCATTGAAATGTCCCAGCACCGTATTGTCGTCCGCTAGGAACTCATAAGCCCGCCACGGCGTCCCCAGCACCATATCAAAACCGTTTGGCACCGCCAGGGTGAGATAAGCGTTTTCCAATTGCAGCTTCATCGGTGCGCCGTCAATCTCTTTTGATGGCAGCTGCACCGACAGATTAGAAAGCCCGCCCGACATATGAATGCCTTTGAGGTCCGGGTCCTGATTTATCAATTTTACGGTTTCCAAAGACGCCCGGATCAGCCCTTCGGTGTCGGATGAAAGCGTGCCGATGGCCGTATCAACAATAAGATCGTCCGTGGTGATGCCGTAATCACCATCAAGAATGACTTTTGCCATGCGCCGGGTCGTCTGCCACATTTCGTCAGCTGTTTTATTTTGCAGACCAACGCCATCTTCGACGCGCTCCGAAGACATCAGGATTATTTTAAACGGCTGAATTTTGAGCAAATTCAACATGTCCCAGCGGGTTTCGCAGATCGAATTAACGATTGGCGGCTGGCCATTAGCTTTCGCCGGATCATATTTTTTAAGACAGATTTCCTGCACCGCGACATTAGGAAAATCAAAGGACAGCGGGATATCAACAACCGCCTGTATGCCATCAATAACTTCGTTCATAAACTCAGGGTCGTCTAAGGCGCGGGTGCCGATATTGATGTTGAGATAAACCGCGCCGGCATCAGCTTGTTTGACAGCAAGCTCCTGAATGGCGCCCACATCCGAATTATCGAACATTGCCTTGGTGCTTTGGAAGCCGGGATTAATCCGCTCGCCGATGATTGAAAGTCCTGGTATGGCCATTGATGGGGTCCTCAATATTTAGGCTACTGATTTAATAGCCCGCTGTTTTTCAAAATTAATCCGGCTGCCAAAGACTTTCATAAAGGCTTTGTCGCTGGCGAGTTCAATATAATTGGAGCGGCGCGCGATATCTTTGGCGGCCTCACGTTGTTTTTCAGAAAGCAGGGCAAAGCGGGCACCATCACCGGCAGCATTGCCGACCTGAGCGAAACGGTTATAGGGCAGGTCAGGCAGCAGACCGATGGCCAGTGCACTATCGACATCAATATAACTGCCGAAAGCTCCGGCAATAATGATTTGCCCAAGTTCCCGCTCGCTATAGCCTGTGTGTTTCAGCAGGAGATCCGTTGCCGCCCGGATGGCCGCCTTGGCAAGCTGGACAGCGCGAAGATCATCTTGTGAAAAGGTTATTTCCTGGCCGCCGGTGTCTTCTTCATCGGCCAAGACAAAAACCAGGTTCTTGCCGATTTCCTTGACCCGGGGATGATCTTTCTGCAAGCGGCCCCGCTCATTACAGACTCCACCCAAATGCAATTGCGCTGCGATATCCATCACGCCTGAGCCGCAAATTCCGACCGGCGTCTCGTCACCAATGGTTTGCAGCTGAACGGTATTGCCTTTGATCCGCACGGATTCAATGGCCCCCGCCGCCGCCCGCATCCCGAAGCTTATATTGCCGCCTTCAAAAGCCGGGCCGGAGGGGCAGGACACGCTGGTGATATTGTCACCTTGGACCAAGGAAAGTTCGGTATTGGTGCCGATATCCATAATGATAACCGGCTTGTTATCTTTAATTTCAGAAGCCAGCAAAGACGCGACATGATCGCCGCCGACAAAGCCGGCAATATTGGGCAGCAAGTGGACATAACCGCCTGGCGCCACATTTATCTCAAGATCGCGGGCTTTGAGATCAAAAGCATCGCTATAGGCCGAGATAAACGGCGACATGGCGAGCTGGGTGACCGGCAAACCAAGCAACAGATGATGCATCATGGTATTACCGGCAATCGTAATTTCAACAATATCGCTTGGCTCAGCACCAACCGCATCACACATATCAGCCGCTAAATCATTTATCGCCTCAACAGCCAGTTCCTGCAGTATTTTTGCTGTCTCAGGATTGCGCCGGATATGGGAGGCATAAGTGATCAAATCAGCGCCATAGCTGGTTTGCGGATTTTCCATGCCTTCTGCGGCCAAAGTCTCGCCAGTCATCATATCCACCAGAAAACCAGACATGTTGGTGGTGCCAAGATCAACCGCCATACCGAATACCCTGGCCTCGCGCGAGCCGGCAGCGATCACTTCGCCCTCGATGCTCGCAAGCCAGCCAGCCCAGCCCCATCTTCTTAAATCCAAGGCAAAAGTCCGGAGCAGTGCAGCATCAAAGCTCTCACACGCACCCGGATAATCTTCGGCCAAGGCATCCCGCAAACGACTTTCATCGGAGCGACCGTCGTCCAATGTGGGCTCATCCAGTTCAAACTCAATGACTTTTACAACCGGCTCAAAGTCAACCAATCTGGCCATGTCACCATTGAGGCCATCGACTTGGGTACGTACCGGTGCCGCCGTAGACCGGGCTGGCACTGAAATAGTGCAATCGCCAGTGGGTTCCGTAATGCAGGCCCGCCGCCAACCCTCTCCCAGCCGGCGGTCAGAAAATACTTCGGCATCTGCCTCATGAGCCGATGGTAACGCGCCATCTGTGATCTGAACCGCACATGACATACAAGTGCCATGACCACCGCAGGAACTTGAAATCCGCACCCGCTCCCGACGCGCCGCCTCAAGGATAGTCTCACCTGCTTGGCACTCGATGACTTCCTGCATCGGCTCAAAAGAAATTTTAAAGGCAGTCATGCGGCGAGACTTTCAGGGTTGCGAAAACGGCAGCGCTCTCGTGCCTTACAGGTCTCACAGTCTTTCTTGCGGTCCCAGCGCGGCATTTCCTGGCCAAGACCAAACACCAATGAGATGGATTTTGCCGGAAACAGCATATCGGTTTTCAGGACCCTCATACCGATCTCTTCACCTTGCGCAAGTTCGAACACCCTGCGTTGCTGGGCCATGCTGAATTCACCATGGCCGGGATAGATCGGACTGCTGGCCTGAAGACCACGGGTGGCGGCAAATTCATCGATGGCGGCTAGAACCACATTGGTAAATTCAAATATTGCGGCAACCGCCACTTCTTCCAGTGCCAGACCTTTAATGGCTTTTTTGTTTTTAAACATTTCCGCTGCGGCAGTTTCGAGCCCGTCACCGATGGTGCCGACAGCCAATATGAGCTCGTCAGCGGCAGTAAATTTACTGGCAACTTCGGCTGCCTCAGTTATTTCGTCGCCATTTTCAAATCGTATCCAATCATCCCCTTTATCCGTGATGGGTTGAGCCACATAGGCTAGACGTGGCTGGACCAGATTTTCAGCCAGCGCGTATTCATGCATTTCCTGAACTTCACGCTGGAAGCGGGACTGCAGCGTGCGGCTGCAATTCAACTGCTGCCAACTTTCGAAGTTGGGGCTGGAGAAAAAATCAGGCCAAGCTGTCTTAACCGGCATCCGTCAATTCCTAGTTCGCATATTTCCGGACTGATTCCGCCATGGCGACTACATTTTCGACCTTGGCTTCATCCGGCAGGCCAATGGCGCCATCAAGAATAAAGCCACCGCCTTTACCAGCCACTTTGATCAATTTTTTACATTCTTCATCGACATCGTCCGGCGTGCCGGTAATCAAGACAGATGATGAGACATTGCCGCGGAGGCAGGTAATATCACCCAGCACGTCTTTGGCCAGTCCCAAATCAGTTTGCTCGAACCAGTAAACTGCCTTGCCAACCGGGATATCGGCGATGGTTTCAAGGCGGCTTGTGCAATCGCCTTCCCATAGTACACAAGGGATTAGATCGGCTTCGATGAGGCCCATCAGAACTTTTCGCAAAGGCGGCCAGAAAAACAACTCGAACTGCTCGGGCGACATGAAATTATCGAGCCCCCAATGGAGCGGAATAAAGATTTGCCGGCTTGGGTTATTTTTGCTGGCAATGATGGTGTCTTCGATAATGCAATCAGCAACCCGGTCCATACATTCCAGTAATTTATCTTTATTGCGGAACAAATCGAGCATAGCGCCTTTGGAACCCCGGAGATAATCAGCGAAATTATCGAAAGGCGCGGCAGCCGAGCCACCGATACTTTGCACGAAGCCCTGCTCCGCCATGTCTTTGGCGAATTTGAGCGCGCCGCCCATCATTTTCCGCATTTCCTTACCGGCGGCGAGAATTTTCTCCAAACCTTCGATCATTTCATCACCGGCGAAAGCTGTCGGCACCCGGATCATTTTGAAATAGTATTGAGCCGGCAGATAGGGCAGCTTGGCAAACGGCTCAAAGGCGCCGGCCACCCGCGGCATATACTGGCGCAGAAAAAAATCCGTGGTGTCATTTAAATAGGCATCATACTCGTCCCGCTTCATATATTCCCGGTCGAGAAACTGAAACGAAACATTAGGGTCCGTGCCATGACCCGGCCATTCGAGCTGTTTAAAGTCCATCAACTCAAGCGTTGGCCCGACACATATATAGGTCTGATTGAGCGCGTACATATCCGGCTGCAGTAGCTCAAGCGTTTGACGCATGGCGTCGTTAAAGGCGTCATAGTCGTACATCGCCTGTTCAAAGGTAATGCCCGCCAAGGTCGCCGGCCAAAAATGAGAAAACATGGAGAGCGGAACCCGGTCGGTTTCCTTTAAATCCATTGCGTCTTGAACGCGCTGTTGGCGTTCAGCATATAGTTCTGCGCCTGATTTATCTAGCATGGGGCTGGTTTCCTTACCTTATGTGTTAGCGTATTTACGCACTGAGTTTGCCATCGCGACAATATTTTCAATTGGTGCCTCATCGGTGATGCTGGCAGCACCATCAAGAATGAAACCGCCATCTTTGCCGACATATTCAATGAGGTCTTTGCAATAGGCATCAACTTCATCAGCTGTGCCGGTATTCAGCAGCGACGGCGAGACATTTCCCCGCAGACAGACGACATCCCCCAATACGTCTTTAGCGGTATGCAAATCGGTGCGCTCAAACCAATAGATGGCTTTGCCTGGCGGAATGTCGCCAATAAACTCAAGTCTCGTTGTGCAATCACCTTCCCATAATATGACGGGTGTCATTTCCGCCTCAATGAGATCGTGGATCGTTTGGCGCAGGCTCGGCCAGTAAAACTCATTGAACTGGTCCGGTGACATAAAGCCGTCGAGGCCCCAATGAAGAGGAATAAAGACATAAGGACAACCGACGCGTTCTGCCCCTTCGACAACATTGGTGTTCAGCAACAGCCGCGCCTTATCGATGGTCTCCAGCAGCTTGTCTTTGTGGCGGAACATATCGAGCATACCGCCTTTGGAGCCGCGCAGAAAATCGACAATATGATCATAAGGCGCCTTGCAGAAGCCGCCGATCGCCATGGGATAACCGGCCTCTATCATTTCCTTGATGAACTCGGTCATGCGGTTCATGGAATGGTCAACCATCTCGCCGACTTCCATCAAGGTCTTGAAAGACTCCTGAAGCTCGGGATTGGCAAATGCCCGCAGATTGTAGACGATGTTCCATTCCGACAAGGTCGGAAAGTTTGGAAAATGCTTCAGGCCTTCAAAACCGGTGGCGATCCGTGGCAGATATTTTTGCAAATAAAACGCCGTCGGATCGAACAAATACTCATCATATTCATCCGGCACGATGAGCTCCTTGTCGATATACTGAAAACAAACATCATCGGCGGCACCACCACCGGGCCATTCGAGCGGATGATAGTCGAGCTTTTCCAAGGCGCCACCATAGGCGTAATTTGCTGCCCCGAACGCATCCGGCTGTAACAACTCAATCGCTTTCCGGTTGGAGGAGATGCTTTTCTCGACATCATACATCGTGTCCTTGCAAGTCATGTCCGCCAGCTTGGCATTCCAGAAACGGGTGGCATAAATATAGGGTACTCGGTCCGTTTCCTTTAACGCGACAGCATCAGCGATGCGCTCGACGCGTTCCTGATACAGATCTTTGGGGTCCCGGCCAGAATCATTATGCGCATCCAATGGAGCCATTAGGCTGCCTCCCCGATCCACTCTTTGCATTGATTGACGGCGCTCATAGCATTGAGCCCAAAGGAATCAGCGCCGGTATAATTGAGGATTTGATCGTCAACCTGACCGCCGCCAATCATAATTTTCACTTCTTCCCGTAAACCCGCTTCGGAAATAGCTTCGACGGTTTCTTTCATCGAATCAAAAGCCAGTGTCAGAAAGCCGCTGAGACCCACGATTTCCGGCGATTGTTCTTTGATGGCGTCGATGAAGGCCTGGGGTGAGACATCAACACCCAGGTCAACAACATTGTAGCCGTTCACATCGAGCATGAAGGTGACAATGTTTTTACCGATATCATGCAGATCGCCATGCACCGTGCCGATCAGAACGGTGCCGCTATCGACTTTGTCTTCTTCTTCCGTGGTATCGGCAATCAGAGGTTTTACCATTGCCGACATTTGATCTAGCACTTCGCCGGCAAGAATGAGTTCCGGCACGAAGTATTCATTATCCTCAAAACGCTGGCCGACGATATCCATGGCGGCCCGGCAAATTTCGAGGATGGCCGTGGGCTCGGCGCCTTCGTCGATCAATTCCTGGGTAAGGGCGAGGGCTTCGTCCTCTTCCATATCTGCGATTAGATTAACCAGCTTCTCATGTTTTTCATTGCTCATAATTGCGGCTCCTATGCCAAATATTTGATTTTCATGGGAGACCGCCAATAACGAAACTGGCTAAATCCCCCCCAATTCAGTATCCGGACTAATTCTAACGGCGTCCAGTTGTTACACGATAAAATTTAACTCCTATATTTTGGTCCAATACCAGCCATCTCGACGATTTGGGCAACCCGCAGAGGCTGGCCAATCGCCATGATATGAACGCCTGAGACGGCGGCCATATCCTTTAATTCCTCAATAAACTCAGCAGCAAATTTTTGACCTTCTGCGCGCTCATCATCTGCCTGCTCGATGCGTTCTATAATAGTGTCCGGAATATGGACGCCGGGGATATGATCCCGCATCCAACGGCCACTTTTAGCCGAGCGCAAGGGGCCGACACCGACCAGCAAATGCGCCCATTCATCAAGCCCCTCGTCACGAAAACGGGCGATAAAATTCTTGAGAGCGGTCATATCAAAACAGTATTGAGTTTGCAGATATTGCGCACCCGCTCGAACTTTCTTGGCCACCCTGCTGATTTCAACATCAAGAAATTTTGCTGACGGATTGGCAGTCGCCCCCATATAAATATACGGCGGGGATTTCAACTCTCGCCCGGTCAGGAATTTACCTTCATCGCGCAGATGCCGGATGGTCTGCAGCAGCGAGGCCGCATCCAAATCGAAGACCGGCTTGCCGTCCGGATGATCACCGCTGGTAATGGCATCGCCCGACATGCAGGTGATATTGGTGACACCCAATGTCGCCGCGCCCAAGACATCTGATTGGATCGCCAGGCGATTGCGGTCACGACAGGTCATTTGCATAACCGGCTCAAAGCCTTGCTGCGCCATCAAAGCGCAAGTGCTGAGGCTTGAGATATGGACATTGGCGCCGGCGTTGTCGGTCACGTTAACGCCATCACAAATGTCAGTAAGTGGCTGCACCGCCTCAATGATATCCTCAGCCGCCGCGGTATCCGGCGCATTAAACTCGGTGGTTACCGTAAAAGCGCCGGAATTCAAGACCCGCTGCAGATTGCTGGCGCGCGCGGGCACATCATCGCTGGTTTTAACCGTGCTGCCGATAGATATTTCCGGCCAAGCCGGTTGGGAATGATCCCCTTGCAAACTCGCCGCCCAGGTTGAACGGGCGCTGGTCAAATGCGAGACCGGGTGCTGAATTTCGTTAATGGTGGCGCCATTTTTCATCTGCTCCGAGCCATCCCACGCCTCCAGCCAAACACAGGTCATCTCCGGCTCGACTTCGCAACCACCGTCGGCTAAGACCCCGCCACAGGGACCGTTGCGCAGCGTTTTCGGGCAATTCATCGGACAAGCTATACCGGTAAGACTGAGCACACATTGGCCGCACATCTGGCAGTCGAACATAAATCTCTTGGCGAGTTTTTCGATCGGCTTGATCGGTGTTTCGAGGAAACTGCGGGGCAGATGACGGAGTACTGGCGCCAATAGATCGAGCACGCCCGAAAACGCCGTCCACACCGTTTCAATAAAACGGGAATGCCGAACCGACCATGTTCTTACCGCTTTCACCTGCACGATTCTCCATTTACCAAACTTGAACTACGTAGTTCACGATTATTTATAGGTCTATAAAAAAATAGTTTTTCACAATCCGGCGAATTCGTAATTGATCTGCGTCAAAACGAACATTACCGGTGCGACCGAGCATTTCTATGGATATTAAATTAACTCTGGTGTGAGATTTCTACCGCTCTATTTGCCCACAATTATAGTCAGGTTAAATTTTATCGGATTCGCGCATCATTAAACAATCAGATAGAATTGATACATAATATCGAAAAAACTGATATCAAACGACCTTTTGACGTCCAAAATGTATCAATCTGACAGGCCCTAATCTGCCTGCGAACGCGTCGGTCAAACTGTTGCTAGCCGCCGATATTGGCGTATCCCACTGCTGTAGCTCACCAAAATTTGAGTAAATTTTTACTTATCGGCTAAAAATTTCGGACTAAAATAGGGAAACTGTGCTATATATGCGCACCCATATCCAAATTACTACTACATATGGTATATGGGACGAAAGGCAGTTATAACTGAAACTTTTAGGAGACTTTGTCTATGCTAAATCAAGTTAGGACCTGGATTGGCTCACTTACCGATATCGGTTTGTCGCTAATCGGACTTGGTATCGTACTAGGAGTTCTTATTGGTAATAAACTTCCTTTTGTCGGCGATGTTGTCGGCAATTTAACCGCTCTTATCACTAATCTCGGTGGTGCAGGGTTGGTTGGATTAATTGCTCTCGGCGTCATTATCTGGTTGCTCAGGAGCAGATCCGCATAGCCGTACTTTCCATAAACACAGGACGAGGCTAATTATGGACAAAATTGAATTATTGAGACGGGCACTCTGGTCGCTTGTCGAAATATTCAGTCTTGGCCTCGTCCTGCTTATCTTCATTTATTTTTTGCTCGGCCAAACCTCAGGCGCCTTTATTGTCGGTATCATTGACAATATCGGCGTCTTTGCCAAAGCCACCGGCGAAAACGCCATCATCGCCATCCTGATCATCATTTCCATTGTGCTGTATTTGAATAATAAGCGGGGGTGAGATTTAGGTTCGGCGTTGGCTCACCGATTTTTTCTCCAAGTAGAATATCTTATTACGCAGAAAGACGCGGTGTGTATCTAGAAAACTTTTTCTCAAATGTTGATATCGATTTTGTAATATCTGGATCGCCAATTCTTATTTCTGCATTTTTCATTTCGGTAATTGCATCGTCGTATTTTGAAAAATCGCCTGTCCTTCTGTAATACTCCAAACCAACATCACAATATGTTCTTAAAATATTTTTATTGTCTGGATATTTCTTAATACCATTTTTTGCCATATTTTCTGCTTGCTCAATTATCGCCAAACGATCTTCTTCCATAATTCCGATGGTATTTGAAGCCCGAGCTAGTTTTAATCTAATTTTATGCCTGAATACTGGGCCATCGATTCTTAAATCCTTTTCAAATAGCCTAATCTCCGTCTCTGCTTTTTCAAATTCATCCATATCTATTAAGTTTCTTATTAACCTGTGGCGAGCGACTCGCTCTCCCGGAGCTTTGGATATCATTTTCTGAAGCAAACGATTCTGAATAGTTTTATCTGGTATCCTTGATATACCAGATTCAAGATTACAAAGTTGTCGAATCGTTCGAATTTCAATTTCAAACGTAGGAGAAATATTGTCCAACACGTTCTCAAATAGTTCTTTAATTTTTTCAATGTTGGAAAATTTATGACGTGCAACAATGTCAACAATTACTGGATGGCGCCCCTTCCACCCATAAATACCCTCTCGCTCACTAATTGAATACTCTTCTATTATTCCCGACAGCCTACCCAAAATTCCGGCGACAGAGGTGTTATTTATCCCAAGCAATCTTAATACTAATTGACGATGGACCCTTACGCCCGCATTTTCCATTGCAGCGACAAATTTGTATATGTCTTGATATTCACTATCCAATTCAGCGTATTCTCGAAGTATAATATCGTCAAATCTTTCAGAGGCAAAAATATTTTTCAAGCATACAAATGTATCGGATTCACATCTATCAATTAAACGGCGACGTTTCTCTGATCTAGAAAAGCCTCCAAAACTAGCATCGATTAAAGTCTGAAATCTTGTGTTAGTTTCCACAAGATCAATCAATCTATTAATTTCATCTCCTTGAAGTTTTTTTAATTCAAACTCTTCACCTGATTGAAACATATAGGAAGATTTTACTCGATGATCCCAATGATTTCTCGAAGATACAACGATTAACTTCAGATAATAATTTTTATCGGTTGCCAACAAATCCACTAATTTACTGAGTTCGAATAGATGTTCATGAGCATCGTCAATTAGCAACGCACCAAATCTCTTCTCTGATTTTAAGTATCTCGCTATGGTTACCCATTTATCGTATAAAAGTGTATGGTCTGGCTTGTGTTCCCAACAAATATAACCCTTATCCCGAAGATATAACATCGTCTGTCTGGCCGCAGTTGTTTTTCCTACGCCACTGGCCCCTATTAAGGTGGCGCATAGATGACTCTCTGATAAAAGACAGCTTTCTATTTGAGCGGCAATATCGCGGCGAAATGTAAGATTTCGATTAATGTTAGCGTAGGAGGCAGGCAACCCATTAAACATTGGAACAATATCTGCTTTCGAAGGATCAAGTAACTCATCAACTTCCTCTGTTACAGGTCTTAAAGCCGAAGCCCTATCTAATGGATTATCGGAGAGCGTGTACGTATGTACACTTTCCTCAGACCGAGCCGCGATTTCACAAAAAAAATCGTCAATTCCACCGAAACAAACATTGATTCCTCTTTTTTCAAATAAGGAGGCCCTTTCTTCATCTCTCTCATACATGAAAAGTGAAATTCGCGACCCATCTTGAACGCGTTTTGAAATTTCCAATGCACGGTCAATTATTCTTTTTAAATCAGAATCAGCCAATGATTGTCCGATAATAACCAAGTGAGAATTATTTAGATCACACTTTAATTGATCATATAACGCTTCTCTATATTCATGAACATTGTCATTGTCTTCTTCAGTTAATACCATTCTAGTCTGATGGCCATTGGAAATATCTTGGGACAAAGTTCCATGAATTTTAAATAATTTCGTTGCTTCTGGAATTTCGTGAACCGTGAAATCAAAATTAGATGAATATACTGATAAACTTCGCCCTCTCTTTTCATAGCTTAACTCGATCAATTCATCGTAATTGGTTGTGTAGATATTTTTCCAATCATAAAGCGGTAAATTTACCAAACTTCCAGATGGTTTTATGGACTTAAATAGAGTTCTAACTTCTTTTACCAATTGACCTCGACTTAATCTGTCTTGAACCAAACCCGAGATTTCAGCTAAGGAAAAATCCTTCGATCCAATCGAAAATTTATCACTTAAATGCTCAACAATTTCAGATGTTTTTGGCCCGCCAGATGGAAGTGACGAACCTGCACCAAAAAGCAATACGGTTCTATTGGGTTTGATGTCAGAGACAAGACGAGATATTTCAATTGGCATAGCAAATCCGCTCCTGGTTTGAGCTGAGTTAAACAGCATTATTCAAATTTGAAGTTATCGTACTAGTATAACATTGAAGTATTTTTGTAATATATAGCTGTAGCCGGATATATGTTAAGCAACTGAATTATCAAGAAAAATTTATTATATTTATAATTTGTAATTGTAGAATATTAAAAATTTTCTATGACGTGCCGCGAATCAAAAATTTAACTCAAGATCACGTCGCTAATAATTAATGCGTTTTTCGGTGAAACCAAGATACTTTCTTCTCCCTAAACCTTTCCATCACATCAAACGCCTAGTGTTGCGTCATATGCATATGAATAAGATCAACAAGACAGGGGGTGATACGGAGGGTCTCTGTGAACTCTGTGCCCTCGTGTGGTGGCTTTTCTTCGTGTGCTTCGTGCACTTCGTAGTGAACTACTATGTCAGCGAATTATCGGGTACACGTAACAAGTACATGTCCCCATAATTCCAGTCACCCTAATTCAATAATCTCTTTGCTAACTCCAGACTTTGCTGGCGACTTCCTGCATCAGTTCCAGCTTCCGCCATTGCTCATCCTCACTCAGATAATTACCGCCGATACCTGAAGCAAAGCCGCATTGAGGACTGATGGCGAGTTGATCAATATCGATATATTTCTGCGCATCTTCGATACGCGCCATCAGACTGTCCAGATTTTCAAGGTCACCGGATTTGGTTGTGATCAGTCCGAGCACGACGATTGGGCCATTTTTCGGCACGAATCTCAATGGCTCAAAGCCGCCGGCCCGCTCCGTATCATATTCCAGCAACAAGCGGTCGAATTTCAGATTGCCAAACAGATATTCAGCAATGCCGTCATAGGTACCCTCACGGTGCCACATGGAGGCCCGATTACCCCGGCAAATATGGATGCTGAAGCACGTTGTCTCGTCACCATCTGCAATCACCGCATTGGATGCGTCAACCGCCCGCGCCAGGTTTTTCATGGGGTATTCACCCTTGGCGGCAATTCGCTCCAGCGTCGCGCGATCAACATAGCCGGTGTAACTCGGCTCATCGAGTTGCACGTATTGGCAGCCCGCCT
>CAZMHI010000034.1:36202-50285 GCA_964566055.1 uncultured Rhodospirillaceae bacterium
GACCATCCGTTTTTGGATTGACACGACATCGCTCAGAAAACTGTCCGCGTCCGGGTAAAAGTCAGCAGATCCTGGGATGTCGCACATTTGCGATACCCGGTCAGGGCCCATCAACATAGCCTTGGCGGGGATATCGGTTAACCCACGCAGGAAATTAAATTCCCTTAAGGGAAAATTTTCCTTCAAAGACAGCTTCGATGTTGCCGGTGATTTGAACTTTTCCACCGCATCTTCACCACGTTCGCCGGATTTTTCACCTTCGAATATGGACATCGGGTTAATCATGAAAGCCTTCCAAGCGTTTTCCCAATGATCCCAGCCTTCAACTGCCGAGAAGCTGACCTGCCAATTTATCCGCCGGTATTCGCCATCAGTGATGACCGGTAATCCTGCAGCAAGCTGTTTTTCAACAACCTGCTGGATGGCGGCATTCTGGTTTTCTTCGAGTTCTTGGGCATTGATTTCACCCTTTCCGCATTTGACAAAGGCATCGATCAGGCTTTGCGGACGCAGCAGGCTGCCAACCTGGTCCACTCTTAATTTTTTTATTGATTCAGACATTTACACCATCCTGGTTTATTCAAATATTGATTACATAATAAACGCTTTTGGCAGCCTTGCGAAAGATTGCCAATAACTCAGGTTAAGTTCGCTTCTTTGTTGGGGCCCATTAAATGAGCCACTGCCAACTCTCCCATTGCATCAAACGTCTAGTTTTGCGACATATGCATATGAATAAAGTCGACAAAGCAGCCAAAAAAAATAATGGCGATCAGCGCCGCCCGGTGATGCTCTGCATCCTCGATGGCTGGGGTGAGCGCGAAGCCGCCGAAGACAATGCGATCCATCATGCCAAAACTCCCAATTGGGACCGCATGTCCGAGGTATACCCCAAAGCCCAGCTCGAAGCCTCGGCGCTAGATGTCGGTCTGCCCGCCGGGCAAATGGGTAATTCCGAGGTTGGTCATATGAACTTAGGCGCCGGTCGCGTCGTCATGCAGGATTTGCCGCTGATCGATCAGGCCATCACCGAAGATGCCCTGAAAGACATCCCTGCCCTCACCGAAATTATCGCCAAACTTAAGGATAGCGGCGGGGCTTGTCATTTGCTGGGTTTGGTGTCACCGGGAGGAGTTCATTCCCATCAGAATCATTTGATCGCGCTGGCGGAAATATTCGAGGCAAACAGCATTCCCACCAAGCTCCACGCCTTTATGGATGGCCGGGATACGGCGCAATCCGGCGGCAGAGGCTTTATGGAACAAGTTGTCGGTAAAACCGCTGCGCTCGCCAATTTCAGCATCGCCACGGTGACCGGACGCTACTGGGCGATGGACCGGGATAATAATTGGGACCGGGTGGAGCAAGCCTATCAGGCACTTGTCGAGGGTGAGGCCGCCCGCGCCGGGGATGCTGTTGCTGCTATTCAAGCCAGCTACGATGATGGCAAAACTGATGAATTTATGCTGCCGGTCGTCATCGGTGACTATGAAGGTATCAAGGATGGCGATGCGGTGCTGATGTTCAACTTCCGCTCTGATCGGGCGCGTGAGATTATGGCCAGCCTGGTTGATCCTGATTTTGACGGCTTCGAGCGACCGCGTGAGCTCAATCTCGCAGCCCAAGCCGGCATGACCGAATACTCGACCCACCTCAATCAGTTCATGACCGCGCTGTTTCCTCAGCGCAAACTGGAAAAAATATTGGGCGAAGTGGTCTCCGATGCTGGACTGACCCAATTGAGGACAGCTGAAACCGAGAAATACGCGCATGTCACTTTCTTTTTTAATGGCGGCGAGGAGCAGGTATTTCCTGGCGAAGAGCGCATCCTGGTGCCATCCCCCAAAGTCGCGACCTATGATTTGCAGCCGGAAATGTCGGCGCCCGAGGTGACTGACAATCTGGTAGCCGCCATTGAAGCCGAAAAATTTGATCTCATTATCGTCAACTATGCCAATGGCGATATGGTCGGCCACACGGGTGTTATGGCGGCGGCCGTCAAAGCCGCCGAAACCGTTGACGCTTGCTTGGGCCGGCTCGAAGATGCGCTGTCCAAAGTCGGCGGCACGATGCTCATCACTGCTGATCACGGCAATGCCGAACAAATGACCGATCCCGACAGTCACGGACCGCACACAGCCCATACATTATCGCCGGTGCCGCTAATCCTGGTGAACCCGCCGGGTTTTGCCGAAGATTTAAAAACCGGCGTACTGGCAGATGTCTCGCCGACCTTGTTGCGGCTGCTCGGCCTGGAGCAGCCAGTTGAAATGACTGGACAATCATTGATTTCTGAAAAACAGACCCAAGATGTGCAGGTTTAACCGGCGCTTTATAATTCCTTCTATCATTGTTAGTGCCGTTTTATGCTTGCCTGCCGCCAGCCATGCTCAACAAAAAGACAATGCCCTCGACACTCAGATCAAGGAAGTTGAGAAGGCGATTGAGGCCGGCAAAAAACAAAGCCAACAACTCAAACAACAAGCCGATGATCTGAAAAGTGATATCTCGAAAGCCAGCCGTGATCGTATTGGCGTCGCCACGGCGGTGCAAAATCTTGAGCAGCGCATGTCGAAGCTCGAAACCGAAATTGATGACCTCAACAAAGCAGAAGCCGAGAAGCGAAAATTGCTCGAATCGCGCCGTGGTCAGTTCTCTGGAGTCTTGATGGCCTTGCAGAAATTGTCCCGTTTGCCGCCGGAAGCGGTCATTGCCTATCCGACCGGCGCCGCCGATCTAATCCGCACTGCAATCCTCTTACGCTCGGCTGTACCGCAAATTGAAGGCCAAGCTGCCCGTCTTCGCGAAGATTTGATCGCCCTGGCCGCAACCCGTGAATTGATTGCAAATCGTAAATTTCAGCTCGCCAAAACCAGTCTGGAATTTAAAAACAAGCGCTCAACCTTGGATGGCTTAATCCGGATGAAAGCTGCTGAGCATGAGCGCGCCTTGTCCGAACGCCGGGAAGCCACACTTCGAATTGAGAACCTCACGGGACAGGCGCAAAACTTGCGTGATTTGTTCGGTAATCTCGAACAGGAGCGTAAAAAACAGCTCGCCCGGGAGCGAGAAATAAAGCAAAAACAACAACTTAAGGTAAAAAAGGCAAATTCCCAAAAATCGGCTTCTGTGCCTAAGAAAACTGTTCGCCTGGCACCACCGCTGGATCTTAAACCTTTTGCTTTATCACGTGGTTCGTTACGCTATCCAGCCGTTGGACGTATCAACGGACACTATGGTGAAATTGTCCGCCGCGGCGTAACGCGTAAAGGTTTATCGATAGAAACTCGAGATTCTGCGCAGGTAATAGCACCATTTGATGGTAAAGTCGTTTTTGCTGGAAATTTCCGCGGATACGGGCAACTCTTGATCATTGATCATGGCGAGGGATATCATAGCCTTCTTGCCGGAATGTCCCGCATTGATGGAGTCATGGGACAGTATTTATTATCAGGCGAACCCGTTGGTGTTATGGGATCGCACAGCAAAGGCAAACCGTCGCTCTATATTGAGCTGCGGAGAAACGGCCAGCCCATCAATCCTGTACCATGGCTGGCTAAAAGAAAAAGCAGTTAAAAAGACAAGGTTTAAGTGGATGAAAAAATTTGTGTATTTGGTGACCGGTGTTGCTCTCTCCTTTGCGGTGATGGGCGGCAGCTTTGATCTCCTCGCGGCGGAAAAGGAAAAAAAGAAAAAGAACGTCGATACTTATCGTCTGCTCAACTTGTTTGGCGATGTGTTCGAGCGGGTGCGTTCCAGCTACGTCACAGAGACCTCGGATCAAGACCTTATTGAAGCGGCCATCACCGGCATGCTGACATCTCTTGATCCCCATTCAAGCTATCTCAATGCCAAAAACTTCAAAGACATGCGCGTGCAGACTCGTGGCAAGTTTGGCGGTCTCGGCATTGAAGTAACCATGGAGAACGGCCTGATCAAAGTGGTCTCGCCAATCGACGATACGCCAGCGCATCGCGCCGGCCTGCAACCTGGAGATTTCATCACGCATCTCGACGGTGAGCAGGTGCTTGGCCTGACACTTTCTCAGGCAGTTGAGAAAATGCGTGGCAAAGTCGGTGAAGATATAAAGCTCACCATCCGGCGGGTGAATAAAAAACCGTTCGATGTCACCGTTACGCGCGGTATTATTCCGCTTCGCACCGTCCGCTCCCGCACTGAAGGCGGTGATGTCGGTTATATCCGGATATCTTCATTCAGCCAGCCGACCGGAAAAGGGCTGACAAAGGCGCTGGGCAAAATTAAAAAAGAACTTGGTAAAAACTTTAAAGGTCTGGTGCTTGACCTCAGGAACAATCCGGGCGGCCTGTTGGATCAGGCGATCGCCGTTTCTGACGCTTTTCTGGAGCAAGGCGAGATTGTCTCAACACGTTCCCGCAATAAAGATGAACATCAACGCTTTAACGCCCGACCCGGCGACCTGACCGACGGCAAACCGATCATCGTGCTCATCAACCGGGGCTCCGCCAGTGCTTCCGAGATTGTCGCCGGCGCCTTGCAGGATCACAAACGCGCCATCATTCTGGGCACCAAGTCCTTCGGCAAGGGTTCGGTGCAAACCATTATTCCGCTGCAACAGCACGGCGCTATGCGCTTGACGACCGCGCGCTATTACACGCCCTCCGGCCGCTCGATTCAGGAGATTGGCGTGACCCCGGATATCAAAGTCGAACAGGCACGAATCGAATCAATAGAACCACGCCGCCGGACTCGAGAAGCAGATCTCAGGGGTGCTTTAAAAAATGATAACGGCAAAAATCATGTTGGTGATAACAAAGAAAAAGCCGGCGAAAAATCTGACGGAGAGTCTAAAAATACGCCAGAATCTAAGAAAAAAGCCGCTCCTGCTGCGTCAAATTCCAACCGGCAGGATTTTCAATTGCAGCGCGCCCTTGATCTATTGCGCGGAGTTTCGCTGTTTTCTAAGCGTATGAAGGGTTAATATAGTTACCTGATTGAAAATACCGGAAGCCCGTAATGGCTGATGAAGAAAAATCACAAGAAGACGTCGATGCGATGTTTGATGACCCGCCTGCAGCTGATGACGGGGAAGAAAAATCGCAGGAAGACGTGGACGCAATGTTTGATGATCCGCCGGCAGCAGCCGATGAGGCGCCGGAAGATGCAACTGATGATGCGCCGGAGGATTCAGCCGAGGAAGAGCCTGCCAGTACCGCAGAAGATAATGCCGATGCCAGCGGTGACGGCGATGATTACGAAGACCTTGATCTAGAAGATATCGATTTCCCGGACGACGATTTCGATGAAGATTTCGATGATGAAGATGAATACGGTGAAGGCGGTGATAAAAAGAAATGGATTATCATTGGCGCAGCCGTCTTTATTGTCGTTGCCGTAATCAGTGGCGGCGCCATGTTCTTTCTCGGCGGTGACGATTCTGAAGAAGTAGAAACTGCCGATAATGATCTGCCAAAAGCAGCTTTAAGCCTAAAAATCCCACCCAAAAATAAAATGCAAACCGGTGGAAAAATGAAGATGGGCCGGGCAGCGGCTGAGCAAAAAAGCGCTGCTAAGCCGGCACAAAGTCCCAGTCGTACAGCACCAGCAGGCCCGCAAAACAGCCAGCGCGCCTCAGCGCCAGCAAAAACTACGCCGCCCGAGGCCTCCCGGCCTCGCACTCAAGCCGGTGCAGGTATCGTTATAAAGTCGGTGACCGCCGCAGCCTATAAAGGCATTCCGATGATGCAAAACCCGAAACCGCTACCCGGGCCGGACAAACAGTTGGGTGAATCGGTTGGCGGTGCTGTAATCCCAAAAATTTCAGCTGATGGCCGTCAGCCCTGGCAAGTCTATGCTAAGCCATTTACTGGGGCGACGAACTTGGCCCGGGTCGGCATCATTATCAAGGGCCTGGGTTTTAGCCGGGCCGCCACCATCGCTGCTGTTAATCACACGCCAGCTGAAGTTACCTTAGCATTCAATCCTTATGCTAAAGATGTCGGTGATTGGATTGGCCTGGCACGTACGGCTGGACATGAAACCCTAATGATGCTGCCAATGGAGACGGCCGATTTTCCAACTTCTGACCCCGGCCCCATTGCACTGCAAACGGATCTGAAACAAAACGATAATATTGATCGTTTGCGCTACATTATGTCACTTTCGATTGGCAATGTCGGCTTTCTCCAGTCGATGGGCTCCCGGTTTGTAACTTCCCAAGCTGCGCTGACACCAGTACTGAATGAAATCCGTTCCCGGGGCTTATTACTGATAGATGATGGTCTGGTCGCCCAAAGTCAAATCGTCAACATCGCCTCAACAATGGCTCTGCCGCGCGCGCGCAGCGATGTTTATATTGATCAGGATCCGTCACGCCTTGGCATCATGCGTGGTCTTTCAAAGCTGGTGGAATTGGCACAGAAAAATGCCAGCGCCATCGGCATCGCCCGCGCCTTACCGTCAACGCTGACTAACATTATGGCCTGGACCAAAACACTTCCCAGTAAACAACTGATTTTGGCGCCGGTTTCGGCAATTGTAAAAATCAGCGGTAGTGGCGGTGGCGGCGATCAAGCTCAAGCTGGGCAACCACCCGCGCCAGCACAACAATAATGTCTCCAGACCAGCCGCCGACTGACCTGCCCTATCGTCCTTGCGCGGGCGTCGTCTTATTCAATAAATCCGGTCAGGTGTTTGTAGGCCAGCGCCTGGATACCTACCCCGATGCCTGGCAATTGCCGCAAGGCGGCATAGATAACGGTGAAGACCCGGCGGCGGCGGCGCTCAGAGAGCTTCAAGAAGAGACTGGTACTGGAAGCGTCGAGATAATCGGTGAAGTGGACGATTGGTTGAACTATGACTTACCGCCCGATCTAAGAGGTAAAGTGTGGCAAGGCCGCTACCGTGGGCAGACACAAAAATGGTTCGCCATGCGGTTTCTAGGTGATGAATCTGAGATTAATCCAACCAGCGTCGAGCAGCCTGAATTCGCGACCTGGAAATGGGCTGATCTGGCCGAAATTCCGGAAATGGCAGTAGCCTTTAAAAAGTCTATCTATCAAACTTTGGTGAACGAATTTGCGCGATTCGCCAAGGCCCAGGACTGAGTTCGTTCCGAACTCCAGGTATTACCGAAAAAGCTCTGAATTTAACGTTAGAAATTGTCAAAATACCAAAGATTAGAACGGTGCGTTTTGGCGGATTTTTTATGCATTCTCGGTTTGCCGGAGTCAATTTCCTATGATATTTAAAATCCGCTTTTCAAGTGCATATTAGCTCTATTAAGGTTTGTCTCTGGAGCAACCAACTCTCGGAAAATAGCGGCAAATTTGATAGTAGTTAATTCACCGGGAATATACTTAATGTAAGGTACCGCAGATTTTTGCAGTAGCCTGAGTAAATTAGGAGTTTAAGTAGTATGGAAGGTTCGACGGCAGTCACGGCGGAAAGTGGCGTCCGCGAGGAAGTTGAAGACGTTGTTGTTCGTTTTGCAGGTGACTCCGGTGATGGCATTCAAATCACTGGCGGCCAATTCACCTTAACGACGGCGCTAGCTGGCAATGATTTATCTACTTTTCCAGATTTTCCGGCCGAGATTAGAGCGCCGCTGGGCACAACATTCGGGGTGTCGGCTTTTCAAATTCATTTTGGCTCACGCGAGATTAGAACCGCTGGTGACGCGCCTGATGTATTGGTGGCGCTTAATCCTGCGGCTCTCAAAGTAAATGTAGACGACCTCAATAAAGGCGGACTGATTATCGTTGATACCGGCGCCTTCACGGACCGGAATTTAAAAAAAGCCGGCTACGATGATAATCCATTGGAAAATGGCAGCCTTGATGGTTTCCGGGTTATCGCAGTCGATATTACCAAAAACACCCTCGAAGCCGTTAAGGATCATGGGCTCACTCAAAAAGAAGCTGTCCGGTGTAAAAATATGTACGCGCTGGGATTGGTTTACTGGCTTTATGGCCGGGAAAGAGAGCCGACGGTTAATTGGCTGAACGAAAAATTCGGCAAACGGCCGGAAATCGCCAATTCAAACATCGCCGCTGTTAATGCCGGGCATGCCTATGGTGAAACCACGGAAGCCTCGGGTGAAACTTCAGCTTATCATGTGGCTGCAGCCAAAATTGAACCTGGTCTCTACCGCACCATCACCGGCATCGAAGCCGTTTCCTTTGGCCTGGTTGCGGGCGCTCAAAAGGCCGGCCTCAGAATGACTTTTGCCGGCTATCCAATCACCCCGGCCTCCGGCGTCCTGCATACGCTATCCAAACTTAAACAATTCGATATTGTAACCTTCCAGGCGGAAGACGAAATCGCTGCCGTTTGCGCTGCTCTTGGCGGCTCCTATGCCGGCACCCTTGGTGTTACAGCCAGTTCCGGCCCCGGCATCGCCCTTAAAACCGAAGCAATTGGCTTAGCAATTTCCGTCGAACTGCCCTTGGTCTTGGTCAATGTCCAACGCGCCGGCCCGTCGACCGGATTGCCCACTAAAACCGAGCAATCCGATCTCTATCAAGCCGTTTATGGCCGCAATGCTGATGCACCATTGGTCGTCATCGCCGCCCGCTCACCAGCCGATAATTTTGATGTCGCTATTGAGGCCACTCGCCTGGCAACCAAATATATGACCCCGGTGATGTTGATGACGGATGGTTATCTTGCCAATGCGTCGGAACCGTGGAAACTTCCGGATGTCGATGCTATTCCGGATTTTCCGGTTAAATTTCTGACCGATACGAAAGATTTCAGCCCGTCTCATCGCGATAAAAAGACGCTGGCTCGCAATTGGCCGGTGCCGGGTGAATCTGGGCTCGAACACCGCATTGGCGGTATCGAAAAATCTTATGAAACTGGCAATCTTTCCTATGAAGCAGCCAATCACCAGAAAATGACGGATGTCCGGAAAGCCAAAATAGACGGCATTGCCAAAGATATTCCTGATCAGGAAATAACCCGCGGCGACGCCAGCGGCGATGTTGCTGTCGTTGGCTGGGGATCGACTTTTGGTCCCATTAGCCGGGCTGTACAAAAAGTTCAGGCCGACGGTAACAAAGTGTCGCATATCCATATTCGTCATATTTGGCCGCTGCCGAAAAATCTTGGCTCACTGTTGAAAAAATTTAAAAAAGTGATTGTTGCCGAAATGAATACCGGGCAATTGATAACGGTCCTGCGCAGCGAATATCTGGTCGATGCCCAAGGACTAAACAAAACCTCCGGCCAACCATTCAAGGTCTCGGAAGTTGAAGATGCTATCCGTGATAGTTTGGGGAAATAAACAATGAACGTAGCAACACCTCCAGAAAAATTAACCGTCAAGGATTATGCCTCGGACCAGGAAGTTCGCTGGTGCCCTGGTTGCGGCGATTACTCAATTGTGCGCGCCATGCAAAAAGCTTTGGCTGATATTCAGGCTCCGTTGGAGAAAACTGCCTTTATTTCAGGTATCGGCTGTGCCGCGCGCTTTCCCTATTACATGGCAACCTATGGGTTCCATACCATTCATGGCCGCGCGGCCTCAATCGCGACCGGCACAAAACTCGCCAATCCTGATCTCGATATCTGGGTTATCTCAGGTGACGGTGACGCTCTTTCAATTGGCGGCAACCACCTGATGCATGTGTTACGGCGCAATGTCGATCTGCAGTATATCCTGTTCAATAACGAGATTTACGGCCTCACCAAAGGCCAGTATTCGCCAACTTCGAAAATCGGCACCCGTTCGCCATCAACGCCTCAGGGTTCGATTGACAGCCCGCTTTCGGCTACCGAATTTGCCCTTGGCTGTGGCGCCAGGTTTGTCGCCCGCGGTATTGATACCTTGCCTAAACATCTGCCGGAAGTATTTAAACGCGCTCATGCCCACAAAGGAGCTTCCTTTGTCGAAGTGTTCCAGAACTGCATTGTGTACAATGACGGAGCTTACGAACATTTCACTGCCAAAGATGTTGCTGCTGACCGTCAAATTCTCGTCGAACATGGTAAACCGTTGATTTTTGGTGCCGATAGCGATCAAGGCATCCGTATGCGGCCCGGTAAAATTGAGCTGGAAGTTGTCACTATTGGCGAAAACGGTATCACTGAAGCTGACATATTGGTGCATGATGAAACCAATAAGAGCTTGGCGACTTTACTGGCCCATATGGAATCACCAGCCTTTCCGGTAGCGATTGGGGTACTGTATTGTGATCCAGCTGAAACCTACGAAGATGCCGTCCATGCTCAGCTTGAAGCTGAGATAAAGGCTCATCCCAAACCGAATATGAATGAGTTACTCAGGAGTGGACCAACCTGGACGGTCGAATAAACTCCTAAAGTTAGAGATTTGGAAACCGCCGTATTACATTTTATTGGTGATAATGCTGGTGGTTTTCTTTATTCTAAATGGATGAGAACATTAATTTCACTTTCTGCCGCACTGCTACTTGTCACCGCCTTAGTATTTGTTAGCAGCCCAATAGAAGCCGCCGAAAAGCCTAAGCCTGGGGATATATTCAAGGACTGTACTGCCTGTCCCGAAATGACGGTTATTCCGGCCGGCTCCTTTATTATGGGCTCCGCCAAAGGCAAAAAACGTGAACGACCCTTGACTAAAATTACCATTGCCAAACCCTTGGCGGTGAGCCGGTATGAAATCACCTTTGATGAATGGGATGCTTGCCATGCTGCCGGGGGCTGTAAGAAAAAACCGTTCGACCGGGATTGGGGCCGGGGCAAGCGCCCGGTGATGAATGTGTTGCCCAAGGATATCGACGAATATATGGACTGGCTGACCAAAAAAACCGGGCATACCTATCGCTTGCCCTCCGAGGCCGAATGGGAATATGCCGCTCGGGCAGGCTCTAAAACTGAGTTTTGGTGGGGTGATCAGATGTTGCCGGGCGGCGCCAACTGCCGGGGCTGCGGCACCGAGTGGAGCGGTATTAAGTCAGCACCGGTGGGCCAGTTTAAACCCAATGCCTGGGGCCTCTATGATGTCCATGGCAATGTCTTGGAGCATGTCACGGATTGCTGGACCAAAAGCCATAAGAATTTACCGACCGATGGTTCACCCCTTGTTACCAAGAAGTGCATGAGCAAAGTCGTTAAAGGTGGAGCGTGGTATTATCTGTCCCGGGTATCACGTTCGTCGTCCCGAGCCCGCAACGACACGCGTGTTTTCAGTTATTTTATCGGCTTTAGGGCGTTTCGGGAAATCGACTAAATTAAATAGTCTAGGCTGACTGCAGTTCTGTATCGTCAGCCAGAACTCGAGCCATTTGGCTTAGCGCTTCTTGCTGAGATTTATCCTGAATACTCATAAAATTTCGCGCCAGTTCCAGACACATACGCTGCGCTGGTGCAACTTCAACGTTATTTGAATCGTGGTCTAATTCATCAAAGAAATAGCTCACCGGCACCTGCAAAACATGTGCAATATCGTATAAACGGCTGGCCGAAATACGATTTTTACCGCGTTCGTATTTATGCGCTTGCTGATAGGTAACGCCAATAAGGTCGGCGATGACTTGTTGGCTCATCCCCATCATAATGCGGCGCTCTCGGATACGGTCACCAACATATTTATCGGTCTCGGTCGGGCGATTATTAGATTTTTTCGGCATTTCCTGGGTCATCACATTCTTCATCAGTCGGAATAATTTATCACATAGACTTATTCTAAGATTGTGCCTGATTGGAAAATTTCAATAGCCTTTTTTTTCAGAGACTTAAAATATATACGCCAACACACGGAACCTAGCCAAAAACGGCTGGGCAGCATCGGAATTTCCTATGAAATAAAGGCTTAAATTGGGAGAAAAATTCGATTTTGGACTAAAAAATTCTTATTTAGGCACCAGGAACCCAGCCTTCTGGCGCCATTTCAAACCCCTCAAATTGAAAGGCAGGGGCTACAGTACACCCCACTAACGTCCAGGCACCGGTACTTTCCGCCGATTGCCATACATCCATCGGCACGATATGAAATGGTTGCTCACCCACCTCGCTATTCAATCCAAGCTGCAATATTTCTGGCGCTTTATTATCTGCAGAAATTGATAGTTTAAGCGGTGCACCTGCATAGAAATGCCACATTTCCACCGCATCAATCCGATGCCAAGCTGATATTTCACCTGCTTCTAGAAGATAATAAATCGCCGTGACCACGCCTCTTCCGCCATCGGGTGGCGTATCACGGTATATCTCGCGGTAATAGCCGCCTTCTGGATGAGGCGTTAATTTAAACTCACGGATAATATTTGCTGCAGATTTTTCTCTCATTTGAAAACCATATTAATATGAAAATCAGCACCTAATTGTATAGAAAAAAGACTTAAATTAGAACATATTACAGCTATGTGGTTAGATGTGGTTGATCTTCAGGAGTTTTATGCCGACCCGCTGGGCCGTGTCGCGAGACGCATGATCGGGCGGCATCTTCGGGAGGCTTGGCCCGATATTTCGGGCATGAGCATATTGGGTATTGGCTTTCCGACGCCCTATCTTAATGCCTTCCGCGGTGAGGCCAGTCGAGTGATCGCCGCCATGCCTGCCTCTCAAGGAGTGCTTCATTGGCCAAATGAAGGTCCGGGCCAAACCATTCTTACGGATGAAGCTGAACTGCCGTTGCCGGATCTTTCTGTTGATCGAGTGGTCTTGATCCATGCAGTTGAATGCAGTGAGGCCATCCGGCCAATGATGCGGGAAATATGGCGGGTGCTTTCCGGCAGTGGCCGGGTGATTGTTATTGCTCCAAACCGCGGCGGTATCTGGTCCCGCCTTGAGCGCACGCCGTTTGGTTATGGCCGGCCCTACAGTCAATCCCAACTTACTCGATTACTTCGAGATACCATGTTCACGCCCGTCGCCAAACGCGCAGCCCTATATGTGCCACCCAGCCGATCGCGTATGGTGATGTCTTCAGCGCCGGTTTGGGAAAATATCGGCCAAAAGTGGCTCAAAGTTTTTGGTGGTGCGATGGGTGGTGTCGTATCGATTGAGGCCAGCAAGCAGATTTATGCCGCCACCCCGACCTTGGAAGCATCGCGCCGGCGTGGCTATGCCACCGTGCCCAATCAGTAATTAAAACTGATATTAAACTTAAGATTTACGCAGCAGAAAAACAGCCTGCTCGCCAAGCAAATTTACGGATCGTATACCTGAGCCAAATCCAGGTGTAATATCCTTAGTCTGGCCAACCCGATTGAGAGATAGGCCGCGGGTGATATTTATACCGAGGCTGTTACACAAATCGACAAAATCCAAAATCGTACAAAAATGAATGTTGGGCGTGTCGTACCATTCATATGACAGCGTCGATGTACGCGGCATCCGCCCCCCTAACAACAGTCCCAAACGCACTCGCCAATAACCGAAATTAGGAAATGATACGATGGCATATTTGCCAATGCGTACAAGATTGGCCAAAACGTTATCCGGTTCGCGCGTTGCCTGAAGGGTCTGGCCAAGTACGACGTAATCAAAAGCCTGATCCGGGTAATCATTAAGGTCCTGATCAGCATCACCTTGGATCACCGACAGACCAGCCGAAACACAGGCATTCACGCCTTCGGCACTCAGCTCAATGCCGCGGCCATCCACTTGTTTATCGTGATTGAGATAATCCAACAGCGCGCCGTCACCACAGCCAACGTCGAGCAAGCGGCTGCCCGGTTCAACCATTTCGGCGATCAATTGAAGATCGATACGGATTTCCCGTTTTTGCTGTTCTGTCATCATTTGCTGACCAGCCCGTATCGTTCTGCCGCACCTTCAAGAAACCCCGACAGCACTTTCCAGAATTCAGGTTCTTCTAATAGAAACGCATCATGGCCTTTGTCTGATTCAATTTCGGCAAAACTGACATTGGCAGCAACCGCATTGAGAGCTTTGACAATGGCGCGGCTTTCAGCCGTTTGATACAGCCAATCACTGGTAAACGAGATGACGCAAAAACGAGTTTCAACACTGCGAAATGCTTCAGCCAACACTCCATCACCATGACGCTCAGCAATATCAAAATAATCCATTGCCCGCGTGATATAGAGATAGGAATTGGCGTCAAACCGGTCGACAAAAGTGCTGCCCTGATGGCGCAAATAACTTTCAACTTGAA
>CAZMHI010000035.1:0-28144 GCA_964566055.1 uncultured Rhodospirillaceae bacterium
GTCTGGGGTATTTTGATCACGGGCTGGAAATATTCGAGGCTCATCAGCAGGTAATTTCCGATAGATTGAAAGTTGAGCCGGATACTTTCCGTAGCGCCGTCAATGCGGCCTCAAAGCTCTATGGTAAAGCGCGCGCAAGTCAGGAAATATCAGCCGGCTTGGCGCATCTCTGGCGATTGCTGCGGTCTTACTTTGGTGGCCTTAACACGCCGGGGTGAGTGAAGTCCTTTCCGCACCACCTCAACCAAATGTTATGTCGGCGAGCTAGGTCTTTCACGCGGATTGGCCTAGAATACGTCGATGCACAGATTTTTCTTTTTATTCGTCGTGGCTGGCTTGGTGGTGCTAAGCCAGCCGGTGCAGGCTCAGGCACCCAAGCTAAAACCCCTGCGTCTGCCGTGCGGAGCGGGGCTGGTGGAGCAGCGCCTGGAACCGCGCCTCATACCGGCAGCGTTTCGTTTAGCGGATGTAACAGCGGGGCAGCTGCGCATTGAATTCGCCGGGCATTCGACGTTTCTCATCACCTCACCGCAAGGGGTCAAAGTCGCCACTGATTACAATGAATATTATCGCGCCAAAGTACTGCCCGATATTGCCACCATGAGCGGCTGGCACCACAATCACACGACCGACAATATCCAGCCAAGCATTACCCATGCTTTAAAAGGCTGGGACACCGGCAGCGGCCTGCCCTGGCATGACGTCCGGATCAAGGATTTGCGCGTCTATGCCGTGCCGGCCAATATTGAGCAAGATGGCATTGGTTTTCGTTTCCCGACAGCGGTTTTTGTGGTTCAGTCTCAGGGTCTGTGTGTGGCGCATCTTGGCTTGCTCGGTCATGTTCTGGAGCCCGGCACCGTCGCCAAGATCGGCCGCATCGATATCTTGATGGTGCCGATTGATCAGCGGGTCACGCTGAGTTTGGCTGAGACCATTCACAATATTAAAGTGATCAATCCCAAAATCGTGGTGCCGATGCATTATAATTCTAAATATACTGTTGAGGAATTTCTGAGCGCGGCCAAAGCTCATTTTCCGGTGCGGCGGCCCAATAGCGGCACCTTGATTGTGCAGAAATCAACTCTGCCGCAAAAGACCGAAATACATTTTCTCCTGCCGCCTTATTTTAGTCAGGGGTTTTGAGTATAGTAATATTCAGTCGTAGATTCTCCGTTTTTCCGGCGAATGCCAGAATACTATTTAGCGGAAAATCCAGACGCCGAATTAAGTCCGATATTGTACATTATATGTTTGTGCAATATGTGATCTCTGTGATAAAAAAACTGCCTAATTTTTGGAAAGAAGAATATGTCTCTAGAAAAACACCGTGGCCGACCGGTCTATCTCGATAATCACGCCACTACTGCCGTGGATGAGCGAGTCGTGGAAGCGATGCTGCCCTATTTCGGTGAGAAATTCGGTAATCCACATTCAGGCAGTCACTTCTATGGCTGGGAAGCGGCGGAGGCGGTTGAGCTGGCGCGCGGTCAAGTTGCGGCCTCAATCGGCGCTGCGCCGGAAGAGATTTACTTCACCTCTGGCGCCACCGAAGCCAATAATCTGGCGATCAAGGGCGTTGCCCGGTTTTACCGCGAGAAAAAAAACCACATCATTACCTGTGTCTCGGAGCATATGTGCGTGCTGGATACCTGCTTCCAAATGGAAAACGAAGGCAACCGGGTGACCTATTTGAATGTTGATAGCGATGGCATGATTGATTTGGACGAGCTCAAAGATGCGATCTCAGAAGATACCGTGCTGATCACGATCATGACGGTGCAGAACGAGATCGGCGTCATACAGCCCATGACAGAGATCGGTGAGATCGCCCGTGAAAACAAAGTACTGCTGCATAGCGATGCCGCGCAAGCGCTCGGGAAAATCCCCTTGGATGTTAAAGAGATGAACATCAATCTGATGAGCATCACCGGCCATAAGGTCTATGGGCCGATGGGATTGGGGGCACTTTATGTCAGCAATAAACCCAGGGTCCGCCTTAAACCGATTTTCAGTGGCGGCGGACAGGAGCGTAATTTACGCTCTGGGACACTGCCCGCGCCGCTTTGTGTCGGCTTCGGAAAAACCTGCGAACTCGCTGTGGCGGAGATGCCGGCAGAAGCTGAACGTCTCCAGAAAATGCGTGACGGGCTAATCGATAAACTCACGACCGCGCTGGATGGCATTGTCATCAATGGCGGTATGGAACACCGGGTGCCGGGCAATCTAAACATCAGCATCGAAGGCATTGATGCGGAAAGCCTCATGGCGGCGCTGCCCGATCTGGCGATGTCGTCGGGCTCAGCCTGTTCGTCGGCGTCAGAAGAATCTTCCTATGTGCTGCAGACCATTGGCCTTAGCAATGAGATGGCGGAAGCAAGCCTGCGCATTGGCCTTGGCCGCTTTAATACGGAAGATGAAGTAAATTATGCCGCCGCGCGTTTAATTGAAGAAATCACCAATGTCCGCGCCGGTCGTAAGGAAATTTCAGCGGCAGAGTAAAATTAATTGTACCTGGTACAATTAATTACGGCGGATTTCCGGTTTTTTTGTAATATTCGGCAAGTGCATCATCGAAGGCTTTGACTTCTTCCTCCGGTACCGGCAAGCCGCATTCATAGCATTCGTTTTTAATGCGGTCGAACCAGCGGCAGCCGCATTCATTGCAGCCTAGTTCCGGTGCGCCGGCGGGATTGGTAAATAACATGCCATCCGCTCCTTAACGGCAGGGCCCCAAAAATGACAGGCCGACCACTTCAAGGAAATCATAATAGCCGTAATCTTCGAGATCGTCCCGGCCAATCATAAAGAATAGAATAATCTGGCCGTGATTGGCGCGCTTGACCAATTCCTCGACCAGCACTTCTTCGGTTGCGCCATGCATCATCGCCAAAGTATCATCATCGACCACAAACAATAAATCGACATTGGCGCGATGAAAGTGCTGGCGCTTGAAGCGTTCATAATCGACGCTGACGCCATCTTCCTCGATATTCCAGACCAGCATGGTGCCGTCGAGTGCGGCAATCGAAGTGGAAAAATCACCGTTACAGAATATGCCGATACGGCCACCCGGATCGATGGTCGTAAACGCCTTGGGACAGGCATCAAGCATGCGCTGCCAGCCCTCGGCATCGGCTAGAATCCGGTCTGTATCGATGACTTGCGCGTCCATCGATTAAACCCGACAGCCCAACCGGAAACCAGTGTGGATGGCGGTGGTTAGATCGCCAGGCACCATGCAGTCTCCGGTACCGTGGGTTTCATCAACCATCCATTGGAAGTCCTGGAATAATCCTTGATTGGGCCGGATCGGACCGGCGGCGATAATGGTATCGGCGGCGATCACGCGTTCTTTATCTTCTTCAAGAACTTTGACGCCATCGGCGGAGATATCCAGCAGTTTAATTCCGGTGACGGTTTCAATACTGAGTTCTTTAATCCACGAGGTGTGGCGCCATTTCCAGGTCGGTGCAACATCGTGACCGAGACGCCTGTTTTCATCAACAATGATCACGTCATAGCCACGTTCTTTTAAGGACTCAGCCAAGGTCAGGCCGATTTTACCACCGCCGACGACGGCGACGCTATCACCTTTTTTGATTTTTACCTTGCCTTTGGCAACGTCAAAGGCGTCAACCACCGGTGCGCCTTCTGAAATTGGCAGTGAAACCATATCGACCATAGCGCCAGTCGCTAGAATTACCGCATCGTATTCGTGCAGCATGCCCCGCATCATTTTTGGTGTCGGCTCGACACCGAATTTAACTTCGACACCGTGTTTCTCAGCCATGACCTCATAGTAAGAAACAATCTGCTGGAGATCATCCGGATGGGCCAGATCATTGGCGGCGTAACCTTTGAGTGCGCCGCCGATTTTATCAGACTTTTCGTAGACGGTGACCTTATGGCCGCGTTGAGCCGCTGTGATTGCAGCTTCCATACCGGAGGGGCCGGCGCCGACCACCATCACCCGTTTAACGGTGACGGCAGGGGTGATGTTATATTCGGGCTCATATTCATGGCCCAGGGCCGGGTTGATCGTGCAGGTATAAGGCAAATCGCGGAACAGGCGTGACAGGCAATTGAGTGAGCCAACACAAACCTTGGCTTCGTGAAGGCGGCGTTCCTTGGCTTTATGGATAAGTTGCGGGTCCGCCAATAAGGGGCGGCAGACTTCCCAAAAATCAAAAATACCATCATTGAGACACTCTTCAGCCATCACCGGATCTGGCAGGCGGCCACCATAGGCCAACGGCATATCTGGTAATTCTTTTTTAGCCCGGGCGGCAAGATAGTTCCAATGGCCAGGTGGCACATCGCGCCCGATTGAAGATTCCGGTGCTTCCTGCCAGCCGACAGTCATGCTCAGCATATCCATACCCGCATCGGCGGCGATGTGCATAATTTCAAAACATTCATCAACCGTATTGCCGCCCCATTGATCCATCAGTTCCGCGCCATTGAGGCGGACAATCAACGGATGGTCATCGCCAATTCTTTGCTTGATACCATCGATCAGCTCAACCAGGAAGCGGGCCCGGTTTTCCAAAGAGCCGCCATATTCATCCGTTCGCTGATTGGTGAAGCTGGAAAGGAAATTGGCCAGCAGATAACCCATGAAGCTGGTGACTTCGACGCCATCGAAGCCGGCCCGGATGGCCAACTCTGAGGCATGAGCGTGCTGGTCGATGCATTCCTTGATTTGCTCTTTGGTCATTTCCCGGGGTGGCCGGAAATGGGGCAGGGTTTGAGGCACGACCGAAGGCTGAACGCAGTAGCCGAGATCGATACCGCCATAGCGCCCAGCGTGCAAAATTTGCTGGATCGCCATAGCGTTATTATCGTGGATATATTCAGCAATGGTCTCAAATTGGGGCAGGAATTTTTCATCGTATAGAGCAATCTGCGTGTAATAGGCTTTACCTTCACCCAAGGGATCAGCGTAGGCGCCCTGATTGGTGATCATACCGCAGCCGGTTTCGGCGATGACTTTCATGCGCGCTAATTCCCGTGGCGTGATGGAGCCGTCGGTATTGTTGAAATTTGAGACACAGCAGGCACCATATTTCACCCGATTGGTTAATTCGTATTTACCAAATTTTACCGGCTCAAAAAGCTTGGGAAGTTCTGGCGATTGAGTTTTGTTTGGTTGGGCGTCCATGGTATTTTCCTAGGCTGATAGATCGTTAATAAAGATCAAAAATTGTTTTGAATGCGAACAATGTATGAGACAAACAAAATCTTCTCATTGATGTGGATCAAGCAATGACCGACAGTAGTTTTTTGGGATGGGATTTAGATAAACCGTCCCATATATGGGATGAGTTTTGGGAGAATTAATTTATGCGATATCGAATTCTTGTTTTTGGTCTCGCGGTGCCAACGATTGCGCTGATTATATTTTATATTCTGTTTTTTCTATACCCGCAGTGGTTCCCTAGATAAAACAACGTCAATTACGACGAACCTATATCCAGCGGAATCTCGAAGTAAAAAGTGGAGCCGGCATCCAGTTCAGAATCAAAGCCGATGGTTCCTTGATGCATATCAATAATCGATTTTGAAATTGATAGACCCAAACCTGTGCCGGGGGCCGCGCGGGTGTTAGAAGAAGCTTCTTGGCTGAATTTTTCAAAAACGCGACCATGAAATTCCTTGCTGATACCGCAACCGTGATCGACAACTTCCACGCGCGCATTGTCGCCGCTATCGGTAATCGTGATTTCAATGTTCTCGCCGGGTGGCGAAAACTTAGCCGCGTTGGACAGCAAGTTCATGAGGACTTGGGTCAAGCGTTGAGGGTCGCCGTGAATTACAAAATTTGAATTTGCATCTATTTGAGTGAAGGTAACATTAAATTCTTCAGCAAAGGGTGTGCACTGCTCTAGAGTCTCTTTCACTAACTCGTTCAAACTAACCGCGCCGAAGGAAAATTCCATTGCCCCCGAACGTAGTTTCTCGAAATCCAGTATGTCGTTGATAATGACCCGGAGGCGATCACAATTATTTTGTGCGATTTCAGTCATTTCCCGGGCTTTATCCGGCAGTTCGCCTGCGGCACCTCCGAGCATCAATCCGACGGCACCTGAAATTGAGGTGAGTGGTGTCCTTAATTCGTGGCTGACGATGGAAACAAATTCAGATTTTAAGCGCTCAATTTCTTTAAGACGGGTGATGTCTTGGCCGATAAAAAGCAATCTTTTTCTGCCGTCGACTTCGATAAAATCGCCAGCGACAAGCATGTCAATTAGCTGACCATGTTTGGTCCGAAACACGGTTTCCATCCCGCGGGAAGAACCCTCCTTTTCGAGTTGTTTCAGAAATGCCGCCCGATCATCTGGGTTATTCCATATACCGAGTTCCAAGGAATTGTTTTTTGACGCTTCGAGGTAGCTATACCCGGTAATGTTACACCAGGACTCATTGACATCGAAATGATGCCCGTCGCTGGGGCGGGAAACCGTCATCAGCGCCGGGCTGGAATGAAAGGCTTTCTGGAACAATTCTTCACTTGCTTTGATTCCCCTAAGATTGCCGGGAATCCACTTAACCAAGCCAAAGGCGAGAAATATAAACCCGCCCAAAAAACCAACAAGTTTTTCTAAGATGGCTTCGACTTCGGTGTCGCCTATAACGACGAATTTATTAAGCTCTTCGAAATTGTCAGTGATATCCAGAATACTGCCAAATAACAGCAGGCCAAATCCGATGATGATCGACCGCCAGCCGGAACTAACGTTGAAATTTACACTTTTTTCTTGTTTAAGCAGAAAGAAGATCAAGCATATCAAGATAAAAGCGCGAACACTCTCAAGTACAATGTCGAACAATTTCTATTTAACCCACAAACTGGCGATTTTTTGTTGTAAATCGATTAACCAAAATCAACTCAATAGTAACCATAAAATGGTAATTTTTTGCCAATATACAAGGAGAATCAACTAATCAGCGAAATTTATATATGGTAATTCTCGGCATTTATACTAATATAACGATGGTTTGATTTGCGTTTTATTAAATAAAAACTATTTAGTTACTATATATTAGTATTTTTTAAATTATCGACAGGGATATTAGAAACGCTTAAGGACCAGTAAAGATGAATAAAGTTATCGGCTGTCTGTTTGTTGCGCTTGCCCTCGGCACCGTGCTGGTGATCGATGTTCATTCGGTCGCACCTCCTTGGACGGTATATATGGAATGGACAGGTTTGATATTAGCGTTCATTGCAGCTATTTTATATTTCATGCAACATCGTCGTGTGACCCGAGGCGAAGACGACGGCGATGCATTTGACTGATATTAAAGTATTTTAAGTAAAAAATTCAGTCCTCAGTCGTAACAACTCCCGTTTCATTATCAAGAATCATAAAAGCGTCGAAATAGGATATTTCCGGTGCAATGCCGGTTCGCTCTTCGACCGCTTTCTGCCACTCCGCATTATGCGCATTTTCGGCTGCTTCCCGCGATTTCCACAGATAAAAGCCATAACACCATTTTTTATCGTCACTCCATAAAAAATGCTTCCGGAATAATTCAGTTTCTGCTTGCCACTTGGCAATAACACCACGGGCATCTTCGATCATTTCTGCGCGGCTCATATTTGCCGCAGCCGGATATTTAACGAGCTCGCCGATCATCGGTAGTCTCCTGAAAGTTTGAGCTAGTAGAAGGATATTTATCCATTTTAACTGAGACGGCTCTATCTCGTCACCAGTATTTCCACTTCTATTCCACGATGTAAAAAATTGACGCAACAAAATTTGGCTACGAATTAGCCACCACCGCAGTATACCAGTTGAGAAAAGGCACCATTCCACACCATTAAAAATAAAAAAAGCTACAAATTGAAATATTTATTTTGATGTATTTTCGCCAGCCCAATCCAATTTAACAAAAGGAGTATAGCTTTATGTAAGAATAGTATTTGTATGAATATTCTCCTATTTATTGCCATTGCATTGCGTGTTATTGCCGCTTGGCTGACCATTCGCTTGTTTTTTCGCTTCAGGAACTGGCAAACGGCTGTCTTCGCCCTGATGGCCACGTTTATCGCGTTGCGTACTTACATTTGGATTGACCTGCCGACATTTTGGCCACTCAAATTTACCTACGAAACCGAACATATGCTCACGCTTGGCAGCGGCATTATTGTACTCCTATTTGTTATTGCTCTTTACGGCCTGTTTACGAATTTAAATAACCGGCTTGAAACAATTCTGGCGGAAAAAGAGAGTAAGGAAAAAGCTGAAATAGCGTTGCTCGAGGCCAATCTTCAATTGGAAAAATCCAATAACATGCTTGAGGCGCGTATTGAAGAAAGTACCCGGCAATTGCGGGGAGAAATCGAGGAACGCAAATTTTCCGAGCGAGCTTTAAGTGAAAGCGAAGCGAGATTTCGGGATATCGTCGAATCGACGATGGATTGGGTTTGGGAGACCAATGCGGATTTTCAGATTATCTATTTGTCAGAACGTTCCGGAGGAAGTGGCAAGGGCTCACTTGATTCGGGTATGGGGGAGTTGTTGCCGGCGTTTTTAAGTCAAGGTACCTCACAGCAGAGCGGCTTAAAATTTATAAATGTCGCACTCGTCAACCAAACCGCTTTTAGCAATATTGAAATAGAAATGAAGAGCCGGGATGGCGAACCACTTTATGTCCGGACGAATGGTAAACCTATATTTAATCAATTTGGAGAGTTTACAGGCTATCGCGGGACGTTGACCGACATAACAGAAGCTAAAGAAGCTTTCAAAATTAGAGATAAGCTGGTCGCGGCCTTTGATAAACTGGATGCGGGTTTTTCCTTTTGGGATTCTGAAGATAGGTTTGTCACCTGCAACACCAAATACGAAACGCTGATGGGAAAGGCCTCCGGGAAGATCGAAGTTGGAATGGCCTATGAGGATTTTCTCCGGGATCAGGCGAAATTCTTGGCAGAAACAAATCCGGACATCCGTGTCAACGATTGGGTGAATGAAAGACTGGCTGAACATTCGAATATTGAATTTAGTAAAGAGTATTTACACAGCAATGGAGCTTGGGTGCGCATTGATAAACAAAAATTGCAGGATGGCAGTATCATATCTTTCCATAGTGACATTTCAGATTTGAAGCATCGTGAAGCTGAATTGGAATTATCCCGTGAGCAAGCTGAATCCGCAAATAAAGCCAAATCGGAATTTCTATCCTCTATGAGCCATGAATTGCGGACGCCGTTAAATGCGATACTGGGCTTCGGTCAATTGTTAGCGGCGACATCGGCGGAAGAGTTTACGCAGAATCATCGTGAAAATGCTGAGCATATTGTAACGGCGGGAAACTATTTATTGACTCTCACTAATGAAATATTGGATTTGGCAAAAATTGAGGCTGGAAATATTGAACTGACGATCGAAGCTGTTTCGGTTGCAGAAATTATGGAAATCTGCGTCGAGATGACCGAAGCGCAATATTCGGATTGTGGCATTAGTATCGTTCAAAATATAGATCTCAAGAACCTGCCACCCGTAAGTGCTGATCCCATTCGGTTAAGACAGATATTTATCAACTTGCTATCCAATGCGATCAAATACAATGAACCGGGTGGCACTGTATTGCTCAATTCAAAATTGACTGAGAAGAATATGGCGCGTATCAGCGTTATTGATACAGGCCTGGGAATTTCAGCCGATCAACAGACAGAATTATTTAAACCGTTTAATCGTGCGGGCCGTGAAGGTAGCGATATTGAAGGAACTGGAATTGGCTTGTTGGTTACCCGGGACCTGATCGAATTAATGGAAGGTCAGATGGGCTTTGAAAGCGAAGAAGGTATTGGCAGCACATTTTGGATTGAATTGCCGATTGCCCAAAACCTTGAGGCAGAAATTCAGCTAGATGAGGCAGATTTAGGCGCTGGCGCAGGGCTGGGCCAACAGATGGCTTCGCCGGCAGAATAGTAACAAAAAAACCGGGCTATTATTGCCCGGTTTTCTTGGTAAGTTTTCTCGTTTAGCGTTTCATGCCGCCCAGAACAATCCTGACGAAAATCGGCGGTTTCAAAAAGCCTTTACCCCATTTCGCGTTGAGCGCTTTCAAAGGATCTGCTTTAGCCACCTGTTCTGGAGACTTGCCACCTTTGGCTGCCATTTTGATGGCGTCTCGCGCCTGCACCAGCATATCTCGAAAGGCTACTAATTGTTTTTTAGTCGCCAGTGGTCCATGACCGGGAATGATCTTGGTTTGATCATTGGCAAGGCCGAGCGTGATTCCAGCCGCTTTGATCATGCCGTCAATACTGCCGCCATGTTCGACATCGATAAACGGATAGAAGCCGTTAAAGAATGTATCACCGGTGTGGATGATATTCGAGTTTTTAAAATGAACAATGGAATCACCATCAGTATGCGCCGGTGGCACATGGATAATGCGGATGGTCTCGCCATTGAGATGAAAGGTAGCTGAATCGTTGAAGGTAATCACCGGCAAGGCGATTTTAGGCGACGCCGGAACAGTTCGATTAAAAGCTTTAAGCGGCTGGTCAACGCTCATGGTCGAGCGGACATTTTCATGAGCAACAATGGTGATGCCCATTTTGCCCATATTTTCGTTACCGCCGGTATGGTCGAAATGCCAATGAGTGTTGAGCAGAAAGCGGATTGGCTTGGGATTAATTTTCTTAACTGCTGCCAGAATTTTAGGTGTAAGGGGGGCAAATTGATCATCAATCATAAAGACCCCGTCGTCGCCTGAAACGACGCCGATGTTACCGCCAGCTCCCATCAGCATGCTAACTGCGCCACCGAGTGGGATGGTCTTAATTTGAACTTTAGAAAAATCCCTTTGAGCCAGGGCGTCACTTGCCGTGGTAAATAATAGAGCACCGGCAAAAAGAGCACCCAATAATGAAATTTTTTGCTGTCTAAGTATCATTTTTTCCTCCCGTTAAATTTTATTAATAAGGCCCGTCATCGACATCAAATAGATGAAAGGCGCTGGTTGGGCTTGGTAATCTTACTGCTGCTGCAGGGTGAACGTGGTCAGCAGTTAACTGTGACAAGTTCGTTACCCCCAACAAGGCCATGGCGCAGATTACCTCTTCGGCTAATATTTCCAGTACACGTTTTACACCTGCTTGGCCAAAGGCGCCTAAGCCAAAGCCATAAAGCCGCCCGAGACCAACAGCATCTGCACCCAACGCTATCGCTTTTAGGATATCAGCGCCATGATAAAATCCACCATCAATGATAACAGTTGCTTGATCACCGACAGCGTCGACAACCTCCGGCAACACTTCGATCGCGCCGCGCCCGTGATCCAATTGGCGACCGCCGTGATTGGAGATATAGATCACATCAACGCCGAGATTGACTGCCCTCTCAGCATCCTCGGCGGTGGCAATGCCTTTAAGAATAAGCGGCATATCCGTATGCTCCCTCAAGCGTTCGACAACACTCCAATCCAAGGCTGCCTGATAGTTTACGCCTGAAACATGAGTTCGTTGCGCTGGTGAAAAGCTTTTAACTTTGTCGCGCTCCCGCCGGCCATATTGAGCTGAATCCACGGTCAGGCAAAAACCAACATAGCCGGCGTCCTTAACCCGTTTCACATGGTCATAAATCCAAGCATCATCGCCCCGGACATAGAGCTGAAATATGAGATCCGCGCCGGATATTTCGGCAGCTTCCTCGATATCCGGTATAGCCACGGAACTTTTCACAATACCGACACCGAATTCAGCCGCTGCCTTGGCAGCCGGCAGCATGCCTTCGGGATCAAGTTGTTCAGCTGAGCCAATCGGCGCCAAGACGATGGGTAGGCTTGTTTTCTTGCCAAACAATTCTGTAGAAGGGTCAATCTCGGAGACATCGTTGAGAACCCGAGGTCGGAAAGCAATTTCGTCCAGTGCCTGCCGGTTTCTCAGCAGTGTCGTCTCGGTTTCAGCGCCACCGATTAAATAGTCCCAATACTCGCGTGAAAGCTTATCATGCGCCGCCGGCATTATTTCGCCCAGAGTTTGAATATCTTCGACGGCTTTTGCCATAAATTCACCCCGATTTCAGAGCCGTATTAAATCGGGTTGGGATTTGAATATCAAGACTAGAAGAATAGACGCAAGACTGATTGGTCACTGCTTTGTGCGATACTGAGGCCAATTGTGCCGAGTTGTTGGCGGGTCTGCAGGGTTAGCAGATTAGCAGATTCTTCGTTGAGATCTGCATTGGTGAGTTTCGCGGCGCCTTCCTCCAGCTGACTGACCAAAGTTGTGACGAAATCCAAGCGGAGCGAAATAAGGCTGGCGCTGGAGCCAATGACGGCAGCGCTTGAGCGCAATGTTGTCAGGGCGCTGTCGAGGTCATTGATGGCGGTATCGACATTCGTATCCGCGGCCCAATTCGACGCCGCGGTAGCAATTGATAAGCCTGAAGAGTCTGAGGCAATCCCCGAAATCGTTAACGTTGAACTGCCGTCCTGGCTAAAGGTAACTTTCAGATTGCCGGGAGAGCCTTTGATTAAATTTGTGCCGCTATAGGTCGCGTCATTGGCGAGGTTGTCGAGTTGATTTTTGAGATCGTTAAACTGAACAGCTGATTTGGACCTGTTTTCCGTGCTTGAATCACTTTTGGCCGAAAGCGCCAAGCCTTTCATTTGTTCAACGATATCATCGATTGCTTCGATACCGGTAACAGCGGTATTGGCGTTGCTGACGGCCTGGTCAATGTCGTCTTTAAGGACTTGAAGATCGGAGGCCCGGTGGGTCAAGGTCGAAGCGGAGAAAAAAGCAATAGAATCATCAATCGCGCTATTCACCCGGAGCCCGGTTGAAAGCCGCTCTTGCGTAATTTCAATTGCTTTTGTGGTCCGCTGCAGCGCCAATAAATTGGTCTGTGTCGCGGCGGACAAAGTTATCGCGCCAACCATTTAAACGGCTTCTCCGTTTATTCACACCTGATTTATACAGCGTTATCAATAGCTTAACGCTGTTCCGAAGCACTTTTTCTAGTATTTCGGCACCCTTTTTGGGCTAATTCCTTATATTTAAGGACGAAATGGGGTTAATTTCAAGGGTTTGGCCAATATTTAGCTTTTAGTTAGAAGCCTATTTCTTTTTCCCTTTTTTGGCTTTTTTAACTTTTTTGGCCTTCTTTTCTTTCTTAGCCTTCTTTTCTTTTTTCTCTTTTTCTGATTTCGCACGCTCTTTGGCTAAAGCGCTGCGGCCACCTTTTCCCAATTTTTCATCAGGTTTGCCGGCAAAATCCGGTTTGCCTTTACCCTTACCGGCTGCAAGAGCGTCAGATGTCGCATAGGTCGTACTAAAAACAAAAGCCGAAGCGATCAGCGCTATTTTTGAAAGTTTTAGTAATTTTGAACACGTCATGAAGTCCTCCAGGGGCTATATCTTAATCCTGAAATATTAAGTAATAACGCCGATCTGCATTACCAACTATGCGCTGGATCACTGGCGGCTAATTTATCTTCCTATTTCTTCAATCCCGACATTTCTTCCAGCAGGTCAATATAGCCGAAGAAATCATAATCACCGCGGCCGGTGGCGATCATTGCACTCAAGTTTTGCCGCGCCAAGGAGAGGAGGGCGAGCGGCACATTAGCGGCTTTGCCCGCATCCAGCATCAGATCGAAATCCTTGGCCATTTGAGTGGCCGTAAAGGCCGGCGTGTAGTCACGGTTTTTCAAGGTCTGTTCTTTGTAGTTCACCACCGGTGAGCCGACAGCAGAATTGCGGATTATATCGATCATTTGCTCCCAATCGAGCCCGCCGGATTCACCGAGCGCCAGTGCTTCGGCCATCATGAACGACGTCACGCCGACCATCATATTGATCGAGAGTTTGAGGTAGCGCGCTTGTTCAGTGTCTCCGGTGTAAAAGATCTTTTCGTTGTCGCCCATAGTTTCGAAAATATCTAAATGCTCTTCGTAAGTAGCTTGTGGACCTGAAACCAAAATGACCAGCGTTGCGGCTGCGGCTTGTATCACCGAACCGTTTACCGGTGCGCGCAGGTAGCTCAATCCTTTGACTTCAGCCGCCGCAGCAATTTTTTCTGATAGCACCGGTGAGACCGTGCTCATGTCAATGAAGGTGCTGCCGGATTTGGCGTTGGCGAACACTCCATCCGGGTCAAGTGCGATGGCTTCAAGTGCCGCATCGTCTGACACCATCGTCACGATAATATCCGATTGTGTGGCCAATTCGGCAATCGTGTCCGGGGCAGTTGCGCCCGCCTTCACCAACTCAGCGGTTTTGGATTTGGTGCGATTGAAGACTGCAAGCTCATAGCCTTTTTCGGCCAGGTTCATCGCCATCGGATGTCCCATTTTGCCGAGCCCGATCCAGCCAATTTTTTTCATGTTAGCCCCCTTATTCCTTTTTTGTTCGATCTATTAGCGATAATCCCAGCAACATCCATGTAATCAATTTATTCATTTGAATAAAAGTAAATTTTCCCAATTAGCTGCTTTTTTCTAAATCTCTATTGCTTCGCCTGGAAACTTAAGGAAGGATGTCCTTATAAAAAATGGCGGATCAAATGTGACTAATAACACACCGCAAAATTGCTCCGGGATGGTAACTTGGCTAAATCGACAGAAATTAAATTCTTGGTGAATGTCCGTGATGGGGATCGCTGGACAATCTATACCGACGCCTTAACCAAAGGTACCGGCATCAAGGAAGCCAAGGCGCTTTTATCAACGGGTAATTTTGATGGTGTCAAAGTTACCGAAGACCGCGGGCAATCCAAGGAAAAAATAGTTTTTGAAGAGGAATCTGCGGGGCGCACAGAACGCCCGGTATCGGTTACACCCGTTGAAGAAGCTCCTTATTGCAAAGAGCTTGAGGAATTTTACAGCTTCGAGGCGCGGATTACGATGGGCCGCTTGCTGCGTGAGCATCTGGACAACGTTGGCATCACCGCCGGTGAACTCATCCATGATAAATTGAATATCCTGGCAGTTGTCAGGAACGATACTTTTTATATTCAAATTCTTCAAACCCTCGCGAATTTGCAGACCAAAGGCAGTGATGAAAAACCGGCGGATCGCATAGATTTTCTCGAAGCCACCGTCAAGCAAATGCGGGATCGGGCTCAATTTGCTGACGATTTGTCGGAATTTGAGCAGGTTCTAAAAGATTCTCATGCCGGTGAACTCGTTAAAGAAGTGACGGGAAAGGTTGCTGATGGTAATCAAGCTTTTTCCATCCGCGCCGTTTTATCCCGCTATTTGAGCGCCCAAGGTGATTGGGAAGGCAAACTTGTTTTACTGCTCGAGCAAATTGAAAAAGATCCGGGTGAAGTGGCTCTAATTTATATCGACGAGATGCTTGGTGAAATATTCGATGGCTCTGAAGCCGTGCAGGAAATACTGGGCTATCAGCGAAATTTGGCGGCGGCAATGACCACGCTGGTTCAACTAGCTGCTGGAAGCTACGAAATAAGCGAAGGCTCAAATTCGCCGTTGGAGCGGTTGAGTGCTGTCATGGCGAAGCACGATCTCAAACACACCCAGGATATTTTATTGGATCGGGTGGGGCGGGCGCTGGCTGGCGTCAATCCCCTGACCAAAGGCGACCGCTTCGAAGAGCAAGATAGTTTTAGAGCTTTAATGCGAAATCTGATCGGCCAGAAGGTATTTTCCAACAGTGACCAGCTGGCCGAAGCGGCAACTCTCCGGGCCAAAAGTGTTCTGAAAGAAGAAAACGAAGACGAGAGCTATGAAAAAGCGATCGACAATATGATCTTTCTTTTACCGACAATTGCGACCAAATGCGGCTATCTTTTAGATCTAACGGGCACCGAATATGGCCGTAATAATCAGCGTCACATCATCGCCAGTCTGGCGAACGTATTGGCGGGGATTAACTCAGTAACTCAAATCGTTGAGAAAGGCGCCAGCGAAAAGGAAATGGTGGTTGCCGCCGCTGGAATGCGTGACCGCCTGTTGGCCACCGAATTGCCCGAGGATTGGCGGCTTCGCTTTGCCCGCAAAATTTATGATTTGCTGATGGCTTATAAAGCCGGCGATGGGGACACGACCATTGCGCCAACGCCGGAGGTTAAACGTAAGGCAGCGGAAGATGATTTTGAAGAGAGCGAAAAATCTCCTGAACTCAAAACCCGGCAAAAGAAGCGTGCCCCCGATGCGCCGGTAAAAGCCGTGACCCCGGACGGCAAGCCGAGAAAACCCGATGATAATTTATCACGCCGGGAACTTGATGTGGGCGAGTATATTTTCCATGAAGGTGAAGAAGGAGATGAGGCCTATCTTATCCTTTCCGGTCAGGTGAATATAATCCGCAGTGTCGGTGATGAAGAGATTGTTATTGCTCAAGTTGGGGCCGGCAGCATTATTGGCGAAATGGCCTTAATTGATGAAGAGCCGCGGATGGCATCGGCGCGCACGGCCTCCGAGACAGTCTTGACGATCATTCCCAGCAAAGAGTTGAAATCCCGCCTGGATCGTCTGGAAGAAACCGATCCTGTCATGCGGCGATTGGTTGGCATGTTTGTCCAGCGAATGCGTGAGGCGCGCATCGTTTCAATAGATTCTTAAATCGGCGTGGCTTCGGGGGGCCGTATTATGAGTGCAGCTGAAATAAGTACACCGGTATTGATTATCGGCGGCGGGCCGGTGGGCTTAGCACTTTCAATTGATCTCGGCTGGCGCGGTGTTGAATGCATTATGCTGGAGGCCCGCGACGGCTCAGTCGGTCATCCTAAAATGAACCAGGTTGGTAATCGGACCCAGGAGTTTTGCCGTCGCTGGGGTATCGGTCAGCGTGTGCGTGAACTCAGTATCCCCGAAGACTTCCCCCGCAATATTCATTTTTTAACTTCCATCACCGGTTATGAACTTGGCCGCTATGAATTCCCCGCCCGCCAGGATGTTGTGCAGCCGTTCTCGCCTGAATTTATGCAGCGCTGCTCGCAAATCTGGTTTGATCCGTTGTTGCGGGATACCGCCGCTGAGATGCCCAATGTGACGCAACTTTTTCATCACTGCTTGGATCGTTTTGAGCAGGATGCGGAGGGCGTAACGGCTTATGTGACCCATACCGAAAGTGGTGAAGAAAAAATTATCCGGGCACAGTATATGGTCGCCTGCGATGGGGCCGAAAGCAGCATACGTGATGAACTAGGAATCGAGCTCATCGGCGATCATGGCCTCAGTTTTAATATCAATGTTTTTTTTAGATCCACCGATCATGATGCGCTCTTTCCTAAGGGCCGCGCGACCATGCAATGGATGTTCAACGAAACCGGTATGTGGGCAGATATCGTCGCCATCAACGGCAAGGATTTGTGGCGTCTTAGTATTATGAAACTGCCGCTCGGTACCGAAATAACCGAGGCGGAGGCTGGTGACTATATCCGCAAAGCCGTCGGACGGGATTTGGAGTTTGAAATTTATTCAGTTCTGCCCTGGATGCGAAAACGGGTGGTTGCCGAGTGTTATCAGGAGGGCCGGATATTTTTGGCCGGTGATGCCGTTCATCAAATGTCGCCGACTGGTGGTTTTGGTATGAACACCGGCATTCAGGAAGCGGTTGACATCAGCTGGAAGCTGGCCGCCGTGCTGGAAGGCTGGGGTGGTGATCAATTACTTGATACCTACGATACCGAGCGCCGCCCCATCGCCCAACTCATAACCAATGAAGGGGCCCGGAATTTCACCCAATTCGCTAAACTGCCGGCTGGGCCGGAGATCGATCAGGATACGCCGGAAGGTGAGGCGTTCCGGCAGGAATTTACCCGTATTCTCTATGATCTCCGCATGGACCGGGAATACGATACCAATGGTATTGTCCTAGGCTACCGCTATGAAGGCTCACCGATCATTGTGCCAGACGGCACACCGGAGCCTGATTTTGACGTCATGAATTATACCGTAACCGCCCGGCCCGGCCATCGCGCCCCCCATGCTTGGATCGGTGAAGGTGAAGAAAAATCGATCCTCGATTTATTTGGCCGGGGCATTACACTGCTGCGCTTTGACCCGGCTGTGTCCGTGGATAGTTTGGTCGCGGCGGCTGCGGAGGTTGGCATGCCGCTGGTGGTTGAATACATCGATCACGCTGACATTGCTGAGATTTATGAACGGAAGCTGGTACTGGTGCGGCCCGATGATCATGTCGCCTGGCGGGGAGATACCTGCCCGGAGGATAGTTTGGCTGTGATCGATACCATCCGCGGCGCTTTGTAATAAGTTAACCCGGGGTAACTTGTTACAATGTTAACCTTTTAAACAGTTTTTATTAGCCCACTAAACATCTGAGCCTGGCGGCTGTCCGGGAAGATCGCATCTTCAATTTTGCCTTCCGCCAGCCCGAGATGCTCATGCAGCACGGTTTTAAACAGGCTGCGGTAATCGTTGACCGGGTTGAGATCACGGCCTTGGAATTGATGCTTTTCCTCAATGCCCGGCCATTTGCCGATAAACTGGCCTCCCTTGACAGCACCACCCATTATAAAGGCCAGCCCGCCAGTGCCATGATCAGTGCCGCGGGTGCCGTTGGCAGCGACTGTGCGGCCAAATTCGGAAACGATGACGATGACGGTGTCTGACCAGGTCTCGCCCAAATGTTGCTGCAAAGCTTCCAGCCCGGTGTTCAGTTCTTTGAGTTTGTTGGTCAGTCCCAGATGCTGGCCGGCATGGGTATCCCAGCCACCGGATTCTATCACGGCGACTCTGGGGCCGTTTGATTTGGCTAAAAGTTTGCCGGCGGCTTCCGTCATAATTTTCAGCGTTGTGTTGCGGGAGTTTATTTTGCCCATACCATCGGTGACGCCGGCAGAAAGGGCAGCCGATTTCATTGCCTGTTTCAAGGCATGTTCAAAAACCGGGTCTCCTTCATAAACCCGCATTAACCGGTCAAGAAAATCACCTTCGGCTTTTGGCAGGGCCGAGGGCGCCCAGGTCTGCACATCGGATTTGCCCCGCATCATCAGCGGCACCGCGTGACCCACCGAAAGGCCAACCCGGCGTTCACCGTCCGTCATTAAGTCCAGCGCCCGGTTAAGCCAGCCGCTATCGGTGCCATAAGGTTTAGGCGTACCGTTTTCGAGCACGTTCTGACCATCAAAATGCGAGCGGCCGCGGTAATTTGTCGTTGCCGCATGAAGGATGGCAAGTTCACCCTTTTTATAGAGCGGCGCCAGATACGGTAAATTTGGGTCCAGGCCGAAATGCCCATTGAGATCAAGCGCGCCATTTTTCTCACCTGGTTTGCCAAGCGCCAGAAACGAGCGCAGCCGGGCGTAATTGGGATCGGCATAAGGAGCGACGGCAGTGAGAGCGTCCATGCCACCCCTTAAGATGATGGTGACAAAACGTTTATCGGTGGGAGCGGCGGCAAAAACCAAACCCGGTGAGGTGCTGGCGAGAACGGTGGCGCTGCCGGCAGTTTTTAAAAGATTGCGTCGTGATATTTTCATCCGTCTACCTTCTCTGGAATTCCGGGCTGGCGAGAATGAGGGCAATGGCTTCTTCAGCCGAGGGTGCCGCCTTGACCCAGAACTTGGTTTGCTTGGAAGCAACCGCTTCGATGGTGTCGGCGAATAATTCTTCCGGTTTGACGCTGCGGGGCAGCTTGGCAGCCAAAGCGCGCGTCCATTCAATGCGCCGCATCAGGGTTTCCGGGTTTAGCCATTCTTTGGCGACATCCGGCCAGCCGGCGGGGGACGAGGCCTTAAACGGAAATTGTTGAAGTTCACTTAAAGTCTGCAAAATACCGCGTTTGCCCGGCGCGCCAATATCAAGAGCGCGGTAGGTGGACAACACCAGTTCATAAGGTGTTTTGGTTTTATCGAACGGTGACTGCCAGGCCTCTTCCAGATCAACTAAGGCTTCGCTGACTTTGGCGAGATCGCCCTTACTTTCAATAAAGACGCGTTCGATTTTACTGACGGCTGCTGCCGGCGGGTCGTCGGCAACAAAATGCCTCACCAGTTTGGTGGCAACAAACTTAGCTGTCGAAGGATGGTGGGCGAGCATTTTCAGTGCATCCAGCCCATCATTTACCGAGCCGCTGTCATAGGTCCGGCCCAGCAGTGTTTTTGGGCCCGGTTCATGAAACCAGCGCTTGAAGCGAAAACCGTTTGGTCCCTGTGGCCCACCGCCACGGCCTCCAAATGACCAGCCGGTGATAATTTTGGCGAACTCTCTGACATCTGTTTGGGTGTAGCCGCCATTAACGCCAAGTGTGTGCAACTCCAATATTTCACGGGCGAGATTCTCATTGAGCCCGCGTGCCCGGGCGCGGCCATCGCCACCGCGAGGATTGAGCGCCATCTGGGAATTCGGCCCCATTGAAATATGATTGTCCAAATAGACCAACATGGTTGGGTGCTGGGCAACGGCAACCAGCATATCCTCGAAATTGCCGAAGATGTGCGGGCGTATAACATCCGTCTCATAAGCAACGGCAATTGGCCCCACAATTTTGCGCGATGCGCTTGATACGGTGAAATGGTTGCTCCAGAATTTTACCATGTGTTCGGCGAACGGCGCCGGCGTTTGGATCATGTTGAGGGTGCGCGAATAAACACTGTCGATATAATTTTGGCCTTGTTGCTGGCGAAATGAGTTGCCGCCACGTTGACGATTGCCACCACCTCCTCGTTGCCGGTTTCCCTGGCCCCGATTTTGACCTCGGTTGCCCATCTGGCGGTTGCGCGCATAGGTGTTCATAATCTCTGCAACATTGGGCAGGTTTTGCAGCAGTGAGGGTATTTTTTGCTCGGTTGTAATCTGTCGTTTAAGCCAATCGCGCGGATTTTTAGCAATCACACCGAGTTCAAGCGGCAGTGGCCCGAGACCAAATCGATTGGCGGCAATGAAGGCGTCTTTAAAGACCATGGAGGCTAACCCCTGAAAATGTTGACCGGTTGTCCCTTAGCGATTTGTCCGAAATCAATTTAAACGTTCCGGTTTTATACTATCACTAACGCGAATTTTAGAGAATTCCGTCGCCTTTTGGAAAAATAGTTTTCCAATAGCGCTGCCAAATGGCAAAATATTCTCATGAACGTTGCAGCAAGCAACTCAAAAAATAAACGTAAAGACCGATTAGAGGCTAACAACATGACTGATAGAACTCAAAAAGGCGGCCTGCAGGTCGCCAGTATCCTGATTGACCTAGTGGCAGATAAAATTGCACCGGGTACCGGCGTTGAACCCGATTCTTTTTGGCAGGCTTTTGAAGAGGTGCTCAATGATTTGGCGCCAAAGAACCGGGCACTCCTGCAAAAACGGGACGATTTACAGGCTAAGATTGATGCCTGGCATATCGAACGCAAAGGACAGGACCACGATGCCGCTGCTTATAAGCAGTTTTTGCTCGATATTGGCTATCTCGTACCTGAAGGCGATGACTTTGAGATTTCAACCAGCAAGGTTGATCCTGAGATTGCGACCATCGCCGGGGCGCAATTGGTGGTGCCAACATCAAATGCCCGCTTTGCCTTGAACGCAGCTAACGCGCGCTGGGGCAGTCTCTATGATGCGCTTTATGGCACTGACGTTATTGATGAAGAGGGCGGCAAGGAACGCAGCGGCGGCTATAACGAGGTTCGCGGCGCGGCTGTTATCGACTATGCCGCCGGTGTGTTGGATCAAGCTTGCCCGCTGGCCTCTGGCAGTCACAAAGATGCGACAGGCTATGCGATTGTAGATGGCGCTTTGATGGTGGCCACAAGCGGCGGTGAAACGGCACTGGCCGACCCGGCGCAATTTGTTGGTTATCAAGGTTCAGCAGAAGCACCTTCATTGATCTTGCTGGCTCATAACGGCTTGCATATTGAAATCCAAATCGACCGCGACCACCCAATTGGTAAAGATAGTCCAGCCGGTGTCAAAGATGTCGTTATGGAAGCGGCCATCACGACCATTCAGGATTTTGAAGATTCCGTGGCCGCCGTTGATGCCGAAGACAAAGCGCAAATATATGAGAATTTTCTCGGTCTGATAAAAGGCGATCTGGAAGATACCTTTGATAAAGGCGGCTCTAGCATGACCCGCCGGATGAACCCGGACCGTGACTATACGACACCGGATGGCGGCTCCCTGACCTTGCCGGGGCGTTCCCTTCTGCTGGTGCGGAATGTTGGTCATTTGATGACCAATCCCGCCATTATCGACAAGGACGGTAATGAGGTGCCGGAAGGCATCATGGATGCCATGTTCACTGGCTTGATCGGAATTCATGATCTTAAAGGTACGGGCGCTTTAAAGAACAGCCGCGAAGGCTCGATCTACGTGGTGAAGCCGAAAATGCACGGGCCGGAAGAGGCCGCTTTTACCTGTGAGTTGTTCAGCCGCGTTGAGGATGCTCTTGGGATTCCAGCCAATACCATGAAAGTCGGCATTATGGATGAAGAACGCCGCACCACGGTTAATTTGAAAGAATGTGTGCGGGCGGCGGCTGATCGTGTGGTGTTCATTAATACGGGCTTCTTGGATCGCACCGGTGATGAAATGCACACTAGCATGGAAGCGGGACCGTTCCTGCCGAAAGCCGACATTAAAACCGAACCTTGGATCGGCGCTTATGAAGATTGGAATGTCGATATCGGCATTGAAACCGGCTTTAGAGGCCGCGCTCAAATCGGTAAAGGCATGTGGGCCATGCCCGATGAAATGGCTGCCATGATGGATGCCAAGATCGGCCATCCTGAAGCGGGCGCCAATACTGCCTGGGTGCCGTCACCGACAGGGGCGACTTTGCACGCCATCCACTACCATCAATGCAGTGTTGCTGAGCGTCAGGAAGACCTGGCCAGCCGTGGCCGCGCCAGTCTTGATGATATCCTGACCATTCCGTTATTGGGTGGCCGCAATCTGTCGGCTGATGAAGTTCAAAACGAGCTCGACAATAACGCCCAAGGTATTTTAGGCTATGTCGTCCGTTGGGTTGAGCAGGGCGTTGGCTGCTCCAAAGTGCCGGACATCAATAACATTGGGCTGATGGAAGACCGGGCAACGCTCAGGATTTCAAGCCAGCACATTGCCAACTGGCTGCATCATGGCATCTGCACTGAAGATCAGGTGATGGAGACCATGAAGCGGATGGCGGCAGTGGTTGATGGCCAGAATGCAGGTGACAGCGCCTATCGCAACATGGCGCCGGACTTTGACAACAGCATCGCCTTTGGTGCCGCCTGCGATCTTGTCTTCAAAGGTCTCGAGCAGCCGGCTGGCTACACGGAGCCAATCCTTCACGCCAAACGTCAGGAAGTGAAGGCGACGCTCGGGCAGTAATCTGCCGAAACTTATTTGGGAGTAATTATGCAGGGTCCTCGTCCGACCATCGACAGCCAGTCTACCTATGACGTGCTGATCATTGGTTCCGGGGCGGCGGGGCTGACCCTGGCTCTGCAATTACCTGAAGACGTCCGGGCTGCCGTGCTCAGCAAAGGAGCGCTGAGTGAAGGCAGTTCCTATTATGCCCAGGGTGGTATTGCGGCAGTTCTAGAGGAAGGCGATACCTTTGCCTCCCATATTGAGGATACCTTAAATGCCGGGGGCGGGCTCTGTGATCCGGCAGCTGTAAAGTTTACGGTTGAAAATGGCCCAGCCGCCATTGGCCAGCTAATTGATCATGGCGTGGCTTTTACCGCGAACGGAGAAAACGGTGGTGATTATCCGTATCACCTGACCCGCGAAGGCGGGCATTCTCAGCGCCGCGTCATCCATGTTGCTGATGCGACAGGAAAATCGGTTGAAAATACACTGATCGCCCGGGCCCGGGAACGGGAGAACCTTTCTTTATTTGAGAATATTCTCGCTGTCGATCTGGTGCGGGAAAAACTGGCGGGTGGCTATCCGGGACGCTGCGTCGGAGCTTATGCGCTAGATACTGAGGATGGCCACGTCAAACTCATTAAAGCCCGGGCCGTGGTGCTGGCGACCGGCGGCGCCAGTAAAGTTTATCTCTACACTTCTAATCCAGATGGCTCAACGGGGGACGGCATCGCCATGGCGTGGCGGGCAGGGTGCCGGGTCGGCAATATGGAGTTCTCGCAGTTTCATCCCACTTGTCTGTATCATCCCGAAGCCAAGTCCTTCTTGATTACCGAAGCTGTCCGGGGTGAGGGCGGCGTTTTAACAACACCTGACGGCAATCGTTTTATGGCAGATTATGATAAGCGCCTGGAATTGGCGCCCCGCGATATTGTCGCCCGGGCGGTTGATCATGAAATGAAACGCCTGGGTTTCGAGCATGTTTATCTCGATATCAGTCATCAGCCGGCATCATTTATTGAAGAGCATTTTCCAACTGTTTTTGAACGTTGCTTGGAGTTCGGTTACGACATGACCAAAGAGCCGTTGCCGGTTGTGCCGGCGGCGCACTACACCTGTGGTGGTGTGGTAACAGACCAGCGCGGCCGCACCGATGTTGAGGGCTTGTGGGCGGTTGGCGAAGTTGCTTTCACCGGCCTGCATGGCGCTAATCGTATGGCCAGCAACTCCCTGCTTGAGGGTTTGGTTTTCGCCGGTGCGGCAGCGCAGGATATTGGTGAGACACTGGATCAGCGTGCCGCACCGCCGGATTTGCCGGCCTGGGACGAGACTTTCGTCACCGATTCGGATGAGGAGGTTGTGGTCGCTCATAACTGGGATGAGCTGCGCCGCTTTATGTGGGATTATGTTGGCATTGTGCGGACAACCAAGCGGCTGGAACGGGCCCGCCATCGGGTCGAGCTGTTGCTCCGGGAAATTGCCGAGTACTATTGGAACTTTCGGGTTACCAGTGATCTTCTTGAACTGCGCAATCTATCGCAAGTAGCCATTTTAATCATTCGCTCGGCGGCGCGGCGGAAGGAGAGCCGGGGACTGCATTATACGCTCGATTACCCGGAGCCGGATACCAGCGGTCCGCCGCAAAATACCATTTTGATTCCTGAGTAAACACCCGGCCCCTCTCTGGGCTGCGCTGATTTTCTTGACATTAGTTTCAAATGCAACTAATTTTGTTCGATCAGAATTATTAAGAATTGGGAGGAAGCCAATGGCGCGAAATGGGCTGTTGATCGACTATAATTACTGCACCGGCTGCCGTTCCTGTGAGGTCGCCTGTCAGCAGGAACATAATTATCCCGCCGGGCAATTCGGTATCACCGTCACCGAGCACATTCTCGAAAAGAAAAACGGCTTGTCGATTTACTATCTGCCCTTTCCAACTGATCTCTGTAATCTTTGTGCCCATCGGACTCAAGACCGTGTTCAGCCCTCTTGTGTTAAACATTGCCAAGCCCGCTGTATGAGTTTTGGACCGTTGACGGAACTGGTTGCTCAAATGGATGAGCAGCCGAAAACCGTGCTGTATGCGCCGAAGTAGGGGGGAGATAAGAAAATGAATAAAATGGATGATGTGAAAATTGTTAAAACCGGTGCCTGGTCAGGTGGACCCGGTTGCCATGGCGGTTGTGGTGTGGATCTCCATATCAAAGACGGCAAGCTGATCAAAGTTGAGGGCGATGAGGATCATCCGTTTCATCAAGGCAGGCTTTGCCCGCGCGCCCTGGCGCTGACCCAATATGCCTATCACGAAGACCGGCTGCAGACGCCATTGAAGCGCGTTGGAGAACGTGGTTCCGGCGAGTGGGCGGCGATCTCGTGGGATGAAGCGCTCGACGAGTGCGAATATGAAATGCGCAAAATTCGGGACGAATACGGCGCCGAATCCATGGTCTTTGGTCAAGGTACCGGGCGCGATGCCGGTGGTCCATTGATCTTTATGGCTTATGCCTATGGCAGCCCTAACTGGACCCTATTTGGCCTTTCCGGCATTTCCTGCTTTACGCCGAGGCTAGCCGGTATGCACACTGTAGCCGGGGATATTACCTTTCCCGATGCCGCCCAGTTTTCGCCTGAGCGCTACGATGATCCTGAATACACACCGCCCGAGGTGATGCTGCATTGGGCCAGAGGTATTCGCGGATCGCAATGCACCGATCATTATTTCTCCGGTCACTACGTTGTCGATATGATGAAGCTCGGCACCAAGCTAATTGTTATTGATCCGCGTTTTTCCTGGGCGGCGTCCCGGGCGGAACTCTGGCTGCAAATACGGCCCGGCACCGATGGTGCCTTGGCGCTCGGTATGCTCAATGTCATCATCAATGAAAAACTCTACGACACGGAATTCGTCGAGAAATGGACCCACGGTTTTGACGAGCTCAAAAAACGCGTGCAGGACTATCCGCCAGCCAAGGTTTCTGAGATTACCTGGATACCTACCGAAGATATCGTCAAGGCCGCCCGCATGTATGCTAAGGCCAGCCCGGGCGCCATCCGCTTTGGCCAGCCGCTCGATTCCAATGCGCAAGCTACAGCCACCATGCATGCCTTGAATTGTCTCTGGGCGATCACCGGCAATACGGATATTCCAGGTGGCAACATTATTTGCCGCCCACCCTATGGCGTCTCGCTTTATCCCTATTCAACCGAGGAAGTGATTCAGCTTTACGGTGAGGAGTTCGTTAACAACCTCAATAAAAAACGCATCGGTGCTGATAAGTTCCCGCTGGTGAAAAATTTCCGCGCCTGGGCGCTCGCCGATACGGTGCTGGAGCAAATGGAAAGTGGAGATCCCTATCCGATTAAGGGACTCTGGCTTTATACCAATAACTTTATGGCCGGCACGGCTCAAGACCCGCGGCGCCACTATGAAGCGGTCAAGAAGCTCGATTTCAATGTGGTGGTTGATAATTTCATGACGCCGACGGCCTCGGCGATAGCTGATATTGTACTGCCTGGCCAAACCATGGCGGAGAAAAATTCCGTTTTCACCACCGGTGTGATCCTTAATGCCATGCGCGGGCCGATTGATATCGGTGATACGAAGTCCGGCTGGGATGTGTCATTTGAGATGGCCAAGCGGCTCAACCCGCAAGCTGTGCCCTGGCAGAACTTGGACGAGCTCTTTACCGAACGGCTGCGGCCAGCTGGTGTGACCTTTGATGAATTGGCTGACAATAACGGTATGCTGACGCCTAAGGATCATCCATCCGGTGGTCGGCCTTACCGCCGCCATGAAAAAGGCCAGCTGCGGCCTGATGGTGAGCCAGGCTTCCGTACACCGACCGGTAAGATAGAGCTCTATTCAACCAAGTTCGAGGAGTATGGCCTCGACCCGCTGCCCTTCCACGAAGAGCCAGTTGAAAGTCCGATCAGCACGCCTGAGATATTCAAAGAGTATCCATTGATCATGATCACCGGGCGGCGCAATCCGACATATTTCCACAGCGAACACCGGCAAATCCCCTGGCTGCGTCAGTTTGACGGCGAACCCTATGTCGAGCTGCATCCGGAAACGGCTGCCGAACTTGGCGTGGAGGAAGGTGAATGGGTCTGGATCGAAGGGGTGCGCGGTAAGGTAAAACGTAAGCTTAGAACGACGCCGGTGGTGCACCGGCAAATGGCCATGGCGCCCCATGGCTGGTGGTATCCGGAAAAGGAAAACGCTGCTCCGACTCTCAACGGCATTTGGGATATCAATCTCAATCAGCTGATCCCGATGGGTCACCAAGGTAAATCCGGCTTTGGCGGCGCACCCTTAAAAACCATGCTGTGTAAAATTTATGCGATGGAGAAAGCCTCTTAGAGCGTCCGGCACCAGAAAATATACATACTCTGGAAACTTTCTGGAAATTCGCTCTCAAATTCGTGCCAGTTGTCAAGATTTGTCATCTCGGGATCATCTGGAAATTTAGCGCGATAGCTATTTTTTAATTTGTCATCGGAAATTTGCAGCCCGATTAGTTCTAAGTTCAATTTTTGCAACGCGTCCTGAATTTTTGGGAAAGTGAAGGTGCTTTCCTGGACATGAAACAACAGATCGCGGCAGCCACTGATCGAATAGAAATCAGAAAAATTTGTGACCTGACGTTTAGGATCATCAGCTGGCAGGGCAAGTATCTGCTCGCGGGTATCGCGAATTTCCTCGGGTGTTGCTGCTAGGCCTTGTTCTTTTATCCATTGCCGGGCCGCCGTAATATGCCGCCGGGCAAGCTCGCTATAGAGAGCGATTTTCATCACCCCGGCCGATACCCACCCACCCTCTATAGCCGTTACATGTAACGACTTTTCACAATCGGGTAACTTGTAACGACATGTAACGGTTTTACCGGAAGGAACCTAAAAA
>CAZMHI010000035.1:28154-48629 GCA_964566055.1 uncultured Rhodospirillaceae bacterium
CGCCGGGCGCTAATAGCGAGATGAGAGCCTGCCAGCCTGCCAAAGGGTCCTGCAAATGATGCAATACGCCCGTGCATTCGATGACATCAAATTTCTCCTCTAAATTATCAAGCGCCAGAATATCTCCTTCGAAAAAGTCTATATTGCTGGCGTCATATTTCTGCGCTTTGCGCACGGCATAGGCCAAACTCGCCCGGCTTAAATCAATGGCGGTTAAATGCGAGTCCGAATATCGCAAGGCTTCCCGGATCGGCTGCTGTCCGGTACCACACACGGCTATCAGAATGTCGCAAGACCCTGAAAGTTTTTCCGGTGGCTCGAAATAAGGAAAGAAAAATTGCAGCGTGTCAGCGAGGGAGTTGGGGGCAGGGCGCGTTATCTGAGACCAGCGTGGGAAGGGATTTTGTTCATATTGGGTTTTAACGTCTTGGCTGGTTTGATCTGATATTTTAGTCAGAGTCTCGATTTTAGGGCCAAGGTCGAATTCTTCCTGAGAGTGGAGAATTTGAAGCTGAGCCAATGAGTTTAGTTCTTCACTTTCGTTTGCAGGAGGGATTTTTCCCGGCCACACACCAAGCGGAACATAACAGGCTGAGAGAATTAATTTCATCACTTCCACTGGGCGTAACTCTTCACCCGTTTCTAATTCAGTAGACAGGTCATCCTGAAGTTTTTTCAGCCAGTCTCGTTCTTCGTCGCTAAGATGATACGCGTACTCGGTTAAATAGGTTTGATGAGCCAGGGCGCTACAAAATTCCAGCGGTTCGCTTTCCAGTGAAGCAGGCGTCTTTATGGCTGTTTCCAGCAGGTAGCGCCGAAGACGGGTCAGAATGGTTTCAAATTTTTCCATCGGGATAATTTCAGCTTTCATAACCCGCCGGAGCAAAGTATCCGCCATCAAGTCAGCTAGCCAAGGCTGACTTTTATCAAGCTTTCCGGTAAATTTAACAGCTTGCTGAAAAGGGTCGGACGATTGGATCGCTGCTGCAACAACCGGCAAATGCTTTCTCATGTCAAAATCAGCAATCTGAAAGCTGGCGTTCAAATGACGGTAAAGTTCCTGGAACAAACCGGCCTTGTGAACAGCAGCCCAATCAATCGACTGCAAAGCGACGAACAGGTGTAAGCGTGACGTTGAATGAGTAGGCTCTATATCCATGGCCTGGCAAAAATGCGAAACGGCTTCCAGATTATTGCCTTCTTGCTTGGCAATAATTCCCAATAACTGGTGGGCCTCACTAGTATCTTTATCTAGCGCCAAAATAGTCAGACATTTATCCCGGGCCGCAATAGTGTCACCGGCTTCATAGAGTTTTTGCGCAAGATAGAGATCGGCGTTCATTAATATTTTTCCGCTGTGATACAATTACTTGTAGCATGTGAAATCTGAATCGTGGATGCAGATAATCGCAAAATGTTTACTGCGATAAAATGACTTCGGCGCTAAACTATTGTCCATTTCAAAATAATTGCGAGGGGAACAACATGTCAGCCTATTTAATCGTCAATATCGAAAAAGTAAAAGATCAGGAGCGGCTCAAGGAATATGGTGAAAAAGTTGCCGATCATACGGCAAAATATGGTGGTAAATTGATCGCTGCCAGCCCGGAGCCGACAGTTCTCGAAGGCAGCCTCAACAGTATCAGAACATTGATTATTGAATTTCCGGATTTAGCTTCGCTTAACAGCTGGTATGAAGCTGACGAGTATCAGCCTTTGAAGGAAATCCGCCTGTCGGCAATCCAATCAACCTTGTCAATTGTCGACGGGGCGTAAATAAGGATTGACCGTATGTTCTATCCGTTTTTTTGAGGCTTAGTTTTTTGCGACATAACCTGCAAATAAGTTCCATCGCGTTTCATGGCTTTTAGAGCTTTTTCCAGTGAAGGCAATAGATGGCGATGTTTTTTATGGATGATAAAAAAACCTTTCACTGATATTACTGGCGGCTTTAATATTTTAAATTCCGCAGCTTTTCGATCTGTCAGCAGTTTCTGAGCAATACGTTTTTCTGCAATTGCCACGTCAATTCTGTTGAGTTCGAGCAGCCGCAGAAATTGTCCTTCGCGATGAACCTTAATTACCGATTTATGGGAGGCAAATATTTTTTCCAAGATTGATGTTCCATCCCGGAAAGAAATTCTGCGGGTTTTTAACGATTCTAATTTGGGTGATATTGAGCCTGATTTACGGATTAAGGCAACGAAATCACCCTGGATAATTGGCTCGGAGATGGGGATGCCAGTCGTAATATTTGGAAATGCCTGTCTGGCTGAGACCACAATTCCGTCGATATGGCCGAGATTCAAATCTCTGACTGACCGTTTTTGCGTGGAACGGTAGACATTGGCATTGATACCCAAGCGCTCGAACAGGTGTTTGGCAATATTGTCCAATTTACCGGTGCCTTGGTCGTTTGAAAGAGGGGGAGCCGCTGGTGAGGCAAATGTAAGTGTTTCAGATTTTGCCTGAGAATTGCCAGTTGCTAGAAGGAGAATTAAAAAAACATATTTCAATATTCGGTACATTTGACTACCTAGTTATATTGAATTGCAAATTTTAATCATTCAAATAATAAGGTGGTGATTAACTCAATAAATAACAATCTAAATATAAGAATATTATGATACTGAGTGATTACTTACGTGCAGTCGGACTAACGCCGATCCTCGCCGAGTAAATTATCAGGCGGCACCACTTGAGTTTGATAGGCCTCAAGCTGAGCCCGCAGGTGATCTGAGAAGGGGACCGGACGACCGTCTTTCATGCTGACCAGGACCTGAATTGAATGGGCGCGGAGGCGGACTTCGCCATCAACGGTACCAAGAAATCTCAGCTCCAAGGATGACGTGCCGAATTTTTCCAGCACAATCGCCATTTCCAATTTTTCACCTAGACGGCAGGGCTTAACAAATTGGCAGTCAATATGGGCGGTTGGTTGCCCAGTTTCTTGAATTAGAACCATGTCAGCAAAATTCGTATCGAGCCGATAGGTAAACCAGTCTTCGGCGACGGCTTGAAACATCTCAAAATAGCGCGGAAAAAACACATAACCAGCCGGGTCAGTATGGGTGAATCGAATAGGCCTCATTACCGAAAAGGGAATGGTTGGGTCTATATCAGTCATGTTTTAATCCTACCTTGATGTATTTTTATGTTCCTGAGTATCGCAGTTTTTTAGCATGTCAGCTTAATATTCACCAACTAGGAAAGGCCGTGCCGGTCCATAAAATTAACCATCGCTGTAATCGTTGCTGCTGGTTGATCGAGATGGGCTGAATGTTTTGCGTTCTCAACTATGACGGTTTCGGTTAGGCAGTTTAAGCTGGCTTCAATCCCTTTAACCTGCGCGATCGAGCCATATTGATCATCAGCTCCTTGCATAACGAGTGTGGGAATTTCGATGTCCGGCAAAAACTCTTCGATGTTCCAATGCCAGAAATCCGGATGTAGCCAAATGTCATTCCAGCCGCGAAATGCACAGTCGACATTGTCACCATGATATTTGGCCAGGCCTTGGCGCAAATCAGAGGTGTCATAGGCGACCTTGGCTTCGGCGATACTATTTACGGTGATTTCCTCATTGAAGATATGTGCTGCCATTAAGATGATGCATTTAACCCGCGCGTCTTTGACTGCACCGGCATGAATGATCGCAATCGACCCACCGTTGCTATGACCAATAAGTATCGCGCTAGTGATACCAGCGGCTTCCAGCACCGGTGACACGACATTTAAAGCTTCGTGATGCATATACTCAACCGGCCGGGGCAAGGGGATTGGATCGGAGGCTCCATAACCCTGGCGGCTATAGACAAATCCGTTAAGGCCGGCAGTTTGGCAAAGCTTTGCCGGGAAATCGCGCCAAAGCGCCACGCAACCCAAGCCTTCATGTAAAAACACCAAAGTGGGTTTTTCAGGCTCAGCGCCGACGTCAATGTGCAAACACTCAAGCTTGACGCCATCAACATCAATAAATTGAGGATCAGCCGTCATTAATTATTAAAGGCCAAACATTTTAATTGCGTTGCCGCCTTTGATGGCCTTGGCTTCGGTCGCTGGGCGGGTATCGATCATGTCATAGAGTTTGGGTACGTCGCAGGGCATCGGGAAGTCGGTACCGAACAGCACTTTTTCCGGCCCGGCGATATCAATGCAAAGGCTCAAGGCACCCGGATCATAGAGCACAGCATCGTAATAAATTCGGCCGAAATATTCGCTTGGCAGTTTATCGATTTTCATCTTAACGAGAGTTTCGACTTGGAAAAACATATCGATCCGGCCATTGACGTAAGGTAAATAGCCGCCGCCATGTGAGGCGATGATCTTTAAATCCTGAAAACGCTCGAAGAATCCATCAACCGCCAGGCGGGCGATACCGATGGTGGTATCAAACATAAAGCCGGCACCTGGCATTAGAATGCGCTCAATATCAAACTCGGCTTCTTTAGAACCAAAGGGAGCGGTCGGGTGAACCAGTACAGGCAGAGCGTGCTTGTTGATCTCGGCCCAGACCGGCTCGAACAACGGATCAATCAGGTGTTTGCCGTTAATGCTGGCCGTGACCATCACACCCACCGCACCTTGCTCAAGCGCACGGTTTAATTCTGCGATGGCTTTATCCGGATATTCAAACGGCAGGGAGGCAAACCAGCGAATGCGATCCGGATAGGCGGTTTGTCCCGCCGCCATTTCATCATTGGCGAGTTGCGCGGTTTTAGCGCTGATTTCTTCGCCCCCCCAATAGACATTAGGTGACGTCAGTGAAACAACTGAAACATCGATGCCATAATCATCCATGGCGACGATGCGGGCATCATAATCAAAGGCTTCATTTTCCAAAGCACAGGCTGCCGCACCTTTTTCCATCAGATAATCGCGGCCATCTTCCATCGTGCCGGCGCTATATGTTGGGCCACCATGCTGATGCAGCATGTCGAGCCAGGAATTGCCAAACATATGAGTATGAATATCGACGACGGTCATGCTTCGTGTCCTTTAGAACGGTAAAAAATTGCTGCCGACAAACTAGAATTTAAGAATACTGGATACAACACCAATCTGTGCTAGACTTCGACGATTGTGGTGTAGGTATATAGCATGGCAAAAAGTAGTGATATTAAGAAAGTAAAAAAGCGGCTTGAGGCTCAACGTAAGGAATTGCTTGAGCGTGTCGAGTTGACTGAAGATGACCGTAAACCGGTAGAGCTTGATCAATCTCAGGTTGGCCGGTTATCCCGTATGGACGCCATGCAGGTGCAGGAAATGGCGCTTGAGCAAGAGCGCCGCCGCGAAATCGAAATCCAGAAAATCGATGCCGCGCTGGAGCGTATCAAATCCGGTGACTATGGCTATTGCACTCATTGTGGCGAAGATATCTCGCCGAAGAGACTTGAGTTTGATCCGGCCGCCCCGCTTTGTGTCGACTGCGCCGGAAGTTAACCGCTTACTTATCCCGGGAAATAAACCAAAAGCGAATTGAGGCAAGGGACAGTGAAACGATGCTGGCGATCAAGATTGCTTCAAAGAGACCGATGGCCCCACGACCGGCGGGGAGAGATAGATACCAGGCCAGTGGGATCATAATAACGAAATAAGCAATGATATGGAGTGCTGCCGGCACCCAGGTTTCGCCACAGCCACGCAGCGCATGGGCCATCACACTTTGACCGCCATCCGCGATTAAGACCAAAGCGATAAAGGCAATAAGCGGTGCAGCACGGCTGATCAAATCCAGATTATCCGTGAATCCGGCGGCAATCGTTTCGTTGAGGGCGAATAATAAAATGCCAAGCAGACCCATCAAAATGACAGTTAGCCCGAGACCGGTCCAGCCGGCATAAATCATATCACGCCGCTCTCCTCGTCCATGGGCATTGCCGACACAAACGGCCGTTGCTGAACCGAGCCCGAGGGCGAACATAAAAGTGAGCGCCAGCATGTTGAAGGCGATTGAAAATGCGCCAAGAGACAGGATGCCTAATAACCCGGCAAACATGGTCATTGAGGAAAAGGCGCCGGATTCGATAGCCGCACTGGCGCCGCCTCCGAGACCAATTTGGCGCAGTTTTGCCCAAGCACTCCAGCCGCCTTTTAAAATCAAATTGGCGTGTTTGCGGATTCCTAGATCAATGTGATTTTTGAGGTTCCAAACATAATAGAGAATGCAGCCCATCATGATGGTGCGTACGATCACAGTTGACCAGGCAGACCCTGCAGCCCCCATTTCGGGTGCGCCAAAATGACCAAAAACCAACACCCAATTAAGTGCGATATTAAAAAAATTTCCTATGATCATTATATACATGCCGACCTTGGGCCGTTTGAGGCCCTCAAGAAAAAAGCCGCTGGCAACGAATATCAGCATTGGCGGCATACTCCAGCCAAGAATGCCAATAATCTTACCGCCGCCTTGGGCAAGTTCTTGAGATTGCCCGGTCAGGCTCAGGAACTCTGATCCGAAACTGGACAACACCAAGCCGATCAAGCCAAGTGCGAAGGCATAGGTAACTGAACGCCGCCACACCGCCCCGCATTGTTCAAGTTCCTTTGCACCCAGATGAAATGCCGTCATGACCAGAGTGCCTGTCAACAGCCCAAAGCTGCTTACCGTTAGGAACATCATTGGCGCCAGGCCGATACTTTGAAAAGCCAGTTCCTGCGCCGAGAAATGCCCAACCATGACCGCATCAACGATCATCATCGCCATCATGCCGGCGCGCGAGGTAATGGTTGGCACGGCGAGATGAAATATATCGCGTGCATGACGCTTAATAGTTACTTTAACGGTTTCGGGTGACGTCATAATTGTATCTATTCAGTGATGAAGATGTGCTGATAGCATGTGTTCACCTATGTTTCCCGCACTATTTTTTAGCTGTAAAGTGCAGGAAATTAATTCTGGGGAGAATTTTAATGATCGAGCTCTATCAAAGTTACTTGTCAACGTGTTCTGGAAAAGTGCGCTTAGTTTTAGAGGAAAAAGGCCTTGAATATTCCGAAGTCGTAATAAACCTGCAAAAGGGTGATCAGTTTAAACCGGAATACGTCAAATTAAATCCGAAAAATGTTGTGCCGACGATCATTCACGACGCCAAGATTGTGCGCGAATCCAGTGTCATCTGCGAATACCTTGATGATTTGGCGCCAGAACCGCCCTTACGGCCTGCTGATCTTTGGAAACGGGCACAAATGCGTCTGTGGATGAAATTCATTGATGAAGAAGTTCACCCAGTCACCACGATTGTCACCTATGCCGTCGCCATCCGCCATGAGCGTGCGGCGGCCAATACTCCAGAGCAATTGGAAGCGCATTTTAATAAAATAACCGATGCGACAAAACGCGAGCAACAGCGCGCCATTCACCATGATGGCGTGGACTCACCGTATTTTATAAAGGCCATCAAGATCATGGATAAAATGGTCGCTAATTCGGAGGCATCGCTGGCCGAGTTTGGCGGTCCCTGGCTGTTGGGCGAGGAATACTCTCTTGCCGATGTGGTGGTGACGCCTTACATGCTGCGGCTCTCGCATTTTTCTTTTGATAGAATGTGGCAGGATACGCGGCCCGGCGTTGCCGAATGGTGGGAACGTATCCAGATGCGGCCAAATTTCCGCGGTGTAATTTCACCGGATACGCCACCGGCCAATCTTGAAAAACGCCAAGCCAATGGCGCGAAAGAATGGCCAAAAGTTGAAGAAATATTGAAGTAAAGACGCCTTATATTAAGTAGTAATGGTTATTATTAAAATTAAATTTAGACAAAGATAATGTAGTTCAATAATTAGTAGTTGAAGGCATAAATCGAAATCAGTGCCTAATTCACGTTTTTACTATTTGTTATCAGGGTATTATCTAAAAGTGATTAAAAAATAATCATTTATTTATACTGATAATAAACAGGCAAATATGAAATATTTCAATATATTTCAAATTTTTTACTAAATTTTACTTATCTAAATTGTTGTATTTCAAACTTCCTTTCCCACATTCAATTTATGGATAAGGCGAGCGAAATCGCCTGTTGCTTTGAATTAAAACAGTGGAGAAAGAAATATAAAAATAGCAGGGCGAGATATATATCAGATGAGTACTACGAAATAAAAAAATTATCGATCTCCCTAGTATATTTCATCATTTTTCCAAAGGAAATTTCAGATTTGAATGCAACTAGAGTTTGAATTTAACTAGAGGACGAGTAAATGAATTTTCTTAAAAACATGCGTATTTCGATTAAACTCCCCGCCGTTATTGTGCTGCTTTCTGTTGTCGCGGCAACGGCGACCGCTGTTATCGCTTATTCTCAAGCGCGTACCGAATTAATCGTCGAAAGCGAGAATAAATTAACCGCCCTGGCGGCAGCGCGGCAAGGTGCGATTGCAGACTATTTAAAATCGATCCGCTCGGATTTACGCTTTATGTCGACCAATCAGGTGGTAATTGATGGTTTGACTGCCTTCGAAGCCACATTCAAGCAGTTGGGAGCAAATGCAGAGACGACTTTACAGAAACTGTATATTACGGATAATCCAAACAAGTTGGGTGAAAAAGAAAAACTCGATTTTGCGCCGGATGGTTCCACCTACAGTGCGGCCCATAAAAAATATCATCCCTGGATGCGTCAATTCCTTAATGAGCGCGGGTATTATGATATTTTCCTTTTTGATACGAAGGGCGATTTGGTTTACACGGTCTTTAAGGAAGCTGACTACGCTACCAACGTTATGACCGGTAAATGGAAAGATAGTGATCTCGGCAATGCGTTCCGTGCCGCGATGAAAAATCCGAAAGCTGGTTCGCAATACTACTTTGATTTTAAACCTTATGCGCCCAGCAATGGTGCGCCGGCTGCTTTTATTTCTCAGCCTTTGATCGAAAACGGTAAACTTCAAGGCGTCCTTGTTTTCCAAATGCCGATCGGTCGTATCAATGAAGTGATGCAGGCTACGGCTGGAATGGGTGAATCAGGTGAAACCTATATTATTGGTGGCGATCACTTGATGAGAAGTGATTCCCGGTTTTCTAAAGAATCAACAATTCTGAAAACAAAGATCACGGGTAAAACGGCAGACGCCGTGTTGGCTGGCAAAACTGGTGTTGATATTGTCAACGATTATCGTGGAATAGCCGTGATGTCTGCCTTCGCGCCATTTGATTTTGTTGGTACGAAATATGGTGTGCTGGCTGAAATCGATATGTCTGAAATATTGCAGCCGGTTGATCATCTGAGGAATTTCCTGCTTATCGTTTTTGCTGTGATCGTGGTTGCGGTACTTGGTATCGGATTCTTCTTCTCAAGAAGTATTTATCAGCCGATAGCTTCAATGACCGACGCCATGGGCGTACTGGCCGAAGGTGACACCAGTATCGAAGTTCCGGCAACTGATCGCGGAGATGAAATTGGCGACATGGCTGGTGCCGTTCAAGTATTCAAAGACAATGCCATTGAAACCGCACGTCTTACCGAAGAAGCTGAAAAGGCACGTGAAGCACAAGCTCAACGCGAAGAAGAAGAGCGTGAAGCTGAAGCTAAACGTCAGCAGGAAGAGCTTGATCGTCAGAAAGCCGAACAAGACGCTGAAGCTGAACGGCAACGTGAGGAAACCGAGCGTGAACGTCAGGCTGCAGAAGCCGAAGCTAAGCGCGAACGTGAAGCCATGGAAGCCGAAGAGCGTCAAAAGGCCCAAGCCGAAGAAGAACGCGTTGAGGCCATGAACCAATTGGCTGACGATTTTGAAAATCAGGTCATGGGTGTCGTCACCGACGTCTCAAACTCCGCTCAGGGTATGGAGACAACCGCGTCAAACATGCAGCAGATCACGGAAGAATCTCAGGCGATGTCTTCCGGTGTTGCTGCAGCGGCTGAGCAGGCATCCAATAATGTTCAGACGGTTGCCGCAGCAGCTGAAGAGCTGTCCAAATCTGTGGCGGAAATTGCTGAGCAGGTTAATCAATCTTCTCAGATCGCAACTAATGCTGTCTCAGAAGCTGAAAAAACCAATGAAATGGTTACCGGTCTGGCAGAAGCTGCTGGTAAAATCGGCGAAGTGGTTGAGCTTATCAACGACATCGCCAGTCAAACCAATCTGCTGGCGCTTAATGCAACAATTGAGGCGGCCCGTGCCGGTGAAGCCGGTAAAGGCTTTGCGGTGGTTGCTTCGGAGGTCGGTAATTTGGCCAGTCAGACAGCTAAGGCAACCGAAGAAATTGGTGCTCAAATATCAGGTATTCAGAGTGCGACCAATAATTCAGTTGATGCTATCCAAAGTATTTCTAAAACAATTGGCGATATCAATGAAATAGCTTCAAGTATTGCCTCTGCCGTTGAAGAGCAAGGTGCAGCAACGCAAGAAATTGCCCGAAATGTCGAACAGGCTGCATCCGGTACTCAGGATGTGACATCGAATATTACAGGTGTTGCTGAAAAAGTGACAGTTACGGGTTCGGAGGCCGAAGGTGTTCGCTCTTCGGCCAGCGAGCTGGTTTCTAAATCAGGTCAGCTCGGAGAAGCGGTTCAGCAGTTCCTTGCAAATGTCAGGACGGATACTGAAGATGCCGACGCTGCGTAATTAAACTACTTTTACCAGACAATAAACGGCTCCTTCGGGAGCCGTTTTTTTTAAGCCGACTCTGCCTGGCGGCTTTGGCGTTTGCGCTCGTGGATATCAAGATAACGTTTGCGCAGCCGTATTGACTGCGGCGTAACTTCAACCAGTTCATCATCGCCGATATAAGCGATGGCTTTATCCAGCCCCATCTCGATCGGCGGGGTTAAATCAACAGCATCATCCTTGCCGGAAGCCCGAATATTGGTCAGCTGTTTGCCCTTGAGCGGATTGACTTCGAGGTCGTTACCGCGGCTATGTTCACCAATGATCATGCCGCCATAGACCTTATCGCCGGCATTAATGAACATTGGTCCGCGATCTTCCAGGTTCCAAAGGGCAAATGCCACAGCTTTGCCGTCACCTAGTGAAATGAGCGTACCGTTCCGCCGTTTGTCAATCGGCCCTTTATAAGGCGCATAGCCGTGGAACAGCCGGTTCATGATACCGGTGCCCCTGGTATCGGTCAGGAATTCACCATGATAACCAATCAGCGCCCGTGACGGTACATGAAAGGTTAGCCGCTGCTTGCCACTGCCGGAGGGCCGCATCTCAAGCATTTCACCCTTGCGGGCCGAGATTTTCTCGACCACCGTGCCAGAATATTCTTCATCGACATCAATCACAACTTCTTCGATGGGTTCCAGACGCTGGCCGGTTTCCGGGTCTTCCTGATAAACCACCCGAGGCCGGCTGATCGATAGTTCAAATCCTTCGCGCCGCATAGTTTCTATGAGGACCGCCAGTTGCAGCTCACCGCGGCCAGCGACTTCAAAGGAGTTCGAATCATTTGTGGTGGTGATTTCGAGAGCAACGTTGCCTTCGGCTTCCCGCATCAAGCGGTCCAAAATAACGCGCGATGTCACTTTGTCGCCTTCGGTGCCGGCCAAGGGTGAATCGTTAATTGAAAAAGTCATCGATAGAGTAGGCGGATCAATCGGTTGCGAATCAATCGCCTGTTCGATGGTTGGCGCACAGATGGTGTCGGCAACGGTGGCTTTGGTTAAGCCAGCAATAGCGACAATATCGCCGGCGTCAGCTTCTTCAACCGGGATACGTTCCAAGCCGCGGAAAGCGAGCAGCTGGCTGGCGCGGCCATCTTCAACGACTTCGCCTTCACGATTTAACGCCCTGATGGCCATGTTGCGGGTCGCTTTGCCCGAGGCAATTCTGCCGGTAAGAATGCGGCCAAGATAGGGATCGGCTTCCAGGGTCGTTGCCAGCATGGTGAATTCATCACCTGCCTCAACGGTGGGTTCAGGTACATGGCGGAGGATCAGATCAAACAATGGATCCATGTTGTCTTTTGGGCCCTCTGGCTCTACCGCCGCCCAGCCTTGTTTGGCCGAAGAATAGAGATGCGGGAAGTCGAGTTGATACTCATCGGCATCAAGGGCCGCAAACAAATCAAAAATTTCGTCCAACACCTCATCGGCTCGCTGGTCAGGGCGATCGACCTTGTTGATCAAAACCATCGGGCGAAGACCCAAGCCCAGTGCTTTGCCCAAAACAAATTTAGTCTGCGGCATTGGTCCTTCAGCGGCATCGACCAGGACAACAACGCCATCAACCATGCTAAGGATACGCTCGACCTCACCGCCGAAATCGGCATGGCCGGGAGTGTCGATGATATTAATACGCGCTTCGCCCCGTTCAACCGAGGTGCATTTCGCCAAGATCGTGATCCCGCGTTCGCGCTCCAGATCATTGGAATCCATAGCGCGTTCCTGGACTTGCTGGTTTTCGCGAAAGACACCGCTTTGCTTAAGCAGGCAATCCACCAGGGTCGTTTTACCATGATCGACATGGGCGATAATGGCGATGTTGCGTAAATCCATCGACTTTACACTTCTCTTAAAATTATAGAATTTCCGAAGTTTCGGGAGCAGCTTTACTGGCCGCCGCTTCCAGAGCCCTGTATATAGCGATCAAATTCTAGATTGCAAGCTTGGACTTGTCAGAGACGCCCTAGTTTGTACCTTTGAGTGACACTTTGCTGATGATGTAATCGCCACTGTGATTGATTATCGATAGGCCATTGAAAGGGTCATGAAAACTCTGATCCGTTACCGCCATTAACTGTTTGCCGTCCACCGAAACCGTCATATTTCCGGTCCGGTCCCGATTCCAAAGCAGCACATGGGTGCGCTTGTCTTCTAAATTAATAGATTGGCGATAATTCTGAATGGTGTTGGTGCCGAAGCGTGAAGTCCGCACCAGTTCCAATCCCGTTGTACTATCTGTGCGGTAGAACAGACGGTAACCGACTTTCCGTTGGCTACCTTGATATGTCACAATTTCGAGGGAGCTATCCTTGCGCCAAGAGGTAAATTCGAATTGTAGCGAGAACGCGTTACTGATGGATCGGTCGAGATGAATTGCGGCGAGTTTGGAATTTGACGACTGGGTGCTGGAAGTTGCGCCGCCGCTTTCATTTCGGTTTTGCTGATTGCCGCCCAAGGCTTGGTTTAAAATAGCTCCCAATAGCTGCTTACCAATATCCTCATTTTTTTGGCGGCTATCAGAACCGCTTTGCGACTGCGAAGCGGTGTTCTCGAAAGCTGCGCGGAGGCCGAAACCTTTCTCAACCCACCAGCGGCCACTAGTTACTTGCCAGGTGGGATTGGCCGTAAAATCACCATCGCTGAAAGTTTCACTGACGAGATCAACACGCCACGGCACGTCATAGCGCCGGGCAAGATCGCGCAAGTCCCGCAGGAAGGCAGGGGCTGCGGCGCGATCCCGCTCGGCCTCGCCTACCATTTTATTTAGCTCATCAATTATTTTTTGCAGGTTGCCGGAACTTTGTGAAGTTGCCCGCTGGGGAGCGTTAGGGTCGTTCCAAGTGTTGTATTTTGATTGTGCCGAGGCCGTATGGGCTATTAGAACCGTCGCAGAAATTATAACTAATTTCCGAAGTGACAGCCGAAATTGAAAAAGAGGCCCATTTATCATAATTACCGCTCCCTAGCGTCGATTTTTTAGGGTATTAGAATACGCTATGTCAGCCAAAAAGGCGACCAAAAGGCGAAAAATAGGGAGAGAATTTGATGGCTGCCCCGATTAAATTAATTTCGATGGCAACACCTGAAGTTGAGGTGGAGAACATTGGTGATGGCGGCGTTATATTGCGCTCCCCTCAGCCATTGGGTAAGTATCCAAATTCGCAAAACGCCTGGCTTATCGCCTGGGCTGAAGAAACACCTGATGCTATTTTTGTTGCTGACCGGACCGGACCCAATGGAGATTGGAGGCGAGTCACCTACAAAGATTTTCTTTCTCAGGTAAAATCTATCGGCCAGGCTTTGCTTGATCGCAGTCTGTCGGTTGATCGGCCAGTTGCCATTTTGTCAGACAATGCCGTTGACAATGCTCTACTGCTATTTGGCGCCATGCATGTTGGTATTCCCGTGGTGCCGGTTTCGCCCGCTTATTCTTTGATGTCGCAGGATTATGGCAAACTTAAATACATTGCTGGCTTGGTATCACCCGGCCTGATCTACGTCGCGGATGGTGAGAAGTTTAGTAATGCACTCGACGCCATTGATACCAGCAATGCTGAGATCGTTGTTAGTTCAAATCCGCCTAATACTGGCAAGACCACAGCATTTTCTGATTTGCTCGCCACTAAACCAACCGAAGAGGTAGATCAGGCTTACGAGAATGTCAGTCCGGATACGATCGCAAAAATACTTTTTACTTCCGGTTCGACCGGTCAGCCAAAGGGAGTGCTCAATACTCAACGTATGCTGTGCTCCAATCAGCAAGCGATGGCGCAATGCTGGACATTTATTGGTGAAAAACCACCGGTCGTTGTCGATTGGCTGCCGTGGAACCATACCTTTGGCGGCAATTACGTGCTTAATATGACATTGCGCAATGGTGGTTCAATTTATGTTGATGGTGGCAAACCAGCTCCTGGTTTAATCGAGCAAACGGTGGCAAATCTAAAAGAGATATCCCCAACCATGTACAATAATGTGCCGCGGGGTTTTGATATGCTTTTACCCTATTTAGAAAGCGACGCAGAGTTGCGTGACTCTTTCTTTAAAAATCTCGACGTTATATTTTATGCCGCCGCAGCTCTGACACAAACTGCCTGGGAGCGTCTCGAAGCGCTTTCGGAGCAAGCCACCGGCCAGCGGATCATGATGCTGTCAGGTTGGGGGTCGACCGAGACTGCACCGGACAATACGATTGTCTATTGGCCGATTGAGAAAGCTGGAGTGATCGGTCTGCCGATACCCGGTACCGAGATCAAGCTTGTGCCCAACGAAGATAAGCTCGAAGTCCGAGTTCGAGGCCCCAACATTATGCCGGGTTATTGGCAACAGGACGGGCTCACCAAAGAAGTTTTTGATGAAGATGGCTTCTATTGCATTGGAGATGCCGCCCGCTACGAAGACCCGCTTGATGCCAGCAAAGGAATTGTCTTCGACGGCAGGGTCTCTGAAAACTTCAAATTGTCCACCGGGACTTGGGTATCGGTTGGTAATTTGCGTACCGATGTTGTTGCTGCCGCTAACAATGTCATTCAGGATGCCGTCATCGCTGGTCATGACCATGACGCTCTTGGCATTCTGATCTTTCCGAATATTGCGGGCTGCCGGGCGCTCTGTCCCGAGCTGGCGGAAGATGCGCCACTCGATGAAATCGTAGCGCAGCCGGACGTAGAACAGTCTTTGGTGGAAGGTTTGCAAGTTCACAATACTAACAATCCAGGCAGCAGCACCCGAATAACGCGGGCGCTCATTATGACAGAGCCGCCTAATATTGATGCCAATGAAATTACCGACAAAGGTTATATGAACCAACGCGCCGTACTTTCGAGGCGTGCCGAGTTGGTCGAATTATTATTTGGTGACAATGATAAAAATATCGTAATTGAATAAACTGAATGCCGGGAAGGCATTGAATTCGCTAATTTAAGTACCTATTTAGAATTATTGTAACATTAATTAGAGAAGCATAATTATGGCTAATGAAATAGCAACTCAGCAAGGTTATGAAGCTGTACTCGGCAGTGAACAGGAAACCGAAGATTTCGTCACCTTTAGAGTTGGTTCTCAGCTGTTCGGTGTAGATGTTTTAAAAGTTCGGGATATATTGCATCTCGAACAAATTGCCTTCATTCCCTTGGCGCCACCTCAAGTCGCCGGCTCGATCAATTTGCGTGGACAAATTGTGACTGTCGTTGACGTGCGGGTTTGCTTAGGCTTGTCGACCCAAAGTGTGCGTATTGAGGATGGTGATGAAGAGGCGCCGATTGGCGTCACTATTGAAAAAGGGACTGATCTCTATACGTTGCTGGTTGATGAAATCGGTGATGTCTTAAGTGTTACCGAAGAACAAAAAGAACCAGTTCCCAATACAATTGATGAACGTTGGCGCAGTTACGCCAATGCGGTTTTCAGGCTTGAAACGGAACTTTTGATCGTCCTCGATTCAGATAAGCTTGCGGATCCTGATGCTGGTGAATAACTAGATTAGTCGACATTTTTGCCAACCGGATTAGGTTGTTGGCGATTAAGTATCTCAACAAATTTTCGTAGTGGCGTATGATCATGGATCATCGTCAGCGGCACGCTAAAATGTCCCCGGCGCCAATCAAATCGATTTTCCATCGGGACTCCCCACTCATTTAATAAATCAATTGCCGCATTGTAGGGTGTAACATCATCCCGATTGCCCAATATTGAAATAATATTTTCAGGGGCGACCACAGTCGGGCCGTGCGTTTCTAGAAGCGCCATATATCTTTGCATCATATCCGATGACCAGCCGAGTTTGGTCGTTGCGGCTTTAATCCCCCAGGTATCCGAAAGTTTCCCGCGGAACATCGCATCGCCGACGCCCCGGCTATGGGTGATTAAAAGCAGGGCATCGGGATGTAATCTAGCTGGCCATTGGCGGGCGCGGTCTGCAACTAAATGAGCCGTCATTGACCCGAGGCTGGTACCGCCAAGCGCCACCGGACCTGAAGAAGAGCTGCGGCTCCAATCAATAAGTACCGCCCACTCCAATATTGCTGCGCAAAAATGATCAACCGGGCCTCTCGGGGAAGTGGCGATAAATCGTTCTCCGCCAAATCTGTCGAGTGGTGTGCGGCGGCCATGCCAAGGCGCCTCAGGGCGAATAACACGAATGCCCATTTTGACCAGGGCTTCGACTTCATCAATCAATCCTCGCCAGTGATCGAACTCGACACAGATACCATGGCCGTAAATTAGAGTTGGCGGGTTTTTCTCATCGTTAGGTTCATAGACGCGAGCAGTGACAACATCATTTGTAAGCGGCGAAAGAGAATTAAATCTCAGCCAGTAATTGGTGCCAACTGTACCCGGAAAAGATTTCGACTTGATCACTTCCGGCAGATATTCCGGTAGATGAGAAAGCTCAAGCGGTTGCTCAAGCCATTTTTCATAGCTGGTTGATACTTCCTCTAATGTCGGCACTTGCCATTTCAGAGCTGAAATATTCTGGCTAATCCCTAATCTTAAGAATTTTGAACGCATTGAATTGAATTGGTGGCGGCAGTCTAGGCGTGCTTGCTCAATGCCAACCAATTGTTCGGGTGAATATTCACCATCGCCAAAGAAAGCATCTTGCCATTTTTCATCAGCCTGTTTGGACTGATCCCGGCGAGTTTCAAATTCCCGCAATATTGACGCAGCTTTTCTTTTTAAAGCAGGTGTCGCGGGAAGCCCGATTTCTGCAATAAATTTCTCGACCGACCCAGCTGAGGCGCGGGCGGCAGCCCACATTCTCGATATCGGAAAATACCAGCGATCCAGCATTTTCATCGTCAGCCGGTCAAACCAAGGTTTCGCTACCAGTGCACCAAGCGGTGAACGCAGCCATTTCGACACAAATGTGTGGCTGGAATATTGTTGACTATTGCGATTTGACATTACTGCTGGGCGATCTCCGATGCGACAACTTCCACCTGCGCTGCCAAATTTGCCGGTGGGAAATGAGCGATGGAATTTGCATAGAATCTGAGCAATTTAATTCTTTTTGGATTTATCGTAACCAAGCCATCATTGTCTAAATGGACCAAATCACGTTTAAATAGAGCTTGCAGCGCTTCGTCAACGGCTGCATCTTCCGAGCCTTCTAACATCACCACATGAACGCCGCAAGCGACTAATTCGTCGATTAGCCTCTGTGTATCTGCCTTAATCTCAAGTTCATTAATAGGACGGTTGGCGCGGCATATAACGTTGGCGATTATGGGTACAGGCAGGGCTGGAATAACGTTGCTAATCTCCGCCATTATGTCTTTGCCTAAATGTTCAACGCACTTAAATCGTTCTGATTTCTCAAGATTGCGAAAATCCACATTATTTTTTTCCAGCCAGTCCTTGAACGATATGGGTGAACCGAAACTGGCACTTGCGGTACCGAGCAGGGTTTCGCGGTTAGCGATGGCATATTTTAGGTTTAAGAATGCGGTGCTAAAAAAAGAGCCCAACACGAATCGAGCTCCTCGACCGCGAAAATCTGTTTCGACATTTTGGGTTAAAGTTTCGGCTTCCAGCACCCTGTCGTAATTGACGCCAACCGGAACAAACATAATATCGGTTTCTCCCGCTGGATCGAAGGTTTTAGTGATATAGCCAAGCATTCCGTATTTCGGTTCGTTCAGCCGACCATCCCGCGACAATTGTCCTTCGGCAAAAACGGCGTGTGGAACACAGGCCTCAGTCGCCATCTGGACGTAGCGCTCCAGGACTTTCCGGTATACCGGGTCACCGGCATCACGCCGCAAAATATAGGCACCGGCAATTCGCATTAACTGATTAAACGGCCAAATGCGCGCCCATTCACCCGCACCGACGGATAGCGTGGTATTTCGGGAAGCGAGATAGGTCACCAGCAAGTAGTCGACGTTTGAGCGGTGGTTCATTATTAGAACGATGGAAGTATTGGGCGTTAGTGCCTCATAAGCCTTTTCATCGGTACGCCCGAGCCGTACGCGATAAAAAGTTCTCAAGATTCGTTTGAATATCCAAATACCGGCACGAAAATAAAAATAGGCGTTAAACGCTGGCACCATTTCGCGGGCATAAGTGGCAACATTTGCCATAATCGCACTGCGCGGGATATCCTGCTCTGCCGCTGCCTTGTCGACGATGGCCATCACTTCGGGATCATAGGTCAGCCGGTCGATTAACACTTTTCGTTTGGTAATTTGAAAAGTCGGTAATTCTAGGCTGAGGCGCGCATTGACGTCCTCAATTACCCGATTAACACGGCGGCGCAAAAACCACCGCGCAGCCGGCAAACATAAATTGTTGAGAACGGCAAATGTGGCGAGAGCGGCAACGATGATTACCAGCCAAATCGGGAGTGATATCAAAGTATGATCCTAACTCTCCTGTTTGCACGCGGGATATGATATTTAAACAAAAGAGTAGAGAGGTCCCGGGAAATTGTCCATGGACCAATACTATCGGTTTCATATCGTGAAATTTAACAAAATCGGGCTGTTGGTTATTCTAATTCATCAAAAGGAGGTGCGTAGGTGACAGGGCCACTCAACTTGTCCAGCGCATTGGATGCTAATTCCAAGGCCATAAAGTATTTTTTTGGATAGTTGGTCTCGAATTTGGCAGCCGCATCCACCGAAAAGCCAAAGCGTTCATAATAGGTAGGATCGCCAAGCAAGAATATAGCCAGCCAATTTTCTGCCTTTGCCAGTGAAACACCATGTTGGATCAATGCCGAACCAATTCCTTGATTTTGCCGGTTGGGCAACACAGCGACCGGGGCTAGTGCGAGGCATTGAGTGGGTGCTTGGAGTTTGGACAATAGTATATGGCCGACTACTTCGTCGGCATCTTCTGCGACAAGTGAAATTTCAACGTCGCCACTTAAACGTAATGCATCCACTAATTCAGATTCTTCGCGCTGGCCAAACGCATCTTCATGGATTTGTTCGATCAGTGGGATGTCGTCGGAATTTTCTTCGCGGATTAACATATTGAATCATGCAATCAATAAACTATTTGATCAACTGAGTTTTGCTGAAATTTCGTTTATTTTGCTGAGCGCCTCGCTCTCGCTATAGGGAACGGCAGCACTATGACCCCAAACCGGTCCCGGCCAGGCGGGATCGCCTTCATTGCGGGCAACGATGTGAACATGGAGTTGAGAGACAATGTTGCCCAAGGCGCCGACATTTATTTTTTTAGGCGCAAATTCTGTTTCAAGCACTTCAGAAACCATCGTGATTTCCGCCAGCAATAAGGTTTGATCGGATTTTGACAAATGGTGGATTTCACTAACTTCCGGCCGCTTGGGAACCAAAATGAGCCAGGGATAACGGCTGTCATTCATCAGCAGGACCCGGCAGAGAGACAGGTCAGCAATTTCAAGGCTGTCGGCAGCGAAGCGAGGATCTAGTTTAAATCCTGCTTCGCTGGGTGTTGTTTGGTTCAAACTACTTGCCGAACAGCTTCTTAAGACCCTCGGTAGCACCTTTGGCGGCGTCACCTACGGCATCGCCTGCGCCGCCGGCAGTTCCACCAATTGATTTGGTCACACCTTCGACGGCTTTCGCCGCACCAGCTGCCGCATCTTTAACCGCACCGCCCATATTTTTAAATAAATCACCGGCAACTTTAGTGAGATCGCCCATCATGGCATCGGTGATGGCGGCCTGAACCTTTGGAATAAGAACCGCAGCGATTTCAGCCGGCGGCAGACCTTTTTCCTTTTTGCCAATATCATCAAGCGAGATCGAGAATGGCGGTAAAGATGTATCCATTTTGAGGCCGTCATGAGAAACTGCGCGGACTTTAACACCGTTCATGCGGAATTTCTCAATGATCAATTTGGGTTCATCACCCGATTTGCCACCTGACG
>CAZMHI010000036.1:0-47743 GCA_964566055.1 uncultured Rhodospirillaceae bacterium
CCCACATGCGGCGTCAAAAATGCTCGAATATGCTTTGGCATGTCCTGGCGCTTTTTTCCTTGCATTTGAAACCTCCTGGTCAAACAGAATTGCATGAGATTAGGAAGTCCTGACCCTTGCCTAAGCGCTGACGGATTCAGCCGGCTCATCCCTCATATTGCGGTCAAACATCTCGCCCTGTTTTTTCTCGGCCAGCAACTCGCGCGCCCGGGCATAGGTTGGGTCGTGCCAGAACATCAGGCAGCCATTGCAGCCTTTGCCGCAGCAGCCTTCCATACCAATGCGAGGCGTTTTTGCCTTTAGCGCGGTGTCCCGAATAGCCTGTGACTCCCGCAAGGCATCACGCTTGGCGGCATAGGTCTCGACCGAGCCTTTACCCTCTTCAAGCGCTTGCGTTTCACTGTCAAGTTTCAGGCGGTCCCATTGTTCCTGGGTCAGCGAGCGTTCTTTACGCAGCACGGTCATCGGTGGGATGCGGTCTTTCAAGGTCGTCAGGTCTTCCTGATCAAACAGTGCAAACGGCACCCGGAAATAAGGATCGTGGCCGCCATTGATGACGGTTTTAATCTCGCCGGTTTTGGCGTGTTCAAACTCATACATCCTGAGCAAAATAGTGTCGCGGCCGTGCGGCGGCACAAATTCAATAACATCGCCGGCTTCGAGCTTGTTTTTACCTTCAACGATGAAGGCATCATCTTCGACCGATTGCACCATGCCGGCATATTCCCAGGCGCCGAGCGTCGCGGTATTTTCATAGCCATGGGAATGATTGGTCAGGCGGCCTTCGTGAAACGCATAGGTGTAGCCGCGATTGGGGACCGTCAGCAGCTCATCCATATAGTCCTCGGCTGACCAATTTTCCGGATCATCGTACCAGTCATCAATGGCCATACGGTAGGCGCGGGCGACCAGGGCGACGTAATAGATGCTTTTGCCGCGGCCTTCGACTTTGAGCGAGTCGACGCCGATTCTCAACAGATCATCCAGTTTCGGCATGATGCAGAGATCTTTGGAATTGAGGATGTAGGAGCCGCGGTCATCTTCTTCGATGGGCATGAACTCGCCCGGACGCATTTCCTCTTCGAGCAGAAACTCGAACAACTCAAGATTATCTTCCGTCAGCAGCAGTTCTTTGCTGGTGCCGTCTTTCAGCCGCATATGGACTTTGTACTTCCAGCGGCAGCTATTGGCGCAGGCTCCCTGATTGGCGCCGCGCTCGGCCATGAAATTCGATAATAGACAACGCCCGGAATAAGTCATGCACATGGCGCCGTGGACAAAGGCTTCCAATTTAATATCCGGGCATTTTTCTCTGATCTCGGTGAGTTCATCAAACGAGACCTCCCGGCCCAGCACGCAGAGGCTGGCCCCCTGATCCTGCCAAAACTGGACCGATTGCCAGGAACAGACATTGGCCTGGGTGGAGACGTGGAGTTCCAGCTCAGGTGCGCGTTCCTTAACAAACATAAAGACGCCGGGATCAGCGACGATTAGGCCATCGGGCTGAACTTTGCGAACCGTATCGACATAATCAGGTAACTTGTCGATATCTTTATTATGGGAAAACAGATTGAGGGTGAGATAAACGCGTTTGCCGTATCGATGGGCGAACTCGATACCCTCAACCACTTCTTCAAGGGTGAATTCAGATTTGGTGCGAAGCGATAGATCGGGCGTGCCGAGATAAACCGCATCGGCACCATACAGCACTGCGACTTTCAGCTTCTCCAGCGAGCCTGCCGGCAGCAGTAACTCAGAACGTTTATTAATATCAGTCATCTCGGCAGAGACATACCTAAACCGGCGGCATTTGTACAATCAATTCCTTAATTATGTGACTGTCACTAATTTAACTAATTACCCGCCAGGATCCATCCGGTTGCCGGCAAGCTGTCCCTTTAACGACTTCTTTGCGGCCATCGACGGTAATTTCATGCTCATACTCGCGGCAATATTCGCCGGAGGATGCCTGCCGAGTACTGGTCGGCGTTACCCGGCCTGAATGTCCCGTATTGGGATTGTTCCAGGTCGAAGATTGGCCGTCCTTGTTTTTCTCCAAAACTGCCTGCTGGGTCTGGCCGGCTTTCATACGGTCCACATCATCGAGGGTTTTGCCCAATTGACCACCGGCAAAAGCGCCGCCTAAGGCGCCAATGGCCACAGCTGCCAATTTGCCCTTGCCGCTGCCTACTTGCGAGCCGGCGAGGGCTCCTAAGCCAGCGCCAATAATGGTGCCGAGAGTTTGTTTTTGTCCCGATTGATTTTCAGCACAGGCCGCCAGAAAAGCTGCCATGCCGAGGATAAGTACAATTTTTGAGGCTTTCATCGTTTTTCGATCCCGATTTTATCTAATTGTTTCCAATGGCTTGCCAAAGAATTGCCCATAACTTATTTGGCAGATTGATTGATTCTTACATTCTAACAGAATAAAACGTGCCTACCTGTGATTTTCGTCAACATTATGGCGAATTTACCAACAAATAGGAATAAATTACCTTGGCAAACGAGTTTGCAGATAACGAGAATATAACGTTCGATGGTGATGAACCCGTCGCTTTATTCATTAAGTGGCTGAAATTAGCCGAAGATAAGGAGCCGGTGAATCCCAATGCAATGGCCGTTGCAACAGTGTCCACAGACGGCAAACCTTCGGTTCGTATGCTGTTGCTCAAAGGCGTCGATGACCGCGGTTTCGTCTTTTATACCAATTCGGAGAGCCAAAAGGGTGAAGAGTTGGCGGCAAACCAGTTTGCTTCGCTGTGCTTTTACTGGAAATCAATGGGGCGCGAGGTGCGCGTTGATGGACCAGTTGAAAAAATTAGTATTGAAGAGGCAGATACCTATTTTGACAGCCGGGCGCGGGGCAGCCAAATTGGTGCCTGGGCGTCGAAGCAATCGCGTCCGCTTGAAAGCCGCTTTGAACTGGAAAAACGGATTGCAAAATACACGGCTAAATTTCATATCGGCAAGGTGCCCCGGCCGGAATTTTGGGAAGGCTACCGGGTAAAACACGAACGCGTGGAGTTTTGGGCGGAAAAAAGCTTTCGATTGCATGAGCGCTTTGTTTATATTCGCAACGATCAGGGTTGGCGAACCGAGCGGCTATACCCATAATTAGGCTCTGAGGTGGGGGATTGAATCCTTGAGCGATACAGAAGGACTAACTGAGCAGGCCAGAACCGCGAATTTGATGCGGTTCGCAACCTATGCTTCGGTTTCAGTGGCGACCGTTCTCATTTTTATCAAAGCCGGTGCCTGGTTTGCGACCGAATCGGTCAGTTTGTTGTCTTCTTTGGTGGATTCTTTGCTTGATGTCGGTGCTTCGGTGGTGAATTTGATCGCCGTCCGCCATGCGCTGCAACCAGCTGATCGGGACCATCGTTTTGGCCACGGTAAAGCCGAAGCACTGGCCGGTCTGGCTCAAGCTGCTTTTATTGCTGGTTCGGGAGCTTTTCTCTTACTCGAATCAATAGAGCGTTTTATCCAGCCGCGCGAAATTTCCAACAGCGAAACCGGTATTGTTGTGATGGTCATTGCCATCATTATGACACTACTGCTGGTTGGCTTCCAAAGCTATGTGGTCAAACAAACCGGCTCGGTCGCTATCAGTGCCGACTCGCTACACTACCGCGCTGATATTCTGGTCAATGTTGCCGTTATTGTTTCGCTGATCCTTGCCAGTAACTTGCACTGGAATCTGGCCGACCCGATATTTGCGATTTTGATTGTTGCCTACATGTCGATTGGTGCGTACAAGATTGCCATTAAATCGCTAGACGTGTTGATGGATAAAGAATTTCCCGATGAAGATCGGCAACGCATCAAGGAAATCGCCGAAAGTCACGAGAAAATTCTTAATGTTCACGACATGCGGACCCGGTCTTCGGGGGCAACGTCTTTTATTCAATTTCATGCCGAAATGGATAAAGAAATCTCTCTTGCCGAAGCCCACGATATCGCCGATGAGGTTATGTATATGGTGGAAGCGGCCTTTCCCAACACCGAAGTGCTGATCCATCAAGACCCCGAAGGTGTTGATGAGCGCCGGGACGAGGTTCAGGAATAGGTATTATTCCTAATAAGTTATTCTAAAATTTGGGTCGCAACCAAAAAGTACTTATATTATAATAAGATGTATAAAAGTTAGGGAAATCTGACTAAGTAAATCGAGTTGAGCAATTTTTACGTTCACTGGAGCAATATTCGAGGGAACGACATGTCTTATAAATCGATACTTGTACCGCTCGACGGCACGGAAGCGGATGACCGTGCCTTGGCATGCGCCTACCAAGTCGCAAAAATCTCCAATAGCCATTTAAACATCCTTCACGTTCAGGCGGATTCGAAAGAAGCGGTACCGCTGCTGGGCGAAGGTATGTCGGGCGCCATGATCGAAGAAATGATCGATCTGGCTGACCGCGATGCTGACGAACGATCAAATTTGGCCCATCAAAAATTTGACAAATTTGTCGCTGATCATGATGTAACCGTTTTGGAACGTCCGGTGGGTGCGGAAAGTCTAAATTCTCCCTCCGTCCATTGGGTTCAAAAAGTTGGCCGCGAAGATGAGATTGTGTCGCGTGGGGGACGCATTTCTGATTTGACGATTATGGCACGGCCAAAATCAGATACCGAACGACCGTCTTTAATGACCCTGCATGCTGCTATTTTTGAGACCGGCAAGCCGGTGCTTATTGTTCCCCCCGAAATGCCCGCTGAAATGGGGAAGCGTATTCTTGTCGCTTGGAATGGTACATCTGAGGCTGCGGCTGCGGTGGCGGCAGCTTTGCCGTTTCTTAAACGCGCAGAGGCGATCACCGTACTGACGATTGAGACCGAGAAAGCACTCAATCGTATCAGCGGTGAGGAATTGCTTAGAAATCTTGCTTGGCATGGTGTTTCTGCAACGACGCTAGGTGTCAGTCCTAGTGCTGAATCCGTTGGTTCAATAATCTTGGCGCAGTGTGCACAAATGAACGCGGATTTGCTGGTCACAGGGGCCTATACCCATAGCCGGTTGATTCAAATTATTCTCGGTGGGGTTACGCGACATATCATTGCCGAAGCCAAAATCCCGATCCTAGCCGCGCATTAATGTAATAAGTTAACCCGGGTTAACTTATTACAATGCTAACTAAATAGATCGCCCTGCTTTTTTTGTTTTGCGGGCGGACTTCCGACTTCTTCCGCTTCAAGCTTGTCGTTCGCATAGGGTGTCAGGAATTTAGCGACATCTTCGTAGGCGTTGTCAGATGACAACCATGCCGCCTCAGATCCAGGGTCAAGAATTACCGGCATCCGGCCATGAATATAGGCAATGCTGGGACTTGGTGCACAGGTGATGATGGTGAAATTATCCTCGTCAACTAAACCAGCAAAAGCAACCAGCTCTCCTTTATTTGGCTGGATACGGGTTTTGATTTTGAGCTTGCCGTCTTTCCGCCATTCAAAATAAGCCGTTGCTGGCACCAGGCAGCGATTTTCCAATAAGGGCTGAAAAGTGCGTTTTTCGGCAAGTGTCTCTGAGCGTGCGTTGATGATCGGTTTGGTGTCCCAATCGACTTTGAGGCCCCACCTAAGCGGCGCAATCGTATTGTCGTTGGTAATCACCGGCACCACGTTGGTTGGCCGCACTTCTGCCATGGGAGAGAATTCAGGCAGTGCAGCTGCACCTGCCGGGATATCAAATCTCAAGACGACTTCTTCAAAGGTGCCGTTAAATTCGTAGCGTGAGCACATGATCCACTTTATCCAAACATCTATCTGCTGGAAACTTACGCCATTTTGGCCTAAAGCTTAAGCATGGAAAAGGGAAGAAAAACCGCAATTGTCACCGGCGCCAGCCGGGGTATCGGTCATGCGACGGCGACGTTGTTTTTAGAGCGGGGCTGGCGGGTGCTTACGTGTTCGCGAGAAGATACGCCGGCAGAATGCGGTCGCGATAAAAACTGGACGGCGCATATCCCGGTTGATCTCGCCGATGCTGACAGCGTAGCTAATTTTATTGCTCGCGCTAATGAAGAATTAGACGGCGAACCGCTGAATGCTTTGGTCAATAATGCCGGCATGTCTCCAAAGGCTGACAACCAGGAACGGCTCGGCTGTCTGAACGGTGATATCGATGCTTGGCGGGATGTCTTCGAGCTTAATTTCTTCGCGCCTTTGAAGTTAGGGCGGGGGTTTGCGGCGGCGCTGCATAAAGGGCGCGGCGCCATTGTAAATGTTACGTCGATTGCCGGTCATATGATCCACCCCTTTGCCGGCTCAGCCTATTCGAGCTCTAAGGCAGCTCTCTCGGCGCTGACCCGGGAAATGGCCAATGAGTTTGCTGCCCTTGATGTTAGGGTCAATGCGGTATCGCCGGGTGAGATTTCAACCTCCATGATCCAGCCAGAATACGAAATGCTGATCCCACGCATCCCGATGAACCGGATGGGCACGCCGGAAGATGTCGCCCGCACGATCTATTATTTGTGCTCTGAGGATTCAGAATATGTCACCGGGACCGAGATTTGGGTCACCGGCGGTCAGCATATGTCCTAAATCAGACCAAGAGACTTTAGTATGACACCCGATGAATTATCCAGCCTGCTGGAAGCTTTTCCGACTACGCCTCTGGGCCATTTTCCAACGCCGGTTGATGCCTTGCCGCAACTGGGCGAGAAGCTCGGATTAGATTTACATGTAAAACGAGACGACGCCACCGGCCTGGCCTTTGGCGGCAACAAAGTGCGCCAACTCGAATTTTATTTTGGTAAAGCGTTAGAGCAGAAGGCCGATACGGTATTAATTACCGGCGCCGTCCAATCCAATTATGTCAGGACGGCTGCCGCGGCGGCAGCAAAGCTCGGTATGCGCTGTCATGTTCAGCTGGAGGACCGGGTGCCGCTCTATGATGAAAGTTATGTCAACAGCGGCAATACGCTGCTGAATAAACTTCTCGGCGCCATGGTTCATACCTACCCGGAAGGCGAAGACGAAGAAGGCGCCGACGCGCAACTGGGTGAGATTGCTGAGGCAGACCGGAAAAAAGGTTTTAATCCTTATGTTATTCCGCTTGGTCCGGGTAACCCGCCGACCGGCGGGCTGGGTTATGTCAGCTGCGCTTTAGAGCTCGCTCGACAATTGGATGATATCGAGAGTTTTGACGCCTTTGTTGTGCCGTCTGGCAGCGGTATGACCCATGGCGGCTTTTTGGTTGGCCTCCGGGCTTTGGGTATCAAGACACCGGTTTACGGCATGTGCGTCCGCCGCGCTGCCAATCTGCAGGCCGAGCGGATTGCTGGTAATTGCCGGAATATCGAAGAGCTTTTGGGAGCTCCTGCAGTGGTGACCGCCGACGACGTCAATACCTCTGATGCAGCGCTTTCGCCGGGCTATGGCCAGCTCAATGATGCGACTTTTGAGGCGGTCTTGATGGCGGCGCGATTGGAAGGACTTATGTTGGACACCGTTTATTCAGGCCGTGCTTTAGCCGGCATGGTTCACCTGACAAATGAGGGTGTCATCGCGTCGGGATCGAAGGTGTTGTTTCTGCACACTGGCGGCACCCCGGCGCTGTTCGGCTATAGTGAGGTTTTAAACGGCCGTCTCGCCCTTGAGACGCCCGCGGAGTAACACGCTATTTTTACCACCCCGGTATTGCTTGCCCTGATTGCCTTCATATTTGTCATAGGCGTTCTCATCGGCGCCGTCAGCATTGGCGGTATTGTGATCGTGCCGGCCATAGTTCAATTGACCGATTTTGATATTCATACAGCAATTGCAGCGGTTGTCTTCAGCGCAATTTTCAGCGGTATCGTAGGTACCATCATGTATGCCCGAAAAGGTCTGATCAACTGGACCATCGCTTGCTGGGCCGGTGTTGGAGCTATTATAGGGGCTTATGCCGGGAGTTTAATTCTCCCCCTTCTGCCGGGCTATTTTGTCGAAGGCATTGTCAGCGTTCTAATATTGTTTACCGGTCTGCATGCTTTACTGGCAAAATCATCTGAGGCCGATAATCCTGCTATAAGTTCAAATATATCCTACCTCGCGGTTGGCGGAGTTACTGGTCTAGGGTCGGCAGTCAGTGGGGCGGGTGGCCCGTTAATTTTGGTGCCGCTTTTGTTATGGCTTAAGTTTCCGATATTGGCTGCCGTGGCACTTGGTCAGGCGATCCAAATACCTGTGGCTCTTTCCGCATCGGTTGGATTTGCTTTAAATGGATTGCTCGATGTGAAACTGGGATTACTCATAGCCGTTTGCCTGATGGTTGGCGTGGTAGTAGGAGCGAGAATCTCGGTGGCATTGCCAGCAAATATGGTCAGGCGGGTGGTCGCCATCGTATTGATCTGCATGTCTATTGGAATATTTGTGCGTATGGCCGTTGGCCAATAGCGAAATGTTGGTAGAATCTTTCTAGCTTTATTCACCCGGTTAGCGATAAGATTAAAAACCAATAATAGGGAATGGAGGGGATATGACTTTGACCATTTATGGAACACCGGCTTCGCGCACAAATCGCGTGATTTGGCTGGCTTATGAGCTGGGCATCGAGTTTGATAATGATCCGGTCAATCCCCGTAAAGGTGAAGCTCGCACGCCCGAGTATTTGGCGATTAATCCCAACGGACATGTGCCAACGATGCAGGATGGCGATCTGGTCATGTGGGAGAGCCTGGCGATTAATCTTTATTTGGCTAAAAAGCACTCGTCTGATATTTCGCCAGCTAGTGCGGAGGAAGATGCGCTGGCGACCCAGTGGAGTATGTGGGGGTTGAATGAGATCGAGCCGTATTCGATTTTTCTAATCCAGAACTCGCGCAAACCAGAGGATCAGCAGGATCAGGCTCGCGCCGCTGACTCGCGTGAAATTCTAAAAAGACCCATGAAAGTTCTAGATGGAATTTTGGCCGAACGTGAATGGCTGGTGGGTGAGCGTTTTACGGTCGCCGATCTGAACGTCGCCAGCGTTATGGGGCCTCTGAGGCCAGTGAAATTCGATTTTGAACCGTTTCCTAATGTTGCCAAATGGTTTTTGGCCTGTTCGTCCCGCCCAGCAGCGGTCAAAGCCCGTGAGCTGCAAATGGCCCAAGTGGATTAGACGGCGGATTAGCTCTCCAATTTTGCTTTGAATTCTGTCAGCCAATCAAGGCGGGATTCGTGGCGGCTGATATCATGATCGAGCCAGCCGGTGAGATGCCCGGTATCACCTTCGTGATGATTACGGAGGTCTTCAAAGCGTGCCAGCTCAGACTCGCTGACTTCCAGCATAAGATCGATTTGATTAAGTTGTTCTGCTGGCGGCAATTGATGCAGAAAGCGGAATTTAAGCGCGATGACTAATTCGTTGAGATCACTGCTGCCGGCGCGGATACTTGCGCGCAGCAAAGTGTCGAGAACCTCTTCGCCAGCCTCTGTGATGGTCAGGGCGGGGTTGGTATCGTTGGCATTATCTTCAGCTTCGACCAAACCTTCATAGCGCAGCAATTCAATTGATTCCCCCATCAGCTCTAAGGATGGACCGGTGACACGACTGACGAAGTGACGCACGGCATGGACGAGGTCATCATAAGTCATACCTTCGCCACTGGCACTGCCCGCCAGGGTCCCTAGGGCACAAAGTCGAACCGCTTCCCGCGGCGTTAAGGTGTTGTCGCTATACATGATCGGTGAGGATCATAAAGCCTAAGTCCTTGATAGGAAATTGATTTAGTCGTTTTTCTTTTTGGGATTTGGCAAGCCGGGCCCCTTGGTAAACATAATGACGAGCCGACTATCGTCAAATGTGTCAACGCCATGCTCGGTCCCGGCTGGGACAAATACCATACTGCCGCGCTCGATAGCGACATTTTGCTGGGCGGCAAAGGTGATGGCGCCAGCGCCCTCCAAGCAATAAAATATTTCATCTTGATTGGGATGAACGTGGGTTTTAGTGATCTGACCGGGCTCATAGCAGGCGATTTCAGAAACGATGGTTTCGGATTGGATCATTTTTTTGCGCACCAACCGAGACTCTTGATCGAATTCGATCAGGTCATTTAAGTTTATTGAGGTGACAGAGTCGTCTAGGGCCATAACCGGATTCCTTATTGATCAATTATTTTGACATTTGAGCTAACAATGAACAGCGCAGCTAGTCAATTTGAAACCACCAAAATTAGAAGTAAACTGTCACCGTAAAAAATTATATATCCAAGGCGTCTTGTAGATCTGTTGAATCGTCCAAATTGAGTACAGGCAGATCAAAATAGAAAGTTGCGCCTTTTCCTAGTGTGCTGTTGAAGCCGATGACGCCATTGTGAGATTCGACAATATTTTTTGTGATACTAAGTCCCAATCCCGTTCCGCCTTTTTGCCGAGAATCTGAAGAATCCGCTTGAGTAAATTTTTCGAATAATTTTTCGTGGAAATCGTCGGCGATGCCGGGGCCGTTGTCCGTAACTGAAACACGCATTAATTCGTCATCGGCTGTGAGTTCAATTATAACGGCATCGCCCGCTGGAGAAAATTTTATCGCATTGGATATCAGATTTGAAAGCGCTTGGATCAGTCTGTCCTCATCCCCCTCGATAAAAACTATATGGTCGACTTCCGGTTCGAGTATCATTTCAACGTTGTACTCATCGGCATAACTTTTGAGAGACGATGTTACTTTTTCAATCGTATTCCTGATATCGAGCGGACGTAATTGAAGCTCAAGCCCGCCTGATTCTAGTTTTTCGGTATCGAGAATATCGTTTATCAGATTGATCAGGCGCTCACTATTTGTGTTGGCGATATCGATTAGGGAACTTGCTTCGTCGGTTAATTCTCCGGCCACGCCTGAGGCAACTATACCAAGAGCTCCTTTGATGGATGTCAGTGGTGTTCGCAGCTCATGACTTACCGTTGAAATAAACTCCGACTTCACACGGTCGATTTCTTTAAAATGCGAAATATCCGTCACCACAACGATGACAGAGCCGTCGGGTAATCTCTTTTTATAGCGCCTTATCCATTTACCGTCCGAACGCTGATTCTCAAAGACTGTCTCCGGTTCATTCTTGTGTTCAAGCACTCGATCTTGAATCCAAGCCTCACGTTTTTCTTCCGGAATATTCGCCAATGGGCCATGAGCGTTTATTCGGATTAATTCTTCAAAACTCATTCCACTTTTCAGTTTGCCTTTGAACTCAGGATTAAAATCGACAAACTGAGCATTCCACCGCACCAATTTCTGCTGATTGTCCCACAAAATGAAGCCGATATTGATATTCTCAATGGCGTATTGGAACTGTCTCTCTTTTTCGGCCAAATCCGTCTCGCGGGCTTTTGTTACTGCCTGAAGGCTATCTGCAAGCTTGTCCTGAGCATCTTTATAAGAATTCGAGGTTACCTGTTCGGCTTTCAATCGTTCCAGCAGGTGGCGGCGGCTTAGCCGTACAAAATAGGCGACAATCCAGGCCAGCATGCCGCCGACGAAAAATGGTACAATAAGATTTTGGACGGGGACAAAATTCAGTCCCAGTATAAAACGTTGCTGAAGAAAAGCGACTGTGCCAACAAATAGTCCCCCGAAAACCGCTAGCACTAATTCGAACAAGATGGGCCGATCAAACCACCTTTCATTTTCTAAATCCTGTTCATTTTTCATAGGCAGATGAAGTCTCTAAGATGGCAAGGTGATCGAACCGGATTATATCCTAATTATATTTCCATTGGAATAATTTCACCACTGCAGCGCTGATGAATATACGGAAAGTGGTTCAAATTCGGGAGCAGGGAAAAAACCCGCTGATTCGGTGAAAAAAACGCCCCTTTCAGGTGTTTTTACAGGCCAAATTGTAAATCCCCTGTGCCTACCAACTCAGCAAAATATAATTCAATGATATCAATAGTTTACATCATAAATTATCTGCTAAAAAACCCCTTGATTTGATTGTGAAAAGGGGGGTGATTTGCTATAAATAGAGGATAAATATCACCCGTATTTTGGCCGCTTTTTTAGGCTCAAAATGCTCATAAATTGAACGGAACATGCCTTGACCCCACCACCTGATGATCTCCCTCCTCAAGACCCGCCGCAAGACGATAGTGAGGGCGGGCCACCGTCTGATTTTGATATAACACCGGTTCGTATCGAAGATGAGATGAAGAGCTCGTATCTCGATTACGCCATGAGCGTGATCGTCAGCCGGGCGCTGCCGGATGTCAGGGACGGTCTCAAGCCGGTGCATCGGCGCATCATCTATGCCATGAAAGAAGGTGGCTACGACTATAACCGGCCGTTCCGCAAATCAGCCCGCATCGTCGGTGATGTCATGGGTAAATATCACCCTCATGGTGATACTGCGATCTATGACTCTCTGGTCCGTATGGCGCAGGATTTCTCGCTGCGCCTGCCGCTGATCCAAGGCCAGGGTAATTTCGGCTCAATGGATGGCGACCGGGCGGCGGCGATGCGGTATACCGAGGCCCGTTTGGCACGCTCGGCTCATTCGCTAATTGAAGATATCGACAAAGACACTGTTGATTTCCAGCCAAACTATGACGACAGCGTACGCGAGCCGACCGTGTTGCCGGCTGAGTTCCCAAATTTGCTGGTCAATGGCGCTGGTGGCATCGCCGTCGGCATGGCGACCAATATCCCACCCCATAATCTGGGTGAAGTGATCGATGCCTGCTGTGCGGTCATTGATAATCCCGATATCGGTATTGATGAGCTGATTGAAAAATACATTCCGGCGCCTGATTTTCCGACTGGCGGCATTATTCTCGGGCGTACCGGCGCCATGCAGGCGTTTCATACGGGCCGCGGTTCGGTCAGGATGCGGGGGCGCACTCATATTGAACCATTCGGTAAAGACCGTGAAGCCATTATCATCACCGAAGTGCCGTATCAGATCAATAAATCCCGCATGATCGAGATTATGGCCGAATGTGTGCGCGATAAGAAGATAGAAGGTATCTCTGATCTGCGTGACGAGTCTGACCGTCATGGCGTGCGCGTCGTCGTCGAGATTAAACGTGATGCCATGGCCGAAGTCGTGCTCAATCAATTATTCAAATTCACCCCACTGCAAACCAGCTTCGGCGTTAATATGCTGGCGCTCAATGGCGGTAAGCCGGAGCAGATGAACCTCAAGCAAATCCTGGTGGCCTTTGTTGATTTCCGGGAAGAAGTGATTACCCGCCGCACAGCCTACGAACTCGGCAAGGCCCGTGACCGGGCGCATATCATGGCTGGCTTGGCGGTGGCGGTTGAAAACCTTGATCCGGTGATCGAGTTGATCCGCAAAGCCAAAGATGCCGATGAGGCCAAAACCAAACTGATGGCCAAAGCCTGGCCAGCTGGCGCCATCGAGCCTTTGATTAAGCTGATCGATGATCCCGAGCACCAGGTTGTTGATGGCAAATACAAATTGTCGGCTGAGCAAGCCAAAGCCATCCTTGAGATGCGCTTGCAGCGTTTAACCGGGTTGGAACGCGACAAGATTGCCACCGATCTCAAAGAGCTCTGCGCCAAGATCGAGGAATATCTCAAAATTCTTGGCGACAAAAAATTATTATTCGAAATTCTGGTCAACGAGTTGCTGCGCATGAAGGAATTGTTCGGCAATGAGCGCCGGACCACTATCGAAGAAGCCGAGTTTGAAGGCGATATTGAGGATCTGATACAGCGTGAGGATATGGTCGTCACGGTCAGTGACAGCGGCTATATCAAACGCGTGCCGCTCTCGACCTACCGGGCGCAGAACCGGGGCGGCAAAGGCCGGGCCGGCATGAGCACCAAGGATGAGGATTTTGTTTCTCAGGTGTTTGTCGCCAATACCCATCAGCCGATGCTGTTTTTCTCCTCGACCGGTATTGTCTACAAGCTCAAGGTCTACAAATTACCGCAAGGTACGCCGCAGGCGAAGGGCAAGGCGCTGATCAATGTCTTGCCGCTGGATGAAGGCGAAACCATTACCACCGTGATGGCGCTGCCAGAAGATGAAGAGAGCTGGGATGATCTTTACGTCATGTTCGCAACTGCGTCAGGCGGCGTCAGGCGGAACAAACTTTCCGACTTCACCAATGTGAACGCTAACGGCAAGATCGCCATGAAGCTCGACGAAGGTGATCATTTGGTGCGGGTGCGGGTGTTTGAAGAAGATCACAATGTTTTCCTGGCCACCCGCAAAGGCAAATGTATCCGCTTTCCAGTCTCCGATGTCCGCGTTTTCGCCAGCCGCAATTCGACCGGTGTGCGTGGAATTAAACTCGCTGACGGCGACGAAGTAATCGCCATGTCTGGTCTCAAACATATCAAAGTCGAGGTCGCTGAGCGCGATGAGTATCTGAAATCGGTCAATGCCTCGCGTCGCTTGATTGGCGGCGACTACACCGACCGGGATGAAGATAAAGCCAATGACGAAGCCCTGGCGGCCCAGCTTGAGCAGGATTTGTTCCAGGAAATGGCGGCAGAGGAGGAGTTTATCCTCACCGTCACCGAAGACGGTTTCGGCAAGCGTTCTTCCGCCTATGGCTACCGCATTTCCAAACGCGGCGGTAAAGGCATCGACAGCATGGACGTCAAGCGTGGCAAGGAAGACCCGACTCAGGTGATTTCCACCCTGCCGGTGGTCGATACTGATCAGCTGGTAATGGTCTCTGATGGCGGCCAGCTTATCCGCATGCCGGTTGACGGCATCAGCTTTACCGGTCGGGCATCACGCGGCGTGACACTCTTTAAAGTTGCCGACGAAGAACGGGTCGTCTCGGTCACCCGCTTCCGTGATGTTGAGGACGCAGAGGAGGGCGAGGTTCCAGCTGAAGAAGTTGCAGAAGAGGTTGAATCTGCTGAAAATCCAACAGATACTCCAACCGACGAAGAAGAATAGTCGGAAAAGCTAATATAAAGGACCTCGTATGCCTCGCACTGGTATTTACCCCGGTACATTCGACCCCGTGACCAACGGCCATATGGACATTATTTCCCGCGCCACTCGCGTGGTCGATCAGCTCATCATCGGCGTAGCCATCAATGCCGGTAAAGGGCCATTATTTTCTTTGGAAGAGCGCGTCGCCATGGTTGAGCAAGAAATATCACTGCTGCCCGATGGCGCCGGTGAGCGGGTTTCCGTGCAGCCTTTTGAAGGCTTGTTGACCGATTTTGCGGTTTCTTGCGGGGCTTCGCTGATTGTTCGGGGTTTGCGCGCAGTGTCCGATTTTGAATATGAATTTCAAATGACCGGCATGAACCGGAAACTTAACCCGGATATCGAGACGGTGTTTTTAACGGCTTCGGAAAAGCACCAGTTTATTTCTTCGGCCTTGGTCAAAGAAATCGGCTCGATGGGTGGAGATATCACTCATTTTGTTGCGGGCAATGTGCGGGAAAAGTTGCTCGAAAAGTTTTCGGGAAACTAAGCGGAATTTCTTAGATTTTAAGCAAAATCTAGTATTGACCAAGCAGGTCCGTCTGCTTATGTTGCGCCCCATCAATCAAGTGTAAATCGTTGTCACTTCCCATTTGGACAGCGTTTTGGCTCTTCTGGTCAAATTTTGGGGGCACGTAGCTCAGTCGGTAGAGCATCCGCCTTTTAAGCGGACGGTCACAGGTTCGAATCCTGTCGTGCCTACCATTAATTCAAAATTTCACTCCTGAAATTTATTCCACAATCAACCTTAACCTATTATAGTATTCAAGGTGCTAAGCATTTTGTGGAGAATTCATATGCGAAGTCTGAATTTCCTCCTAATTCCGTTGATTGTGTTTGCTGGTCCTACTTTTTCTGCGGATTTGCAGGTGACAAAAATTACATACGAGAAGGTAAACTTTGCCCCAGCGTTGGAGGAAAGGAGTCCTCTTGGTGGTCCCACAGCTTCAGCAAAATTTGAAAGAGGCCTGTTTTCTTATGAGAAAGGCTACTTTGGAACCGCAATTAAAGAATGGAGGCCACTTGCCGAACAAGGTCATGCAAAAGCTCAATTCAATTTAGGTTTAATGTACCGGCATGGTCTAGGCGTCTCACAAAATTTTAGTAAAGCAATTCAGTGGTACACTTATTCCGCTCAGCAGGGAAATACTGCTGCTCAGTACAATTTGGGAATGATGTACGAGAAAGGGCAAGGTGTCGCCCAAGACCTTAAAACGGCATTTAAGTGGTTGAATTTAGCCGCCGAACAGGGTGACGTTGGAGCAGCCTACAATCTGGGTTTAAGCTATGCCAAGGGAAAGGGAGTACCTTCGGACTATAAGACGGCGGTCAAGTGGTTCAAACGAACAGCTCAATATGGTCATGTCGGAGCCCAAACAAATCTCGCTGTAATGTATGCTAATGGCCTCGGTGTTAATCAAGACTATAAAAAAGCAATCCAATGGTTCAAGATGGGTGCAGAAGGTGGAAATATCACCGCTCAGTATAATTTAGGCTTAATGTATATCGTAGGAAATGGCGTCAAAAAAAGTCCCACGATTGCTTATATGTGGTGGGCCATAGCTGCCTCACAGGATGACGAATCTGCAAAAAGAAATCTAAAAAAAGTTAAAAGAATGCTGAATATTGCTCAAATTAAAAAAGCACGAAAACTCGCACGCGAGTGGATTGGAAAGTATGGGAAGGCCACAATTCCCTTCGACGCTATACCGTATCTTTCAGTGTCTAAACCCAGCCGTACAAACAAATAACAGCTTCATCCTTAAGAATTTAAGCGCATATTTAATATTGCCTTGCCGGTTTTTTTGTAAAGTATAGAGCTCAGCAAATAACCAAACGGGTGGGTTCGATGTCGGCAGGTATGCTTGAAAATATAAACGTCCTGGATTTCACTCAAGTTGTGGCCGGGCCGTTTGCAACCTTGCAGTTAACCCTGCAAGGCGCCGATGTCATCAAGATCGAGCGCCCGGGGGAAGGCGACATGATGCGGACGACAATGTCGGAGCCGCCCTACAGCAATCACGGCACCTCAGCCGGATTTCTTTCCTTTAATACCGGCAAACGCAGCCTGACTCTGGATTTAAAGGCTGAAGCGGCGCGTGAAATTCTGGTGCCGTTGATCGCCTGGGCCGATGTTGTGGTTGAAAATTTTCGCCCCGGTGTGATGGCAGGATTGGGTTTGGACGCTGAGACGCTGATGGCCGAAAACCCAGCCTTGGTCTACTGCTCGATCAGCGGGTACGGGCAAGCCGGGCCAAAGTCCGGGCGGCCCGCCTACGACGGCGCCATTCAAGCCGAATCCGGTATGATGTCGGTTACCGGCTGGCCGGATAGTGATCCCTTGCGCGCCGGTTTCTTTGCCGTCGACATCCCGACCGGCTACGTCGCGGCTTTTGCAATTTCAAGCGGCTTGGTGAAGGCGCAACGCACCGGCGAGGGCAGCCATATTGATTTAGCCATGATGGATACGGCGCTGTCTCAAATGTCGATGCAGATTAACGAATACTACCAGTCCGGTGTTCAGCCTGAGCGGCTCGGCAATATGTCGGCGGCGCGGATGGTTACAGATACAACTTATCTGACGAGTGATGGTGCACTGGCTGTCGTTGCCTTGAAACCATCACAGATTACGGCGCTGTATGACGTCCTCGGTCTTGAACAGCCTGCCACCGTAGCTGAGATCGCCGCGGTTTTTGAAACTGCCGAAAGCGATCACTGGGCCCAGCACCTTGAAGCTGTTGGCGTACCCTGTTCGATAGTTCGTGATTTGCCGGCTGCACTCGCTGATCCGCAATTACAAGAACGGGAAATCCTGGCCCATCCGCCGCTGCCAAGCAGCCTTGAGCCTGACCTTCCCGACACTGTGCTGACAATGACCGGCACGCCCTTCCTAACCAATTCCAACGGCGCAGCGTTGGGACCTGCTCCAGAACTCGGACAGCATACGGTCGAAATATTGCAGGACTGCGGATTTGACGCCGATCAGATCGCTGCCTGGCAGCGGGACGGCATAATTTAGCGGCTACCAGCTACTCGTTTTTTGGGAAAATGAACATTAACTGTTGTTCCGTGGCCTAGGCTGCTTTTGATGGTTAAGGTACCTTCGTGGGCTTCTACCAACCCCTTGGTTAACGGCAGCCCCAATCCAGCGCCTTCTTGTTCTCTCGTTAAATCACCGTCAACCTGGCCAAATTTTTTTAAGGCGATTTCAAGTCCATTTTCATCCATACCGATTCCTGAATCGGCAATTTTAATATTCAAACTGCCATCTTCTTGAATGTCTGCGTTGACATCGATCGTGCCGTTCTGACCGGTATATTTTACTGCGTTCGACAACAGATTACTTAAAATCTGTTTTATTCTTCGTCCATCACCAGTAATTCTCGGTGTATTGTCATTGATGTGATTTTTTATCGTGATCTCTTTGCCGGCCCTACTGGGTTCGACTAGCTGGATGACAGATTCCGTTGTTTCCGCAATATCAACCTCGATATCCACCAACTCCATAGTGCCGTCCTCAATAACGGATACATCAAGTATATCGTTGATCATATCAAGCAAGTGACGTCCCGAATTATTTATATCCTTGGCGTATTCTGCATAATTTTTGTCTCCAAGTGGACCGAAGATTTCATCTTTGAAAATGTCGGAAAATCCGATGATGGCGTTAAGCGGTGTCCGGAGTTCATGACTCATATTGGCCAAAAATTCTGATTTGGACCGGTCGGCGATTTCCGCTTTTTCTTTCGCCGCCCAAAGTTCCGCTTCGCGATTTTTGTAGTCGGTGACATCAGTGTGAATGGCAACAATATCGCCGTTCGGCAATTTTTGTTTTGAGACCCTAATCCATTTGCCGTGAACAGAAAACTCTGTTTCACTTTTTGGCATGGAATGATTTAATTGTCGCTCAGCCACCCATTTTTTTAGTGATTTTTGGTTAGTTTCTTCTAAGCCCAGATAAATTGGGGCAAGTTCTTGAATAACTTCTTCATGCTTGACGCCCTGTACAAACTTATCTGAAATTTCAGGGTACATTTTTTTGAAATGGCTGTTGCAGGTCACCAATCGATCATCGGAATCCCAGAGGATAAATCCTTCATTCAAGTTATCGATAGCATTCGTAAATCGATTTTGTAATTCGTTCGCCTTTTGCCGCGCCAAGACTTCGGCGGTTACGTCTGTCGTAGTTCCACGAAATCCCTTGAATTCACCATCTTCGCTATAAAATGGTATTCCGGTAACAACACCATGAACAATGACTCCGTCGAGATCCCAGGTGATTGGAAAGTTCCGGAATGATTTTTGCTCTTCGAAGAAAGAGCTAAGTTTTTCGAGTTCGTTTCCTTGAAGCTGGCCTTCAAAGTTTTCCATTGGCGTTTTTCCATGAACATCTTTTGCCGGCCTGGTTAGTCCCTTTACCGGATCAGATACTTCAACATAGCGGTGCTCAGAATTTGTTTCCCAAAATCTGTCGGCGGCAGAGTTGGCGAAATCCTTGAACCGCAACTCTCTTTCACGCAACTCACGGGTTCGCTCTTCGACCCGGTTTTCCAACTCCTCATAGGCTTTTTTAAGCTCCCTTTCGGCCTTTTTCTGATCAGTGACATCGTTCCTCAAGATTAACGTGCCACCATCGTGAGTGCGGATTCTGCTAACTTGTGACCAGTGACCATCCCCCATCAGCTGTTCCCCTGCATCTCCAGCCAGGCGATGCTCTTCCAACGTTTTTTGCACCCACGCTTCAGCATCCCTATTTTCTTCTGGAATCAGAACATCTTTTTCTATGGCGCGAACGATCGTTTCAATTGAAGTGCCTGGCGAAAGGAGATTTGCTATGGGAGATAATTCCTTTTTCATTTTGGAATTACACATGACGAGCTGGTCGTGGTCGTCATATAGGCTGATGCTTAGGGAAAGATTTTCAATCGTATCAAAAAATCGTTTTTCTTGATCCGTTGCCTGCAGCCTGGCTTGGACTTCATCAGTCCGATCGGATATCGTACCGCGATAACCTGAAAATTTCTCATTGTCGTCAAAATATGGAACGGCGGACATGTGCAGGTGTCGAGTTACCCCGTCGTTATCCAACCAATCATAGTGAAATTCTTTTATCGCTTCATGGCGCGAAAACATTTCCTCTAGATTATCCCAGTGTTCAGATCTCACGCCATCAACTTCCCAAGGTTTTTTGCCAATCAGTTTATCCTCGGAGAGAGTAAGATCTTTCGTCGGCTGGCCAACAAATTTATAACGAAATTCCTTATCGGTTTCCCAAAACCGGTCGGCTGCCGCTTCTACGAAGTCCCTGAACCTAGATTCACTCTGCTTGAGTTCTAATTCTGATCGCTTGCGCCCCGTAATGTCTTGATAACTGCCCATAATACCAATGACATTTCCAGTTTCATCCTTGAGCGGAATTTTACTGGTTTCAACCCAGCTGATTGAACCGTCCGCTGTTATATGGTTTTCCTCAAAATTTATTTTTGGGGTACCGCTTAGGATTACTTTACGATCATCGGCGTTAAATTGATCAGCGAGGTGATTCCAAGGCAGTTCGCTGTCTTTTTTCCCGATTATATCTGCCGGACCCGATAATCCAGCATCATGGGCGAAGGCGCTGTTACAACCAAGATAAACCAAATCTAGATCTTTCCAAAAAACGCGCGAAGGTATGGAATCCAAGACGAGTTGATATAACTCATCATTTCCCTCAAATAACTCACTAAGAGTACTTAATTCCGGAGAAAAGCTTTCTTTATCCATAAAAAATAAATGGCTATGAATGCAAAATTTTCAACAGAATTCCTCAACTACGGAAGTGTTTATGACGTGTAGGAAGCTATTATTCTACACACCACCTCCTATTTATTCTAAATAGTTTTCTAGTATTTGAATTATTACTTTCGCAACTATTCTTATAATTTGTAGAAACCCACTAGAATCCAGTACGTCTGCAATGTTGCCTTCTGGATTAGACTGGGGCAACTCACGTACAGGCTCTCAACTTGTCCCCATAGTTCTACGTGAGCTTCGTACCTTTGTGGTAAATTATTAACGATTAATCGGCGGATCGAAGGTCAGTTTTGACCGGAAAGCGTCGACTACCTCGTCGCCGAAACGGTTTTTCAGATCCTGCTCCACCGATGCCGCCACCGAATTGTCGTTGTGGCCTTTTTCCAAACCAGTAATGACGGTCAATTGCACAGCTTCACTGTCGCCCACATTTTTGAAGGCACGATAAACACCTGGCGGGCACGAAAATGTATCCCATTTGCCCAGTGTTACCTGGTGCTCTATGGGGTCGCCAACAGAATACTCAATTGACCCCTCTAGCACGATGAACGTTTCGTAAGTCGAGTTGTGGGAGTGAAGACACGGGCCCTGTCCCGGCGGCATTTTGGATATGAACATGGTCGTGCCGGCAGCGCCGATAATCGGGGAGCTGTCGCCAAATAAATTTGCATCATCGTCGAGAATAACCGGCATCAATTTACGGGCGAACATGATATCCATAACTTCCTGGCCGACCCACTCCAATTCCTCGAAGGTCGACATTTGCCGTAGATCGTCAAAACGCGCGACACGGCTTTGCAGTTCGTCTGAACTCGGTGTGTAAATATGATTTGTCATATTTTCTTTTCCTGTTGTTGTGGTCGATTGCCCCCCGTCATCTTAAATCGATTTGACGAAATGCCAACCATTAGGCTAATCCGGTTAAAAGTAAATTGTCACCAAAATACAAGAAACGACCGGCGCTTCTTGTGAAGTGTGTGTCTTGCGGCTACGCTTAAGCTAAGACGAAGGAGGGGACTATCGAACTGACATCACTCACTGCGGTTGAGGCGGTCTCTGCCATTGCCGCTGGAGAAATTACTACGACGGCACTGGCTGAAGCGTTGGTAGAACGGGAACAGCACTGGCGGACCGTCAATGCGCTGGTGAATTTTAAGGCCGATGATTTTCTGGCGGCGGCTCAGGCAGCGGATGAAAAGCGGGCGGCAGGAGGCCCGTTGGGCCCCTTGCATGGCCTGCCGTTAGTCGTGAAAGATAATATTGATGTTGCCGGATTTGCCACGACTGCAGCGACGCCGGCATTGGCCGGTCATTTTCCCGGCCAAGACGCACCGGTCGTGCAGGCCTTGCGTGACGCTGGGGCGATTGTCATGGCCAAAGCCAATATGCATGAATTGGCTTTTAGTCCGGGTATAAGCAAACCCGATGACGGCAGCGAGACTATCTATGGCGCCCATGGCGCTGCCCGCAATCCCTACGATCTGGAGCGCTCACCCGCCGGCAGTTCAACCGGGAGTGCCGCCGCCATTGCCGCTCATCTTGCGCCGGCGGGACTGGGCAGTGACACCGGCGGCAGTGTGCGAAATCCAGCCGCTTGGTGTGGCCTCGCCGGACTGAGGCCAAGTATTGGGCGTTATGAACAGACCGGCGTGGTGCCGATTTCCTGGACCCGCGATACCATTGGTCCGATGGCCCGGAGCGTCAGTGATCTGGCGCTGCTTGATGGAGTTATTACCGGCGAAAGCCAATCACCAGTCGCCGAGTTAGACAAGCTTAGGCTGGGCATTGACCGGGATTTTTTCTGCACCGATGCAGATACAGATATTCTTACCATATTCGAATGTGAAATTGAGCGGCTGAGCACCGCCGGGACGGAAATCGTTGAAGTAACAATACCCGATCTGGAAAATCTCATTGGTGCGGCGGGGCAGGGCATCGCCATGTATGAAATTATCCGTGCTTTGCCGCGCTACCTTAAAGAAGGTGGATCGGGGGTAACCTTGGATGAGGTGTTCGGTAACATCGCCGCCAGCGGCCTTGGCGCCCGTCTCGAAAGTCTGCGCGGCGCTGAAGCGATTTCCGAAACCGACTATCGCACCTCTATTGATGAGCTGCGCCCGGCCCTGCAATCGGCTTATGAAGATTGTTTCCAAGCCAATCGCCTCGACGCTCTGATTTTTCCAGCAACGCTCATATTGCCGTTTAAGCTGCAGGAACCGGGGACTCATATGCACAAGGGGCAGGAAATTTCGGACTTTGCCGCCTCGAGCCACAACGTCCAGCCAGCCAGTATCGGCGGCAGTCCGGGGCTCACCATCACGGCTGGTCTTACGCCAGCGGGACTTCCGGCAGCGATCGGACTTGATGGTCCATTTGGCCACGATGCCAAATTGCTGGCCATCGGCAAGGCGTATGAAGCAATCCAGCCGCCGATTCCAGCTCCGCCGGTGCCGGCTTAGAACCAAAATGTTTCCTGAATAGTGAAGGACAAAGCGCTTTATCCGGCGTTTTAATTCTTTATATTTTTACCATGGACAAAGAAAATAATATTTCGCAGACAAACGCGCTGATCGGGCCGGGTGATCCTGAGCCATTTGAACTGCTTAATCCTTCCTCAGAAAAGCCGATGCTGCTGATTTGTGATCATGCCAGCAAAGCGGTACCCGAGGCGATGAACAATCTTGGCCTAGACGAAGAGACGATAAATTTACATGTTGGCTGGGACATTGGTGCTGCCGATGTCGCCCGGCGGCTGGCCAATGATTTGAACTGCATGGCGGTATTAGCCGGCTATTCGCGTCTGTTGATTGACAATAACCGCCAGCCCGGTGACCCAACCGGCATTCCTGACGCCAGTGACGATATAATCATTCCCGGTAATCAGGATTTGTCCGAAGCTGAGCAAATTGCCCGTACTGATCAGTTTTTCTGGCCCTATCATCATGCCATTACTGATGCCATCGCACATCTTTGGCGGAACGGTCTGCCGCCGGCGGTGTTTTCGGTCCATACCTTTACGCCCTCAATGAAAGGTGAGGACCGGCTCTGGCATATCGGCGTGTTGTGGAATCGTGACCCGCGTATGGCCGAGCCGCTTATTCAAAAGCTCAGGGATCATGGTGAAGGTTTTCACGTTGGCAATAATCAGCCATATTCTGGCAAAGATATTGCGTTTTCGCTGGATATGCATGCGGGCGGCGCTGGTCTGCCCCATTGTGCCGTTGAAATTAGGCAGGATCTGGTCGCAACCCCCAGCGGCGCTGAATACTGGGCAGAGATTTTGAGTGAAGTTTTACGCGATATTTTGAGTATCGATGATTTGCACAAGGTGGAGCATTTTTAGATGCCGTTTTCAGAACCCTCTCTGACCATCGGGGTCGAAGAAGAATATCTGATCATTGATCCGGTCACCCGCGATCTCGCCGAGCCGCCGGATGAAGCTTTCAGCAAATGCTCCGAGCGCCTTAAAAACCTGGTGAAGCCGGAGTTCATGAAATCACAGATCGAGGTGGCGACCAGTGTCTGCGGCACGATCAAAGAAGTCCGTCAGGAGTTGGTCGGTTTGCGTTCGATTATTGCTGAAATTATGGGCGAGTATGACCTAGCGCCAATCGCTGCCTCGACCCATCCCTTTGCGACCTGGGAAACCCAATACCATACAGATAAAGAACGCTATAATTTCCTGGCTGAAAATATGCAGGCGGTGGCGCGGCGCTTGTTGATCAGTGGAATGCATGTCCATGTCGGTGTCGAAGACGACGAGATGCGGATCGAAATGATGAACCAGGTGGCTTATTTTCTGCCGCATTTGCTGGCGCTTTCGAGTTCTTCACCCTTTTGGCGGGGCGAACAAACCGGGCTTAAATCCTACCGACTTTGTGTGTTCGATGAACTGCCGCGCTCAGGTCTGCCGGAACGCTTTGAATCCTACGGCGAATACAGCCGCCATGTTGCCGTACTGATTGAGGCCGGTCTGATAAAGGATGCCACCATGTTGTGGTGGGATGTCCGGCCCAGCGCCACGTTCCCGACGCTTGAAATGCGCGCTACCGATGTCTGCACGCGGATCGATGATGCGGTCTGTCTGGCGGCGATCTATGTCTGTATTATCCGCATGCTCTACCGGCTGCGCCGCGGTAATCAGAAATGGCGCACTTATACCAATATGCTGATCAGCGAGAACCGCTGGCGGGCGCAGCGCTATGGCATTGATGAAGGTATGGTCGATTTTGGCAAAGGAGCGGTCGTGCCCTTTGGTGAATTGCTGGAAGAACTTATCGAGCTGATTCAGGAAGACGCTGAGGCATTGGATTGTGTCGCCGAAGTTCATCATGCGCGCGCTATTATTGAAGCCGGTACCAGCGCTCACCGGCAATTGGCAACTTTTGAGAAAACTAAAGAGGCTTCCGGTGATGAGCAACAAGCCTTCCAAGCCGTCGTTGATGAACTTGTCACGGAAACTGTTCAAGGTTTTTGAGGCGCGTGTAAAATTTAACGCTATAATAGCTACGTAATTTCAGGCAGGAGGATAGGTGATGGCAAACACGACTACTGGGCCGGAAATCGTCGGCCTTTTTGCCAGCAAAGAAGAGCTGGAAAAAGCTGTCGCAGATCTCTTGGCAGCCGGCTTCGAGCGCTCTGACCTCAGCTTATTAAGCTCACATGATTCTCTGGATATTCTGGAACGTAGCGGCACGACCTGGCAGAACACGGTGACGGCCCTGGTGGGTGAATATAAAATCTTAGGACCCCTGGCGGCGTCTGGTGGTATTTTTCTTGCTGGTGGACCGGTCGCCGGCGCGATTGCCGGTGTTATCGGTGCGGCGGTCAGCGGGCTGGCTGCCAAGGAAGTGCTGGAAGAAGTTTTGGCCGTACCTGAGGCCGAAGACTTTGCCCGCGCGCTGGATGCCGGCAGTGTCATTCTCTGGATCAGGGCCGATGACGATAACGATCAAACCAAAGCCCGGCAAATTCTAGCCTCTAATAATGCTGACAATATCCACCGGGTTGAAGGGGAGTAGGGAGAAAATTCATGTCCAAACTACGTCATCTTGCCGTACAGGTTCCCGATTTGGAAAAAGCGGCCCAGTTTTATGAAAGCGTTTTTGGCATGGAACGGGTGTCCGAAACCGAAGCGCCCATCGGAGATGCGGTAAGCTTATCAGATGGAGTTATGAATCTTACATTGTTAAGATTCCCCGAGGGTGAAAGTGGTGCCTTAAATGGACGAGATTGGGCTGGACTGCATCATTTTGGATTCGTTGTTGAAGATGAAGGCGAAACCAGACGAAAGATCGAAGAAGCAGGCGGCGAGTATTTTATGACGCTGCCAGATTTCCCAGGCGTCCACGTCGAAAAAAAATTTAAAGACATTAATGGCGTGGTTTTTGATGTGGCGGAACACGAATGGCCGTTAATAAAATAGGCCTAGCTCTCAAAATCCTTTTTCTCCAACAGCCAGGACGTAGCCACGCCGAAGGCCAGGCCCCAGAACGGTGCGCCGATGTTGAAGATCGATTGATCAGCAAGAGTTACCAAAAAGCACACTACGGCGCCGAGGGTAAAGCTGCCGCCGAACGAAACCACAAAGGCGCTTTGCAAGACGCGGATGAGGGCGAGGCCTGCGAGCGTGGCGATAAAAGACGCCGGCATTGCCAGCAGTAGTTTGGTCATCAGCGGTGCGTGCAGGCCAAACAGGAAAGCGAAAACGCCGATAATAACGGCCGCGATATATTGCCTTTCCAATTTGCCGCCGCTCGACAAAATGGCATTGACCGGTCCGGTCAGGCAGGTTGAGACAGTGCCAAAAAATGCCGTGATGATTGAGGCGCCGCCGCAGGCCGCGGTGATCAGATTGGTCGGCGGGTTATGGCCGACATTGCGCAAAATAACGATGCCTTGCGCATTTTGCGCGGCCAGCACCGTCACAGCGATTGGCACCACCAGCTCAACCATGGTCATCCATGAAAACTCAGGCCGGATGATCGTGGGCGTGATAATGGCGTATTCCAGATCGGTGGCAGGGCTAAAGGTGCCGGCTAGGGTGACGGCGATGATGCCAACTATCAAAACCCCGATCATCGGCGGAAAGCGTTTGGCAATGCCCGCGTTAAACGACAACAAAATAAATGCAACCGTCATCGAACCGGCCACCCAAGGATCGCTGCCTAAGGCCTTAATCCAGTTTAGGCCAAATTCCAGAAAAACACCGGCCACCATGGCCATGATAATCGGCATCGGCATTGCCGCCATAATGCGCTTGATCCAGCCGCTGAGACCCAGCACCAGCAGCAAGACACCCGTACCCAGAAAAGCGCCGATGACTTCAGGGAAACTGGAATGCTGCAGCGCCGGTCCGACCAGTACCGTACCGGAGATGGTCCAAAAAAACGCCAGGGGTTGACGGTAAACAACCGAAATAATGATACCCATTAACCCATTGAGCGCGATGCCGCCAAACACCCAGGAGGCCATTTCCGCCTCGGTCAGTCCACCCGAGGTGCCGACGGCCAAAACGATGGCAATCGGCGCCGAAGCGGCAAATAGAAAAGCGATGACGGCATTGCTGAGATGAATGAGCTCGTAATCAGCAAAAATCGCTTTAATTCCAGGGACTGGCCGATGAATGGGTTCTAGGGGCAAATCGAAATCCAGCTTAAATCGGTTGTTATCATGATAGTCTATGCACTGGACGATCAGGCTTTTCCAGTTAAAATCAACAAAATTTACTAGTTTGGAATAATTTTGCGGGGACCAGGACATGGATAAGGCGGTAGAAGCAAGCGTGGATCAAAAGTCGGTAGCAGAGGTTTTCCTGGCAGCGCTGATGGATAACGGCATCGAATATGTCTTTGCCAATGGTGGTACTGATTTCGCACCTATCATCGAGGCCCTGGTCGCGGCCTCCCAAGCTGGTGAGAAAATCCCCCAATTTATTACCGTACCGCATGAAAATGTCGCGATGTCGATGGCCGAGGGCTATTACCGGCTGTCCGGCAAGCCTGCCGGAGTGATGGTTCACGTTACCGTCGGTACTGCCAATACCATTTGCGGCGTGATGAATGCGTCGCGCGATAATGTGCCGGTATTATTGATGGCCGGCCGCACGCCTTTGACCGAAAGCGGTGATATTGGGTCACGCAATATTGGTATCCATTGGGGGCAGGAAAATTTCGATCAGGGCGGCATGCTGCGTGAACATGTGAAGTGGGATTATGAACTGCGCGAAGGGCAGCCGGTCGAGACCATTGTTGGCCGGGCGTTGGATATTGCCATGTCTGAGCCGCGCGGACCGGTGTATCTTACCTTGCCGCGGGAAGTGCTAGGTCACACGGTGAGTGGTGAGAGAAAACTGCCGAGAGAACGCGCCCTCGGAAATGCCGCCGCCGTGCCGTCAGCCGAAGTGATTGAGCAGGCTGCCGAGATGATTGCAGCCGCTGAAAAACCGTTGATTATTACCGGTGGTTTTGGCTCTCGACCGGGGGCAGCAGATACTTTAGGCGCCTTGGCAGAGAAATATGCTTTGCCGGTCGTGCAGGTCGGTGGGCCAAGCCTGTTGAGTGATCATCCGATGAATCTCGGTTTTGCTGTCGGTAAATATCTGCCTGATGCCGATCTGGTGCTGGTCGTTGAAAGTGCGGTGCCGTGGATACCCCGAAATGTCGGGCCGGATGCGGCGGCCAAACTCATTCATCTGTCACCCGACCCGCATTACGCTGGTTTTGTTCATCGCGGGTTTGAGATGGATATCGCCATTTCCGGTGAGCCGGTGCAAAGCCTGGAACTCATCGGTGAGGCGCTGGCTTCTCACCTTGATCCGAATGCTGACGCCATCAAAACTCGCGCCGCTGAGATCACGGCAAGCCATGATCAACAAATGGCTGATAAGCAAAAAGTCATGGCTGATGCGGCAGGACATTCTCCGATCCTGGCACCCTGGGTGGCAGCATGTCTGAACAAAATTAAGGCTGATGACTCCATCATTGTCAGCGAGCTTGGCGTCAATATTGACCATGTCGATTATAAAGTTCCCGGTAGCATCGTCAGTGGCGGGCAAGCGGGTGGCCTGGGTCATGGCTTGGGTTCAGCTTTAGGCGCCAAACTGGCGGCCCCGGACCGGGATGTTATTCTATTGGTTGGTGATGGCTCCTACATGTTTGGCGGGCCGACACCGGCGCATTTTGTCGCCAAGGCGCAAAACCTGCCGACGCTGACCATCGTTATGAATAATTCCCAGTGGTTTGCCGTCAACCGGGCGACCCGGGTGATGTATCCGGACGGCAAAGCCGCCAAGGCTAATGAAATGCCACTAGTTGATCTGACGCCGAGCCCCAATTACGAAATGATCATGGAAGCCTGTGGTGGCTATGGCGAACAGGTCGATGATCCGGCCAAGCTTGAAGACGCCATGCGCCGCGGGCTTGAAAAAGTCCGTGCCGGCACGCCGGTACTGTTGAACGTGATCACCACACCTGGCGGGCGGGATTAGGGGCGATAATAAGTCGGTCGGGATTAGTTATTTCCAACTAGATATTTCGTCCAAAGATTTTTTGGTAATAACTGGCACAGTTGGTTCTGCCGCCGGATAGCCGGCAACGATTAACATGTAGGGTTTTTCGTTTTTGGGCCGCTCCAGGATTTCGTTTAGGAAACCCATCGGGCTCGGCGTGTGGGTCAGGGTGACCAGGCCGGCGTGATGAAGCGCTGCCAGCAAAAAGCCGCAGGCGATCCCAGCCGATTCCGGTACGTAATAGTGTTTCACCTTCTCGCCGTTTTCGTTGAAAGAATGAGATTGCGCAAAGACGGCAATCAAATAGGGAGCGGTCTCCAAGAATGGTTTGTGTTCGTCAGTGCCGAGATGAGCTAGGGCGTCGAGCCAGGCTTGCGGCGCCTTGCCGTGGTAAAACTCCTGCTCTTCTTTTTCTGCGGCTTTTTTGATGATGCGTTTGGTCTCAAGATTTTCGACCACGACAAAATGCCAAGGCTGCATGTTAGCGCCGGAAGGCGCCGTGCCGGCTGCCCGGATGCAGTCTTCGATGATTTCGCGGGGGACTTGGCGGCTGCCGTAGTCTCGCACCGTGCGGCGGCGCTTGATGTCCTGATAGAACTCCTGGGCTCGGCTTTGCATTTCCTCTTCCGGGTATTCTTGAAAAGTGGTGAGGGGTTCAAACACGGCTTTGGGCATGGCGGGCTCATTTGTTGCGACTGAAATATGACAGAAGAGTACTATATCAACTCATTTTAGCTAGGCTATTATTGCGGTTTCCGCTATTAAAATCCTATGACTGAAGAAACTTTCCCCGAACATTTTGACGGCACTGAGGTGAACCCGGAAGGGATTGTGCCGGCAACGCTGCCGCTTGGATTTGTCAATGGCACCTGCACCTACAAGATTGATGCAGAGCAGGTCCACATCCTCAATAAATCAAATGATGAGGATGAAGGGATGCAATGGTCGGAGCCCTTATCAGCCTATGCCGGTATCCGCCACTGGGTGATTGCCGAACGAACCCAAGAGAAGATAGGTTTTTTCTCAAAACTATTCGGCGGCAAAAAAGAATTGCCGATCAATGAAGGCCCACGTCACGCGGTGATCGCCCTTGCCCATAAGCAAGAACCCTGGATGTCGGTGGTACTCTATAGCCGGGAGTTGGGAGATGGCGATGAAGGCGAGGGGACGGAGGAGATTGCTGCTAAATATCGCCAGCTATTTAACTTTACTTAAAAGTTAACTATCAACTGTTGAGAAATTATTTTCTAACTAGCCGTAGAATCTGCAGGTTGCGCCAAAGGTAAGCCAGTTTCTGGACTGTCTGCTGCTAGATGAACTACCCGTTGCGGGAAGGGGATTTCAATACCTTCTTCTTTAAAGGCCTGCCAAACTCTGACAAAGACCGCGCTCTTAATATTCGAAATGCCGTTATGGGGGTCTCTGATCCAAATACGCAGTTCCAAGTCAATTGAGCTTTCACCAAAACCCTTGACCAGGCAAGCTGGTTCCGGTGAGGCCAGAATACGGCCTTCAGCTTGCGCGGCTTTGATGCAGGTCTCGATAGCATGGGGCAAATCGGTGTCATAGGCCACACCGATTGGCAGCTTGATACGGATTTCGGTGTCACTGAAGGTCCAGTTGGAAACCCGCTGGTTGATCAGCTCTTCATTCGGGATCAGATGTTCAACGCCGTCCCGGGTGATCACCGAGGCGTAGCGGCCACCCAGCGTATTCACCCAGCCGTAGGTCCCGGCGACTTCAATGACATCGCCCGGCTTAATCGATTTATCTGCTAGGATCAGCAGGCCACTAATAAGATTGGCGAAGATCTTTTGCAGACCAAAACCGATACCGACACCAACTGCACCTGAGAAAACTGCCAGACCGGTCAGATCAATACCGACACTGTTCATGGCGGCAATGATGGCAATGGTGATAACAAAAATCTTAAACAGCTTGACCAGCAGCACCTGCACCGACGGCGTCATATTCGGCAGTTTACTGACCCGCTTTTCGAGACTGCGGGAAGCAAATTGTGCGAGCCACAGCAATACCGCCAAAGCCATCATACCCTTGATGATGGTCAGAGCTGAGACATGCAACTCACCGAGATCCATCGACAGGCTATCGAGAAAGGCAATCGTCGCATCCAGCAGGTTGAGAATATTTAAAGCCGCAATGGTCCAGGCGGTTATCGAGATCAACTTGGACCAGGTTTTATCGCGGATCATGGTGGCAGCCAGCCGGATTATGATCCAAGCGGTCAACAGACTGACGGTTACCGTCAATAAATGATGCGGCCAGCCGGCAAAAGCGGCGACCAGGGAAGAAATCCATTGCAGTATGATCCATACAACCGGCAAGGCCATGAGGGCGAGAGCTTCGGCCAGCTTTGTGACCCAAAAATCAGCTTCTTTCCATTCGGCGAGTTTGCTAATCCAGGATGTAATTAGTGGCCGGGCCGCCCAGGCCGCCAGGAAAGCCAGGACGATAAAGATCAATTGTCCAAGACTGCTCAGCACCAGGATTTCGGTAAAAACCCAGTCTTTGAGCGCCAGTAATTGAGTTTCAATATAGTGAGGATCAAATAGTTTCTGCATTATCCCTCATGCAGCAGTCAATCTTGCTGCATCATAGTCGCAGAAACCAATGAAAGAGCCGTTAACGCCGCCGTTATAGCGTCAGCCCATCGTACTTGGCAGCCAGAGAGCTATTTCGGGGAATAATACGATTAAAGTGATGAGCAAAACCTGTGCGATGACAAAGGGTAATACGCCCATGTAAATTTTACTCAGCGGCACATGAGCCGCCATACCTTTAATTATGAAGACATTCATTCCCACCGGTGGCGTGATCAGGCCCATTTCAACCACCATGACAACGATAATGCCAAACCAGATCGGGTCGAAGCCTAGATTGGCGACGACGGGAAAAAAGATCGGAATGGTCAGCAAAATCATGGCGAGCGAATCCAGGGCGCAGCCCATGATGAGATAGATCAATAAAATGATCAGCATTATCACTGTGTCGTTAAATGGCAGATCGCCAATCCAGGTGCCGATGGCGTCCGGCACCGCGCTGAGCACCAAGAAATTATTAAACAAAATGGCGCCGATTAGAATGGTGAAAATCATCGCGGTTGTGCGGACGGTCTCCATCAGGCAATCGATAAAGACAGGCCACGTCATGGTGCGCGCAATCAGGGCCAAGGCGAGCGCGCCAGAGGCACCAATGCCAGCAGCTTCTTCAGGCGAGAAAATACCAGTATAAATGCCGCCGATCACCAGCAAGAACAGCAGGACCGTTCCCCAGACATCTTTAAACGCCAATATTTTCTGCATAAAAGTGGTTTTTTCACCGCGCGGACCATATTCCGGTTTTATTTTTGTCACCACCCAGATCGTGCCCATAAAAAATATAATGGTAAGAATGCCGGGAATGAAACCAGCAAGAAATAGTTCGCCGATATTGGTTTCGGTTAAAATGCCGTAGAGCACTAAAATAACGCTCGGTGGAATTAGAATGCCGATCGTACCGCCGGCCGCAATCGAACCGGTCGCTAGACTGTAGTCATATTTAAAGCGGTTCATTTCCGGCAGAGCGACTTGGGTCATCGTCGCCGCAGTTGCCAGGCTAGAGCCGCAGACCGCGGCAAAGGCGCCACAGCCGCCGATTGTTGCCAGAGCCAGACCACCCGGACGATAGCCGAGCCAAGTATTGCAGGCCCGGAACAGGGACTCGCTGAGCCCGGAATTACTGGCGAAATAACCCATTAAAATAAACATTGGCACGACGCTCAGATTAAACGTAATAGGCGTTTCATAAGCCGTCTGACCGAGCAGGGCGAGCGCTGCATTTAAATCGATAAGCATAGTACTGCCGAGAAATCCTGTAGCAGCCATGGCGAAACCAATCGGCAGGCCAATGGCCAGCAGAAAAAATAGCAGTAGAAAAATCAAAATTGAAAGTGTAATGGGATCCATGAGAGGAGCTGCTTATTCTATGGGTGGAGCTGTTTCCGGCACGACTGCTTCATCAATGCCAAACGCCATACGGCTGGTATTGTAGAGGTGATATAATAGCGCCGTGACCATTAATATGCTGGCGGTGGACATTATGATGGCATAGGGCCACAAAGGTATTTCCGCTATTTGGGTGAGGTCATTATTGCCGTATCGAGATATCGACTGAAGCCACAGGCGCCAACACATCAAAACGGCGATCAGCAAGCCGATACAGCCAGTTATAAAATCGAGTATGGCTTGTGTGCGGGCGGATAAATTGGTGATTAAGATATCGACACGAATATGGCCACGCAAAAACGTCGTATAGCCGATACCGAGATAAACCATCACACCCATAATAATTTCTGTCACTTCAACTGAAACGGCAATCGGATGATCAAAGGCTCGGCCAATGACATCAAATAGTGTCAGGAACATCATGGCGGCTAGGCCCACAGAACCTGCTCGAGCGAGCCACAAAGTGACCCGCTCGTTCAGATTTCCGAAAGCTCCTTTGGAGTTTTCTGCCATTTAAAAGGCCTTAACCTTTCATCATTTGCAGTAGTTCATCCAACAGGGCTTTTCCGTTCAGGCCTTTCTTGTTGGCTTTGGCGATCCAGTTATCTTTGATGATTTGGATCGATTTTGCCCATTTTTTCTGTTCGCCTGCATCGATGGTTTGAATTTTATTGCCAACAGCTTTGGCATCGCCCATACCAACACCATCAGCAGCATCCCAGCCTTGGCCGATCAGTTTCGATCCGGCAGCACCACCAGCACTATCCAAAGCGCGTTTGGCATAAGCCGGAAGTCCGTCATATTTTTTCTGGTTCATGGCGACCATAAACGGTGTCGTATAGAGGCCACCCGGAATTTCGAGGTGAAATTTAACCAGTTTGGAAAGTTTAAATCCGTGCACGGCTTCCCAGGGGAAAAAGGCTGCATCGGTCGTGCCACGCTGTAAGCTTTCATGGGCTTTGGTAGCCGACATAGCAACCGGGACGGCGCCAAGGCTTTTAGCGATCAACACACCGCCGCCGCCGACACGGATTTTAACACCCTTGATGTCAGCCAGAGATTTAATTTCTTTCTTACTGTGGAGCAGGCCAGGGCCATGTACGAAAGCTGACACCAGCCGCGTACCTTGGAATTCCTGCTTATCGAAACCATGCTTGGTGTACCACTTTTGAAGCCCGACGCTGCCGGTTTCAGAATTTGGAGTGGCAAACGGGACTTCGGCGAAGCGGAACATGACAAAGCGGCCGGGCGTGTAAGCAGCCACATGCATTACCATGTCGCGTACACCGTTTTTAACCAGATCATACTGTCCTGGCGGTTTGGCGAGTGCGGCTTTATCCATATTGATTTTTAATTTGCCGCCGGATGCTTTTTCGATGGAATCGGCAAAGCGACGGGCTGTTGAAGTCCAATGATGGAAGGGGGGTAGCCAGTTGGCAAATTTCAGCGTTACTTCAGCCGCAGATGCTGGCTGACTAATTGCCGTTCCGCTCAGAATAGCAGCTCCGGCTAGTAATACTCCCGTAGTCAATTTTTTCATTTTTACGTCTCCTGGTTAGTTAAGCCTCCCGGCTTTATTGCCGGCATTAGATTTTATTAATTTAAGTTTGTAGCTTGTATTTCAAGTGGTTGCCAATAATTTTTTAGTTCATCTAGCTAATAATAAAAAAACACCACAATTTCGACTAAAATGTGGCGTTTTTTTGCATCAGATATTCTTTTATCGGTAAAGCAGATTTGGCAGCAGCATCACCAAGCCCGGCAGGAACACCAAAATCATCAATCGTATGATATCTACACACCAAAAAGGCGTGACGCCTTTAAACACAGTGGTGGTTTTAACGTCTTTTAAAACGCCACTCAGCACAAAGACGTTCAATCCGACGGGTGGGGTGATTAAACTAATTTCAGTGACGACTACGGCGACAATGCCAAACCAGACCAGGATTGCCTCTTCTCCCATGCCGGCATAACCCAGACCTTTAATGACCGGGAAGAAAATCGGAATGGTGAGCAATAGCATTGAGAGGCTCTCGAAGATGCAACCGAGCACGATGTAAATCGCGACAATAATGAAAATAACCACCAGCGGCGAAACTTCAAATCCGGTGACCATGTTTAATAGGCCGTCGGGCAGTCCGGCCCGGTTGACGAAATTAGAAAATAACATGGCGCCAAATAAAACGGTGAATAACATAGCCGAAGTGCGGGCGCTATCAACCAGTACATCGAAATAGTCGCGGAAACTTCTAACGCCTCTGGCAAGGGCCAACAAGAATGCTCCGCCGGCGCCAATGCCGGCCGCTTCCGTTGGCGTGAAAATACCACCATAGATGCCGCCGATCACCAATATGAACAGCAGCATGGTTCCCCAAACGCCTTTGAGTGCCTGCAGGCGTTCCCCCCAATTCATTTTGGCGACGCGGGGACCCGCCTCAGGATTGCGCCAGACAACAAACTGTACGGCGCAAAGATAAAGCAAAATTCCCAAAAATCCTGGTAAGAATCCGGCAGCAAACAATTCACGGATACTGGTTTCAGTCATCAGGCCATAAATTACCAGAATAACGCTGGGTGGAATCAAGATGCCCAAAGTGCCGCCAGCGGCAATCGAAGCCGTTGATAGGCTCTCGGCGTAGCCATAGCGGCGCATTTCCGGATAGGCGACTTTCGACATTGTCGCTGCCGTCGCCAAGCTTGAGCCGCAGATGGCGCTAAAGCCGCCACAGGCGACGATCGTTGCCATTGAGAGGCCTCCGCGGCGATGGCCAAGAAAGGCGTGTGAGGCGCCAAACAACTCGGCCGATAAACCAGCTTTCGAAACCAGATTACCCATCAGAATAAACATCGGCACGACGGAAAGGCCGTAGCTCAGCGCGGTTTCGGAAAAACGCGTGCCGACCATAGCTAATGAAGGACCCCAACCGCTAAGATAGGCAAAGCCGGCAACACCAACCAGCCCCATGGCAAAAGCTATAGGTAGCCGTAGAAAAACGAGAACAATAAGGATCGCAAATCCAATAAGAGCAACTGTCACTGATCGTCCGATCTATTGGTTAATAATTGAAATTAAGTTGACTTCAGGTCGTCATGAACGGTTGCATCATGACCCGGCGAAAGCGGTCCCTTACCTTTGATATAGCGTGGGATATTGAGCAATAGCGCAATAGCCGTAGCGGCACATGTCAGGGAAATGAAAAAATAAATTGGTGCGTATTGGATCGCCAAATATTCGGTGGCGTCGCCGTAATCCACCGCCTTCATGGCGAAAATCCACATGCGCCAGGCAACCGTTGCCATCATAACCGTGGCCAAAGCATTGATCAGTAGCTGGCGGGCGTTGATCAATCTTACCGGGAACCACAAATCCATTAAATCGACGGAAACGTGTTCTTCGCGGAAACTGACGGTTGGCAGAACGGCAAAAATAAGAATACCCATGAACAATTCAGTGAGTTCCGTCGCACCATTCAGCGGCGAGTTGAAAACATAGCGTCCAACAACGTCGATGCAGGTCATCACCATCATGGCAAACAAAAATGCCGAAGACGTGCCGTCGGTGAGACGCCGCAGCAAATTTGCTGCGGCGTTCTCGCCAGACTTAACGTCCGTTATTTCAGGTGTGTCGCTCACTTGTAGTTCTTAGCAGCGGCACGAAGATCAGCCAAAGCGGCTTGGGCATTGATATTTTTGAATTTGCCCATTTTCTTGAGCCAATTTGCTTCAATTTTTGCCGTGATTCCTTTGTAGTCAGACATCATTGAACCAGCAGCAGTTTGGATTTTGCTGCCGGACTTTTTGGCATCCGCCAAACCAACTACGTCACCATGCTCCCAAATTTTGCCGATGGCTTTTGCGAGGCTGGTACCGGTTGTGCCGAGCACTGCTTTACGGTCTTGTGCTGACAATTTATCCAGGAATGCAGGGCTCATAATAACGGCAAAGCTACCGTAATACATGCCACCCGGCATAAACGTGACATAAGGCACGACTTCTTTAAGGCGGAAAGTTTTTTGCGTTTCAACCGGCATAAAGACGCCATCGGCAACGCCAGAAGAAAGAGTTTCATAAACTTTTGGTGCCGGGACTTTCACGGCGACAACGCCAAGCTGTTTGCCAACCAAGCTGCTAACACCACCAGCAACGCGAATTTTCATACCTTTAAGATCACCAAGCGATTTAATCTGCTTTTTGGTGTGGATAACTGCATCGCCATGCGAGAACATAGCTGCGACAGCAACGCCACGGTGTTCATTGGCTTTGTTGAGGTGTTTATCGAAGGCCAATTGAGAAGCATAAGAAGCAGCTTCCGCAGTCGCACCAAGACCCGGAATTTCAACAGCTTGAGTAGCCAGGTAGCGGGTATTGTAGCCATGGAAAATCCAGGACGCATCAGCAATACCATCGCGGGCAACTTCAAACTGTTTGGGTGGCGAAGCTAGTTTATATTCAATTTTCCATTTAACACGGCCTTGGGTGGCAGCTTCTATGCGTTTGCCCCAAAGCGGGAAAACTTTGGCGTTCTGTGGATGGGTTGGTGGCGCCCAACTGCTGAATTTCATAACTGTTTCAGCTTTGACGTTTGTTGCAGTCAGCAACGCCGCAGCACCTACGAGTAATACTCCCGTGGTTAATGTCTTCATAGTATCGTCTCCGTTTAGGTTAAGCCTCCCGGCCGAAAGTGCCGGTTATAATTTTAACCTGGTTAATTTTATGACGTGAATGTCAGTTTGTTTTCAAATGAATGTTAAAAATAATCAATTGTCGCCAAACGTATTTCACGATTAGGGATCGCCAAAAATCTTGTAAAATTAGGCGATTCTGAGGACATTTATATCATTGTAGGGCGGCCTAACATTGACCAACGTCAAATTATTCGAAATTTTGGTAACGGTGAAATTAGTTGGTTCTAGACAGTCGAAGTGGAGCGCAAAGGTACCACGAGCTTGATGATGGGCCTTTGCCGTAACCAACTTTGTTTCTGTATCAATGCTATATTCGATTGGCGCACTTCTTCTCCGCTATTTGACAAAAGCTATAATCAATTTTCCCAATCAGTTTCCATAGACTGGCAACGGCATATATGTACAGCAACAAGGTGTTTTTATATTTTAACTGACGAGGCTTTTGAATTAGCTGCTGTCGACGGTAGATAAAACGCGCTCGGGCTGGCGCGCACCATCAACATTTTCGATGGCAAAGGTTTTGTCCAACAGTGCTTTTTCATCCGCCGTCAATTTAATACTCAAAGCATTGATATTATCGGCAACATGTGTGCGGCTGCGGGTGCCGGGGATCGGCACAATGTCGAAGGGGCTGGCGAATATCCAGGCGAGGGCAATCTGCCCCGCGCCAACGCTTTTGCTTTTGGCGATGTCATGTACTGTTTGAACAAGTTGCAAATTATGATTGAGATTTTCCTCAGCAAATCGGGGCATGCCGCGGCGGCGATCATTTTCATCCAACGATTTGGGGTCGGTGAAGGCACCGGTTAAAAAACCGCGGCCCATTGGCGAATAGCCGACATAGGTAATACCGAGTTCCTGGCAGGTTGGCAGAATTTCGGTTTCGGCGAAACGGCTCCACAGGGAATATTCCGTCTGCAAAGCCGAGATCGGGTGCACTGCATGGGCCCGCCGGATGGTTTCCGGTGCAGCTTCTGATAGGCCAAGTGAACGTACCTTGCCAGCGGCAATCAGATTTTTCATCGCGCCGACGGTATCTTCAATCGGCACCTCAGGGTCGACCCGATGCTGGTAGTAAAGATCGATTACATCAACACCCAGCCGTTTGAGGCTGGCGTCACAGGCCTCAGCGACATGTTCCGGTGTACCGCAGACATTACCTTCATATCCAAACTTGGTCGAGAGCACGATATCATCTCGACGCTCGGCAGCTAAACTGGCAAACAATTCTTCATTGGCCCCATTGCCATAAGAATTTGAGGTGTCCATGAATGTCAGGCCGAGATCAACGGCGTGATTAAGCGTTTTTAGAGACTCCCCGTCATCAACCGGACCAAAAAAATCGGTCAGCACGTTACCGCCAAAACCAAGAGCAGAAATTTCAATGTCAGAATTTCCAAGCTTTTGATATTTCATTCTTATTGCCTCCCACTTACTTTTTAATTTTCAACCAGTGCATCCTGCGGCGCTTCTTCTCGATTGGTTTTTGTATAGTCTCTCATCACTTCAGCGACCCGTAGCCGGTAATCAGCAAATAATTCGTTGTAGCCCTTGTCTTGAGCGCGCCGGTGCTTGGTTTGATTACGCCATGTTGTAATCGCCGCTTCGTCTCGCCAGAACGACAGTGATAGCATCTTGCCTTCATTGGTTAGGCTTTCAAAACGCTCGATGGATATAAAGCCATCCATTTTCTCCAGGTCCTGGCGCAAAGCAGCTGCGATATCGAGATATTCTGCTTTGCCTTCCGGCTTTGGTTCTACTTCAAAAATAACGGCAAACATAGCGTCCCCTAGAAGCCGAATAATTCAACGGCGTTTTTGACAAATATTTTTTGCTGTAATGCGGTATCTGATGTCCAGTCTAACATGTGATCCAATAAATCGGCATCATTGGGCATGAAGCCATAAGTCGCAACATGCGGCCAGTCTGTTCCCCAAATCAGACGATCAGGATTGGCATCGATCAGTGCCTGAGCGGTTGGCGTGACATCCAGATAGGGTGTTTGATCCAGCGTAGTGATACGATAAGTGCCGGTCAGCTTAACCCAGCAATGACCATCCCGCAGAAGATCGAGAAAATCCTGAAATCCTGGGTGGTCAATACCGGCTGAGGTCTTCATGTAACCGAGATGTCCGACTGAAATATCAACCGGCAATTTGCCCAGGGTTTCTCTAATGTCGGGGAACTCGTGAACATGGATCAGCAGCTCCAGATGCCAGCCAAATGGCTTGAGGCGTTCAGCAAACCGGCAAAATTCCTCAATGGAGGCAAATGGCATACCGCCCTTATCAACCATGTTGACGCGAATACCTCGAATGCCTTGAGCATGAAAGTCCTCAAGTTCTTTATCCGTAACTTCAGGGCCGACGGCGACGACACCGCGAATACGATCCGGCTGTTGAGCGATTGCATCCAGCATGGCCCGATTGTCAGTGCCGTAGACGCTCGGCTGGGTCAGTACCAATCGTTCAACGCCAAAAAAATCATGCAACTCCAACAATTTCTCGAGATCAGCCTGCCACGGTGTGTAGCCTCGATGAGGTGAAAGTGGATAAACGTTCTCAGGCCCAAAGACATGAGCATGTGTGTCGATAGTGCCTGCGGGCAGTTTGATCTTAGGTGGTCTAAAATTTAGGTCGGGAGCCGGGCAGATAGGTATCTCAGGTTTAGCCATGCTAAAATCCATATAGCTCGGCAGGATTGTCGACCAGAATTTTCTGGCGCAAGCTGTCGCTGTCAGCCCAAGCCAACAACGTATCCATTAAAACCGCATCATCCGGCCGGGGGTCTTGCCCCGGATGTGGCCAGTTTGACGCCCATAGCATCCGTTCCGGTGCGGCGGCGATAAAAGCTTTGGCCAGGTTGCCGACATCATCAAAGTTTGGCGGACCCACTTTCGAAGTTTCATAAGCCGCCGATAATTTAACCCATGCGCCATTGTCAACGAGTTTCAGCATCATCTGAAAAGTTTCATTTTCAACCGGCACGGGCTCGAGAAATTTGCCAACATGATCGATCACCAGCGGGCAGGACAGGTTCTTAACAACGTCGATATGATCCGGTAGTTCACGGCCATCCAATTGTAATTGAACATGCCAGCCGAAATTTTGCGCGCGCGCAGCCATCTCCGGCAAAATTTCCCACGGTACGGCACCGCCCGGCAGCATGTGAAAACGCACACCACAAATACCTTTGCCGCTGAGGTCTTCAAGTTCTTCGTCGGTAATAGAAGTATCTACAGCGACAATTCCCCGCGCGGCATTACCAATTTTTGCCATCGCCTCCAGGGTGCAGGAGTTATCAATGCCGTAAGAGGTGGGCTGGACAATAACGACGCGCTCCAGGCTGAGACGTTGTTGAACTTTTTGGTAATCTTCGAGCTTGCCATCCGGCGGCGCCAAAAGAGCCGTCGGTGCCATGGCATACTCCGGCTCATAAATATGCATATGTGTATCGGTGGCACCGGCCGGCACATTTAGGTTTGGTCCCGGACGGCCTTCATACTCATAAGTCATTTATTTAGGTTTGACTTTGGCGAGATTCTTAACGGAGACGACGTTTTTAATTCCGCGCACGACTTTTGTCGCTTTTTCCTTTTCGGCTTGAGAGAGCGCCCGGCCAAATAAGAAAACTTTGCCTCCGACGGAACGCCATCTGAAATTGGTGACATTGACGCCTTTGGCATCAAGCAGCAAAGCGTTGGTTTTGCTTTCTATGACGGTGTCATCAACAAAATTTTCGACCGCACCTTTATCTTTGTCTATCGGCTTAATAACCAAAATTTCATTATAGATTTTTTTTACATTCTCGACTTCGCGGGTAAGTTTTTCAGCCTGTTTTTTTTGGTCATTCGTTTTTACCGCACCGGTTAGCATGACATTTTGTTCGTAAACATCGGCGCTGAGGGAGATGACATCGGTTCCCATTTTTTCAATAACTTTGGCAGTAATCTCGGTTTTGATCGCCAAATCTTTAGCAATGTCCCCGGAGCTGCGATCTTCGGCAACTGCTTCTACCGCGCCCTTGATCATCGATAACGGATTTAGATCAATCGCCAGGCCCGGCTTAACGGCCCCAAAAGACAGAAATACTGTTAAAACTCCACAGAAAGTAATTGATTTTAAAAATAGCATTTGAGCCTATTCCTTCTTCGCTGAAATTCAGAAAGACACTATTAGTTCAAAATCAGGCAAGAGTCAGCCTGCATTTTCAGTCAATTTTAATGAAAGTGGCACGTCAGTTAGACGATGCGAGAGCCGGGAATCTCAATGCGTACCGTTGTGCCCTGACCGACAACACTTGAGATATCCAACTTGCCTCCATGAGCTTCTACCAGCCCTCTGGTCAACGGCAGACCCAGCCCCGTGCCATCGGTTGGGCTATTATTGTTGCTATGAACCTGCCCGAATTTTTCCAACGCCGTATCGAGCCCCTTTTTATCCATACCAATACCGGTATCTTTAATGATTAAAGCCAGATCTCCAGAGCTTGTGATATCAGAATCAATAGAAACCGTACCCCCGTTTCTGGTGAATTTTACAGCGTTCGAAAGTATGTTAACGAAAATCTGTTTAAACCTGCGTTCATCCGCACAGATCATTGGAGCTGACTCGCCAATATTGTCTTTCACAATTATACCGGCATGTTGGGCGCGGTCTTTGACCATGCGAACCGCCGATTCGACGGTATCCCGTATTTGAACATTTGATTCATTAAGTTCAAATTTTTCTGCTTCGATCGCTGAGACGTCCAAAATATCATTTATCAAATCAAGTAAATGCTGCCCAGATTCATGGATATTGAGAATATATTCAGTCTGCTGTGAATTGGCCATTTCGCCGAATATTTTCTCATTTAAAACTTCTGAAAATCCGATGATGGCGTTTAGAGGTGTGCGCAATTCATGACTCATATTTGCCAAAAATTCAGATTTAGAGCGGTTTGCTGTTTCAGCTTGGATGCGGGCTTTTTCCAAATCAGCCTCACGTTGGCGGGCGCCGGAGACATCCTCGCTTAAAATAAAATATCCTGTGACTGTTCCTTTATTATCCCGGTCTGGGATATAGGTGCTTTTACGAACACGCGGCTCGCCCAAAATTTCAACAGAAATATCAAATTCCACGCCGGGCACATTGCCCGCAAAAACGATATCGATATAGGGTTTAAGTTCTTTCCAAAGGTCATCACCCCAAAGTTCTCGAACCGTTAATCCCGTTATTTCACTTCGCGGCCGGTCGAAGTCTTTTTCATACTGTGCGTTTACAAAACGATACCGTAATTCTGAATCGACATAAGAAATCTGAGCTGGGATATTGTCCGTAATGAGGCGCAGCATTTGCTCGCGTTCACGCAGCGTATCTTCAATAAACTTTCTCTCAGTAATTTGATTTTGAAGCTCTCGCGTACGTTCCTCAACCCTGAGTTCTAATTCATCATGGGCAATTCTTAATTTTTCTTCCGCCTGAGCTCGCTTCACTTGATTTACTGCGATAGATTCAACAAAGCTGTTTATGGCGTTTGAAACTTCCCCAATTTCATCAATTTCATGACCAGCAGGTACCGGGATCGCTCTCCCGGACAAATTTTCAGGATCAGTGTCACGGACAAAATCTGCTAGTTGCAACAGCGCCCGGGTTACAAAAATATAAAAAATAATGACTAGAATTCCGCCGAGGATCAGATTTCGAACAATACCCGATGCCAATACAAAGGTCGCTCGTTCATAAAAAGCATCCAGCGCCTTGTCAAAATCGACTTTAACTTCAAGGACGCCAATTGCCTTTTTGTTATTGCTCGGTGAGGATAAAATTTGACGATCAGTATCCGGTCGGGAGGAGAAAATTTCAGTGAGCCACAGGGTCGAGCTTTTGCTTGCTGTTCTAGTTTGCTCGGCAAGGATATCACCGCGTTCATCTTCGATCCTGACCGAGGTAATAAATTCGTGGACAAAAAGACCTTTAACAATTTCTGTGGCCTGAATTTCATCGAGGCGCAGGGCCGCATTTACGGCATTAATCTTTGCCGCATTTAAAATTCTGAAAATTCGATCATTTGTATGCTCTATTTCCTCATTTAAATCAGAAGCAACCTGAGCAAGGCCGAATACGACACCCAGCACAAACGTAGCGCCGACGCAAATGACGGCTAATTTGTAAGAAATTCTATTCTTAAAGTGTGGCAATGGTAGTTCTTTCAACTAATCAGCAATAGAATTTAATACTTTTGATATTAAGCCTTTGATATATAGGTACTCATCTAGGAATTTGCTAACAAAGATTTTAAAAATTTTCCAATTAAAGTAGATGGTAGTGTATTACATTATATGAGCTACTCCCTCATATTGGAATTATTCAAAAAGAAAATATACCTCTATTTCAACAAATCGGAGTAGATTATATTTTTATATTGCATATTCCAGTATGCCTGATAGGTACTTATTAGTTGAATATTCTAGGGATCACCCTAGGTATTTGGTACATTACCTTATTAGGAGTAACAAATTGTCCGCCATGATCGACTTCTATAAGAAACGAAGATTCAGGAGTAGTGCAATATGACCGAGTCCGAATCTGATGTTATGGTGGATAGTGCAGCTAAAGTTTGCATCGTTGATGATGATGCAGCGGTAAGGGATTCATTAGAGTGGTTAATTGAATCCGTTAACCTGCCGGTCAAGACTTTTGCCAATGGTATGGAATTTCTCGATAGCAATGCGCCGTTTGAACCCGGTTGCGTTATACTTGATATCCGAATGCCCGGATTGAGCGGCATTGATGTGTTTGAAGATTTACAGACCAGAGAAGCTACAATTCCGGTGATATTCCTTACCGGCCATGGCGACGTCCATTTAGCCGTCCGGGCGATGAAAGCTGGGGCGTTCGATTTTGTTGAAAAGCCGTTTAACGACCAATTGCTGTTGGATCTCGTGCAAAAAGCTATGAAACATGATGAAGAAACTGCTGCTCTGCACGGCGAGCTCGGCGAGATTAAAATTCGGGTTGAGAAGTTAACCGTGCGCGAGCGCCAAGTGCTGGATGGAGTCGTCGCTGGAGGATCCAACAGATCAATTGCCGAAAATCTGAATTTGAGTGAAAAAACTATCGAGTTTCATCGCTCAAAGATGATGGAAAAAATGGCGGCAGATTCACTGGCCCAACTTATTCAAATGATAACAACTTTTGATAAATCTGGCAGCCGTTAAAGACACTAAATCTACCACATGCCTATACTGACGGGTTTGTTGGGGTCCGTATTTAAAGACCGGCGGGCCCGCATCTCCATCGCTTTATCATCGTATGTTTTACGGAATTTTCGTTTGCGCAGCGATTCAAACATATGTTCACGCATTTGACTGCGGATTTCTTCATAGGCTGGGTCTTCGCCAAGATCGTTCAATTCCTGAGGATCGTTTTTAAGATCGAATAGTTCCGGTCGGAAGGCTTCGTGGTGGATGAATTTCCAATCTTCAGTTCTGACCATCGTGCCGCGTGCTTCACTTGGTGTGATATCAAATTCCCAATTTGCGAAACGGGCGGCGTATTCGGATTCGCTGATAACGTAGTCCCGCCAATCATCGGGATTTTCACCGTTCAACAATGGCCTTAACGACCGGCCTTCGACAATATGATCAGGCACTTCACCACCAGCCGCTTCAATAAAGGTTGGCACTAAGTCAATCGCTTCCATAAATCTTTCATCGACCGTGCCGCGGGTTGAATCAGAAGCTTCATCGGGATCATAAACGATCACTGGAATGCGGACACTTTCCTCATGGAAAAGCTCTTTTTCCGCCATGTAGTGATCGCCAAGATAATCACCGTGATCCGACGTAAAGACGATCATGGTGTCATCCATCCGGCCATTCTCTTCCAGAAATTTAAATAACCGCCCCATATGGTCGTCGATCTGCTTGATCAGACCCATATAGGCGGGGATAACATTGTTGCGCACCTCATCACGGGTGAAAGTCTGACTATCCGGGCGGCTCATAAAAAATTGATAAACCGGATGGCCGTTCTCTAACTCTTTAGGGTGCCGGTTGACCGGGATCATATCATTGTGGCCGTACATATCGTGGTAAGGCGCCGGTGCGACATAAGGCCAATGCGGTTTAATATAGCTGAGATGCAGGCACCAGGGTTGATCACCCGTCTCGGTGATGAACTCCATGGCCCGGTTGGTCATATATGCGGTTTCGGAATGTTCTTCTTTGACTCTGGCCGGCAGATGATTATTGCGGATATGCCAGCCCGACAGTATCTCGCCATTTGGGCCTTCATGTGAATTGGCGTAATCGTGCCATGGATTTTTACCTTCATAGCCTTGCTCATTGAGGTAGTGATTATAGGCTAGATTTTCAGGCGCAAAATTAGCATTGCCCCACAGTCCATCATCCCGCTCGTAGGGCTCAAATCCGCACTCACTGGCAAATACGCCGAAGGGTTCATGTGGATCAACGCCTAATCTGGCCATGCCTTCGACATCCGCATTCATATGGGTCTTGCCGACCAAAGCAACTCGATGTCCAAGTGGGCGCAGATAATCGCCTAAGGTTTGCTCGCCGAGATTCAGCGGCACGCCGTTCCAGGTGGCGCCATGGGTAAAGTTATAGCGGCCGGTATAAAAACTCATCCGTGAACCACCGCAGATCGGTGCTTGGCAATAGGCCTTCGAGAACAGTACGCCGCGGGCAGCGAGCGCATCAATGTTCGGAGTTTCAAGTCTTGGATGGCCGGCGCAAGACAGATAGTCCGCCCGCAATTGATCACACATAATGAAGAGAATATTTTTAACTTTGGCCATGATGAGAAACTATCCTGAATTTTCAAAAACGCGAACTAATTTATCCTTTCAAATATTAGCGCAGCCCATCGAAGTAAAGACAGAATTTAGGATTTGATGTTTATTGGTTGCAATCCGCTAGATTGACGCGGCAGTATTCATTATGTCGTTAGATAACAATTCCGCTCAGGAAATCCAAGAAGACCAGTCAACCTGGAAACGGCTGTTTACCGGGGAATTACTGATTTACACGATTATTATCAATCTTGGCATTCTTCTGTTCGCTGTTGATACTTTTGTCATTACGACAATTATGCCGACGGTGATTAGAGATATTGGCGGTACCGAGCTCTATTCCTGGCCGGTGATGATTTATATGGTGGGGGCAATTGCTGGTGCAGCAAGTGCCGGTCCGGTGCGTGAGATATTTGGCCGCCGCAATGGCTATGTAATTGCCGGACTGTTGTTTCTGATTGGTAATCTCGGCGCGGCCTATGCGCCAAATATCGAATTTTTAATTGCCTGGCGGTTGCTGCAAGGCTTAGGCGGGGGCCTCATCATCTCGCAGTCCTATGGCTTGATTGGTGACGTTTATCCGCCCGAGTTGCGAACCAGGATTCTCTCTCTTATTTCAACGACCTGGGGGGTGGCGACTGTATTTGGGCCGGCCTTCGGTGGGATTTTTGCCGAGTTTGGCTCGTGGCGTGGTGCCTTTTGGGCCATCGTGCCGCTGGCGCTCATTTTTTGTGCTTTAGTTTGGCGCCATGTTCAGCCTACTGCCAGCGCTGCCAAAATCGATAATTTTCCGGTCACTCGATTGCTGTTGTTTGCCCTCGGTATTCTGTGTGTCGGACTAACGTCGCAAACAGATAACAATACATATCGGGTTGGGCTAATACTTGGCGCGATAGTGATGGTCACTTATGCCATGGTCCGGGATGCCCGTTCCAGCAATCGTATGTTTCCGAAAAATACCTTGGTGCCGACGACATCTGTCGGCTCATCATTTTGGTTTATGCTGCTTTTTACTTTCACCTTCATTGTCGTCATTCTCTACATGACGCTTTATTTGCAGGTCCTGCATGA
>CAZMHI010000037.1:0-46769 GCA_964566055.1 uncultured Rhodospirillaceae bacterium
AGAGCCCAGGAACTGGGCTTAATGTCATTGTTGAATGATGATGGAATTCGTAATACATCTTTGATGATAACGGCGTTGCGTCAGCTAACTCAACAATATCCGCCTTCGAATGTTGTGTTACCTGGTTTGTTAGATGGTTTGCCGAATATTAGCCGATTGGCCGGTAAGCATCTTGATCAAAAACGGACCGGCGAAAGCTCTACTGATCTCGCTGTTGTAGGTTAAAAGCGACTTAGCGCGAGGTACTCGTGGCCAAAGCTACAGCGATTATTCTCAAAGGTTATCCTCGTCTCTCCGAGACTTTTATCGCGCAGGAAATTCGCGCGCTCGAAAAACATGGCCTGCCGGTGCACATAATTTCTCTGCGTCATCCAACCGATACTAAGACTCATCCTATTCACGCGGAAATAGCCGCGCCCGTTACTTATCTGCCGGAATATCTGTATCGGGAACCCAGGCGCGTTTGGCGGGCCTGGCGCAAAGTCCGCGGCTGTGCAAGTTATTCCAATGTCTATCAACAGTGGAAGCAGGATTTAGCCCGCGACCGCTCGTTCAATCGCGTGCGGCGCTTTGGGCAGGCGCTGGTTTTAGCGGCTGAATTACCAGACAATATCGAACATCTGCACGCTCATTTTTTGCATACACCCTCATCGGTCACGCGTTATGCGGCGATGCTTAAAGGCCTGCCGTGGTCTTGCTCAGCCCATGCGGTCGATATTTGGACGACACCAGAATGGGATTTACGCGACAAATTAAAAGACTGTGCTTGGGCTGTGACTTGCACCGAAGTGAACCGGAATTATCTCGCTTCAATCGCCGAACAACCGGACAAAGTGACGCTCGCCTATCACGGCATCGATCTGCAACGGTTTCCAGGTCGCGAGATCGCTTATAGCGACCGCAATGGCTCAAGCGAAAATGATCCGGTCCGGCTATTGTCGGTTGGTCGTGCGGTGGAAAAAAAAGGCTATGCTGATTTGCTGGCGGCGCTGGCATTATTGCCAAAAGACCTCAATTGGCATCTTGTGCATGTTGGTGGTGGGCCGCTCATAAAAAAATTGAAACGCACGGCAGCAGGTTGGGGGATCGCTGATCGTATCACTTGGCTGGGTTCGCAATCTCAGGAAGAAGTTACCGTGCAATATCAAGAGGCCGATTTTTTTGTGCTCGCCAGTCTGGTCGCCGGTAATGGTGACCGGGATGGTCTGCCAAATGTGTTGATGGAAGCTCAGTCGCAGGGTCTAGCCTGCCTCTCGACCATTGTCTCTGCTATCCCGGAGCTCATTGAAAACGAAACAACCGGTCTACTGGTCGAGCCGAGTAACGTTAAAATGTTGGCCGAGAAACTAACCGTATTGATCCAGAATCCCCAACACCGGGCGAAACTAGGTGAAGCGGGGGCAGAAAATGTCCGTACCTCTTTTGATTTCAAATCCTGCATGACCAATTTATATCCGCTATTTGATTTAACTGCCGATGAGTCGCATAACAAAGACGTAGACCAAGTGGCATGAAAGTCGCCTTCTACGCCCCCATGAAATCACCAAATTCCGAAGTACCTTCCGGCGACCGCCGGGTTGCTCGAGCCCTGATCGAGGCTATGGAAATCAGCGGGCACGATGTTGAAATCGCTTCAGAGTTTAAAGCGCGGGAAGCCGAGGGTGATCCACAAGCCCAAGAAAAACTACAGTCGGAAGGACGTCGGATAGCTGAGGAATTGATCTCTCAATATGCTGACTTGGAGCAGCGCCCCGATATCTGGTTTACTTATCACCTCTATTACAAAGCGATGGATTGGATTGGCCCACTGGTTTCAGAAGCGCTCAAAATTCCGTATGTCGCCGCCGAAGTATCTTACGCGCCCAAGCGCGCGGGAGGGCCGTGGGATATGAGCCATCGTGTTTTAGGTGAAATTATCCAGCGTGCCGATGCGATCATCGGTTTGAATTCCTTGGATAGCGCCTGCGTGATACCGGTTATGCAGGACCCGGGCAGACTTACAGCCTTAAAACCTTTTATGAAAATACCGCCGTTTGAAGATCACGCTAAAGCTAAGTCCAAATTAATTGAGCGCTATCAGCTCAACCCAAACTTACCCATCATGGTTACGGTTGCGATGATGCGCGACGATGCCAAGCTGAAATCCTATGAGGTATTGGGGCAGGCCTTAAAAAAGCTTGATACGCAAGATTGGCAGCTGCTGGTCATTGGAGATGGCCCGGCGAGAGCTCAAGTAGAAGCTCATCTCGGGACCGACCGGGCAGTCTATCTTGGAGAGTTAGCGGAAAACGAGATAAGCCCGATATTGGGTGGCTGCGATATGTTCGTCTGGCCCGCCGTCAATGAAGCTTACGGCATGGCTATGCTGGAGGCTCAGGCGATGGGACTGCCGGTGATTGTGGGGGAGACAGGGGGCGTCGCTGATATTATTCGCGACGGTGAAACCGGTCTCTTATCTGAAGTTGGTAATGCCGATGATTTCGCTGCTAAAGTGAGTGCGCTATTGAAAGACCAAGATAAGAGAATAAAAATGTCTGAAGCAGCGGAAAAAATTATTCGTAAGGAACATTCAATTGAGGTAGCTGCTGAAAAACTCGACCAAACTTTGAAGGTTTTATTTCCATGACATTACTCGCCCTCATTCGTCACGGCACAACTGAGTGGAATGCCACCGGCCTGGTGCAAGGCAGCACGGATATCCCGCTTAATGATACCGGCCGGACTGAGGTTGGGGCTTGGCGACTGCCTGATGAGCTGGCTGGATTTCGCTGGTTGGCGAGCCCCTTGAAGCGCGCCGTTGAGACAGCAGTTATTCTTTCCGGCAGTGAACCCGAAACGGATGATCGTCTGGTTGAAATGGCGTGGGGTGATTGGGAAGGACGGACCTTAAAAGACCTGCGAGAAGAGCACGGAGATTTAATGGTTGCTTGGGAAGCTGAGGGGCTGGATTTTCAAGGGCCCAATGGAGAAAGTCCGCGTCAGGTGCAAAATCGAGCCGCGCCCTTACTGGCCGAAATAGCCGAGCGAGGTCAGCCCACCATTGCAGTTTGCCATAAAGGTGTAATTCGTGCCCTCTATGCCGCTGCGATAGATTGGGACATGGTCAACAAGCCACCGGTCAAACTGTTGGATGGTTGTGCACAGCTGTTCAGACTTGATGCGGTAGGTAAACTATCTGTACATAAATTGAACCTCGAAATGACCGCTCATGAGTAACCCCAAAGTTCTGTTTTATGTTCAGCATCTGTTGGGCATTGGTCATGTTAAAAGGGCTGCCACCTTGGCTCGCGCTATGACCGCCAAGGGATTGGAAGTGACGCTTGTCTCTGGCGGTGAGGATGTCCCGATATTGGACAGCAGTGGCATGACTTTTGTCCAACTGCCCTCAGTTAAAGCAAATGACCGGAGTTTTGATGGTTTGGTTGATGCCGAGGGTAATCCGGTCGATGAAGATTTAAAGCAAGAGCGCCAGCAAAAATTGCTCGACCTCTGGCAGGAAATTCAGCCCGAAGTCTTGATGATTGAGCTTTATCCCTTTGGCCGTCGGCAATTGCGTTTCGAGCTTATTCCATTGTTGGAAGCAGCCCAGAAATCTGAACCGCGTCCCCATATTGTTTGTTCAGTGCGTGATATCCTGGTTGAAAAAAACAAACCCCACCGCGATGCGGAAATGGTGGAGAAAGCGCGGACCTATTTTGATGATGTTCTGATCCATGGTGATGCCGACCTCATTCCGTTCGAGACAACATTTAGCCGGGCGACCGAAATTAAGGATATGCTGCACTACACCGGCTATGTTGTGGAAAAAGATTTGATTGTCAAAGCAACAGGTGATCAGGGCAGCGAGGAAATTATTGTCTCGTCGGGCAGTGGCGCCGTGGGCGAGAACCTGCTCAGAACAGCTTTAAAGGCACGATCCCTGACCACGGTTGCTGACCGAACTTGGCGCATTCTTGTCGGCTACAGCATGTCAGATGAAATCTTCGATTCGCTTAAAGCAGATGAAAAACCGGGAGTTATTGTTGAACGCGCCCGCACTGATTTTGTGACACTCCTAAAAAATTGTCATCTTTCGATCTCGCAAGGCGGCTATAATACCTTGATGGAAATCCTTCTTACCGAGGCAAATGGTATTGTCGTGCCTTATGCCGGGGGACATGAAACCGAACAGACACTACGGGCGCGTCTTTTGGCAGAACGTGGACTAATTCGCCAAATACCAGAAGAGGAATTGACCGTCGTCGGGCTCGTAAATACAATCAATGCAGCCATTGAACGCCCGATTGACGGTGTAAATGCGATAGACATGGACGGTGCGAATAAGACCGCTGAGTTGATAAACGATTGGATTAGACGATAATCGAAAACTGATATAAAAAAAATCGAGCAATTTCAGGAGTTTCTCTTTAAAGTAATTAAAAAAAATCAACGATTTTAACAGTGCTCACCTGAATTAGTGATGAAGTTTGGGGGCAGGGGATAAAGAATTATGGATAAAGGTATTTTCCAATATGTTTTGCGCTACAGCAAAAAGGAACAATTGACGCTTGGTTTACTAGCAGCCTTATCTTTTCCGTTTTATTTTCTATCTCTCGATTTACCGAAACAGATTGTCGATGACGCTTTGGGTGGTAAAAGCGGCAGTAAAGATTTAGCGTTTCCAAAAAATATATTGGGCTTCGAACTTAACCAAATTGAATTTCTTTTAACTCTTTGCCTGGCTTTTCTGGTTCTCGTTTTCATCAATGGCGGGTTCAAATATTTTATTAATGTCTATCGTGGTGCTGCCGGTGAGCGGATGCTGCGCCGCCTGCGCTTTCAATTGTTGGAAAGGGTGCTCAGATTCCCGCTGCCGCAATTCCGCAAAACTTCGCAAGGCGAAGTCGTTTCCATGGTTACCTTAGAGACCGAACCCTTGGGTGGTTTTTTTGGTGAAGCTTTGTCTTTGCCGACATATCAAGGCGGCACCTTAGTCACGTTGATGGTCTTTATGTTTGTTCAGGATTGGAAGCTGGGATTGGCTGCAATCGCGCTCTATCCAGTTCAGGCTTACATGATTCCTAAACTGCAACGTAAAGTTAATCTGCTTGGCAAAGAGCGGGTCTTAACAGTACGGCGGCTTTCTGAGCGGATTGGCGAAACCGTGTCAGGCGCCCACGAAATCCATGCCAATGATACCTCACAATATGAATTGGCTGATTTGTCTGACCGTTTGGGCAAGATTTACAATATCCGCTATCAAATCTACCAAAAGAAATTCTTTATTAAATTTCTCAATAACTTTTTGGCTTTGCTGACGCCATTTTTCTTCTATTCCATTGGTGGTTATTTGGTTATTCAGGGTGACATTACAGTGGGCGCACTAATCGCTGTACTGGGCGCTTACAAAGATGTTTCTGCACCTTGGAAAATGCTGCTGACTTATTATCAGCGGCTCGAAGATTCGAAGATCAAATATCAGCAATTGATCGAGAAATTTGAGATTCCTGAATTGATTGATGCAGATCAGCAAAAGCTTGATGTTGAAGAGCTGCCGACACTCGAAGGAAAATTGATGGCGTCGAATATCAGTTGGGTCGAAGACGATGGCTTGCGAGTGATAGATGGTGCCTCGATGTCGGTTGATTTGCCGTCGCATGTTGCTCTGGTGGGGGCACCGGGCAGCGGTAAGGGCGAGTTTTCTCAATTATTGGCAAGCCTATTGACGCCCTCAGGTGGGCGTATCACGCTGGGTGAGAAAAATGTTACCGATTTGCCGGAAGCTGTGACGGGCCGGAAAGTATCCTATGTCAGTCAGGAGCCTTACATTTTTTCTGGCTCCATTCGCGACAATTTACTTTATGGCCTTAAACACCGACCGTTAAGAGAAGCTGAATATAGTGATGAGGAGAAATCCAAGCGGGCTAGTTTCGTCGCTGAATCAATTGGTTCCGGCAACAGTCAGTATGATATTCAAGCCGATTGGGTAGATATGGCCTCAATTGGCGCTGAGGATCAATCAGCGCTGACACAAAAGGAAATTCACTATTTGGCGCAGGTAGGCTTGGAAGATGATGTCTATCAGATTGGTCTGCGCCAAACTGTAGATCAAAATGAACGATCAGATTTGGCAGAAAAATTGTTGGTTGCCAGAAAGGTTCTACGCCAGCAGTTGGATGAGGCACAGATATCCAGTTTTGTTGAGTCTTTTGAAAAAGACAAGTTCAACACCAATGCGTCGGTGGCTGAGAATATTCTATTTGGCACACCGGTCGGAGAGGAATTTGAAATCGAGGCGCTGGGCGAAAATATCTATGTTTTAGGCGTGCTGGAAAAATGTGATTTAAGTAGTGAATTTCTGACCAAGGGACATCGGTTGGCGGAAATTATGGTCGATTTATTCCGTGGGTTACCGCCGGATCACGAATTTTTTGAACGTTTTAGCTTTATCAGTTCTGAAGATTTACCAGAATTTGAGGCTATTTTAAATCGCCTAACTCAAAATGGCCTGGACAGCATCAGTGATGAAGATCGAGCGCGTTTGACTGCTTTGCCGTTCAAATTAATTCCAGCGCGTCACCACCTTGGGCTGATCGAAGATGATTTCGCTCAACAGCTTTTGGAAGCCCGCACAGTCTTTAGCGAAAACTTGCCGGAAAATATGCAAAACGCTGTCGAATTTTTTGATACCGAAAATTTCAATTCAGCCAGTTCAGTTCAGGACAATATTTTATTTGGTAAGCTGGCCAGCGAACGTGCCGAAAGTGGCGAGGTTGTCGGAGAGTTAATGGCTAAAGTTATCAGTGAAACAGGCTTGCGTGAGGAAATTATCGGGCTTGGCTTGAATTTTGAAGTTGGTAATGCCGGTGCCAGATTGTCGAATATACAGCGCCAGAAGTTGGCTATCGCCCGCGGTATGATTAAACAGCCGGACATGTTTGTCATGAACGAAGCTTTGACGGGACTGGACGGTGAAAGTCAAGTCAGTGTCTTAAACAGCATTCGCCACGAACAAGAAGGTAAAAGCCTGTTATTCGTACCAAGCGAAATTGAAATTGATACGCCTTTTGATCAGGTTTTTTCTATTGCTGGCGGTAAAGTCGTTGTGCAAGGAGATGAGGTTAAATCCGAAGCAGAGGAACAACCGGTTGAGGAATCCCGGTCTGAAGGCGGATTCGGTGATGAAATTGATGTACTGGCCAGTGTGCCTCTCTTTGGCGGCCTTGACCGTTCCAGATTGAAACTATTGTCGTTTGCCAGTGAACGCTACGAATATAACGCTGGCGAAATTGTCTTCGAGCAGGGAGAAGTTGGCGACAAGGCGTATGTCATCGTAGGTGGCGAAGCAGACGTTATCTTAGAAACTTTGGACGGCCCGAAAACTTTAGTCACCATGAAGAAAAATGATTTGTTTGGTGAGTTGGCGCTGTTGTGTGATGCACCGAGAACCGCAACGATTAAAGCTGCCAGCGATCTCAATGTTATGAGCATTTCGAAAGATGTGTTCTTTAAATTAATTTCTGAAGATGTCGATATGAGTGCGCGAGTAACGCGTTCTGTTGCAGATCGTCTGGAGCGTACAACCAGAGATCTCAGCGACGCCTCTACGGTTCGTGATACTATTACCAATCTCCCGGACCGGCGCCTGTTTACGGATCGCTTGAACAATATTATTGCGCGATCCGATCGTTATGAGGAATTGTCGGCACTGATGTGGTTCGATGTTGAAAAGAACTTTGATCTGAACGGTGCGATGCCAAATGATGTGAGTGACCGGTTATTGCGGCAAGTCGCTGATCGAGTGAGTTCTTGTATGCGCGAAACCGATATCGCGGCACGGGTTGAGGATATGACCATAGCGTTTATTGTCAGCCCGATTGCCGAAGTAAATGCCGTTGAATTGTTGGCTGATAGAATAGTAAAAAGCATGTCTGAGCCGATAAAAATCGATAACCAAAGTTTTCAACTGACTAAAAACTGGGAATTTCACTCAAGATCACTGGAAAATATTAATGGTGATAACGATTTACCTGCTTTGCAGGCCGATAATAGTAATGTAAACACAATAAAAGGAACGGCCTAAGGCTCAATATAATGACAACGAATCACGGCTATTCCCTCGTTAATCTTCGAGCCGATTATTTTCGTGCTTTTGTGGGTTTTATTATTTGTTTTGCTCCCTATGTATTAGGGGCTGAACCTGTCGGCGGTGTGCTGATCCTTTTGGGCTGTGCAGCTTTGTTTGCAATCTATGGATTGCGGACAATATTTCGCCAATTGGCACGAATAGAATTGGATGAACAAAAGATTGCGATGAAGATTATTAAGTATCGAGTCATCCCTTGGGAAAAGCTTACCGAACTTTCGCTGTCCTATTTTACGACCTGGCGGAGCGGCGGTAATGGGTGGATGCAGTTGCGCCTAAAAGGTGCCGGTCAAACTTTTCGTTTTGAGTCTAATCTGTCTGATTTTGAGCAGGTTGTCCGTAGTGCCGTTGGCGCCGCGATGAACAATAAACTGGAATTGAGCAGCTCGACATTACGCAATATTGATGCTCTCAATATCAGGATTCCCGGGGGCGGACAGCCGGCATGAACGATCTTCTACAAGTTAATAATTTGTCCGTCGAGTTCCGGGTGCCATCTGGGACCGTGCAGGCAGTTTCTGGTGTTTCTTTTCGGGTGCAGCCTGGAACAACGGTAGCCATTGTCGGTGAATCCGGATCCGGCAAATCGACGATTGCCCAGGCGATTATGGGGATTTTGCCAAAGGCGGCTATGATAACTGGTGGCGATATCCTATTTGCCGATCCGCAGCGCTCAGAACTACATGTAAATCCGGAGCGGCGTTTTGGAGCAACCAACATTGCCGAACTGGATCGCAATGGCACAGCCATGCAAGCCATTCGCGGTGGCCGTATTTCGATGATTTTCCAGGAGCCTATGACGTCACTGTCACCGCTGCACACCATTGGTAATCAAATCAGCGAGGCCATGCTGCTGCATAGTGACGTCAATAAAGCGACGGCTTATGATGCAGTAGAGGAAATGTTGCGGGTTGTCGGTTTTCCAGATCCTAAAAAATCACTTGATACCTATCCGTTCGAACTGTCCGGGGGGCTGCGTCAGCGGGCGATGATTGCGATGGCGCTGGTCTGTCGTCCGGCATTGTTGATCGCTGATGAACCGACCACGGCCCTGGACGTCACCATTCAAGCCCAGATATTAAAACTAATTGCTGATTTGCAGTCTGATCTGCGGATGGCGGTGCTGATTATTACCCACGACCTCGGTGTGGTTGCAAATATCGCCGATGAAATTGTGGTGATGTATAATGGCAGGGTTACCGAAGCCGGGACCAAAGACGATATTTACCGCGCACCATCTCATCCCTATCTTCAATCTTTACTGCGGGCTGTACCGCATTTTGATATGAAGCCAGGTGAGCGGTTGGTGCCAATCCGCGAGATAGTGCATACCACTGGCCATTTGCTGGAGCCCGATGAGCGCCCGGAAATTGACACCGCCGATAGCCGGCCTCTCTTAAGCGTACGTAATATTTCGAAATCATACAGCATCCGCAAAGGCGGTATGTTCAGCTCCGGCAAGGATACTATAAAAGCCGTCGACGATTTGAGTTTTGATATTCAACGCGGCACGACGCTGGGACTGGTCGGAGAAAGCGGCTGCGGTAAAACGACCCTAAGTAAAATTATTATGCGCGCCCTTAAACCTGATACCGGCGAGGTCATCTTTAACGATGCCGGCACCGATGTAAATTTGACAAATTTAAGCGGCCCGGAATTGATTCCCTACCGGACTAAATATCAATACGTCTTCCAAGATCCATTCGGCGCTCTAAATCCTCGAATGACGGTTTTTGATATCGTTAGTGAGCCGTTGGACATTCATAAAATTGGGGACACCGCGTATCGTATTGAGATGGTGAAAGAGTTGATGAATTTGGTGGGCTTAGATCCGCGCTTCCTCAATCGCTACCCGCACAGTTTTTCTGGTGGCCAGCGCCAACGAATTAGCATTGCGCGCGCTTTAGCTCTAAAACCCGAATTGTTGCTATGTGATGAACCTGTTTCAGCACTGGATGTTTCTATTCAGGCGCAAATTCTAAATCTGTTGAAGGACCTGCAGGAAGAGCTGGGGCTGACCTATTTGTTTGTCTCGCACAATCTGGCCGTTGTCGATTATGTCGCTGACAATATTGCGGTTATGTGCGCCGGCCGCTTGGTCGAAGTTGCACCGAGGGAGATTTTATTCCGTGATCCAATTCATCCCTATACCAAAGCGCTTTTGGCCGCCGTGCCATATCCCGATCCTGACCGTCAATTAGATTTTGATGCTTTGCTGGAAGGCAAAGCCTCTGTACCGGCGGCTTGGCCGGCGCCTTTTACGTTGAACGGTGAAGCGAATGCGCAATTGGTCGAAATTGCAGACCAGCATTTTGTTCGTGTAGCCGGTGACGGCGCTGAACTGCGGAAGGCGTCTTAAGATGAAAAAGCCGCTTTTAACCAGTTTGTTGACGATTTTATTGGTCTTTCCGATCGTTCAGGCCAATGCACTGGATCTTGTAGAAACGCCAAGCCTGAAAGCTGACGTTGAAGCTGGGAAATTGCCGCCGATAGCCGGTCGAATTCCAAAAAATCCGTCCGTTGTAAACTTTACCAGTGAGGAAACTGAACCGGGGCGTCATGGTGGTCGGCTTAACATTCTTATGGGCCGCAAAAAAGATACCCGCCAAATGGTTGTTTATGGTTATGCCAGATTGGCTGGATACGACCAAAGCTTTAACATCAAGCCGGATATTCTGGCCAAGATCGATATTGAGGAAGGGCGAATTTTTACGTTTCATTTGCGCCCCGGTCATAAATGGTCGGATGGCCATCCCTTCACTGCCGAAGATTTCCGTTATTACTGGGAAGATGTTGCGACCAATACGGAGGTCCGCAACGAAAGTCCTCCGGCGGCTTTAATCGTTGATGGCGAGCGGGCTAAATTTGAGGTGCTGAATGAAGTAACAGTGCGATTTAGCTGGTCAAAACCTAATCCATTCTTTTTGCCGCGTTTGGCAGGCGCCCGGCCGCTCTATCTCTACCGGCCGGCTCATTATATGAAAAAGTACCATGCCAAATATACTGATACGGCGACGCTTGAGGCTCAAGTTAAGGCTGCTAAAAAACGCAATTGGGTGGCTCTGCATTACTCCGTTGGGCAGCAATATAAAAATGCCAACCCGGATTTGCCGACATTGCAGCCATGGATGCTGGCCACCAAGCCACCCGCCAAGCGCTTTGTTTTTAAGCGCAATCCTTATTATTACCGGATCGATGCTAAAGGCCGGCAGCTGCCTTACATTGATGAAGTCCGGATGAATGTAACCAACAATAAACTGATCCCGATCAAAACCGGCAGCGGCGAAAGTGATCTTCAGGCCCGTGGGCTTAATTTCAGTAATGTGACGGCGCTTAAGCAATCTGAAAAACAGTCCGGCTTTTCGACCCTTTTGTGGCGGACGGCAAAAGGTGCGCGATGGGCCTTGTTCCCCAATTTAAATGTTCAAGACCCGGTGTGGCGCAAACTATTTAGAGATGTGCGGTTTAGACGAGCAATGTCGCTTGGTATCAACCGCCGCGAGATCAATCAGGTTATTTATTATGGTTTAGCGCGCGAAGGCAATAATACGGTATTACCTGAAAGCCCGCTTTTTCAGCCAAAGTTTCAAAAACGTTGGGCAAAGTTTGATATCGAACGCGCCAATGCGTTGCTTGATGAGATGGGGCTGACCAAAAAAACACCGGCCGGAATCCGGTTGTTACCGAATGGTAAGCGGCTGGAATTGACCGTGGTGTTCTCGACCGAGGAATCCGAGCCCTCTGACGTCTTAGAGTTAATACGGGATTCTTGGCGCAATATTGGCATCAAGCTGTTCTTAAAACCAATGCAGCGAGATGTCTTGCGCAATCGGATATTCAGCGGCCTCGTTAAAATGTCGATGTGGTTCGGTCTTGAGAACGGAATTCCGAGTCCGGAATCAAGCCCGCAGGAACTGGCGCCAACCAGTCAACAGCAATTGCAATGGCCGAAATGGGGCCAGCATGTTGAAACCCGTGGCCGGGCAGGTGAAAAGACCGATATGCCGCTGGCGAATAAATTGGCCGAACTAAATAAGGATTGGGCTAGGGCAACGAGCAGGGATGAGCGCCACCGCATTTGGACTGAAATGCTCGACATTTACACCAATCAGCTATTTTCGATTGGTATCATTTCCAGTGTGCCGCAAGTGGTAGTGACCAAAAAGAATTTGAGAAATGTACCGAAAGTCGCGATTTACAATTGGGACCCGGGCGCACATTTTGGTGTCTATCGTCCTGATCAGTTCTGGTTCAGCGCGAAGAATACAAAAAGAAAGTTGAATTAGAGCCCATGCTGAATTATTTCGCCCGCCGGATTTTGACGATGCTCCTGACGCTGCTGGTTGTCAGCGCTTTGGTGTTTGTCATCATTCAACTGCCGGAAGGGGATTATCTGACCAGCTACATCGCTGAACTGGAAAGTCAGGGCGAAGCCGTTGATCCGCAGAAAATTGCCTATCTGAAAGAAGAATTTGGCCTCGATAAACCGATTTGGCTGCAATATCTATCCTGGATTGGTGGTGTCGTGCAGGGCGATTTTGGACGCTCCATCGAGTTTGATTTGCCGGTCACGGATGTCATCGGTGAGGTTTTCCTATTCTCACTCATTCTCAATTTCAGCATTATCGTCTTTATTTATATCGTTGCTTTCCCAATTGGGGTTTACTCGGCGACCCACCAATACAGTTGGGGTGATCATGGGCTGACATTTGTCGGCTTTATTGGACTGGCGACGCCAAACTTCCTGCTCGCGCTCATTTTAATGTTCCTGGCACGCAAATATTTCGGGACTTCGATTGGCGGTCTGGTCGATCCGTCTTTCGAAAATCAGCCCTGGACGTTTGCTAAAATTCTGTCGCTGCTGGAGCATTTGATTGTGCCGGTGGTTGTCATTGGAACTTCGGGAACAGCGGGTATGATCAGGCGTTTGCGCGCCAATTTGCTTGATGAGTTACACAAACAATATGTCGTGACCGCAAGGGCAAAAGGTCTGCCGGAAGGTAAGTTGCTGCTGAAATATCCGCTGCGCATGGCGCTTAACCCGTTTATTGCCGATATTGGTAATCTCTTGCCGCAAGTTATTTCCGGCGCGGTCATCGTTGCCGTGATTATGGATTTGCCGACGACTGGACCGGTTATTCTCGATGCGCTCCGAAGTCAGGATATGTTCCTGGCCGGCTCGTTTTTGCTATTTGTCTCGCTTTTAACCGTGGTCGGAATGTTTATTTCCGATTTGCTATTGGCGGTGCTTGATCCCCGCATTCGTTTGGAGGGCACCCGAGAATGAGTGATAAACTGGAACATTTTGTCTCGCATGACCCCTTCAACCCGCAAGAGGTTGAGGAACTTTCGGCCGAGCAGGAACGCTTTTATATGGCGTCCCAATGGCGGATGATGTGGTGGCGCTTGAAGCGTCATAAAATTGCCGTTGCCGCTGGCGCTGTGTTGGCCGTCCTATATCTATCGATTTTTATTACCGAGTTCATCGCGCCCTACGATCTCCTTAACCGTCATACTGATCATATATTCGCGCCGCCTCAGCAAATCCATCTGTTTAGTGATAAAGGTTTTGAAGGGCCGTTCGTCTATGGCTTGGATTATAAGCTGAATCTGGAAACTCTCAGACGGGATTATACGCCTAACCCAAACCAGATTCAAAAACTCCGCTTTTTCTGCCACGGCGATAAGTATGAGTTTTGGAATCTATTTGAAGCCGATCTTCATTTGATTTGTCCGGCTAAAGGGGGAACCTTCTTTTTCCTCGGCACTGATCGTTTGGGGCGCGATATTTGGTCGCGCATGATCTATGGCGCCAGAATTTCGCTCACTGTTGGTATGGTTGGTATCGCCGTCAGCTTTTTGCTCGGTCTCACCATCGGTGGAGCGGCTGGTTATTTCGGTGGCTGGGTCGATAATATTGCCCAGCGCTCGATTGAAATCCTACGCTCGATCCCGGAACTGCCGCTATGGATGGGACTTTCAGCCGCCATGCCGGAGGATTGGAGCGCCGTCACGGTTTTCTTCGGGCTTACTATCATATTAGGGCTGGTCGATTGGCCGGGGCTGGCGCGTGCGGTCAGGTCTAAACTATTGGCCCTGCGTGAAGAGGACTTCTGTACCGCGGCTGCGCTGATGGGAGCACCGCCAAAGCGCATTATCGCGCGGCATTTGCTGCCCAATTTCATGAGCCATTTGATCGCTTCGGCTACACTTTCCATTCCGTCGATGATATTGGCCGAAACCGCCTTGAGTTTCTTAGGCTTGGGTTTAAGGCCCCCTGTGACCTCCTGGGGTGTGTTGCTGGTCGAAGCCCAGAACTTCCAGGCCGTCGCCGTCTATCCCTGGCTGCTGTTCCCGGCAATTCCGGTAATTGTTACCGTATTGGCCTTTAATTTCTTCGGAGATGGCCTGAGAGACGCTGCTGATCCCTATAAATAGAGGTTAATTTCGAAGATTTAACCTCGATCAAGGATAATAGGTGATTATCCTAGTAAATAAGTTGGTGAAATTCGTTGAAATTTTGCGAACAGTTCTCATATAGCTATTATGACCGAAAATAAAATCAATCTAGAGCATATGGATCGTTGCCCGGTTCCCGAGGCAAAACCTTGGTTACGGCCATTATTGATCTTTTTTGGCTGGCTTTGTGTGGCTCTCGGCGCGATTGGCGCTATTACCCCGGGTCTGCCGACCACGGTCTTTTTGATTATGGCCGCCTGGGCTTTTGCCAGATCTTCAAAACGTTTCCATGATTGGCTCTATGGCCATAAATATTTCGGTCCGGTAGTCTCAAACTGGGATAATCACCGCATCATTCCAAAAAAAGCAAAAATTTTGGCGGTTTCAATGATGTCGATAAGCTTGGCTGTCGTTGTGCTCTTCATTGCCAAGACCTGGATGCTGCCGATGATTATGGCGGCGTTTATGGTGCCGGCAGCAATTTATATCCTGACCCGCGCCAGTGAAATCCCAAATCCAGAGCTCGTCCGCATACGCGTCAGAGACTGAAAATTTAATAGTTATTCAGCCGTTGGAAACTTAATTTCGTAATCTTCAGGTATTCTTAGCCAAGCTCGAGCCGCGTTAATATCTCGATAGGGCTGCCGTTCTACATTTGACGTCAGGCGAGTAGATGTCATCCATCTGTGCAACGTTTGGAAATCAGACGGAGAACTTACTACCGCCGCGATACGGCATTTTCCAAAATGAATATCATAATTATGAATTCTCTGCCTGCCTTCGCTAACAAATGATTTTTCAGTTAATTTATTCGGCATTGAAGCTTGTCGAAAATCCCGAAGAATATTCATACCTTCTCGATACTCCGGCTGAGCAATGATTTCGTCCAATACTTCAGTATCTTCATTCACTTGGAAATCATCGTCATGCTGAATGAACACACAGTTGATGGTAGGATCAATGTAGAATTTGTAGCCCATTTCTCAAAATGCAATAAATCACCCTAGAAAATCAAGGGTTTAAACAGCTGCCGCGTAGTCAGGCAGAGCAGGGTCGATATAAACACTGTTTGATGGCTGACTTGCCTGGCCGACTTTATTATAAGCCCGGATATAGTAGCGGTAGGGCATGCCGGCTAATATTGTCCGGTCGACTACCCGCGAGCCTTTGACGGCCTCAATAATCTCGACCTCGCCATTATCATCAGCTCGATAGACATCGTAACCCGACACTTCGCCTTCGGCTTTTGACCAATTGAGGGTGGCGACACCATCTTCCAAAGTGACCTCAAGGGCGCCATCATCGGCCGCCCATACCGGTGCGTCATTGGCTGATTGATCAGGCGGTGCTTGGCGGGCGTGTTTGGGCCACAGGAAGCAATGGACTTCCTTATGGGCGCCATCCAATTCCTTACAGACATTGCAGTAGGTACAATGGACGATGCGGTCTTCTTGACCGTCCCGCACTTTAACCGCCCAATCCGCATCGGCTAACAAACCACGGGCGATGCCGACAATGTCAGCTTTACCCTGCTCGATAACCATTTTGGCGTGGGCCGGCTTGGAAATTTTGCCAGCGGTTACGATCGGCGTGTCAAAACCTTTGGCATTGATGAAGGATTTGATTTCATCGGCAAGATGAACATGGAGCATATCGGCGTGATTGTCACCGGGCATGCAGCGTTCACCGGAGTAGCCGGAGTAACCATGAAGAATTTCACCCGGTGTATGAACAGCATCTTCAAACTTTCCCCCCACTGAAAGCGAAATATAATCGAGCCCCAGCTGCGCCATTCTGAGCGCTATAAGCTTGGCTTCTTTTACGGTATAGCCATCCCGCAAATACTCATCAGCCAACATCCGGATACCGACCGGGAAATCATTACCGACTTTTTTTCGCACATTGGCGACAACTTTACCGACCATGCGCAAGCGGCCTTCCAAGGTGCGGCCTGAATATTCATCACGTCGGGCATTGAGGCGGGAAAGCGAAGATGCCAGAGTATAAGCGTGTGCCGCATGCAGTTCAGCGCCGTCGTAACCGGCTTCACGCGCGCGTAAAGCAGCATCGCCAAATTCCTCGATAATCTGATCAATATCCTGCGGCGACAGCATATCCAGTGTTTGACGCCAGCCGGAGCGGGCTATTTTCATAAAATGAATAATCTGCGGCACCACTTTTGAATCAGAGGTGTCATGGATTTGTTTGGTTAGCTCAGCGTGGCCGGGAATGAATTTGTCATCGCTGATACGCAGCAATGGGCCTGCATTGGCTCCGTGTATGGCCATTGCTTCGACGACAATTAAGCCGACTTCGCCTTCAGCATAACGGACGTAGCGATCAATGATGTCTTGATTGACCATGCCGTCTTCGCCAGATAGGCGCGTTACCATAGCCGGCACCAATATCCGATTGGGAATAACCATGCCGTTGATATTCAGGGGCTCAAATAAATTCATGTAAATAATCCTTGGGGCTAAGATTTTTTATCTGAATAGTGGTTTTGCCAAACTCTTTACCTCTTTTCCAGCCATAAACTGGTTTCAGCAGCGCCATTAAAAAGCTCCAGCCGGTCGATTACGCTGGCGGCGAGGGTATCGGACAGCCGGGAGGCTGCATAATGGCTGGAGAATAATATCTCGAAGCCGCTGCCCTGCAGCAAAGCCGCAATTCCCTGCTGTTCGTTATAACCACGCCACGCCCAGCGAAGCGGATAGTCGTCAGGCAGGTATATGTCATGAATATGGACAATAAGGCCGCTAGGTAAGGTCGGTAGTACGCGATTTAAAAGGTAATCAACATCGCTGCCGGGCATCAGGATATGGCTTGAATCAATAAACAAGATATCGCCGGCGGATAATTTCTGAAATGGCTCTATGCCAGCCTGTTCGACTGTGCTGCGAATGGCGGTGACATCAAGCGCAGCAATTGTCGCCCGGGGCGCAGGGTCAATGGTGGTAATTTCTGTCGCTAGGTCGCCATTTTTCACCGCCTCCGCCATAAAGCGGGTTGAGTGGCCTGAGCCCACCTCGACGATGCGACGAGGCTGGCGATCGCGTATCATTGAATAGAGCGCCGCACCATCCAAACGGGGGAACCAATCCTGACCCCAGCGCGGGCCAGGAGGGGAATTTTCCCCAATATTTTCAAGTTCTTGTGAGTATTTATTGATAATCTGAATGAATTCTATTTGGGACTTTTCCCGGGCCTCAAACAACTCCAATAGGGGCTGATAGGTATCAAGGGTACCGCTTTCTTTGAGTTGGTCGGCATAACGATAGGGAATGAAAAAGCCTTGGCGTTTGAGACCTAGCAAGGTCTGAAAACCCATCTTTAGCAGGCGGCCATATGGCGGTTTTGACATGGAGGTCCCCCAGGTGATCTCAAGGGATTATAGGTTTTCCGCGCTCCAATCCAACCCAATATTAACGGCTGGTGCGGAATGGGTGAGGGCGCCCACTGAAATATGTGTAACGCCTGTTTTCGCTTTGGCGCGAATGGTCGATAAATTGACATCGCCGGAAGCTTCTGTTGGCACTCGGCCGTCGACGATAGCCACCGCCTCAACCATTATCTCCGCGCTCATATTGTCGAACAGGATCATATCTGCGCCAGCTTCAACAGCTTCATTGACCTGCTCGAGCGTGTCGCACTCAACCTCAATATTGGGCAAATTCTTAGCTTTAGCACGGCGCACCGCTTCGGTGATACCGCCTGAGACCGCAACATGATTGTCCTTAATTAAAACCCCATCATTCAAGGACATCCGGTGATTGGTCGCACCGCCCATGCGGGCCGCATATTTTGCCAATTGGCGATAGCCGGGGATGGTTTTCCTGGTATCCAGTAAAATTGTGTCGAGATCGGCAATTTTATCGGCATACTGCCGGGTCAGCGTGGCAATACCCGAAAGATGCTGCAATATGTTGATGGCGGTTCGTTCAGCCGTAAGAAGATCTGCGGCGGGACCGGCTAAATTCGCAATAACTGCACCCGCAGAGACTTTATCACCGTCCGAAGCCTGCGGTGTCCAGTCGATATAATTTGAAAACCTGTTAAAAACTCTTTCTGCAACGGGAAGTCCGGCACAAACCATATCTTCCCGCGCAGACATGACGCCTTGAAATCGTGTGTTTTCCGGAATGATTGCTGCCGAGGTTAGATCACCTGCGCCAATGTCTTCTGCAAAGGCAGCGTCAATAATAGCATCGACAAGTTTGAGATCCAGGCCGTCCGGCCAGTCTGAAGTCATACCGGAAATTAAGCCGCAACCGACTTCTTAATAGGCTGAACCGGCGACATATCCAGCATCTTCTGCAAAGGTTCCAGAGCTCCGAGACGAAGGTCTTCCGGCATTTCAATGCGCGGCGCTTCATTCAGCATGGCGAGATAAAGCTTTTCCATGTCATTTAGCGCCATAAAGGGGCAGTTCGCGCAATTACAGGTTCCATCAGCACCCGGTGCAGCCATAAATGTGCGATCCGGCGCTGCGAGTTCCATCTGATGGATGATCTGCTGTTCGGTAGCGACGATAAACTCTTTACCGTCGGATAAAGTCACAAATTCCAGCAATGACCGTGTTGAGCCGACGTGATCAGCATGTTTGAGAATGCTTTCCGGGCATTCCGGGTGCGCGGCTAATTTAGCCTGCGGATGCCGAACCATCATCTTAACCAATTCACGTTCACTAAATTGTTCATGGACGATGCAGGTGCCGGGCCAAATTTCCATATCCCGGCCGGATTCTTTGGCAAGATACGCACCAAGATGACGATCCGGTCCAAATATAAGTTTTTGCTCCATCGGTATCTGGTCGAGGATAAATTTGGCATTAGAGGAGGTGACGATAATATCTGAAAGGGCTTTGACCTCGGCGGAGCAATTCACATAGCTGAGCGCCATATGGTCAGGAAATTTCTCCCGGAACTTTTTAAACTCTTCTGGTGGGCACGAATCTTCCAGCGAACAGCCAGCTTCGGCATCCGGCAGCACGACGATTTTCTCAGGGCTCAAGGTTTTGGCGCACTCAGCCATAAATTTAACACCGCAAAACGCAATCATATCCGCGTCGGTCTCGGCGGCTTTGCGGGATAGGTCTAGGGAATCACCAACAAAATCGGCAATATCCTGAATCTCGGGAGCTTGGTAATAATGCGCCAAAATGACAGCATTTTTTTCGCGGCGCAGAGTGTTGATCTCTTCTTCAATATCGATGAAGGGATCGAGTGCTTCCGCCGTGAGGGCGTCTGGGCCCGCTTCGACGATGGTATTAATCATGCGACTTGCGATTCCTCGCCGCTGTTATGCCAAAAACCAAGTTTTTACTTGGTTATAATTGGAAATTTGTCCTAAATGCCAATTAAGTCAAGCCTGTTCGTGAAAACAGTTACGTAATTAGTCTAATTCCAATTAATTGTCAGGAACTTCGTCATGCCGATACTCAAGGAAATCCAGGAATTTCATGCTGATATGACCGCTTGGCGTCAGCACCTCCATGAGTATCCCGAAACGGCTTTTGAAGAAGTGCAGACCTCGGATTTTGTCGCTGAAAAGTTAAACGAGTTCGGTCTGGAAGTTCACCGTGGTTTAGCCAAAACCGGTGTTGTCGGCACTTTGCAGAATGGCGATGGCGGGGCTTTGGGGCTCCGGGCCGATATGGATGCGCTCGATATTGAAGAGAAAACGGATTTGCCGTTTAAATCAAAAATCCCCGGAAAAATGCATGCCTGTGGCCATGATGGACACACGACAATGCTATTGGGAGCGGCAAAATACCTCGCAGCCACTAAGCGCTTTAAGGGCACAATCCAGTTTATTTTCCAGCCCGCCGAAGAGATGGCGGGCGGCGGCGGCGTTATGGTGCGTGAAGGTCTATTTGAGCAATTTCCAGTCGATTCGATCTATGGCATGCACAATTGGCCGAATATGGACGCTGGCAAAATTAGTATTCGCCCCGGTCAGGGCATGGCGTCGGCAGCACTGTTTGAAATTGTCGTGACGGGTATCGGCTGTCATGCGGCAGCACCCCATCAGGGCATTGATCCAATTGTCGTGGGCTCGGCGATTGTCGAAGCCTTGCAAACGATATCCAGCCGGACGACCAACCCGATAGAGGGGATCGTCGTCAGTGTTACCCAATTTCATGCTGGTGATGCAGATAATGTCATCCCCGATCAGGCGTTTTTAAGAGGTACGGCGCGATCTTTTGCCGTCGATTCAGAGAAAATACTGGAGCCGTTGATCCGCCGGGTTGCTGAAGGTGTGGCGAGCGCTCACGGAGCGACGATAGAGCTGAATTATGACCACCGTTATCCGGTTTTGGTCAATGAACTCCTGAGCAGCGAGGTCGCTTTAAAAGTCGCAGCAGATGTTGTTGGTGAAAATGCCATCGATACAGCTTATCCGCCGACCATGGCTTCAGAGGATTTTGCCTTTATGCTGAATGAAGTGCCGGGATGCTTTGTGCGTTTGGGCGGAAAGCTGGCGGATGAGGTCTCGCATCCGTTGCACAGTGCACAGTATAAATTTAATGATGATGTATTGCCAATCGGCGCCAGTTTTTGGGCGACCTTAGCTGAAACGGTGCTTAAATAATATTAGTAGTCGTCGTCTTCTTCATCTTCGTAGATATCGGGGTCAGGCGTACTCTTCCGTGCCAACAAAGATATGAAGAGATCTACCATCTCTTCAATATCCGTAGATTTTGAGATAGCAACGTCGGCGCCGACAGCAGCGGCCTTTTCAGCTAGCTCATCTTCGGACAGGCCTTCATATTCCTGAGCCCAGCTAACCACCCGAATATTGTCTTTGCGCTCGCGCATTTTGCTAATCGTTACTGGGACCGGTAGAGGGAGGCCCGGGAAATCAGGATCTTTCGCGTCTTCGGGATGAATTTCAGGTTGGGTAAAATTGTTCTCAATCAAGACGATATGATAACCAATTTCTTTATAGCTGAGGAAGACATCGCCCAAGTCCGAACCAATAATATGATAGCCTTGAGCAAAATACCTTGGCGTCATTTTGTCGATTAATAAATCGTCCTGGCTGACAACCAAAACATTTAAGGGGCGATCCATCTCCACTCGCATGGCATCTTTTTCGGCTTTTTTAATCGATTGGCGCCGTTGGGCTGCAACCGTGCGCTGGCGGCCTTCTTCGGTAGCGATGCGGCTTTCTTTCTGACGTTTTCTCTCCATCCGGATCAAACGCAGACGGCGGCGTTCTTTTTCCTCGTTCCATTCGACCCGGCGCAGCCACAAATTGAAGATGATATAAATTATTAAGGCAGGCCCAAAAGTCCAGCCTAACTTGGATCCCCAGTAATTAAAGTTGTCGCGGCCATGAGCGCGCAATATCGCAGACTTACAATTATAGCGTTGTTTGAAGGAGCCCCGGCAATCGTTTAATTGCTCCTGAAGCGCCTCTTCGCGTTGGGTTTTTCCGTAGTCAAAGGTTCCGAAGTCACCAAACTGATCGACACCGACGGCCAATATCCACAATAAAGTGAAAATTGTTGAACCCCATCTAACCGTTTTTTTGGTGGAGGGCGTCATGGTCCTAAGTTCTATTACTCAATTGTTCCAGTTACCTAATTTATATTATCAAAAAATCGCTTGCTTGCAAAAGCTGTGATTTTAAACGCTGCCACGTATAACCTTACGATTTTGTAATAAAGCGGAAATATTGCTGCAAGGTTGTGCTTGTTAAGTTCTTCATTGTCAACTGGTCATAGGAAATTTGCCGTGATCGAGAAACATTTAGTCAAGAATTACAAGTTTTAAGTCGATGGAGAACAAATAATGCCCGAATCAAGATTAGCGAGTAAAAACAACAAAATAGCCCTTGGTATTGCGGCAACCGCTCTAATTGGAACGGTCGCGCTGCTCGGCACCATTGGCGGATTAGAAGCAAGTACAGCCCTTTCCTCAAAAATACCCGTTAAAGCAGTAAAAAGTGTCGCTGTTCCAAGTTTACCGGTAAATATCGCCGATGTGGTCGAACAAGTCAGTCCGGCAGTTGTCAGCATCATGGTCAGCCAGACTGTGGAGGCTGGATCACAAGGTTTTCAATCCGGCCCATTTGAAGAATTCTTTGAGAAGTTTTTTAATGAGCGCGACCTCCGGCGTTTCCGCTCGCCGAATCAACGACCCCACCAGCAGACTCCCAAGCAAAAAGCGACCGGTGTTGGTTCAGGATTTATCATCGATAAAGCCGGCTATATTGTCACAAATAATCATGTCATCGATAACGCTGATGAGATCAAGGTAAAACTCAGCACCGGTAAAGTTATCAGAGCGAAACTAATCGCCACAGACCCCAAAACGGATTTGGCGCTGCTTAAAGTCGACGCTGGCGGCAATCTTCCATACGTCAAATTTGGTGCCTCCGAAGATATGCGGGTTGGTGACTGGATCGTCACCATTGGCAATCCTTTCGGTCTTGGCCAAACCGCAACGACGGGTATTATCTCAGCCCGACATCGCAACATTGGCGCCGGCCCGTTCGATGATTTCCTGCAAATTGATGCACCGATCAACAAAGGAAATTCCGGTGGTCCGGCTTTTAATCTCAAAGGCGAAGTGATCGGCGTCAACACGGCCATCTTCTCTCCGTCCGGCGGTAATGTTGGCATTGGTTTCGCCATTCCTTCCAGGCAAGCCAAAAAGATCATCTCTGAATTGCGTGAAAACGGCGCCGTTGAGCGCGGCTGGCTCGGAGTTCACATTCAAGGTGTGACCAAAGAATTAGCTGATAGTCTAAGACTTGAAGATGCTACCGGAGCATTGGTCTCGCGCGTCATGCCCGAAAGTCCGGCTCAAAAGGCTGGCCTTAAACGCGGCGATGTCATCCTGGAAGTGAATGATAAAGGTGTTGCCAAATTGCGTGATCTGCCGCGCCTGGTCGCCAATCTCGAAGTGAATGAAAAGGCTGAGTTTACAATTTGGCGGGACGGCAAGGAAATTTCGCTCGACGCCAAAATCGGTAAAGCGCCTAAAGCTGAAAAACTCGCCAAACTCAGCTCCGGGAACCAAGAAAATTCGAACCCTCAATCGGTTAGTGGCATGAAGTTGGCCACACTAGACAACCGCACCCGAAAATCCCTTGGCATAGAAGGGGCCGAAGGTGGAGTTGTCATAACCGATGTCTTGCCCAGCAGCGCGGCGGCTGCGACCGGGCTTCATCAGGGCGACGTCATATTATCAGTGGGGAACAAAGCTGTCTCCAAACCCACCGATGTCGCTCATTCGATTGATGAAGCCAAAAAAAGCAATCGCCGCGCTGTCCTCCTTCTGGTGATGCGCGGAAAGAGTGAACGCTTCGTCGCACTTCCCTTGAAGAAGGCCTAAGCGAAGTAGAAACAGAATTAATACCTACGGGAAAGGGACGTCTCAGCGCCTAAATAGGGCTGAGACGTCCTTTAACATTTCAAATTTCACCTGATCAGGTAAAGTGGCGCCATGCGTATTTTAGTTATTGAAGACGATAAAGAAGCCGCCGGTTATATGCTGAAAGGTCTCGGTGAAAGCGGCCATGTTGCCGATCATGCAGCCGATGGCGAAGACGGTTTGGCAATGGCAAGCGAGGGCGGATATGACGTGCTGATCGTTGATCGCATGCTACCCAAGCTCGATGGCCTCAGCGTCGTTGAGAGATTGCGCGCCGAAGGGCATCAGGAGCCGATCCTGTTTCTAAGCGCGCTCGGTGATGTTGATGACCGGGTCAAGGGTCTCAAAGCCGGCGGCGATGACTATCTTGTTAAACCTTATGCCTTTACTGAATTGCTCGCCCGCATCGAAGCTCTGATCCGTCGCCGCAACCCCGCTGAAGTTGAAACCAGTTTTAAGGTTGCTGATCTCGAAGTTGATCTGTTGTCGCGACAGGTCAAGCGCGGCGAGGTTGAAATCCAGCTGCAGCCGCGTGAGTTTCGTCTGCTTGAATATTTGATGCGCCATGCCGGGCAGATCGTTACCCGCACGATGCTGCTGGAGAATGTCTGGGATTATCATTTCGATCCGCAGACCAACGTTATTGATGTCCATATCAGCCGTCTGCGTACAAAAATTGATAAGGATTTCGATACCGCGCTTTTGCAAACCGTGCGCGGTGCCGGATACTGTCTCCGTGAACCTGGCTAGAACAGTCCACACCACAGCGTTCCGGATGGCGCTGATTTATTTGGTGCTGTTTGGCGTCTCGGTGTTTGTCTTGCTGGGCTTTATCTATTGGTGGACAGCGGGCATCACCGCCATTCAAACTGATGACACGATTGATGCGGAAATTACCGGACTGTCGGAACAATACCGGGCCAGAGGCGTCACGGGTCTGGCGTCCATTGTGCGCGAACGCTCCCGCAATGAACGACAAAGCCTTTATCTCCTGATCGATCCGAGACGCAAAGCACTGGCGGGAAACCTTAATGGCTGGCCGGATGTTGAAACCCAGGAGGGCGGCTGGCTCGATTTTCCCTACCAGCGGCCGGTCGGCGGCAAAGTTGAAACGCATCTGGCGAGGGGCCGGCATCTGCTGTTGGGGCAGGGCTATCAGCTGCTGGTCGGTCGCGATACCCACGAACGATTGCGCATCGAAAAAATCATGCGCCGCTCGTTGACCTGGGCGGTTGTACTGACTCTGGGGCTGGGACTTATTGGTGGGCTGATGATGAGCCGTAATTTCCTCCGCCGTATTGAAGCAATCAACCGCACCAGCCGTGACATTATGGCCGGTGATCTACATCAGCGCGTTCCGGTTTCCGGCGGCGGCGATGAGTTGGACCGGCTGGCCGACAATCTCAATGATATGCTGGAGCAAATTGAGCGATTGGTCCTGGGCATGCGGCAGGTCACCGAAAACATTGCCCATGATTTACGCTCACCTTTGAACCGCTTGCGTTCGCGCCTTGAAGTTACGCTGATGGGGGAAGCCTCGGAAATCGATTACCGCAATGCCTTAGAGCAAACCATCGATGAGACTTCCGATCTGTTGGATACTTTTAACGCGCTCCTGAGTATCGCTCAGGCGGAATCGGGTCAGCTCGAAGCCGATTCAAAAGATTTCAATCTCTCAGCCTTGGTGCGTAATATGGCTGAGCTTTATGAGCCGGTCGCCGAAGAAAAATCGATGACCCTGACCAGCGAGGTCGCCCCAGGAATTACCGTTTTCGGCAACAAGCATTTGATGTCCCAGGCCTTAGCCAATTTGCTGGATAATGCCGTCAAATATACGCCTGAAGGCGGCAATCTTACGCTGGTGTTACGCCTCACCGAAAACCGGCCGGAGCTTATTGTTGCTGATAGCGGGCCCGGCATTCCGGCGGCAGATCGAGAACATGTCCTCGACCGCTTTGTCCGTTTAGAAGCCAGCCGCAATTCCCCCGGCAGCGGTTTGGGATTAAGTCTTGTGCGCGCCGTTGCACAATTGCATTGTGCCGATATCAAGCTCGATGACAATCTGCCCGGCTTAAAGGTTGTCCTGCGCTTTGAGGAACAAGAGTCTCAACAAGTTTAAGTAAATAATTCCATGACAGAAGACATAAAGTTCAATCGAAAATTTGAGTGTGAATATGGCGAGATGGTTGAAATCACACCGCTGATCCGGCGTATCGTCGCCAACAATCCTGGCCCCTATACCTTTATGGGCACCGGCACGTATGTTGTGGGGCGGGGTAAAGTTGCGGTCATTGATCCGGGACCTGAGTATCCTGAGCATGTTGACGCTCTCTTGGCGGCGCTTGAGGGCGAAGAGATTACCCACCAGTTGATCACCCACACTCATATCGATCATTCGCCGGCGGCCAAGCTGGTCAAAGAACGAACCGGCGCCAAAACTTATGGCTTTGGTCCGCACGGCGCCGGGAAATATGCCAAAGATGCTGTCGTTGAGGCTGGCGGCGATAAGGATTTTGTGCCGGATGTCGCCATAAAGGACGGCGAGGTTGTTGAGGGAGAGGGCTGGACTTTTGATTGCGTCCACACACCGGGCCATACCTCCAATCATCTCTGTTACCATTTGCGGGAAGAAAATGCGCTCTTCCCCGGCGATCATGTCATGGGCTGGTCGACAACCGTGGTCTCGCCGCCGGATGGCGACATGGCCGATTACATGGCGAGTCTGAAAATGTTGTCGGAGCGCAGTGACGAGGTTTATTACCCGACCCACGGAGGACGAATTAAAAAGCCGCAAAGATATGTCCGCGGTATTATGGTGCACCGCAAACAACGCGAGACTCAAATCCTTGAATGCCTGGGACAGGGCGTCACGAATATCCCCGCCATGGTCGACCGCATGTATCAGGATTTGGATCCGAGGCTGGTGGGTGCTGCCCGGCATTCGGTTTTCTCGCATATCATTGATCTCGCCGAGCGTGGTATTATTTCAACAGAGGGTGAAATTTCGCTGGAAGCGGAATATAATAAGGTCTAGCGGCATTTATCATTCGAACTGATCCCGGGGGGACCGGAGGGCGTTTCGTGAAAAAAGCCATTCTTATTTTTATCATTGGTGGCGTGTTGGGAACGGGCGCGGGCTTCGTGCTCGGCATCTTTTTCTATCCGTTTATTTTTCTGGCCGACATTGTCGCCGATGAGCAGGTTGAAAATCAGGCCGCGAAGCAGATCGTCGCCGCCGGCTCGTTTATTCATGCCAATCCAAGCGACCCCGTTCATTACGGTAAAGGCGCCGTGACGGTCTATAAAGACGTCGTTCATCTCGGCAAAAATTTTGAAGTCGGACCAGGGCCAAAATATAAAGTCTATCTTGTCGAAGCCGCCTCGATCAAAGCTTCCGGGGATGTTAAAAACAGCAGCTTTATTGATTTGGGAAGCCTGCGCGCCTTCAAAGGCAGTCAAAACTATAAAGTACCGGCGAGCACTCAACTTAAGAAATATAAAAATGTGGTGATTTGGTGCGAAACGTTTGGCGTGCTGATCTCACCGGCCAAGCTGGCGTTCAGGTAGAGCTCGTTTCCCGGCGCTTTAGGAGCCAGGCAGTCACTTCGCCTAAGAAAATTATCGCCACCATCACCCAGAGTAATTTCAGATTGTACTGCGCAATTTCGTGGGGCAGATTTTCACAGGCAAATAGTGTCGCCTCAAACTCACAGCTGAAATGATCGACGCTGCCGATGATCAGCAGCACCCAGGTAAAGCGCATAAAAACTTTGTTAAATTTCTGAAGTTTTTCCAGCCTCGTCATCAGCGGTTCCAAAAGGCCATAAAATCATCATAGTCGAAAATCACTTCGCCGATCAGAAAGCCGATTTCAATCACTACCAAAAATCCGATGGTCTTGATCAGTATTTTCGGGCCATAAGCCATAGCTTTAAGGCGGTCACCCTTGGGGCCGTTGATGACAAAAATCTGCAAGGCCCAAAACAGCGCACCAATGATGATGCCGCGGATGGCGAACTCGACATGCAGGAAGCCCACCATCTCGATCTGGCCCATCACCTGCATGTAGTAGCCGTAGCCAATGCCCAGCAGTCCGGCCGCCAGGGACATCCGGATGTAGAGCCACACCTTCGCCCGCATATTTTCAGACATTTCCATATAGGTAGTTTTAAAACTAATCTCTTAAACCACAATTAAAATCTGTGTGAACCTATTACGGGGACATGTACTTGCTACGTGTCCCCGCTAATTCGTGGCCTATGAACCACAGAGGACACAGAGAACACAGAGAAACAACATTCCGTCATGCGCGGGCTTGACCCGCGTATCCAATTTTAGAAAACCATTCACCACAAAGGACACGAAGCGCACAAAGAAAAAGACCCTCCACATCCCAGAAAATCCATTGTAGTTCATAAACGGTTCTTTGCGTCTGAATATCTACTTAATTTCCTACATCTAAGAGTTATTTTTCTTTTTTGATATTGCCATTTATAGGTGAAAATGATCTAGTCGAGCTTCTGTATTTTATTAACCTGTGGGGGGTATCATGATTCGAGTTATAGCTTTTACTCTGCTTGTCTTTCTTGTGAATACGGGAGCTGCTCAAGCCGACACTAAATTTAAGGTTGGTCAGACGTATCGGAATTTTATCCAACTGGATGAACACTCAAAAGACATGCAAATCCCCTTGCCAAAAGGTGAGTGGATTGTATCCGCTGTAGATGCCAAAAACCCGAACGGTAGGGGCACTGTCCTAGTTCGTGTGTATCTAATGAATGAAGAAAATAATAAACTAAAAGGTTTGGTGAGGTTCACGTACGCACCTGTGAACTATTCGTCTGGTTGGCGGGCACCTCACAAATATTGTGGGTCTTCTTACAATCTTTTTTCCAAAGATAATGGTAGCTGGGATGGCACTCAATCAGATTACTGGCGTATCCGAGGTATTACTGTAACAAGTAGAAAATCCGGGGGTGGGCGAGACTCAATTAAATATATGCAAAGTAAAGGCTTGTCGGTACCTATCGTCGCCCCTATCGCCAGCTTTTATCGTTTTAACAGAAGCAAATTCTATATTGCAGAGTATATAAAAAACGCTGAATTTTACGGTATACCAAAAGTAGTCAACGAAGGTAGCGGACAAACAAACGACTATGCTCCAGATAGAATTGCAGAGTATCCGAAGAAAAAAGCGTTTATTGATGATTTTATAAAATGGGGCAAAAAATGGAAAAAATACGTTGACTTAGGTTTCGAAGGAAAACTCACTAATGAAGTGCTCGGTGACTGATTACGATACTCTAATTGTCCGTAAGTAAAGCTACGAATACGCGATTCTGGCTAAGCACGGAATCATTGAGAATGTTAAATGAATGGTCGCATTAAGGATAAAGCAATCATTTAAGGGGGCTACCAAAACCACTGGTTTTTCGTACGGTTAAATTCTTATTCCTCTGTGTTCTCTGTGCCCTCTGTGGTTTTTTCTACTTCTACACCGTAAGAGGGGACATCTTAGGCGACCATTATAGAGGTCGATAGGGTGTGCCAAGAAGATGTCCCCTTAAAGGTGTCATTCTGGACTTGATCCATAATCCAGATGGCGACCTTCCGAATTTTTGCAGACAAAGACTGGACCCCGGCTCGGAGGCCGGGGTGCCGAGGGGGGTAGCAGCCAAAACCTTCGTGCACTTTGTGAACTTCGTGGTGAATTGCTTTTGCCAAATTAAGGTGACACGTAGCAAGTACATGTCCCCTTAAATTATCCAAACAATCCGTCATTCTGGACTTGATCCGGAATCCAGAGAGTTACAATTTGGATTTGTGCAAACAAAAAACTGGACCCTGGATCAAGTCCAGGGTGACGAGGTGGGAGTGGCTAATACTTCGCCGGAATTAAATTCGCCATGCCGTATTTCTTGAAGATATCCTGGGGTACGCCTTCCTTGACCAGCGTGTCGTAAGTCTGCTGCCAGCGGGTGACGATAGCGTCGGGGGTGGATTTCGAGAAGGCGATATACATGAAGGTGATTTGCTGTTTCAGCACCAGCTTAACGTCACAGGATTTGAGTTTCAGTTTTTGGCAATTGGCAAAAACGGTGGCGTTGCTGGAAAACCAGAGATCAGTGCGTTTGTGCAGGAGCTTTTTCAGATTGGTGGCGCCGGTCGTCGTGGAATCAAATTTCTGGTGTCCGGCGGCCTCCAATAATTGCATGCCAACGCCGTCGCGTTGTACGCCAATCAGATATTCTTTAGCATCAGCCATTTTCTTGAGTTTAATCGTCGAGTCTTTTCGGGCATAGAGGCCGATCCTTTTTTCAGCCAGAGGCCCGACCCACTTAAACAACGGATCACGTTTTTTAGTGCGAGTCATTGAAAACAAAATAGTATTGGGCCGTTCCTGCACAAACTTGTAGCCACGCGCCCACGGGTAAACTTTAATTTTACCGTCGAGTTTCAGACGCCGCATGATCTCTCGCACGATCTCAACCGATGGTCCTTTAAGTACGTCGCCTTCATAGTGGTTCAGCGGCGGATAGTCCTCGGTGATGATGGTGAGTTTATCTTTGGCGGTGCTCGGGGCACCTGCGAATAAGAGCATGATCAATAGGAGTAAAATCGAGCTGGCTATATTTCTAATCACTATCCCGTCACCTAAAAATCATCAGCATAACTATAAATTTGTTGATAGGTAACAAAGTATATCACCGGGCTAAAAAAACAAGTTTCTGGCCGTCAAGCCCCCCACCTTAATCCTCCCCCCAAAAGAAATATGCTGGGGGGGGAGGAAACAAATGTTGAAATGCTATCAATTTAATTTCCCTCCCCCTTGATGGGGGAGGGTAGGGTGGGGGTGGCTGTTTATACCTCACCCCATTGTGAGGTTTTGTGTTTTGCCTTTGAGTGGTCCCGGCACCACATTGTTTCCATGAACGCACTCAAAAGTTTTTTCAGCTTCAAGGCCCTGATGTGGGGCGTGGTTATTCTGTTTGCCGTCTGGTGGTTTATCCCGGGATTGTTGCCTGGCTCTTCGATGCTGTGGAAAGTTTCCTGGCCGAAAACTAATTTTGATAAATCCTCGGTGGATCGCAGCGAGATTATGTCAGGCGGCCCGAGGAAAGACGGCATTCCATCGATTGATGAGCCAACCTTTAAACCGGTCGCCGAGGTTGAACTTGAACCGACCGTGCCGGTGATCAGCGTGCAGATTAATGGCGATGCCCGCGCTTATCCGCTCGGCATTCTGATGAGCCATGAGATTGTCAACGACCGCATTGGCGGCAAGAAAGTGGCGGTAACTTATTGCCCGCTCTGCAATTCGGCGATTGTGTTTGATGCCAAAGTCGGTGACCAGGAACTTGAGTTCGGCACCACGGGAAATCTCAGAAATTCTGATCTCGTGATGTATGACCGCCAGACCGAAAGCTGGTGGCAGCAGTTTATGGGTGAGGCGATCATCGGCGATTATACCGGCACACGGTTGAAAATGCTGCCGTCGCGAATCGAGGCATTTGGCCGGTTTAAGAAACGTTTTCCCAATGGTCAGGTCCTCAATCCGGATCGCGCCTTCGGCGGTTATGGCTCGAACCCCTATGTTGGCTATGATTCCAGCCGCTATCCATTTCTCTATAAAGGTGAACTGCCGAAGGATATGCGCGCCACCGCCCGCATTGTTGTTGTCGGGAATGAGGCCTGGACTTTGGAAGTGTTGAAACAGCATCGCAAGATTACACGGGGTGATTTGGTGATTTCCTGGGAGCCCGGGCAGAACTCAGCGCTTGATACCAGGACGATTGCCAAAGGCAAAGATGTCGGCAATGTCATCGTTCAGCGCAAAACAGCAGAGGGGCTTAAAGACGAAGTCCATGACGTTACCTTTGCCTTTGTCTTTAAGGCTTTTAAGCCGGACGGCGTGGTCCATAAATCCTGGCCGCCTAAAAGAGGGGCTGGGTCTTAATTAATCCCGGGGTGACCTGTCAGTCGAATCTCGCTATACGTTTTCCATGAACGTCAATATCATGCTGAGCAATTTGAAACCGCATCTCTGGGAGATGGTGGCTGATAGCGTACGGTTTGTCAGTCTGGCGCTGGAAAGCCAGGGCATTGACGTAAAAATAGGCACCAGCCAGCTCGACCCCAAAGCCCTCAATCTTTTCTTCGACCGCTTTTATAGCGAGCCCGGTTTTCCCAACCAGCTGAAAATGACCGGCATAAAATATGGACTGGTTTGCACCGAAGCCATCGCTCCGGACGGCACTTGGAATTATGGTGCGGAAGGGGACGACCCAGCGACCCTGGCGGCGTTTGAACTGGCGGCCAAAAACGCCGAGTTTGTCTGGTGTATGCTCGAAGAATCAGTTGAGGCCTGCCTGGCGATGAACCCAAATACCGCTTACTTGCCATTTGGCTATCTTGAACAAATGGCGACAATTAAGCCACTGCCCGATGATGAAAAAGATATTGATTTTCTGATGTGCGGCCTGCCTTGTGAGCGCCGCCAAAAACTGGTGGCGGAAATTTCCGCTGCCGGCCACGAGGTTTATTATCCGGCGATGCCGGTGCCGGCTTATTTGAGAGACGCCTTGATGGCGCGGAGCAAAGTTAATCTGTCGCTGCAGAAAACCGATCATCACAGCATTGTCTCAGTCACCCGAATTTGCCATTCGGTGATTAATCGTGTGCCGGTGTTGTTGGAGCATAGCGGCGCGGTAAATCAATATACTGATCTTTGCATTACCGCCGGCCCTGACGAACTTATCCAGACGGCGGGTGATTGTAGGGGTGAAATTGATCTTGCGGCGCTGGCGGAGCAAAGCTATCAAACACTTAAAGCAAATCTGCCGATGGATAAAATAATGGCAGATGTATTAAAAACAACTTGGCCGGATAGACAAAATAAAGATGACTGAGACGCAAGAACTCGACCTCAAAACCCGCGATGCCTATGTGAGCTGGACCAGCGCCTCCATCCGCTATCGTGATCTCGACCCGAACGGCCATGTTAATAACGGCGCCATCAATGAATTTTTCGAAGATGGCAGAGTGCAGTTTCGCCACGAGCGGTTGATTTCCCTTGGCGATGATATTCTGTCGGGCTTTGCCTTGGTGAAATTTTCGGTCGAGTACTATAAGACACTGCATTATCCAGGGACTGTCGATATCGGCACCGTGGTAACAAACATCGGCCGCACATCCTATGTCCTTAGGCAGGGCATATTTAGCGGTGAAGAGTGTGTCGCGGTCGACGAAGTCATTACTGTCTGCCTCAATGCAGAGACGCAAAAATCGCAGCCTATAAATGACGAGCTTCGGGCAATATTGGAAAATGCTCAGAAGTTATAAGGTGGCGTAAATTGGCATCATAGATTCGGCTTACCTGGCCTTGACGTTGCGCTTCGAATACGGTCGACTGGTTTCAGAAAAAAGTAGTTTATTATCCAATTTAGGGGGGAATATGCTGTACGAAAATGACGGCGTATCAGTCTACGATAAATCCAAAGCATCACCTGGCTACACTATTTTTTGGACGCTCGGCACGCCCACTGTAAAGCTCATGGACATGAACGGCACGGTCGTTCACGAGTGGGATATGGGCGGTCTGCCCGGCAATTACGGTTATCTGCTGCCGAATGGCAATTTATTGGCGGCGATCCGGACGGACGAACAAGTCTTAGGACTATCCGCTAAGGGGGGTCATATTGTTGAGATGGATTGGGACGGTAATATTGTCTGGGAGCACACCGACCATTTTCAACATCATGATTTCCGCCGTCTCGAAAATGGCAATACCTGCTATATCCGCTGGGAACTGATGCCGGAGGAACTCGCCGCCAAAGTACCCGGCGGACGGGAAGGTTCTGAGCATGAGCATGGCATTTACGGCGATGGTATTCAGGAAATTGATGCTGATGGCAATACGGTCTGGGAGTGGCATTTCGCCACCGATATCGAGGACTACAGCAAATACCCGATTTGCCCGATTGAGCACCGCAAAGAGTGGGCTCATGCCAATACGATTTGCCCGGTAGAGGGTGGTGACTATCTCATCAGCTTTCGTCAAAATCATCTGATTGCCCGTATCGACCGGGAAACCAAACAGTTCTCCTGGGAAATGTGTGATTGGAAATTGGGCCATCAGCATGACGTGCAAATGCTGGAGAACGATAACATCCTGGTCTATGCCAATGGCGCTCATGGGCCTTATCATGGACCGAATGAAGGGTCGCGGATCTTTGAGATTGATCCGAAATCCAATGAGACCGTCTGGGAATATGTTGGCGCACCGCCTTATACATTTGACAGTCCATTTATCAGTGGTTGCCAGCCTATGCCGAACGGCAATATGCTGATTTGTGAAGGGCGCTCGGGGCGTTTGTTTGAAGTTACGCGGGAAGGTGAAATAGTCTGGAACTTTAATTCGCCCCATGCCGCTGAAAACCCGCCGTATGCGCCGGGGCGCTCAATTTTCCGGTGCTACCGGTATGCGGCTGACTCGCTCGAAATTGCCGGCCGGCTTGGCGATCCGGGCTAGCAAAAATAATTTTTTTTATAGGGAGGTTTTACAAATGCCAGCAATTGATCCACGCAGTGGCGTCCTACAACACAATGCAAATAAATCGACCCCCGGCTATACGCTGTTTACGCCGCTTGGGCTCTACAATACCTATCTGATCGATATGGAAGGCAATGTCGTTCATCAGTGGGATTTGCCCAATGATGTCGGCAACTATGCCTACTTGCTGGAGAATGGTAATCTGCTGGCGGCGATCCGGACAGAAGAAGAAAATCCGTTTTTGCCGGCTAAAGGCGGCCATCTGATTGAGTATGACTGGGACGGCAATATTGTCTGGGAGCATGTCGATCATTTGCAGCACCATGACTTCCGCCGCAAGCCCAACGGCAACACAGTTTACGCTGCCTGGACCAAGCAGACTGATCCTGCAGTGTGGAAAACCATTCCGGGCGGCATGGCCGGTGAAGAGCACGACGGCGCTATTTACACTGATGTCATTCGCGAGATTGATCCCAAAGGCAATGTCGTTTGGGAATGGGATGTGCTGACCGATATGGACAAGGATGATTTTCCCATCGATCCGTCCGTCCATCGCCATGAATATGCCCATGCTAATACTGTTTCGCCCTGTCCGAATGGTGATGTGATCGTTAATTGGCGCTACAACAACACCATGGCGATGATCGATTACGAGACCAAGAAAATTAAATGGTCACTGCGTGATATCGCTTATGGGCAACACCATGACGTGCAGATGCTGGAAAACGGTAATATTCTTTTCTTTGCGAATGGCGCCGATGTCCACATCCACGGACCTGAAACCGGCTCACAAGTTGTTGAAGTTGACCCGGCGACCAATGAGGAAGTTTGGGTTTATCAAGGTACTCCCCGCCGTTCCTTTGTCAGCTGGTTTATCAGTGGCTGTCAGCGCCTGTCTTCCGGTAATACCTTGATTTGCGAAGGCCTCTGGGGCCGCTGTTTCGAAGTCACGCCGGAAGGGGAAATCGTCTGGGAGTATGTCTCACCGTATTATGTTGAGTACGAACACCCAGCTTATACCGGCAATAATCTCATGTTCCGCTGCTATCGCTATGCTTCTGACTCGCCGCAAATCCAGGGCCGTCTGCCCTAATAGTTTCCTTTCAACTATTTGGATTATTACGGCAACGTGCTAGATTGATGGCTACTGGAAAGGGCCAAATATGAACGATCAAGCAACCGATGCTTCCAGCGAAACTGGAAATGAAGACGATAGTAAAATCAGACGGGCCGCCAATACGGAAAAACGTGCTGTTTCGGAAGGCCAGTATATCTTTCGTGAAGGCGAATCAGGCGATTTGGCCTTTGTTGTCTTGGAGGGAAAGGTTGAAATTTCGCATGTCGTTGAAAACGAAAATATGCCCATTGGTACGGTTGTAAAGGGTGGCATGTTCGGCGAGATGGCGTTGATCGATAACGGTCTGCGCATGGCATCGGCTCGCGCCATTGAAAGCGACGTTGAGGTGTTGGTTATCTCGCGTGAAGTTTTCCATAAAAAATTAGAAAGCGCCGATCCGTTTCACCGGGCTCTGATTGATATTTTAACTAGCCATATCCGCGGCCTCGCCGATCAACTGGTGCAGGCTAATATACGAGCCTCATAAGAGATAATTTGTGGAAAATATAAGCAAAAAAGCTCGTGCCGGCGGTTTAGAAACGCGCGAAGTACAAGCCGGTCGTTATATTTTCCGGGAAGGTGAGTCTGGTGATCTGGCGTTTATTGTAACCGAAGGAGTTGTTGAAATAACCCACAAGGTCAGTGGTGAGGAAGTTGTCTTAGGCGAAGTGCCTAAAGGTGGCCTGTTTGGTGAAATGGCTTTGCTAAACGATAAGCCGAGAATGGCCTCGGCTTTTGCCCAAGATGATGTAAAGCTGCTGGTGATTTCAAGGGCTCAAATGGCTAAGAAAATGTCCGACCTTGATCCGTTTCACCGCGCCTTAATCGAAGTGCTTTCCAGCCATGTGCGGTCAGTTGTCGACAAACTTGGCGATGAAGGCGTGCCGGTCTCTTAAAGTTTTTATTTCCGGCGCACGAACAGAAAGTCACCACCATCGTGACCAGCTTTCCTAATATCTGAGAATTGTGGCGTTTGATCTGCGCTGACCATAACGGGCCGGCGGATGGTGTTGAATAAAGAATTGCCGTCGACCACGCCGTTATTAGAACGCAAGGATTTAAGCAGCGCAGAAGTAAAAGGTGAATGACCATCACCGGCATTATCGGCGACCGGTTCCAGCCCGCCGGAAGTAATCACTACCCTAGCTTTCTTGCGGGATATTTTTTTAAGGTATTCTGGATCACCAATTGAGACTTTAGCGCCCCGCACCAAGCGGCCCGAGTAACAGCTATCGGCGACGATCATAACATGCTTGGCTTCAATGGCTTTTAAAGTGCCGGTAAGAATATCGTTCGAGACCCAGTTTGAGCGGCGGTTGGGTTTGGCATCTGCCGGCAGCCAAAAGCCTTGATCGGCTTTGTCATCCAGCCAGCCATGTCCGGCATAATAAATCAGCAGATTATCTTTAAATTTTAACTTGGAGCGGAGATCATCAAGCTCATCAATAATATCGCCGCGGGTGGGGTTGAGCAGCGTTGTGACTTTAAAGCCGTAATTGTCTTTTAAGACTTTCGCCATTTCCTTGGCATCCGCGATCGCGGTTTTGAGGGGCGTTAGGTATTTGTATTCATCTATACCGATCACCAGCGCATGGTAGTCACCAAATTTAATATTGGCGGGAATATTTAGCTTTAATTTTGGTTTGGCGGCTGGTTGCAGCGAGGCTGTGCGCGTGCCTGAAAAAGCTTTGTCGAGCAGGGCCTGTTGTTTGGTTTCGTACTGGCTTTGACTGATCAAACCTTCATCCCGCAATTTCTTTAATATAGCGAGTTCGGATTTGACGTCTGTGCTGGAGGAATTTAGTGACCGGGTGTTACTGGCGAATTGAGCTTTGTTTTGAGCATTTTTGGCTTCAAGTGCCGCGAGTTCAGCCTTTTTTTTGAGGGTTTCCTGTTCAGCCTGCAGACGGGCTATCTTAGCCTGCATGGCTTGAGTTTCTGCTTCTGCTTTTTCCTTGGCTTGGCGTTCAGCGATAAAACGTTGCCGCTGCATCTGGCCACCACGAGGGGGCGGGCCACCGCGCTCAGCCAAATGAGGAGGTGGCGGGCGGCGGCGAGTCGGGGCAGCGTTGTCTCTTTTGACTTTAACATAGCCAGTGCAACCGGCATTTTCGGTGAAAAATTGGCCTTCAAAATTGTTATCTGTAAACTTTCCTTTGATGGTGATTGTGGAAGCGCGTTCGCCAATTTGGCCGAAGGCTTTAATCTCACCGTTGTCGTCAATATCACCTTTGATTTCCACTTTTCCAAAACGGGAGGAAAAATAGAAATTAGCTTCACCGTTGCGTACGCGGACGCGCGAACCCCATTCCGGTCGTTTGCAGTTGGAACTATTATCGGCAACAAAAAATCCACTCCAACGGCCGTTTAGATCATCAATAGAGGCAAGGGCTGGGGAGGTTAGCGCGATACTGGCAGCGGCAACCATGCTGAGCAGTAGAAAAATAGATAAACGCGGGATCATTTGCTTAACCTTCAATTAAACTCGATTTAACTTAGAAGTTTTCTTTAACTTTGTCTGTGAAGTTAATCACAATCTCCCCTAAGCTGCATTCGAGAGCTTTTCCCTGCCATGGGGCCGATCCAATGCTAATTCAGGCCCCTTGGGAACGATGCCGTTTGTGGCGATTGGACCGCCGAGCGAATAAATGCGTTTTTTCATTAGCTCGACATCACTCACCTCAGCAATACCAGGCGTTTGATAAAGATCTCGCAGATAGCCAGAAAGATTGGGATAATCTTCCAAGCGCCGCTTGTTGCATTTATAGCCCAAGTAATAAACGGAATCGAAGCGAATGAAGGTCGGATAGAGCCGCAAGTCGGACTCCGTTATTTGATCGCCACAGAGGTAGCGCTGCGCTGCCAGGATGCTTTCCAATTTGTCAAAAGTTGCGAATAGGATTTCAAAAGACTCTTCATAAGCTTGCTGGCTTTTCGAGCGGCCACAGCCGTTCACCGCATCATTGACGCCATCCAGAATAAGCTGGTTCATTTCGTCGATTTTACCGAGCAGTTCCGGCGGGCATAAATCCGGTGTGCCCGTGGTGAACTCTGAAAATTCCGAATTGAACATGCGGATGATTTCAGAGGATTCATTATTAACGATGGTTCTCTCCTGAGCGTCCCATAGTGTCGGCACACTGACTTTGCCGGTGTAAGCAGGGTCGGCGAGGGCATAAATTTCGTGCAGTTGAGTTACTTCTGCATCGGTGCCTGGCACTTTGTGGGTCTCACCTTCGAAGCCCCAACCACCGCCGTCAGGGTTTTGGGCCGTTTCATGCTTCTCGATAACGTCTTTGAGTTTTTTTACCACGCGAAAAAGCTCTGTACGGTGAGCCCAGGGGCAGCCGGTGGAAGAATAAAGATGATAGCGGCCGGGCTCGGCTTTAAATCCGGAGGAGCCATTGGCCGTTATGAATTTCCTAAATATGGACGGCTTTTTTGCATAACTGCCATCGCTCTGAATCTCGCTGAGAATATCCTCATCGCTCCAGACACCGTCGATCAATTGGCCCATTTTTGGCTCCTTGTCTGCTTTAGTGCTGATCCTAGCAAATTGAGATTTCTGGAAAAAGGCCTTTGACTTTTGCCAGCCAAAGAAACTAAGCTAATTTCAACAATAAAAAAATACATCTTTAGCAATGTGTTTATAAATGGGGAGTTTCATCACATGACACATTTTTCTAGAATTACGTTAGGCTTGGCGGCGGCAGCAGCGATGCTGGCGACAACCAGCCTGTCTTCAACGGCTAGCGCGCAATATTACAAAGGCAAAACCATTGAAGTTATCGTTGGCTTTTCCGCTGGTGGTACGGATATGGCGGCTCGTATTATTGCCCGCCGGCTATCAAAATATATCCCGGGTAATCCGAGCATTGTGGTTAAAAATATGCCTGGCGCCGGAAGTCTCAAAGCGCAGAATTTCATTTTTGAACGCGCCAAGCCAAATGGCTTAACCATCGGATTTAATCCGTTCCAGGTGCTGGCTCAGATCACGGGCCGGAAAGGTGTGCGTTTCAGCTATCCTAAATTTACTTTCATTGCCGGCGTTAAGGGACCAGCCTTCATCGTGGTTGCCCGTAAAGATATTGCACCGGGTGGTTTGAACCAGCCTTCTGACATTAAGAAAATTAACAAAAAGATGAGCTACACCGGACGTAATCCGTTGCATGCCATTGATGTCGTCTCTACCGCAGCATTTGATATGCTTGGTATGAAACATACTTATGTGCCTGGTTTCCGAGGCTCAGCATCCATCACGACATCGCTGGCGCAAAGTGAAACCAATATTACTGGTGCCGGTTCGGTCCATTGGCTGAAACATTTGACACCACGCCTGGTTCAAAAAGGCCAACTAGTTTCACTGTTCCAGTTTGGCGCTCTGCAACCCGACGGGTCTTTAAAGCGTGATCCTGCTTATCCAAGCGTGCCGTTATTTGAAGAGTTTTATGCCAAAGCGATTGGCGGTAAGCCGTCCGGCGAACTTTATAAAGCCTATCAATTTGCTGAAAAAATGCAGGGCACAGCGAACTTCCTGGTAACCGGGCCGCCTAATATGAACCCGGAAGCGGCAAAAATTCTGCGTACCGCTTATGAAAAAGCCATGCATGATCCGGCAACCATTGCCGAAGCTAAAAAAGCGGTGCTAAATCCGTATCTGCATATCGGTTTTGATCGCGCTTCCAAAGTGATGAAGGATTTGGCGAATGCTGATCCAAAAATCGTCAGCTACTGGAAAGCCAGAACAGCCGTTCAATTTGGCGCTAAAAAACATAAAGCTAAGAAAAAATAGCTTCTATAAAAAATATAAATGATAACGTCGGCATCGCATTTCCCGGTGCCGGCGTTTTCATTTAAGCTATAAAAAGAATAGCGGGGACGTTCATGTTTGAGGCATTTGTCGATGGACTTTTACTGGTCTTCCAATGGCCGGCCATCGGATTTTTATTTTTTGGCGTGCTGATCGGTATTTGGCTGGGTGCTGTGCCGGGGCTCGGTGGCGTCATCGGCCTCGTCCTTCTGCTACCCTTTACTTTCGATATGGAACCGGTGCCGGCCATCGCGTTGTTGCTCGGTATGTATTCGGTGACGACCACCAGCGATACCATCGCTTCGGTGTTGCTCGGAATTCCCGGCACGGCCGCTTCTCAAGCGACCATTTTGGACGGCCATCCGCTGGCCAAGATGGGCCATGCAGCGCGCGCTTTTGGCGCTGCTTTTACCGTCTCGGCATTTGGCGGTGTCTTTGGAGCATTGATTCTGGCGGTCTCCTTGCCGTTGGTGCTGCCGATTATTTTGGCTTTTTCAAAAGCTGAGCTTTTCATGCTTGGCGTGTTGGGTTTGACCATGGTGGGCTCGCTCACTGGGCAATCGGTGATGAAGGGTCTGACCGTGGCTTTCTTAGGGTTGATAATGTCAACCGTCGGCTACGGCGAAACCATGCCGGTGCCACGTTTTAATTTCGGCTTTGATTATCTGCTGGATGGACTGCCACTGATTCCAGTTGTGCTCGGCCTGTTTGCGATACCTGAGCTTATCGAACTCGCCGTTAAAAATACCTCGATATCTAGCGTGCCTCGTGAAGAAGCCGTCGGTGGCAATATGTTTGAAGGCGTTAAGGATGCCTGCCGTGAATGGTGGCTGGCGGTTCGTTGCAGCGTTATCGGCACCTATGTTGGTATGCTGCCGGGGCTGGGTGGCGCGATTGTCGACTGGGTGGCCTATGGTCACGCAGTGCAAAGCTCTAAAGACAAATCTAAATTTGGTGAAGGCGATATCCGCGGCGTGATTGCGCCGGAAGCTGCTAATAACGCGATCAAGGGTGGTGCACTGGTGCCGACGGTAGCGTTCGGTATTCCAGGCAGTTTAGGGGCTGCGATCCTCTTGGGAGCGTTGTTGATCCAGGGTATTCAGCCTGGCCCGGATATGTTGACCTCTAAGCTGAACATTACCTTCAGTCTGGTTTGGACCATTGTGGTCGCCAACATCGTCGCTGCCGTCATGCTGATGATGTGGAGCAAGCAGGTCGCCAAGCTGGCGTTTATTCCCGGTCATCTGTTGATTCCGGGCGTTATTTGTTTCGTGCTGATGGGTGCCTGGCTCGGCCAAACTTCACCCGGAGACTGGGTCGTTGTTATGATCATGGGGCTGGTCGGCTATATCATGAAGCGCGGCGGCTGGCCGCGTCCGCCCTTGGTGCTGGCACTGATCCTTGGCGGCATTATGGAGCAGACTTTTCAAATCAGCATGCGGGCGCACGAGGGGCCATCCTGGTTGTGGGAGCGCCCGATTGTCGTGGGCATTGCCGGGTTATGTCTATTAACAGTGATTTTGGCGGGCCGCGGTGTCATCAAGCGTAAGCGGGAAAAAGATGAAACGGTGACCGGTGAGGGCAATGAATTTAATCCGCTGGTATCTTTGCCGTTATCCTTGGCGCTGTTTGCCCTTTTTACTCATGCTTATTTTGTTTCACAAACCTGGCCGGAGATGGCGCAGCAATTTCCTTTTACCATTGCCGTGCCGGCTGTGTTCTTTGCCTTATATGCACTTGGCAAAGACTGCTTTGAGCTCAAAGGAGAGCTCCAAAGTAAAGGAAGTTTGGCTGTTGTCTGTCAGGAAGCATCAGCCAGAATTTATTTTGTCAAAATGACTGAGTTTTTCGCCTATATGATCGGTATACTGGTTCTGACATTATTGTTTGGGCAAAAAATCGCCATGCCGATATACATGGCCGTCTATCTCATCCGCTGGGGTAAATACAGTCCGAAACTTGCAGTTGGGTATGCGCTGGGTGGTTATTTTGTGCTGGTCGCCTTTTATGACCGGGTCATGCATTTGTTTTGGCACCCCTCCTGGCTGGATTCCTGGGCACCGGAATTATTGCCGGACTGGCTGCCGCGCTGGTTATTTTTCTAGCTGTTTCCGCTGGTGGATCATTAGCTTTTCAAAGCAGGGCTCGTTCTTCGGGCCGAAATAGCGAATTTGATTTTGATGAATTTTTTGCTTGCTGCGGATTTTAGCCACAACGACAAATCCTTTTGTTTGCCAAAAAGCTGAGCCGCCCCGAAGTTTGGGCTTACCGTATTTGGCTGAGAATTCTTGGGCAATCTCAGCATGTCGTGCCTTGGCGGCGCTGAGCGAGCGGATATAGCTTCGCCAGGTAATAATCTGCAGACCGTGTTCATCACAGATTTCAGCCTGTAAGTCTTCCGTATCATTCGGGCGGTCCAGCGTTTTGAGTTTAACCGAGCGCATGTTGCCGCGCCGGCGGATAGTTTTGTGCTCCATGGCATCGTAGACTTGGCCGAACACCACGCCATAGGGTGGTTTGTGTTTCTCAGCCGCCGCTGCTGGTGTGGAGAGAAGGCTTACGAGTAAAACTAAAATAGCCGAAAGAACGCTCATGTCTCAATGACCAGCAAGGCGATAACTTTTGCCGTCTCGCTCGATCCGGCCATAATCCGGCGCCTGGAAGTGGGCGGGTAATATTGCGGTCTGGGTATCGGCATAATCGTTCAAAAACGCCATCCGGGTTTCCTGCGATTGCACGGGGTCAGTGCAGAAATTAGTCGACCATTCTGGATAGGCCAGTTGAACCGGGTGGTGAATGGCATCGCCGCACAGAATGGCATGGCTAGCGTTATCTTCGACATGGATAATGACATTGCCGGGCGTGTGGCCGTAGGCGGCTTCCATATGAATGCCGCCATCGACCTGGTGATTGCTTTTTACCAATTGAGCCTGGCCGGACTCCATTACCGGTAAAACACTGTCGAGGTAAGAACCGTAGAGAACAGGTTCCGGTGGATTTTTCTCATGCTCACGCTGCCAGTGGCTGAACTCTTTCTCGGCAAATAGATATTGCGCCTTGGGGAAGGTCGGCACCCAAGCGCCATCGACAAGCTGCGTGTTCCAGCCAACATGATCGGCGTGAAGATGTGTGCACATGACGAAATCGATATCTTCGGGCGCCACACCGGCCTTGGCGAGATTATCGAGAAACGGTCCATTCCGCATATGCCAGGCGGGGCGGGTAGGGCGGTCTTTATCATTACCGCAGCAGAGATCAACAAGGATGGTGTGCTTTTCGGTGCGCACCAGAAAAGAGTGAAAGCTGAGCAACAGTTCATAAGAGTTTTGATCAAAATGCTGCGGGCCAAAACGCGAAGACAAATCTTTCATCCCAGCCGGTTCGGCGTCGGGATAGATCATGTTCGCAGAGAAAGGCACTTTTTCGAGATCGACCACGCGGTGAATTATTGTGCTGCCGACGTCACAGGAATCTGTATCAGCATTCCATGTCAGAGCAGACGTCATCGATTTCTAGACCTTTCCAGCGCCGCTTCTCCGAATGCTTCATAAAGCCTGCGGGAGAGCAAGTGCTCATCCCGTTCCGGATAAAACTCGGTATGCCATTGCACCGCAGCGGCAAAGTTTGGATGAGCCTCGATGCGAATACCCTCGATGACGTCATCATCGGAAACTGCTTCAATGGCCAACCCCTCACCGAGCTTATCGATACCCTGTCCGTGCAGCGTGTTGACCATGAATTCATTTTTACCAATTAGCTTTTGAAACAAGCCACCCTCTGTGAGTTTCACGGGATGACGTAGCGCATAGATTTCGTCAACTGTGACATCGTCACCCCGCGGCATGCGGTGATCATTTTTTCCCGGCACTTCATTGACCCGGTAATGCAGCGAACCTCCGAGGGCAACATTTATTTCCTGCAAGCCGCGGCAAATACCGAGGATTGGCACACCTGCTTCGATGCATGCCGGGACGATGCGTAAAACCGTGGCATCACGTTCCGGGTCAATAGCTTCGTCTTCCGGAAAAGGCGGCCCCCCATAATGATGCGGCTCTACATTGGCCCGACCGCCGGTCAGCATAATGCCATCAAAGCGGCTAACCAGATCGGCATAGTCATAGTCTTCGCCGAGAGACGGGATTTGTACAGCCAGGCAGTTGGAAAACTCATTAATCGAAGAGATATATCGTTTGCCACTGGTATAGGCATAAAACTGGCTGCCCGGCATTTGCATTATTGAAGTTGGCACGCCGATCAACGGCAGAGAGGAGGAATTTGTCATGATACTTGAAGATAGCCTTAGGCTGCAGTGATTGCCATTTTTATCGGCCCTTCAGCGCGATTGTGAATGAACTGGTCGAGATATTCGTTGCCGGAGTTATCAACGTCAGCGGTCGGTCCGCACCAGATAATTTTGCCGTCATAGATCATTGCAATGTTATCGGCGACTTGTTTGGCGCCCTTCATGTCACTGGTAATCGAGAAAGTCGTAGCGCCAAGTTCCTGCACGCCTTTGAGGATCAACTCGCCGATCACATTGGTCATGATTGGATCAAGGCCGGCGGTTGGCTCATCAAGCAGCACGATCTCCGGGTCATTGGCAATCGCTCGGGCAAAGCCGACACGTTTTTGCATACCGCCGGAAATTTCTGCCGGCAGTAATTCGCCGACGTCCGGTGTCAGCCCAACCGAGACAATTTTTTCGATGGCAATTTGTTTGGATTGCTCACGGCTGAGTTTGTGATCTTGTAATAATTGGAAGGCGACGTTTTCCCAGATCGGCATACTGTCAAAAAGGGCGGATTGCTGAAACAGCATGCCCATGCGGTGCAATAAAATTTCATACTCTTTGGTATCTAAGGAGGTGGTTTCGACGCCGTCAATTTGAATGGAGCCGCTGTCGGGGTTTTCCAAGCCTAAAATGAGCTTGAGAATGAGGGTCTTACCGCTCGCTGAGCCACCAATTAAAACCAGGGATTCGCCGTCCGCCACTTCAAGGTCGACACCTTTTAGAACATGGTTGTCGCCAAAGCTTTTGGTTATGCCCTCGAGTTTAATTTTTGGAACGCTCATGCTTCCCTGCTATTCAATATTGCTGGCTTGAAGATTGCCGATTTAGGCCAAAAAGTAAAGCGATCCGGATTATCTCTGAAGAGCACTTGTGGTCGAGTTCGCCCGCGCTAAATCAGAAATATACGTATTTATACGACATATGATCCAGATCACAGACAATCACACTCTAAAGGTGTAAAATTCGCCTTGAAATTGGGAAATAGGTGGACTTTTCTCCCGTTTTCAAGGGGCTACGAGGAGGCCGGATATGGCTGATAATGTAACCAACAAAGCTAACGAAAATACCGTCGAAGTTGCGGAAAACCCGGCAGCCGAAGAGGCTATCGGTCGGCTCGAGACCTTAAAAGGTCTGGTTGAGGTTGTCCGTGCCGATGGTACACGCGAGATGTTGCAGGTTGGTGATTCAGTTTATCAGGGTGATACCGTGGTGACTGGTGACGGCGGCGCAGCCGGTATTATTTTCCTCGATGAAACACTCCTTTCTATTGCAGAAAACGGCAAAGCCGTTTTGGACGAAGCGGTTTATGATACTGCGACGCAGGAAGGGTCTTTAAATGTTTCCTTGTTACAAGGCGTATTTTCCCTGGTCAGTGGTCAGATTGCAAAAGTAGATCCTGATGCCCTGGTTTTGCGCACACCCGTTGCGACCATCGGTATTCGCGGCACGCAGGTTGGCATCGATGTCGGCGAAGGCGACCAGCTTAAAGTTCTGCTCATGGAAGAAGCTGATGGCACCATTGGTGAAGTGATTGTTGCCAACTCACAAGGGCTTCGCGTTCTCTCGCAAGCTTTTCAGGAAGTTATGGTTACCAGTAACGGCACAGCGCCAAGTGACGTTTATCAAACGGACGTGCGGGTTGCCATGAATACCTATGGTAATGCGGTTGCTGCTTTGCCGGCGAGCCTCGGTGTGGCCAATCACTACGATACTGATTTGGATGAATTCGACACCGATGCCGGCGGTTCAGTTCAAGAGGAAGCACCGGAAGAAGAAGGCGATATTCCTCCTATTAAAGTAGCGCCTGAGGAAGAGGTTAAAGAAAGTGTTCAGCCTGAAGTGTTTGTGCAGCCAGAAGAACCGGCTGAAAAAAGTGAACCCGCAGTTGCGGCAGCAAGTGAAGCCGAAGATGACAGGCCGGAGGAATTGATTCCGGAGGTCGAGCAGGATGAAGAGGTTGAAGGAACTTCCGAACCTGAACCCGAGCCAGAACCGGAACCCGAGCCAGAACCGGAACCAGAACCCTAAC
>CAZMHI010000038.1:0-40243 GCA_964566055.1 uncultured Rhodospirillaceae bacterium
ATGGCATGGCGCTTTCAACCGGCATTGACCTGAAGCAAACAGTCGAAACCGCCTGGTGGATTTCAGAAAAATTGAATAAACAACCGGCCTCAAAAGTTGCGCAGGCGATGAGGCCGGGTCAATAATAGAGTTTGGAGCCGATAAATGATACCCAATGATTATCCCAGCCTGAATTTCGATTTGGGCGATACCGTCGACATGATACGCGATTCAGTGCGCGGTTTTACCTCGGACAAAATTGCGCCGCGTGCCGCCGAGATCGATGAGATCAATGAGTTTCCCAATGAATTATGGCCGCAACTGGGTGAGCTCGGTGTCCTGGGTATCACTGCCGATGAGGATTATGGCGGCGCCGGCTTGGGGTATCTTGAACATGTGATCGCCATGGAGGAAATCAGCCGCGGCTCGGCCAGCGTAGGCTTGAGTTATGGTGCGCATTCGAATCTCTGCGTCAATCAGCTCAGCCGCAATGGTAACGATGATCAAAAATCGGCCTATTTGCCAAAATTGATCTCCGGCGAACATGTTGGCGCTTTGGCGATGAGTGAACCCGGCTCCGGCTCCGATGTTGTCAGTATGCGCCTGAAAGCCGAATTGAAGGGCGACCGCTACATTCTCAACGGCACCAAGATGTGGATCACCAATGGACCCGACGCCAACGTATTGATTGTCTATGCCAAGACCGACCCGGATGCCGGCTCGCATGGCATCACAGCCTTTATCATCGAGAAAGAAATGGCGGGTTTCTCAACGGCGCAGAAGCTCGACAAGCTTGGCATGCGCGGATCGAACACCTGCGAACTGGTGTTTGAGGATTGTGAAGTGCCGGTTGAAAACGTGCTTGGCCAGTTGAATGAAGGCGTCAAGGTTTTGATGAGTGGCCTTGATTACGAACGCGCAGTTCTAGCAGCCGGGCCGATCGGCATCATGCAATCCTGCCTGGATACGGTGATCCCGTATATTCACGAGCGAAAACAATTCGGCAAATCGATCGGCGAATTTCAGCTCATGCAGGGCAAAATTGCCGACATGTACACCACGCTTTCTGCCGCCCGCGCCTATGTCTATGCAGTGGCCCAAGCCTGTGACAACAATTTCACGACACGCAAAGACGCAGCGGGCGCCATACTTTTTGCCGCCGAAAAAGCGACTTGGATGGCGCTTGAAGCCATTCAGGTGTTGGGAGGCATGGGTTATATCAATGAATCGCCCACCGGACGATTATTGCGGGATGCAAAACTTTATGAAATCGGTGCCGGCACGTCCGAAATCCGCCGCCTGTTGATTGGCCGTGAGCTTTTTGACGAAACGCGCTAGCGGCTCCTATCGGAATTTGAAATTTATTGGAAAAACTTTTATTTAGAACCAGTCGTCTTCAAAGGAAACGACCGTGCCGGAACTTTCACGCCCGGCCTCACACCAGGCTTTGACCTGGGGGAAAAAACTATTGGCAAAAAATGTGGCTGTTTCAATTTTCTGGCGGGTAAATTCAGAATCCAGATTACCGGCGGCGCTTTCACTTTCAGCAATAACAGCTGATTTCAGCAGCAAGCCACCGCCAATTAAAGTTCCCATAGCCCTCAAATAAGCATCTGCCGCTGCAGAAACCGGTGCAGGATCATTGCGCCCTCTTTTGAGAACCCAGTCCAGAAACTCTTCCATCGTGTCAACGGCATCAGCTAATTTTAGCGCCATGCTTGAGCCCCATTCGCCAGCTTCTCCAACTTTAGCGACAATGGTGCGCATTTCCTGCATAACTTGATTTGCGGCCGTGCCATTGTCCCGCAGGGTTTTGCGGAACGCCAGATCATTAGCTTGAATACCCGTCGTGCCTTCATAAATCGTCGTGATGCGTGAATCACGATACAATTGAGCGGCACCGGTTTCTTCGATAAAGCCGACTCCACCATGAACTTGCACACCAACAGACGTAATGTCCTGACCGGTTTCCGTCAGCCAGCCTTTAACAATCGGCGTGAGATACTCAAACAGCGCAGTACTGCTGTTAATCTCCTCTTCGTTTTGTGCCTTGGCGGCATGGTCCTGATGACTGGCCGCCCAATAAGCCAGGCACCGCATAGCCTCAACCCGGCTTTTCATCGACAGCAGCATGCGGCGTACATCGGGATGACCGATAATGGCGGATTTTTCACTGCGTCCAATCGCCGGACCTTGAACGCGCTCCTTGGCATAAGCCACGGCCTGCTGGTAGGCACGATCAGCCACTGCAAGCCCTTGCAGGCCAACATCAAAACGGGCCTGATTCATCATAATGAACATATATTCCAAGCCGCGATTTTCCTCGCCCACCAGATAACCGGCCGCGCCACCGTTGTCGCCGTAGCTCATCACCGCCGTCGGACTGGCGTGAATGCCCAATTTTTCTTCCAATGACACACACGCATAGTCGTTTCGTTCGCCCAGGCTGCCGTCCTCGTTGACCAAGAACTTTGGCACGATAAAGAGCGATATTCCTTTGACGCCGGCCGGCGCATCGGGTGTGCGCGCCAGAACCAGCTGGGCAATATTCTCAGCCATTTCATGATCGCCATAGGTAATGAAAATCTTTTGGCCGCTTATCAGATAGTGATCGCCGTTGGGCTGGGCCTTGGTACGGATGGCGGCCAGGTCTGAACCAGCTTGCGGTTCCGTCAGATTCATGGTCCCGGTCCAGGTGCCCGCCATCATTTTCGGCAGGTAGGTTTGTTTTAAGTCATCGGAAGCGCATAATTCAATGGTCCGCATCACGCCTTGGGTCAGCATATTGCAAAGCGAAAAAGCGAGATTGGAGGCCTGCCACATTTCGTTCACGGCAGCACCGATCACATCCGGCAGGCCCTGCCCGCCATGTTCAGGATCAGCCGACAAACCAATCCAGCCACCCTCTGCTACCGCGTCGAACGCCTTTTTCCAGCCGTGCGGCACTCTAACCTTACCGTCAACGCGATGGGCGCCTTCAACATCACCGCTACGATTTAATGGCGCGATAACATCACCCGCCAGCTTGGCGCTTTCTTCTAAAACAGCGTCAACGAGATCCCAGCCGAATTCCTCATTGCCGTCGAGATTTGAAATAGAATCATAATCTGCAATGTATTTTAGCGAGAACTGGATATCCTGAATGGGCGCAATATATGTCATAAAGATCTCACTTGTTTTTCGTTGGACGTTAATTTGCTTGGATCTGTTATGGGGATCCAGGTATCAATGTAGCAAATTTTGGCAGTTGTCGCGCCATTGGTATTGACACTTAATGACACTATTATGACATTTGTTACCGATATTATCGATATTGATTGAGTAGCCTTTCATGGGCCAAATTGTTTTTCTTGAAACGGTGAGCCTGCTCTCTTCTCGAGTCAAACCTGGCCCGGAACCTAAACGACAGACGGCCTTCAAAGGAAAAATTCTTTGGCATTGGTTGTTAGAACAAACTATTTCGACGACCAGTCTAATAAACCAGTCCCATCCTGTGCCAATTTTTCAAACAAAGGAGCCGGTTTCCAGTAATTACCAAATTGGTCGTGATACCTGCAGACAGCTTGATAAACTTCCTTTATCCCGATCAAATCGGCATAAAACATTGGCCCACCTTTGTAGCGGGGGAAGCCGTAGCCGTAATGCCAAATGACGTCGATATCCGCTGCGCGGTAGACGATTCCTTCACTCAGTAATTTTGCCCCTTCATTGATCAGAGCATAGATGCAGCGCGTGACAATTTCCTCATCATCAATTTCCCGTGGCGCCATATTCAACTTATCAGCTTCCTGCTTGATGATGTCATCAACCAGCGGGTCAGGATGCGGCTTACGATCTCCTTTTTCATACTTATAAAAACCACTGCCGGTTTTTTGGCCGTATCGGCCCAACGCTGCCAAGGCTCGGGAAGCATTAAAAAACGGCTCTGGATTGGCGGCCGCAGCCCCGGTTGATTCGAGCACACTGTTCAGGATATCGACCCCCGCCATGTCGTTCATCGTCCAGGGCCCCATGGGCAGGCCAAAGTTGTAAATCGCCCGGTCGATTTGCTCAATTGACGCGCCTTCCAGCAACAACTGATCGGCTTCTCGCATGTACCCCATGGTCATCATTCGATTGCCGACAAAGCCAAATAGCGATCCGATACCCACCACGACACCAATTTTTCGTATTTGCTTGGCGAGTTTGAGTGCGGTAACGATCACCGCCGGGGAAGTTTTATCTGTCCGCACGATCTCCAGTAGTTTCATGATGTTGGCCGGGCTAAAAAAATGCAGCCCGATCACCTGTTCCGGCCGGCTGGTCATTGCCCCCATTTCATTGATATCGAGGGTCGAGGTGTTGGAAGCCAATATGGCGCCTGGTTTACAGATGTCATCCAGTTCAGCAAATATCTTTTTCTTGAGATCCATCTCTTCAAACACGGCCTCAATAACCAGATCGACGTCGCTGAGGTCGGCATAGCTCGCCGATCCGCTGACGCGTGCAAATTTTTCCTCTTTTTGCACTTCGGAAATTCGCCCCTTGGCGACAGATTGACTAAAGGTCTCTTCGATCCGAGCCAGACCTTTTTCGAGCGCCTCAGCCGATGGATCAACGATCATGACATTAAATCCGGCGTCGGCAAAGGCGATACCGATGCCAGTTCCCATGGTGCCCGAACCTAGGATGCCGACGGTTTCAACAGGCAAATCCTCAACCGATTTGTCCAAGCCGGGAATTCTCGCCACCTCTCTTTCAGCAAAAAACACGTGACGCAGGCCGCGGGCTTCATCACTGACGATGGCTTCCTCGCCGATACTCTTTTCCTGTTGAATACCGTCTTCAAAGGGCACATTGATGGCAATGTCGACAGATTGAAAAAGCAGGTTCGGCGCGTTCTGACCGCGCATCCGTTTGCCGGCAAGGGCGTTCATTTCGCTCAAAAAGGCGTCATCATAGCCTTCGGTATCGACCGTCATGTCGGCTGTTTTGCGCGGGCCTGCATTTTCTGCCAACAATTCTTGAACATAGGCTAGCGCTTCGGTTTTCAATTCACCGTCGAGTATGCGATCGATCAAGCCTAGCTCTAAGGCTTCTTGTGCGCCAACCGGCGCGATCCCCATGATCATTTTTACCGCTGCCTTAGCACCTATTAAACGCGGCAACCGTTGGGTCCCACCCGCCCCTGGTATAATACCTAAAGAAAGCTCGGGCAGGCCCATGCGGGCATTTGTCAGAGCGCAGCGATAATGGCAAGACATAGCGGCCTCCAAGCCGCCGCCAAGGGCCGTGCCATGCATGGCGGTGACCACAAGCTTAGAGCAGTTTTCGATGGCCGCATAGGTAAGCTGATAGGAAGGGTCGCCGACACCGGTATCAAATTCATTTAGATCTGCTCCAGCCATATAGGTCCGGCCATCACAGAGCAGCAAGGCCGCCTGGACATCGGAGAGCTGGTCGATTTCTTCGAATTTTTCAAGTAAACCGGCGCGAATCTTTTGATTGATGGCATTTACCGGCGGCTCGTTGACAGTAACAACCGCAACTTGATTGATAATTTCTAAGCTTACAACATCTGACATTTTGGAATTCTTTCGGAATAAGAGGGGACGATTGGCAGCTATATTCTACTTAAGCGACCTCGAACAATCCAGCAGCACCCATGCCACCTCCAACGCACATCGTAATGACGACGAATTTGGCATTGCGTCTTTTGCCTTCAATGAGGGCATGGCCGACAAGCCGGGCACCGGTCATGCCGTAGGGATGGCCGACGGAAATACCACCGCCATTGACATTATAGATTTCTGGATCAATTCCCAATTGATCCCGGCAATAAAGCGCCTGGCAGGCGAAAGCTTCGTTTAGTTCCCAAAGATCAATATCGCTGGCTTTCAGACCATGCTGATCCAAAAGCTTCGGCACCGCGTAGACCGGACCGATCCCCATTTCTTCCGGAGCCAAACCGGCCACGGCGATGCCGCGATAAATGCCGAGCGGCGATAAGCCTTTTTGTTCGACGGTTTTTCTATCCATAATGACACAGGCGGAGGCTCCATCCGACAATTGACTGGCGTTACCGGCGGTGACGGCGCCACCTTCGATCACCGGGTCTAGACTTTGCAGGCTTTCCAAAGTGGTTGACGGACGATTGCCTTCGTCTTTTTCCAAGGTCACTGTATTTTCGCTGATTTCTCCGGTTTCCCGGTCTTTGATTAGCTGAACCGAAGTCAATGGCACGATTTCGTCATCGAATTTACCACTTTCCTGTCCGGCGGCAGTTCGCTGCTGCGATTGCAGGGCATAGGCGTCCTGATCTTCCCGGCTGATGTTGTATTTTTTAACAACGAATTCTGCCGTTTCCAGCATGGGCATATAGGCGGTTTCCGCGGCGGCGATAACGTTGGCATCCTTTTCTGCTTCCATCCATTCAAAATACTTCATTTGACCGGCGGAAATGTTTTCCTGACCACCGGCGACAACACAATCCATATTGTCGACCATAATTTGCTTGGCGGCGGTTGCGATGGCTGCCAAGCCGGAGGCACATTGCCGGTCAATGGTCTGTCCGGACACAGAGGCAGGCAAACCGGCTGCCAAGGCTGATAAGCGCGCCACATTCAGGCCCGCCGTCCCCCCACTGAGAACAGTGCCAACAACAACATCGTCAATCTCGCCGCCATCAATCTCCGCTCGCTCTACGGCATGATGAATGGCGTGACCCATTAAGGTCGGCGATTTTGTATTGTTGAAGGCCCCTCGGAAGGCTTTACCGATTGGCGTACGTGCCGTTGATACGATGACGGCTTCTCTCATTGTATAACTCCACTTTTTATCAATTATTCGACTTTGTTAACGCCCGTTAAAGCTGGGTTTCCGTTTTTCCAAGAAGGCCGTAATGCCTTCGGCAAAATCGTCGCTCTTGGAGACTTCGGCGAAACTTGCGGCCTCCTCAGTCAATTGCTCCGTGAGGCCGTTATTGGCGCTCATCGCGAAGAGGCGTTTTATCTGCGCATAGGCATGCGACGGCCCTTTAACCAGACGCCGGGTAATACGATTGATTTCTTCGTCGAACGTATCCGGAGTAAAGACGCCATTGACCAGCCCATATTGCTCGGCCTTTTGGGCAGTTATATTTTCGCCCAGCAACGTTAACTCCATGGCCCGGCGAAGGCCGACGATTCTGGGCAGCAGCCAGGTACTGCCACCATCCGGGCTGGCGCCGATCTGGACATAGGCCATCATGAAGCTGGCCTCAGTGCTGGCGTAGATAAGATCACATGTCGCCGCCAAGCTTACACCATAGCCCGCCGCAACTCCGTTAACAGCAGCGATAACCGGCTGGCGGGCGGTGGTAATTGTTTTTATCAGCGGTTCGAGCGCCGTAATTTCCTTGCCGAACTTTTCTGCACGATCAGCCGGCGACAGATCCAAACTTTCGGCAAACATATTAAGATCACCACCGGCCATGAAAGCCGGGCCGGAACCTTTCAGCACGATGCAACGTACCGCATCGTCTGCTGTCAGTTGAGCGAATGTTTCGATAAGGGCGTCTAGCAATTCATGGCTCAAGGCATTCATGACTTTTGGACGGGTCATGGTTACTTCCGCAATCCCGTCGAGCGTAGTTGTTTCTAAAGCCGGCATTAATCAGATCCTTGTTGTAAGTAGGGTAGACAGCCCGTCTCTTCCAATATCCGGTTCAATTCCGAATTGCCAGCATTTGCCGCGTAGCGCTCTCGCAAAACACTTAAGGAGCGGGCATGATATTTCTGTGGCGGCTGAACATAGCTTTCTCCGTTCAGTTCGACCGAGAATGTCTCCGCTTTGGCCGCTAGCGCCTCGGCATTTGCTGCTGACCACGGCAGGAAATAGGTGCCAACATTGACGAGTAGTGGCTCTAAAGTTTGCTGCAAGCTCGGCCAATCCTCAAACGGGCCGTCATTGCGCGGATCGGTCATGCGATAAACCCATTGCAGCACATTAGGTGTGCGGGCCCGGATGATCGCACCGGCTGACTGATCGAGCGCCGCCTCATAGACTTGAAGCCCCAAACCGAAATCAGCGAAAGCCGGCCGATCGCCAAATAGATACAAGCGGTTTTCAAGGTGCGGTTCCAGAATTTCGAGCAGCCCGTCTAGATAGCCGGAAATCAAAGGAGCGGTTTCATCACTGGACCCGACAAAAGCGCCACGTCCACTCATCCGGTCGCGGACTTTTTTTGCCAATCCTTCGACGGCTTCTCCATCAGCGTCTGGGAGCATATCACGGGCCAGCACATGGGCCGTCGTCACCTGATCCATATCCGTGTACCAGCGATGATGATACATAATTTTGTTGCCCCACTCATCGCCGTGTTCCTCGATCAACGCCGACAGAAAGGATAATGTTGGATCATCCGGGTGGATTGAGGGCTCAGGGAAAATTTGGTCGAGTTTTTCAATTATTGGCGTCGAATCCTGAATGCCTTCCTCTTCCGGTGTGACGACCAAAGGAATTATCGGCAGGCGGGAAAATTTCTGAAATTCCTCTTCGTGTCGCATCCGTTGCAGCCATTTATGTGGAATATTTTTGTAGCGGAAATAGGAGCGCACCTTGACCGAATAAGGCGACATCTCGGCGCCAAATATTTTGTATTCATCACTCATAACGAGCCTGTCCCTCCCCAAAGGGTGTAAGTATCATATCGACGATTGCGCCTTTTCTTGGACTTTTTTGAATTGGTCTTTGCCGATATCAGCGCCCCGCTGAACGGCAGGCCGCGCGCCAACCCGTTTAAACCAAGCGCGTAAATGTTCAAAGTCGGTTAAATCGATGCCATAAGCTTTGTAGCCGCGAATCCAGGGCCAGGCAGCCATATCAGCAATAGAGTAATCCCCGGCAAGGAACTCCTGATCCGCTAAGCGTTCATTCATGACACCGAACAGACGCACCACTTCACCGGTGAACCGCTCGACGGCATAATCAATCTTATCCTTTTTATAGTTTCTGAAATGTGCGGCCTGGCCGCCCATGGGTCCCAGCGCACCGACCTGCCAATAGAGCCATTGCTCCACTTCACTGCGGGCGCGCCGGTCCTGCGGATAGAATTTACCGGCCTTGTCGCCGAGATATTGCAGGATCGCGCCGGATTCAAAAATGGCTATTGGCTCGCCGCCTGGACCATCGGAATCCACGATAGCCGGCATCCGGCCATTGGGTGAAATTGCGAGATATTCTGGCTGAAGCTGCTCCCCTTTGGAAAGATCAACCCACTTGATGTTATATGCCAATTCACACTCCTCAAGCATAAGAGTGATCTTCCAGCCATTCGGTGTTGGCCAAAAATAGAAATCAATTGGAGACATAGCTTAAATTACCAATCGGTGAACGTGAGACACAAACACAAAATTGGCATTGTCACCTTAACTTTGCACGACAAAAATGGGTTCAAGAAATTGGAGTCGGTACTTGCGGGTGGCCACTACCTGAAATGAATTAAATTGAATTGGTTAATTAACGTGGCAATGTCCTTTTAAGCTATCGCGCTAGTCTGGAGAGTATGCTCGTTCTCCGTATTGGAAAAAGACGGCAGCTTGCGTGCCTAGATCAAATCAGCATGGCCGTCGTGTCAACAGATTCAAGACCGGCAGCATTCCAGGCGAGCAAGCCGTCTTTGACCGAATAGACTTCCTCGAAGCCGATTTCGATCAGCCGCTCTGCGGCATCTATCGAGCGGCGGCCAGTGAAACAAATCACCACAACTTTTTCTTTTGCTGTCACTAAGCCGGGTACCGCTTTGGCATCAAACTTTGACAGCGGCATCGGTGTCGCACCGGGAATCCACTCCATTTCCAGTTCTTCTTGTTCTCTTACATCCAGCAGGATGGCTTCATCGGCTTTAAGCCATGAATTGGCCACTTCAGCATCAATCTCAACGACGCTGCTTTGGTCCGGATTTAGAACAGTCACATTGTGAGCGGACATATTTTTCCCCAGTAAAATTATGTATTATATATATTTTAAACGTAATAATTGTCAAATAAAATATTAAACAAAATATTAGTGTATTATACGCACATATGATCCAGCGCGAGGAAGGGGGCTGGAGCTACGTCCATCCCCATAGAATTCAAATAGATTTAAATAACAAGGTGGCTGAAATGGCCGCTTTTTTTACGTTAAAAGTCTAAGTCGTCCTGAATTGACGCCAGGCCTTTGACAGCACAATCTTCATCTGCCTGCCCGCCCGGCGCGCCGGAAACACCAATTGCGCCAATCAATTCACCACCAGCCCGGATCAACACCCCACCGCCGAGCATTAATGCGCCGGCAACATGACGCACCCCGGAAGCTTCCTTGCCTGCCTGCGTGTTTTCAGACAATTCAACCGTATTGGAGCGGAAACTAAGCGCGGTCCAGGCCTTTTTGCGGGCAACTTCAGGCGTATGGGCGCCGGCGAAACGATCGCGCAGCATCACTTGCATATTACCGCCCCGGTCAACGACGGCAATGGCCGCCTGGTAGCCGGCCTTCCGGCAAGCCGCCAAAGTAGCTTGAGCGACTTTCAAAGCTGCTTCCGGCGTCAGTGATTTCTGCGAAAACATTAGAGGATTTTCTTCCGCCTGAGCCGCCGAAACGAAAACCAGTGAAATAAATAAAACAAAAACTCTACACATTAAACTTACCTGATAAATTAGCTGTTTGGTTTAAATCCGATTTTGATCAACGCTTCTTCGAGAAATCCCCAGAAAAAATCCTCTCCAGGATAACCGAGGATGCGGGTAACTTCTTTACCATTTTCCATAAGAATGAAAGTCGGCGTAAAACTTGCCGGTCGTAATTTTGCAAGATCTTTAGGTACATCGTCGGCGATATCAATACGCCGCAAGGGTGCAAGTTTCCCCTCAGCGGTTTTAGGATATATAGGACCAATTTCTTGATGCCAGATTTCACACCATTCACAGCTCTCGGATTCAATCATCACGAGCTCAGCCGAATTGCCGGCAGGTGGCGCGCTTGAAAAAATTAATAGCACTGCAAAAATGGCTAAAAAGAATCTACCCAAAACCGTATTTATCCCACTATTTATTATTTTCGCAAATCCTAAACAAAGCTTGCGGAATAGACAACTTAAATGTCATATTGTTTTCATAAATTACGTCAAAAACGTTCAAATACCAAGCGTAAATAACAACCATTAATCTCGGTTTTCTGCGCTTTATTTACACTCTAGGGGACGCTGAAACAATGGAAGAATTGCCGATTGGCGTACTTGTCGCCAGCCTAGGATTTGTTATCGGCATTGTTTTCGGTGCAACGGCTCAGCACACCAATTTCTGTACCATGGGTGCCCTCTCCGATATCGTTTTCATGGGTAATTGGAGCCGGTTTCGAGCCTGGCTTTTAGCTATTGCTGTCGCCATTGTTATCAGTCAATACTTTCAATTAAGTGGCGTTATTGATCTCAACAAATCGATTTATCTGACGACCAATTTCGGCTGGGCCGGCGCAATAATCGGCGGACTCGTTTTTGGATTTGGTATGACCCTGGCTGGCGGCTGCGGTAATAAAACGCTCATACGCCTCGGTGCTGGAAATTTGAAATCCCTGGTCGTTTTAATATTTCTAGGCATGTTCGCTTATATGACATTAAGGGGCTTTATTGGCCCGGCGAGACTAGAACTTGAAGCACTGACGGTAATTGACCTCAAAGCGAATGGCTTGGCCTCACAAGGTATCCCTGAACTGCTGGCTTCCCTCTTTGGCGGAAGCGAACGAACTGCCCGTTGGATAGTAGCTGGCATTATTGCTTTTGGGCTTTTGTTTTTCTGCTTTAAAGATGCTGAATTTAGGAGCTCTCCAAAAGATATCGCGGCCGGCGTTGTGATCGGTATCCTAATTCCGCTGGCTTGGTATCTGACGGGTGTGATCGGCAATGATGATTTTGACCCGACCCCCCTCGCTTCATTCACCTTTGTCGCACCGAGCGGCGATGCCATTCAATATCTCATGACTTTTACCGGCTCGACGATCAATTTTGGCATTGCGACGGTCGGCGGCGTCATTGCCGGCTCTTTTCTGATGGCCAAATCCAAAGGCGAGTTCCGCATAGAGAGCTTCACTACCGCCAATGATTTTAAGCGTCATGTAGTCGGTGCCGCCTTGATGGGCACCGGCGGCGTGCTGGCTCTTGGCTGCACCATAGGTCAAGGCATTACTGGCATGTCGACACTGGCGCTGGGTTCGCTGATCGCTCTCGCTGCGATTTTATTTGGTGGTGTATTGGGCCTGAAATATCTCGAAGAAGACAGTTTCTCTGGCGCTTTTAAAGCGATATTCGCCAAAGATTAAGCCGTTAGAGCGTCCTGATCATCCGCCGGCGAAAGCTCCGCCTTTTTGTGCTGCTCGACAAAAGCAACAAAACATTCAGCCCAATGATTGGCCGTGAGATTGCGCTGGTGGGCAAAACAGGCTGTCAGATTGTTCACCATCAAGCCGTCATGCTCACCATCGATGCCGTGGCCGCGCATTACCTTATAGGCATAGTCAAAGTCACCCGATAAATCTTCCAATGAGGCATAATGAAATTCATGGGCCGGAATATCTGTCGTTTCCTTTTCAGCGCCATCCCTTTCCGGCCACATCCCCTTTCCGGTTTCTGAAAGTCGTACATAACCACGCCCAATCGGCCGGTCGTGCATGATGCCATCACCCGGAATAACGCCGGCCATGTCGTAAGTCTCGCCTTGCCAGCTGAGACTGCGGGCCAGATAAAGCAAGCCGCCACATTCGGCATAAGCCGGTAAGCCGCCCTCAATGGCCATTTTAATGTCATTTATCAAAGATGTATTTTCCGATAGTGCCTGCATATGCACTTCCGGGAAGCCGCCGCCGATAAACAAGCCGTCAACTTCCGGCAATTGCCGGTCATGCAGCGCATCGAATGGCACCAATTCTGCACCCGCCTGACTTAGGGCCTCGAGGTCGTCCTGATAATAAAAGCCGAAAGCGACATCCCGGGCGATGCCAAGACGAACCTTGGGAGACGCAACAATGCTTGGCGCCGGCGTTTTAGGTTTTAATTTCGGTTTAGCCGGAGCCGCCAGAGCCTGCACTGCTTCGATATCGACTTCAGCTTCGATAATGCGAGCTGTCCGGGCGATGTTAGAATCTGCTGCCGGCATTTCATTGGCCGGAACCAGGCCGAGGTGGCGTTCAACAATTTTCATTTCCGGGCGGCGGCCAATCGCGCCAACGACTTTAAGATCGGTGTAATGCTCAATTGCGGCGCGCATCTTATGCTCGTGGCGGGCACCGCCGACTTTGTTAAGAATAACGCCGGCGATTTTGATATCGCTTTCGAATGATTGGTAGCCTTGCAGCAACGGCGCCACACCCCTTGTCATGCCATAGGTATCGACCACTAAAATAATCGGCACACCGAGCAACCTAGCCAGAGCAGAATTACTGTCGGAACCTTCCGGATCAAGACCATCAAACAAACCTTTATTGCCTTCAATAAAAACTGTTTCCGCCGGCGCACTGAATTGGTTGAAGGAATTGACAATCTGCTGATGGTCCATGGTGTAGAAATCAAGATTGCGGCAGGGCGTCTGCGCCGCCCGGCTCAACCACATCGGATCAATATAATCAGGGCCTTTTTTAAACGGTTGAACAGTTACGCCGAGCTGACGTAAAGCCGCGCAAAGTCCCATGGTCACCGTGGTTTTACCCGATGATTTCAACGCTGCAGAGATAAATAGACTATTCGCCATTTTCCGCTATCCGATCAGTTGGAGTATCCATGAAGTGAGGATCAGCTGCATTGTCGGCCAGGCTCTCCGGCAAAAACCGCAACACTTTCATACCGACTAAAATGACCAGCCCGGCAATTGCCATGCCTCCGAGCCCTAAGACAATTTCCGGCAAACTCGGTACATAAGTATGAACAACGCCATCAAGGAACGAGCTTTTGACCTCCATTCCCGGGAACAAGACCAGTGGATAGGACTGGCCGCCAATGATAATGACATAAATTTGCGCCAATCCGCCCAGAATGACCAAGCCCGCCGCAAGATAGATATTTGCGCGAGTCTTGTTGAATGACGGGTGAAATAACAATGCCAATGGCAGCAGGCCACCAAGAATAACCTGACCAAGCCAAAACAGTGCGGTGATCGGGCCCCCTTCCAAAAGAACAAATCGCTCAACGCCGTGGTGTTCGGTTGCATACAAATTCGTCAAATGCTGAACAATGACAAAATAAAGTACCACCGCGACGAACACGCCTAACAAGCGCCCCAGCTTGGCGACAATAAAATCACCTAAGGGACGATCGTCTGCTGCACACGATACCGCTAACACCAAAATAAAGACCGCCAGACCCAGCGCAAACGACATGGCGATAAAGAGCGGTGCAAACACAGCTGCATCATAGCTTTGGCGGGCAACCAAAAATCCGAAAATCGAGCCTGTACCGGTGGTCAGGGCCAGTCGCCAGACGAAGGCCACGATGCCAATGGCCTGGCTATAGCGGTTCATCCGGCGTTCCATCATCAGCCAAAGATAAACCGCGACCACGGCAAGAAAGCCGATATAAAGATAGATATTCCAGGCAAAGATGGATTTGAAATTATAGGTCGTCATGGCAACTATCAGCCGGTCCGGCCGGCCTAAATCCAGCACCAGCACGGCGAGACCTCCAACCAGGAGTGCGATGGCTACCAGGCCTGATAATCGGGCGAGCGGCTTATAGGCCGTCTTACCAAATACCGAGCTAATTGATGCCACATTGAGCGCTCCGGATGCCGCCACAATCAAAAAAACCGCAAAGACATGTGGCATGCCCCAGACAATCTGATTGTTCATACCAGTGACATGATGGCCATTGGTTTCCATGTAATAAGCGGCTATGAGGCCCAATAACGCGGCCAGACCAAACAGGCCGAGAGCGCCATAAAACTTAGGCTCGTCTCCATTTAGTTCCCGAAAAACAGTTTTAGCAGCTGTGGCCATTTTTATATTCCCCGATACCTGACGCCGGGATCGAGACCCAGATCGGCGCGGATTTGACGGCTCGCATATTTCGCCACGCGTTTGGAGATTTCGCTGTTGGGATCATTGAGATCACCAAACAGCATGGCGCCGCCCGCACTATCCGAGCAGGCTTCGACGCAGGCCGGAATGCCACCAGCGTCGATCCGGTGAACACATAGCGTGCAGCTTTCGACCGTGCCTTTACCACGCGGTGCATGGGATTTTTGATCGGTGATATCCTCATGCACAAAAGATCGCGCTTTATAGGGGCACGCCATCATGCAATAGCGGCAGCCAATGCAGGTGTGTTTGTCGACCAGGACAATACCGTCCTGACGTTTAAAGGAAGCTCCGGTCGGGCAGACATCGACACAAGGCGGCTCGGCGCAATGCTGGCACATCATCGGCAGCGATTTAGTTGTGCCCGTCTTGGGGTTTCGCAACTCGATTTTTCTGATCCATTGCGGATCGGTTGCCGGATTGCCGGTACTGCCGATGCCATTTTCCTTAATACAGGCCGATACACATTTATCACAACCATCGCCGCACTTATTAATATCGATCAGCATGCCCCAGCGAACTTTTGAGGAGACCGCATCACCGGGCGCCTTGGCTTCCGCAAAACTAAACAGCGTCACACCCGAGGCCAACGAAACACCGGCCATGCCGGCGATACCGGCCAGAAATTTCCGGCGGGTTGTATCTATATTATTCATCTCACTGCTCATCGCTGCAGAAACCCCTGAATTTGTTTGGCCAGTGGTAAACTTAAATTGGCCGAGGACGGCGGTTTCGAGGCGTGACATTGAAAGCAGTCAACTTTGACCGCCGCATAGTCGTGACAGGTGCGGCAAAAATGTTTCGGACTGCTGATCGACACCGGCTGCTTATCCGGGCCCGGCACGGCGTGACAGGAAACGCAGGCTTTCAGGCTATATTGTTTGGTGCGAATACCTTTATGGACGGTCTCGTCGCGTTGATGACGCATGAGATCCATATGCTTCAGACGCATTAATTCGGCATGACCCTTTTCCGTTTTCTCCAAGGCTTTCGGAATTTTTGGCAGGGGCACCCCATCAGCGGCATGGGCGGGCGAGATGGCGGTAAGCATAACCATCGCCAATACCGAAAAAACTATATTTTGCCCCAGCGCCCACATAAACTATTCACCGAGCCCCATCTGAATGTAGCCAGAAGGGCAAACATCGGCGCAAATCTCACAGCCAATACAGCGCGTGTAGTCGGTTTCAACATAGCGGCCTAACGCTTTCTCATCTTTTTTGACACGATGCACGGCATCCTGCGGGCAATAGACGACGCAGCTGTCGCACTCGAAACACATGCCGCAGCTCATACAGCGATCGCCTTCCGACTGGGCCTGCTCTTCGGTAAGATTTTCGATGCGTTCCTCGAAGTTACCAAGGACGTCTTTTTCACTGATGTGAATTTCCAGCCGCTTGTTCCGCGCTTCATATTGGAAGTGGCCGAGAAACAGTCCCTCATGGGAAGCAATTTGCGTCGCCGAACGGTCCTCATAATTATGAACGGCAAAACTGTCTTCCGAGGTTCCCCGCGTCGGTGTGTGATCAAATGTTTCAGGCTCTAATTCACGTTGAGCCAGTTCGGACAATAAATTGAAATGAAAAACATCAACTTTGGGACGTTTATCAAGCGGGTTCTCGCTCAAATAGTGATCAATGCTGTCAGCCGCGATACGACCCTGGCCAATCGCCGTGGTCAGCAGATGCGGGCGGACAATGTCCCCACCGGCAAAATGTCCCTTCCGGTCTTTAACATTGAAAAGACCATCCGTGGCGATAAAACCTTTGCCATCATCCAATTCGTCGATACCACTGAGGTCGCCCATCTGGCCAATCGCCGAGACAATGATATCGCACTCGATTTCAAACTCAGTGCCGTCACGTGGGATTGGCGTCATGCCGTCCATGTCGCATTCGCACATCTTAAGCGCAATCGCCCGGCCGTTTTCATCCTGGATAACTTCCAGCGGCATTACGCTGCCGCGAAGATCAATACCTTCCCGTTTGGCATCCTCGCGCTCACGCTCGGCTGCCGTCATTTCTTCGATTGGAAATAGCGAAGTCAGAACAGCGTTGACGCCTTCCCGCTTCATTGTCCCCGCAACATCATGGGCAGTATAGCCAAGCACGATATTTTCCGGCCGGTCATTTTCATGGGAGGTTTGGATATGCCCGATCCGGCGCGCTACGGACGCCACGTCAATCGACGTATCGCCGCCGCCAACAACAACGACTTTTTTCGAGGCAAATTGGAGACGGCCCTGATTAAAGGCTTCCAAGAAAGCAATGCCGCTCAAGCAATTCTCGGCCTCGGCGCCTGGCACCGGTAAGGGCCGGCCGGTCTGCGCTCCAATGGCCCAAAATATCGCATCGAAATCTTTTTCGAGTTCGGCGAGCGAAATATCTTCGCCAATTTTAGTCTCGGTCTTGGCTTCAACGCCGATATCCAGAATACGCTGAATTTCGGCATCGACCATTTCGCGCGGTGTGCGGTAGCCGGGAATGCCATAGCGCATCATGCCACCCAGTTTTTCATGGGCATCAAACACGGTGACACCGTGACCGGCGCGCCGTAATTGATAGGCCGCCGCGAGACCAGCCGGTCCACCGCCAATGACAGCAATTTTTTTACCGGTTTCGGTTTCCGGGCCCGGTAATTTCAGATTATTTTCAATCGCCCAATCGCCGACATATTGTTCAACCGCATTAATACCGACGAAATCATCAACCTCGTTGCGGTTGCAGCCATCTTCGCAAGGTGCCGGACAAACCCGGCCCATGGTCGCTGGAAAAGGATTGGCTTCAATCATGCGATCAAAGGCATATTCCTGCCACGCCATATCTTCCACTGGTGGTTTATCAATACCGCGCGCAATCGCCAGCCAGCCGCGAATATCATGGCCTGAGGGACAGCTGCCCTGACAGGGCGGCGTGCGATGGACATAGGTTGGGCATTGGTGAGAATGACCTGCGGTATGAATCTTTTCGGTCCACTCAGGCGGAGCATCATTTCCATCTTCATAACGCCGCCAGCTCAGACTTTCGTTTTTAGCGATTTCATCCATCGTCTTGTTCTCCGTTTTCTTCGTCCTCGGTTTCCTGACCATCCAGAATGAGGGCATTGCTGACCAATTGATGAACACCGACAATGTCATCCATGGCAAAACCGTACATCGGCATCACTTTTGAAAATTGCGTTTTGCAAATTGCGCAGATTGCCACCAGATTGGTAACACCGTGATCTTTGACCACCTGCTCATAGGCACTCATGCGGGGACTGGCGCCTTTGGCGCGGAGCTCAAGCAGATCATCTGTCAGGAGTCCGCCGCCGCCGCCACAGCAAAAAGTATTTTCATGAATGGTATCGTCGGCCATATCAACGAAGTTGTTACAGCAGGCTTTAATTATTTCCCGGGGGATTTTGAATTGTCCGCCCGGCATATCACCCATCCGAGACGCCCTAGAAACATTGCAGGAATCATGGAATGTCAGGGTCATGTGATCATTGGCAGATTTATCGAAAGTCAGCTCACCTTGCTGGATCAGATCATAGGTAAACTCGCAAATATGCTGCGGGATTGGGTAATTCTGATCGAGAAATTCAAACGGGCCGACCAAGGTATCCCAAAAATTATAAGCAACCCGCCAGGCATGACCGCATTCGCCGACGATGATCCGCTTGACCCCCAATTCCATGGCGGCGTCTCTGATGCGCTCGGCGATTTTTCCCATTTGATCGTGGGAGCCGATAAACATCGCAAAGTTTGCAGCTTCCGAGGCTTTTGAACTTAAGGTCCAGCTGACACCCGCCTGATGGAATACTTTGGCATAGCCCATCAGACCATCGACATGAGGCTCGGCAAAAAAATCTGCGCTCGGCGTGATGAGTAAGATATCCGCGCCCTTCTCATCTAGAGGCAAACGCACGGCGACGCCGGTTTCATCTTCCAGGTCTTCTTCCAAATCTTCGAGAGTGGCACCCAGCGCCTTTTCCGGCAGGCCTAAATTATTACCAATGTCATGCACCTTGCCGATGATTTCGTTACAGTATTTCTGGCCCATGCCGATATGGTCCATGATCTCGCGTGCCGCCATCGAAAATTCTGCCGTGTCGATGCCGTAAGGACAGTAAACCGAACAACGCCGGCATTGAGAACATTGGTGAAAATAGCTGTACCATTCGTCGAGCACGTCGCGGGTCAAGTCTTTGGCGCCGACAAGCCAGGGGAACCATTTACCGGCCCAGGTGAAATAACGCCGGTAAATTTTCCGCATTAAATCCTGACGCGCTACCGGCATGTTTTTAGGATCACCTGTGCCGAGGAAATAATGGCATTTATCGGTGCAAGCGCCGCACTTAACACACGCATCCATATAGACTTTAAGAGCGCGCTGGCTATCTAAAATCTCACCAAATTTGGCAATCGCCTTATCATGCCAGTCTTCGACCAATTCACCTGGAAAACCGAGCGCGGTCTGATGATCGGGTGCGGCGACAAATGGCTGGCTATGCGCCATGGCATCGCTATTGATTTCAGGAATTTCGTCCGGTTCTTTTAATTTAGGGAGGGTAAAATCATCCATCATTTACTCTCCTGGAACCGTCTTGCGGGCATTAGGCGCGTAACGCTGATCGCGTGGATTATCGGCTTGATTGCGGGTCGGACTGAAAAACACCCCAGGCGCATGCAGCAATTTCGAAAACGGGAAAACGATCATCAGCAAAGCCACCAGGCCAAGATGGATCAAGACTGCCGGGTCAGTTGGCAACGGCTGCCAATCGAAATACATCAAACCGAGGATGAAGGCTTTTATGGCGACGATATCTGTGGGAGCGACATACTTCATGGCGAGGCCGCTGCCAGCGATGCCGAGCAGGATCAACAGCATGAGATGATCGGACGGGCCGGTGATATAGCGGATACGCTCAACGACGATCCGCCTGATCCACAATCCCGCCAAGCCAACCACAAAAGCGAAGGCGGCATAAATGCCAAAGGGCTGGATTAGAGCGACCCAGGACCATACCGGCTCGGTAAAATATCTGAGGTGACGCGCCAGCACGAGTACCAGCGCGACATGGAACATCCAGCCGAACAGCCAGATCCATTTATTGGCGCGAAACAGACTTTGGAACAGCAGCACTTCGCGCGCCATCCGCAAGATCACACCTTGTTTGGTGGTCGGTGCAGGCGTAGTTGGAATCTTCAATGGCGCCGGAGTTATGGTATATTGTCTGATCTTAACAATCAGCCCGACAACCAATATCAGGGTCGCAGCATAAAATAGAATGGCATAGGCAGCGGTCAATTGAGACTCCTAGCCCCCCAGGAACAAATATCAACTTGGCTTTAGACGCAGCCGGTCGGCTTCGGCAAACCGGCAATTTTACAGGCCTGTTTGGCCGGGCCATACGGGAACAGCTCATAAAGATATTTGCTGTTGCCTTTATCCGGTCCGAGAGATTTCTTAACCGCTTTGGTCAAGACCCGAACTGCTGGAGCGATCTGATATTCTTCGTAATAGTCGCGCAGAAAATTAACCACTTCCCAGTGATCGTCACCCATATCGATATTTTCAGTTTCGGCAATTGTATCGGCCAAATCTTTTGACCAAGAGCTGATGTCGGTGATGTAACCTTCTTCATCAGCAGTGATTGTCTGATCGTTAACTGTGTAATCCATTTTTGTTCTCCTTAAATATTATTGCTCATTTATTTAGTTATATTTTGCCTGATTAGAGCCAGGACTGAACGGAACTGTATTCCTCGACGAGATCAACAAAACCTTCATAGTCAACAAGCGTAAGCCCATCGATTAGCGGCTTTTCACTTAACCCCCGGGCTTCGATATCCGGGCCTAAAGCAAAAAATTTAATGCTGCCATTGCGGCTGATAATTTCATCGCTTGCCGCCGTTCCTTCGAGGGCGGCGTAGACACCATCTTCGATCAAAAGAACGGCACTGCCGTCTTTCGCCAGCCGCAAACAATCCGAAAGGACATTTCGCTCGAACGGTGATTTGTTAACGGTATGCAATAAAGCCAATGCTCAACTCCTAAAACGAAACGATGACGTCTTGTGCGTCCATAAGTTCGGAAAGTTCAGCCGAACTTAAGACTTCAACGGGGATAACTAGATCGTCTCCGCTGAGGCCACGTGCCTCTAATGATTCTTTTTCGGCATATACTTTTTCGACTTCATAGCCTTCAAGCGCCCGGTAGGTCGGTGAAAAATTTTTCATATTTATAGCGCTGGTTTCCTGATCCTTTTTGATTTGAAAAACGCCGTCATCAACAAACACCATGCTGACATCCTGATCGAAGGCAGCGGTAATTAAGACTACTTCCAAGCCTTCCAGCGCATAGACTGTGCCATAAGGCGCTTTGCGGTTTACATACATGAACTTTTTAATTGGCCCATCGAACTCGTCGTCGTCAAAATCTTCCATCACCAATCCCCTAATCACCAAATGTCACAAGCCGGTCGCCAAGAATACCGGCTTCGACCAATTGGCCGAGGCCAGATATTTTAAATCCAGCAGCTAATAACTCGTCATTTATGCCGCGGCGCATGGCAGCAGCGACACAGACAATTAATTCCACGCCGTGTTCAGCCGCCAGCTCCGACCATAGCTGGACCAAATTCCGGTCATCGCTTGGTGGATCGGCAAGTTTGTTAGAATTGCCCACACCATCGTGATAGAAAAATACTCGAACGATTTCATGTCCTTTATCAATCGCCGCTTTGGTGAATTGATAAGCACTATCCGAAGCCTGGTGGGTAAAGGGCCCTTCATTGACCAAGATGCCTAATTTCATTTAGTTCTGCCCCCTAGAAATGGATATGTGCCGAGGCGTTCAGGCTTTCGCGTGCCCCTCTGAAATCATCAATGTGAAAGCGCGTGAACGGAATGTCCGCGAGCTCAAAGAATCGCGGCCAGCCAATGCGTTCAATCCATTCGCCGAGACGCTCCCAATCCCTGCCATTTTCCTTATAGGCATAGAGAATTTTCTTCACCACTTCACCAACCTCCGGCCAGTGCGGCGGATTGTTGGGCAATCCCGCGACAGCGAGTTTGTGGAAAGTTGGCTTTGAGCGTGCATTTGAATGCTTGCCGCCGACCCATACGGCGATCTTGGTCGATTCTTCACTGTTGATTTGCATCGGTGGGCACGGCGCATAACAGGCGCCACAGCAAATGCATTTCTGTTCATCAACTTCGAGAGAAGGTTTGCCGTTGACCAAGGCCGGACGAATAGCGGCCACCGGACAGCGGGCGACAACGGCTGGGCGTTCACAAACATTGGCTACTGAATCGTGATCAATGACCGGCGGCTTGGTGTATTGCACGTTAATCGCGATATCACCTTGACCACCACAGTTAATCTGGCAGCAGGATGTCGTGATGCGCACCCGGTTAGGCATTTCCTCGGTGATAAACTCCTGATGGAGTTCATCCATAAGAGATTTAACCACACCGGAGGCATCGGTACCGGGTATGTCACAATGCAGCCAGCCTTGAGTATGCGAAATCATTGAAACCGAATTACCAGTCCCGCCAATGGGAAACCCTTCGGCTTCCAAAGCTTCGATCAAGGGAGCAACCATTTCCTCTTTGCTCACCATGAACTCGATATTGCTGCGGGACGTAAAGCGGACATGACCTTCCGCCCGCATGTCAGCAATGTCGCAAAGCGAGCGAATGGTATGAACATCCATCTGGCGTTGGGTGCCGGCGCGGACGGTCCAAACTTCATCATTATCGTGAGAGACATGATGCAGTACGCCGGGACGCAACCTGTCATGCCATTTCCAGTTACCATAATTCTTTTTGAGCACCGGATGCATATAAGGAAAAGGATCCGGAACCCCAGTTTCGTCAGCGCGGCGCGGTTCTACGTGAGTATCTGTCATTTTTCCGCTCCCTATTCCGCAGCCGTTTTGGCGCTAATTTCGGATTTACTTTCAAGCCACTTGGCCGCTTCCTGATCCCACTCAGAAGTATCGACATAGGAATTTGTCCGCGGGTGATTGACCATATTGGGATCGATGCCGATGCCGACGCCGTCAAGGAAGTTCGTCAGGCCAATGCGGTCAATGGTCTCACCGATGCGCTCATGCTCAAGGGCGTTTTCGGCGAAGAAATCAATGACATTTTCAGCCATTTCTTCGAGCTTTTCATAATCTTCATCGCTCTCAAGTTTAAGGAACGGCACCACAACCGTGCCCATTTGATCACCAATTTTCAGCGACCGCTTGCCGCCGATCAAAATGGTGACGCCCTTATCATCACCCGGTGACAAAGCCTTGTTCATCACATTGAGACAATGCATGCAACGCACACAGCTCGGATTATCAACATCCAGCGTGTCGTCATCATTGAGACTGAGCGCATTAGTCGGACAGCGGGCAATCACGTTATCGATGGTATATTTGCGGCCCGCCTCCTTGACATAATTTTTAACTTCTTCCTGGTCGACTTTCATGTCATCACGCCAGGTGCCGATAACGGCAAAGTCAGCCCGGTGGATGGCATTGACGCAGTCATTGGCGCAGCCGGAAAACTTGAATTTAAATTTATAGGGCAAAGCCGGGCGATGCATTTCATCAAGGAAAGCATTGATGATGGTCCGGTGAGCCCGCACTTCGTCATAACAGGATTGCTCACATCTGGCATGACCGACGCAGCTCATTGACGTCCTAAGTGCTGGACCCGCGCCACCCATATCCAGGCCAATTTCATTTAAATCATCAAATGCTTTTTGGACATTTTCAGTCGTGCAGCCTTGAAACATAATATCACCGCTTTGGCCATGCAGGGCGATGAGGCCGGAACCGTGTTCTTCCCAGATATCACACATTTTGCGCAGGAGGTCGGTATCGTAATGCATACCGGCGGGTGGCTGAACGCGGAGCGTATGAAACTCTGAAGATTCCGGATAGTCTTCGGCAACTTGGGAAAAACGCGGGATGACCCCACCACCATAGCCAAACACGCTGACCGTGCCGCCTTTCCAATAACCTAATTTAGTTTCGTAAGAATGCTCCAGCTGACCCAGCAAATCATTCATCATGCCTGAATATTGTTTATCATCGTCATTGGCCAATCTTTTCAAGCCGTCGACAAAACTGGGCCACTTACCTCCTTGAAGTTCGTCCAGTAACGGGGTTTCATGTTTCTTCTTGGTCACAAGTTGTCTCCTTGTCGGTATCTCTCGCGAGCCCCCGCCCTTTATTGAAATATATTTTTAATGTGGCTTCAAAATCGCTTATTCCGTTATTTGTACACCAAAGTATTTACTATATTCAAGGTTTTCCTTAAATATAAAATACTAGAATTCAACGAGAATAATCATTTAGTATCAACAATATAGGTAATTTAATTATATATTACACATATTATATGTTTAATATACTTTAGTGTTTCCGAAAATATATTTTATGGTACTCTTAGGCAGGTTCGCGCCACACTTCGGCTTTTAAACGGATAATACTTGATGATACGGCAGCAAAATGCATGACACTTCCGGCAAACATTGAAAACGATCAAGTCTATTTGCAATGGCGGGAGGAAAAACTCGCGGACTACCCTGCCAACATTGATGAACTATCCATAAAGGTCGATGATCCAAGCGCTCCAAATTCCCAACAGGTGGAAGCCCTCATTGAAAAATGCCGAAAAGCCAACATGGCGATCTACGTTGGGCCCGAACAAGTCGTCGAAGACAAAGAAATTCCAATTGGTCTTGGCGCCAGCCTAGGTCTCAAAAAAGTGGATGGGTCCTTAACCACCGAAGAGGATGGGGTCAGCGAACTCGCCGTCGCCGATAGCGGTGATAAGAGCGCCTACATTCCCTATACCGACAAGTCTCTCGGCTGGCATACTGATGGCTGTTACAACGATCCGGATAATTTGATTCACGGTTTTTTGTTGCATTGTGTCCGAGCGGCGCCCGAAGGCGGAGAAAATTTTATACTCGATCCTGAAATCGCCTATATTCTATTGCGTGATGAAAATCCGGAATTTATTGACGGCCTGATGCAATCAAATGCCTTGACCATTCCCGCCAATATTGAAAATGGCCAGGTGATACGGGCCGAGCAAATCGGACCAGCCTTATCGATTAATCCCAATACGAATGCCATGCATCTGCGCTACACCGGCCGCAAAACTTACGTAACCTGGCTGGATGATCCGCGGGTAAAAGGCGCCTTAGAATTTCTGCAGCAGATTCTCAACAGTGACACTAAATATGTATTCAATGTGAAACTTAAACCCGGCTCCGGATTGGTTGGGAATAATGTTCTCCATGGCCGGACCAAATTCAAAGATGGCACTGCTACGGAAACCAAACGACTGATTTATCGAATTTACTATCGCGACCGAATTGCCAATACATAAAATCAGAGGAGGCACCATTGACTAAAAACACACCTGTCTCAACTGAGCCGGCTCCTATTGTCCCGCTCAGCCAGATCATTATTCAGAACCACGATGTCGTCACTTTTGCTGCACTGCTTGATGTTGTTACCGCCATGGGCCAAGGCGGTATGGTCTTGATGGAATTTGATTTAAAACCGGATTTTCCGGACACCCCGCGCAATTGGCAGGCTCAATTGGAAATGGCCTTTTTAACCAAGAAAAGTCCATTTGCGTCGCCACCAGAAATAATTATTACCGAAGAAGCGGAGGAATAATGGCAGACGAAAAAGTTCAAGAACTTGCCCAACTAGAAGCGCCTTTTGGCCGTGAAATCACCTTACAGGACGTTGTCCATGAAAGCGGTCTCAGGATGATGAGAGTTCGTATTCGTGAAGGCCGGCGCTTTACGATTCTTGACATCGATGCGCCGACAGCACGCGAAATGAGCCAGGTCATGGAGAATTGGTCCGCCGGCAATGCAGCGTAAAATTAACCCTACTTTTTGAATGTTGAGTCAAAATCACCTCTTATTTTAAATTTAACTTAAATATAATTTAAGGGTTGAATTTAAAACGGATCACATTTAGGTTACTTCTATAAAAATTTATAAAATCTTGGTGACGACAAGTAAAAACGTTTTGGAACAGGTGACTTCACAGTCATTAAAAAGAAACAATCTGCGCGGGGAGAGCCACTATAAGTGTCCTTTTTTTGCCAGATTAAGGAGACAATTTATCATGAAATTCAGCAATCTGATTTATTCATTCGCTGGGCTTTTGGTAGGATCGGCTCTTCTGATGGGGATTTCAACTCCAATTGAAGCGGCGGATTTTGATCTTGCCAAGGCACGCGTAGGTGACGGTATTCCGAAATCTCTCACCGGCAAGCCCGGCGACGCCAAAAAAGGCCGCTCTACGGCAATTCACCGCAAAAAAGGCAATTGCCTCGCCTGTCATACATTGCCGGCGCCTGAACAAGCCGATCACGGAAACATCGGGCCCGATCTTCGCGGCGTCGCAAGCCGGTACAAACCAGCCGAACTGCGCTTGCGTTTGGTGAGTGCAAAAACCCTTAATCCAGATACCATCATGCCCTCATTTTATTTAACAACCGGATTCCACCGGGTGCAGAAAAAGTGGCAGGGCAAAACAGTTATTAGCGCACAGGATGTTGAAGATATTCTGGCCTATCTCGTCACTCTCAAAGAGAAATAGACACTCTCGTTCTTTCTAAAATCGGAGACATATTATGTCGAATTCAATTTCTAAATCAGAAAATACCTTGGAGCGGCGAGACGTCTTAAAGCTTCTTGGCTTGGGCACAGTTGCAGCAGCAATCGGCTCAATGATTAGCGGTGACGCTCTGGCAACACCGGACAGCGCAGCCAAATTACTCGCCAAACTCAGCGGTACCTCTTCTTATAAATCCGGCAAGATCAGTTTGAAAATGCCTGAGATTGCAGAGAACGGCGCCACGGTTCCACTGACCGTTCGTGTCGATAGCCCCATGACTGCCAGCAATTATGTTAAATCCATACACCTTGCTGCTGATAAAAATCCACGTTCTGAAGTTGCGTCTTTTCATTTGACGCCGGCTTCCGGCAAAGCGGAAGTATCCACCCGGATGCGTTTGTCAAAAACTCAGAATGTTATTGCAGTTGCAGTAATGAATGATGGCTCAGTTCATCGCGTATCCCGGCTCGTCAAAGTCACCATCGGCGGCTGCGGCGGTTGATCACAGGAAGGAATTAGAAAATGGCTAGAAAACCTCGTGTAAAACTGCCTAAATCTGTCAAGAAAGGTCAGGTAGTTCAAATTAAAACATTGATCCCGCACAAGATGGAAACGGGTCAACGCAAAAATAAAAAGGGCGGCAAAATTCCACGCTTCATCATCAACAAAGTGGAAGCCACCTTTAATGGGAAACCCGTTGTAACGGCCGATTTGCATCCTGCAATTTCTGCTAACCCTTACTTCGCCTTTCATGCGCGGATCGAGGAAAGCGGCACCTTCAAATTCATCTGGACGGATGATAAAGGCGGTAAGGTAACAACATCTAAAAAGGTCACGGCCAATTAAGCTGAGTTTGATCTTAGGGAACATATAACAGGAGACTTAATATGATTGGCAGAAAAATTCTCTCAATAGTCGCCATCATGGGCCTAGGAATGGCAATCGGTTTTACTAACAATGCATCAATCGCGAATGCCGATGAAGCCGAAAAACGCGCCAAAGACCCGCGCAATAAAAACTATATGGTGGGGGATAAGAATAGCGGTTATGTCTACATGACGTCACAAACCCGTGACATGCAGGATGACGACTTTGAAAATCCTGGTTTTCCATGGGTTGATCAAGGCGAAGAAATTTGGAACAAAAAAATGGGTAGTGCAGGCAAAGCCTGTGCAAGCTGTCACGGCGCTGCTTCTAAATCCATGAAAGGTGTTGCAAATACTTTCCCGCGTTACGATGCCAAAACCAAAAAAATGATTGCCATTCAGGCTTTCTTGAACCGTCACATTACCGACGATATGGGCGGCAAGAAAATGAAATGGGAATCGGACGGCATGATGGGATTGGTCATGTATGTAAAACTGCAATCCCGCGGCACGCCGGTTAAAAGCATTATCAACGATCAAAACCGTGCGACTCTTGCGCCGTTCCTGGCCAAAGGTAAAAAGTTCTTTGAACAGCGACGCGGTCTGTTGGACTTGTCATGCAAGCATTGCCACGAAGATTATGCCGGTAGTTTGGCTCGCTCTAATGTACTGAGCATGGCAATGCCGAATGGTTTCCCGACTTATCGTCTGAAATGGCAAAAGCCGGGAACAATACATCGCCGCTTCTCAGGCTGTAACAAAAACGTACGGGCTAAACCGTATAAACGCGGCTCAGAAGAATACACTAATTTGGAATTCTATCTGATGCAGCGTTCGGTTGGACTTAAATGGGAAACCCCGGCAGTCCGTAACTAATATAGTAAGAATAAGGGCGGCATTCGAAACAGGTGCCGCCCTTTTTTTATCTACAATTTCAAAAAATAATTTTGGGTGATATTAGATCATGCTAACGCGTCGGGATTTTCTTCAAGTAACCGCAGCAACGGCTGCGCTAATGGGTGGCACTCCGTTCTCCAAGGCTGCCGCACAGCAAAAAATCACCCAAGAGAAGCTGCTTGAGTTTTCACCGGTTGGCCAAGTTACTCTCCTTAATTTTACCGATTGCCATGCCCAATTGATGCCGCTCTATTTCCGCGAACCCTCGATGAATTTTGGTGTTGGCGATGTACATGGATTGCCGCCGCATATAACCGGCAAAGATTTTCTAAAGCGCTTCGATCTGCAAGCCGGCTCGCCGGAAGCTTACGCCTTTACTTCAACGGATCACGTTGCGCTCAGCAATTCCTACGGTCGGATCGGCGGCATGGCCCAAATGGCGACACTAATTAAAGCTATTCGGGCAGAACGCAGCGCCAACACATTGTTGATTGATTGCGGCGACACCTGGCAGGGCTCTTACAGCTCCCTCAAGACCCGCGGTGAAGATATGGTCACTGTCATGAACGCCATGGGCGTCGATTTGATGACGGCACATTGGGAGTTCACCTATGGCTCCGAGCGCGTAAAAGAGCTGATTGAAAAACTCAAATTTCCTTTCCTCGCCGGCAATGTCACAGATACCGAATGGGAAGAACCGGTTTTCAAAAATATCGCCTATTTCGAAAAAGGCGGCGTCAAAATCGGCGTTATTGGCCAGGCTTTTCCCTATACGCCAATTGCCAATCCGCGCTACATGATTCCCAACTGGTCATTTGGTATCCAGGAGGAAAAAATCATCGAAAGCGTCAAGCAGGCTAAAGCCGGTGGCGCAGAACTTGTCGTGCTTGCCAGCCACAATGGTTTTGATGTCGATCGCAAACTGGCTTCGCGTGTCAAAGGCATCGATGTCATTTTAACCGGCCACACCCACGATGCCATTCCAGCCGCTATCAAAGTTAAAGACACCATTTTGATTGCTACCGGTTCACACGGCAAGTTTCTTGGCCGGCTTGATCTCGAAGTAAAAAACAAAAAGGTTACCAATTACCGCTATAAACTCATGCCGGTATTCTCGGACGCCATCAAACCGGATCCGGAAATCGCCGAAGTAATACGAAAAGTCCGCGCACCTTATGAAAAATCCGTCAACACCGTGCTGGGTAAGACCGAGAGCCTGTTGTACCGGCGCGGTAATTTTAATGGCACTTTTGACGATCTGATTAATCAGGCGATTATGGAAGAGCGCGATACCCAGATTTCGTTGTCGCCGGGCTTCCGCTGGGGGGCAACCTTGTTGCCGGGCCAGGATATCCGGGTGGAGGATGTCTATTCGCAGACGGCACTTACTTATCCAGCTGTCTATCGCAATGAAATGACGGGTAAATTTTTAAAAGAAATTCTCGAAGATGTCGGCGACAATCTGTTTAACCCTGACCCTTATTTCCAGCAGGGCGGTGACATGGTGCGGGTTGGCGGCATGGGCTATCACTTCGATATCGGCCAGAAGATCGGCTCGCGGGTTTCCAACATGACACTGCTTTCAACAGGTGAGCCGATTGATCCGGCTAAAACCTATATTGTCGGCGGCTGGGCTTCAGTGAACGAAGCCACCAAAGGCCCGGCGATTTATGATTTGGTCAGCGATTACATCAAACGCAAGAAATCAGTTAAGATTGAACAAAACACCGCCGTTAAAGTTACCGGCATGTAGGATCGGCATCTAAGCGATGATGGAAATAACCTATTTTGGCGCTCTCATTGCCGGACTATTGAGTTTTGTTTCTCCCTGTGTATTACCATTAATCCCCGCCTATATCAGTTTCCTGGGCGGTGCCTCACTTGCTCAACTTACCGAAAAAGATGGGATTGATACAGCGACCCAAAAGCGGGTTTTCTACGCTGCCATCGCCTTTGTGTTGGGGTTTTCAACGGTCTTTATCGCGCTCGGCGCCACCGCCACAGCCATCAGCGCTTTAATCGCTCAAAACTCGTTACTGTTGGGCCAGATTGCCGGGGCAATCATTGTCATCTTTGGCCTGCATTATATGGGTGTCTTTCGAATTGGCTTTTTAAATTTCGAAAAACGCTTTCATCTCGAAAACAAGCCGGCTGGTCTTGCCGGGTCCTACATCCTCGGCCTCGCCTTCGCCTTTGGCTGGACGCCGTGTGTTGGGCCAATTTTAGCCTCTGTCCTGATGGTCGCCGCCTCGGGAGATTCTATCGGTTATGGCATATCACTGCTGTCTGTCTACGCCGCCGGGCTGGGCATCCCTTTCCTGGCCGCAGCCTTCGCCGTCAAACCGTTTATGAAATTCCTCAGCCGCTTTAAAAGCCAAATGCGCAAAGTTGAGCTTACCATCGGTGCCTTGTTGATTGTCACAGGTGTCGCGATTTTTACTGGCGAGCTTGCAGAGGTGGCCAATTGGCTGCTTGATACTTTCCCGATCTTTACCCAATTCGGTTAGTCAATCAGGAGATCATCAGCCCACAGCAGTTTTTGAATGTCGTGACCTTTCTCGGCAAGCTTATCTCCCTCATGCCCGAGCCAACGCTGAAAGTTGGGCTCGGTTTTATACGCTTTAGCTTTGACATATTTGAACAAGAAATAAAAATGAAACGGTTTGAAGTAACCGGGTATCCGCATGACTTCAACAGCGTTACCACTTTTCTTGCCGATAGATTTTGGGTCATCGGGAAAAAATTGGATGGTTGGGGTAAAGCGTACTGCCCATTTCTGTGACAATTTTTTTTCCGTCGTCACCTCACCGTCAAAGTCGGTCACTTCCTTGTCGCCCCATAAATTCATTTGAATGACGACAAAATTATCAGTGATGTATTTGACGATCTTGGGAATGCGTAAATTCACATCATGAGTACGTTTGCAATAGGGGCAGCCCTTCTGTTCCCAGAAAATTACCAGCCGTTTGCCGCTGGCTTTGGCCTCTGCCAAATCTTCTTTGAGATCAAGGAAACTATCGTGGAACCATTTTTGCTCGTGCAGACCATCTTCTGTAATTACCGCTTTGGGTAATTTATTGCCTTTAGCATTAACCGGTTGCGTGAAGGTAAATAATACAAATGCTGAAATTATCAGCAGACTGATAAACTTTAATTTACTCACAGTTCTTTCCTCCGCACCTTCCCAAGACAACTATTTTACAAAATTTGGTGCGAAATGTAATCGTTAATTTAGTAAAACCTTAAATTTAGCCGAATATCTCACGGAAATGTGTTGCCCCCCAGCTATGGGTCTCGGCGCCAAGTTTCTTGCTGCGTTGGTTATAAGGTTTTGACCTTGGATCGAAAGCCCATTGCTTACTCTTTTCATTAAAATAATAAAACGAGCGCGATAATATCGCTTCCTGCGGCTCGGTGTTAACCATCGAATAGCAAACGGATTCCGGTGTCTCCCATATCGCTTCACGCCCTTGCAGGCGCGCAGTGATGACTTTGGCAACATGCTTGGCTTCACTGTTGGCGACGCTGGCGCTTTTTGAAAAGGGCATGGGACGGCAATCACCGGTGATATAAACTCGCTCGTCACTAACATAGTTGTAATTGAATTGATCTATCTTAGCTTCCTTCTGTGGACTGGCTGGATCACTCAAACCAAAGCGTTCAATCATGCGAGCGGCACGCGTTCTTGGATAAATCGCCCCGCCGTCAAACTTGATATCATCAAAATCCGTTTTGATCGTTTTGGAGTGCGGGTCGACCCCTTCGATGCCGGTCGAATTCATATACTCGATTGTATCGCCGTATAGTTCTTCAAAAGCAGTCAAAAAACCTTCGCCGTTGACGGCCGGTTCTTCCCGGGAATCGATCAGTACGACTTTACCTTTAATCTTGCGCTTTTTAAAAACCGCCGCGATCAAACAGGCCCTCTCGTAAGGTGAGGCTGCGCAACGGTAGATGCCGGGCGGGGCCGTCAGTACAAATACGCCTTTTTCAAAATTGGCGAGTTGCTTTTTGATCGTCAATTGTTCATCGACCGAAACAAAACCTGCCGGGAAGTTACTTTTGAGCGTGTTAATGGCTGCCGGGTCTTTGACGCCGAACGAGCTGTAATCATAGTCGACGCCGGGCGCCAGCACGAGACTGTCATATTCAATCCAGCCCTTATCCGTTTCGATGCGCCGCTTGGACCGATCAAGATGTGTCAGTTTCGCATTAAAATATAGATAGCCGCCAAACTTGGCAGCGTCTTCAAATCGATAGGTGAGTTGAGATTGGGGTATTAGCCCACCGAGCCAAAGATTGCTGAGCGGCAGAGAATGAAAAGATTGGCGTTGCTCTATCAAGACGACATCATTCTTTGGATTTTCTAATTTAAGGTATTTGGCAATTGAGAGCCCGGACCAGCCTCCGCCCACAATGACAATGCGTGCCCCCTTTGGATCCAGCAGATCTGCTTTGTGGTTTGCCGAAATAACCGGCATCGGTAATGTAGAAATAGCGGTTGCGCCAAGTAAGGCGTTAAAATTTCGCCGGGATATTCCCCTCATTAATTAAACTTTCAATTTTTAATTGGTCACAGCTGAAGTGTAATGGAATCAGCTGTGCGGGGGAAGGTAAACGGGGCACAATTCGTTTAATTTGAAATACTTGTGATGTCGTTGAAGATTAAAATTAGATTGATTTGTAAATCTCCAATAGGTATATTTAAGGAAATCAGAAATTAACAGAACCCCGATGACGGAAAGAATGTAACATGGATATGGAACTCGATACCAAAGGCATGAACTGCCCGATGCCAATCTTAAAGGCAAAAAAGGCAATGCAAGAAATGGCCGGGGGAGAAACTCTTACTGTTTATGCGACGGATGCCGGGTCGGTTGCCGATTTCGGTGCCTTTTGCCGTACGGGTGGCCATGAACTGGTTGAAAGTACCGAAGCTGACGGCGTTTTTACCTATATCATAAAGAAAGCTTCTTAGACTCGACCTGATATAGTTACCAATCTGAACTCAAATCCCATTTGCCTCAAGATTATGGCGAAAATTAATCTTTGCTAAAATCGCGTTCGCAGAACATGTCGTAGAGAACAGAGATAAGCGGGCGCACGTCTTTATCGGACAAACTATAATTAATAACCGTCCCTTCTCGCCGCGTTTTCACCAGCCCTTCATTTTTAAGCCAGGTGAGATGCTGGGAAAGATTAGCCGGTGAGACACCGATACTTTCGCTAAGCTCGCCCGCGGTCCATTCATCCGCAATAAGATGACATAAAACCAATATGCGGTTTCGATTGGCAATGGATTTCAGAAACGCCGCCGCCTTGTCGGCGTTATTTTCCATGGCAAGTTGTTCAGCTTTTTCTTCCATAATTTCCATTTTAGTTAAATATATAATAGTGTAAACTAACTTACTTAAACGCCGCCAGATAAATTTACCATACGGCCCATTGGGGAGTCATTATGAGTAAACCTTATACATCAATATCATAAAATTTGGAAACTATCTGGAAGGTTTGGTTGACACCAACCTATAAATTTATTTGACCAATTGTCGCGGCAACCCCTATTCGTTTATTAAATTGAAGGTTAGTTGAAATGAAAGCCAAAAAATATTTTTTATCAAAATTGTTAGTCGCGGTTCTTGTGATAGGTCAATATTCTGCAACCGCAATCGCCGAACCAATCCCTCAACCGACAAAAGGAGAAGATGGCATATACCGCCACGCTTGGTTTTTAGAAACCTTTCTCGATCTCAAGGAAGATTTAGGTACGGCCATTGAGAATAAAAAACGCCTGGTAATCTTTATTGAACAACGCGGCTGTACTTACTGCAAAAAAGTTCAAACCCAACTTTTGGTAGACCCAAAAATCAACGCTTATATTCGTAAACACTTTGAAGTCCTTCAGATTGATATGTGGGGCTCCAAGGAAGTGACGGATTTTGACGGCGAGGTGACAACAGAGAAAAAACTTGCGCGAAAATGGCGAACTATTTTTACGCCAACGATCGTGTTTCTTCCAGACAGCCTTGAAAAAATAAAAGGCAAAAGCGGTGCTGAAGCTGCAGTCGCTGTTATGCCAGGCGCCTTTGGCAAAGGAACTTTTCTGGCCATGTTCGAATGGGTACAGCAGAGGGGCTATGAAACCGGTCAGCATTTCCAAAAATTTGTAAACGATAGATATTGGAAAAAGCAAGGTGGCCGACCAGCCAATAACTACCGAAAATTCGAAAACTCCGACTAAAGACACAGGAGCAGTTTAATGAGCGCCAACCGAATTAGTGATTATGGTGGCAGGGTTGAAAATTCCATCGAAAACATCGGCGACGTTCTAGTCAGGGGTTTCCATCTCCTAGCTCTATTTGCGATTGGCGCCACCATTGTCTGGGCTGCCTTCTTCGCTTTCGCCGGCATGGTCGAAAAAGGCGTCGCCAGTGTTGAAGATATTTTACTGTTGTTTATCTATTTGGAACTGGGAGCCATGGTCGGTATCTATTTCAAAACCAACCATATGCCGGTTCGCTTTCTTATCTATGTCGCCATCACGGCGCTGACACGGCTGCTTATCGGTATGGTCAATATCGAGCACGATCCTGATATTCGGATCGTCATCGTCACCGGCGCCATTTTACTGCTGGCCATTGGCGTATTAGTCTTACGGATCGGTTCATACAAATACCCATCCCAAACGACGCATGGAGACACCGATTTGGCGTCTTAGGCATTTATTGCGAGGTAAAATCATTGAAATTTTTACCAATCCGACGCATAATATTAATGGTTAACTAAAATATTAAATATCTAAACTCAGGAGGTTTTCATGCGAATTCTAGGAATGTTGCTGGCCTTTGTGGCGGCAGTCAGTTTTATCAGTAAAGATGTCGATGCAGGTGAGCGCTACGGCAAACAAAAAGTTGTTTATCACGTTAACTACACGGGTGGTGACAAGGATAAAAAATATCGCGGCGCTATGCGTAATATCCAAAATCACATCAATGCTGTTGGCGCTGACAAAATGGACATCAAGGTGGTCTTGCATGGTAATGGATTAGGGCTGCTTAAAAGCGCCACGAAGAATGATAAAGTTAAAGGCGCCGTCGTTTCTTTGAAATCGCAAAATGTAGATTTCCAGGTTTGCGCCAATACGCTTCGCGGCCGCAAGATCGATTACAACAAAGACCTATTTGATGTTTACAAAGAAGACATCATACCAAGTGGCGTGGCTGAACTCTCCCGCTTACAACTACTGGGTTACACTTATATCAAACCCTAACATCGCAAGAATTTAGTATAAAAAAAACGGCGCCGTATTGGCGTCGTTTTTTTCTTTGAGCATTGGTCTGTTTTACTAAGTCGATTTACGGATTTCGAATTTGAAGACACCATTTTTTTCCGAATTTGATTTTAGGAGATGCCCTTTCGCCCGGCAAAATACTTCGAAATCAATAACTGAACCTGGGTCTGTAGTCTCTACCAGCAGCGTGTCGTTTGACTCCAGGCGCATAAGAGCCTTTTTGACTCTTAAAATCGGTATTGGACAATTCAAACCTTTGGTATCCAGACTAACCGGCATTTGAATACTTCCCATCGCATGCGAACTCATTTTGCTAAATAAACAAATTGATATCCGACTTTATTGCTCTCTCCATATAAGTTGCCGCACCGCCGATATCGATGCCATCCATCAGGTCTTCTTTTTCCATTTCAAACAGACCCATAGTCATCTGGCAGCCAATTAAATTTACGTCACTTTCAATGGCAGCTTCCCGCAGTTCTGGTATCGACGCTACACCTTTTTTCTTGATCAAGTTCTTCATCATTGTGGTGCAGAGCGCGTCTGCTCCCGGTATCGCTGAAACGATATTCGGCATGGTCATATGCATACCCATCATTGGCATTTCCATTCCTGGATTACCCAAGGTCGAAATTTGCAGATGGTCCAACTCTTTCTTCAAAAGTTGAAGGCCATAAAAGGTAAAAAACATCTCGACTTTTACGTCCATCGCCGCAGCGGTCGTCGCCAGGATAAAGGGCGGATAGGCCCAGTCCAGCGTACCTTTGGTGACGATAATCGTCATCGATTTGGCATTTTCGGGTGATATTTCGTTCATTGCACTCCCTCGCAAAAATTTATTCTTGTTGCTTTCTATCTTAGAATTGTTTCAACAATTATGCAATTTTTTACAAGAATTTATTGTTAATAATCTTGGTCACTTTGTGTTTACTAATCAGTGCCTCTAATTCAACTTTTAACGATTTTTTCGAAATATTCGCAATGTTTGGCGTAATTCATTTGGAGTAGTTGCCGGCAATGAACAGATTTGGCCACGACAAACATAGGCGGTTGGCTTGCCGTCAACTTGTTCCTTAAACTGGGCCGGATGGCTGTCCGGTAATTTAGTGCCGGGATTAATGATTTGAAAAACACGCGTCGGCAGACTCGCTATTGCAACCTCATCTTTGAGTTGGCTAACAGACCTATTCTCCCGATTTCCAATGATTACGATCTGGAGTGCGGCGAGAAAATCTTCAGCTGCATTCAAAAAACCGGCATGACCGAAATATGGCGATTTTGAAATTCCACCAAAAGCGCTTGCGGTTTCCCTGGCCAATTGCCTCCATTTTTCTTCGCCGGTGAGGTAGTAAAGATGAGCCAATACCCGCAACATCATCGAATTTGCCGACCGGGCATCATCGTCGACAATTTTTTTTGCCCGTACCAGCAAATATTGACTTTGGTTTTTATTATTTGAATAGAATCCATGATTTTTATTATCCCACATCAATTTAATCGCTTGCCTGACCAAAAGTTTAGCATGGTTCAAATAGCTAGCTTTCCCGCTTAACTCAAAAAGGCGGAGGGCGGCATTAGCGAGTTGAGCATAGTCGTTGAGCGTAGCCGGTATCCCCAATTGGCCATCGACGATAGAGCGCCGCAAAAATCCAGCAGGATCAAAATGACTCTGATAGATATGATCGAACGCAGTTCGTGCGGCGGCAATCCAATCCTTCCTGTCAAAGGTAAGTCCGGCCCTAATCACTGCGCTGATAACCGCTCCATTCAAGTCAGCGATGATTTTGCCGTCTTGACGCGGCGCTATACGTCGCCTCCTGTATTCGGCTAGTTTTTCTAATCCTCCGCGAAGACGCCTCGCTACTTCGGCGGGAGATAGTGTGAATTCTTCAGCCAGACCTTCATTAGTAGTTTCGTTCCGAAAGAGTATTCCTGTATCCATTGCAGTATCTAGGACTTCACGTTCTTTTGGCGCCAGTTTAAAGGCAGCAGCGAATATCTTGTATTGATCACCTAAAATTTCTTTAAGCTGATTTTGACTCCATACGTAATAAGCCCCCTCTTCTTCATTTCCTTCCTCGGTCTCACTATCGGCATCGATACTGGAGATAAATCCGCTGTCTGGATTTAGCATCTCACGTAGTAGGAATTGAATTGTCTGCTGAATTCGGTTGCGCAATAATGGGTTACGGAATTCACGCCACACCTCGGTCATTAAACGTAACAATCGGGCGTTGGTGCCAAGCATTTTCTCAAAATGAGGCGTACGCCATTGCCGGTCGACGGCGTAACGGAAAAAACCGCCACCAATATGATCATAAAGGCCACCCAGTACCATTTGCTGCACAGCTTTAGCCACTGCCTGACCAAAGTTTTTACGCCCGGTTCGAATATATGTTCGCCACAGAGTTTCGAGTGCAATGACATTCGGGAATTTGGGCGCGCCTTCAAATCCGCCATCAAATGGATCTATTTCGGTTAGAAGTTTTGCCGCAAAATTATCAATATGCTTTAAAGATACTGCTCCGGGTAGATTTTCCGATTCCCGTTCAAGTTCTTCGATAACTTGCTTTGCATCCGCCAATATTTCTTTTTTGCGTCTGGCAAAGATATCCAATATTCGGCCTAATACAGTGTCTAATCCAGGTGAGCCAAAAGTGGTTTTCTTTGGATAATACGCTCCCCCCCAAATGGGTTTCCGGTCAGGTGTCAGAAAAACAGTTAATGGCCAACCGATCGGCAAGCTCATTGTTGCTAAGGCTGATTGATAAAGCGCGTCAACTTGCGGCTGTTCTTCACGATCAACCAGGATTGGATAAAACCGCTTATTAATCAGGCCTGCTATTTCGGGATCGGTAAAACTTTCCCGCCGCATCACATGGCACCAATGGCAGGCCAGATAACCAATGGAAAGAAAAATAGGTTTGCCTGATTTCTGGGCGGCTTTAAGAGAACTTTCCTGCCAGGGTTGCCAAGCCACCAAATCTCCCGCATGGAGACGCAAATAGGGGCTGGATTCCTCGGTCATTTGATTTTTAAGTTCGGCGGCTACAGACGCATGAACCACCGCACCAAAAATAAAAAAGGATAATAAAATAAATTTCCAGATAATTTTCATAATAGTATCGTCGGGGCAATTCCGGATAAAAAAGACCAACCCAAAAATCACATAAAATATGCGTAAAATCTAGTAACAGCTGAGTTATTAAAAACTATTGTTGAGCGCAATTTGTCGCACGATAAATCCGTATTATAGTTGTAAGAAACGCGTGCTTAGTCTATTTTCTATTTTCCTTAAATAATAATAAATTTATGGGGCTTCATATCATATGACTAAACTAGTTCCACCACATGGCGCCAGCGCCTTAAAACCCTTGTTGTTGCCAGAGACGCCTCGGGCCCAAGAGCTCAGCCGCGCCCAAGAGTTAAAAAAAATACCCATGACCAGCTGCGAGGTTTGCGATCTGCTGCTGCTGTCAATGGGAGCTTACACCCCTCTTAACGGATTTATGGCTGAAGCGGATTGGCGCGGCGTCTGCGAAGACATGAAACTGGCCGATGGCCTATTTTGGCCCATCCCGGTAACGGTTTCGGCTGAACAGGCTCTGGCTGACCAAATCGAAATAGGCGAAGAGGTCGCTCTGCTGGATGAGGAAACCCAGCAGATCATGGCTATATTAACAGTTGAGGACAAATATTCACCTGATCTTACGTTGCAATGTGAAAAGGTTTTTGGCACCACCGATGACAGCCACCCGGGAGTTGCCAAGGTGATGGCTCAGCCGCCGGTTAATCTCGGCGGGTCAGTAAAAGTAGTTGAAGAAGGTTGGTTCCCAGAGGAATTTAGCGATTTATATATCCGGCCCGATGAAAGCCGGAAAATGTTTGAAGATATGGGCTGGTCAAAAATAGCAGCCTTCCAAACGCGAAATCCCATGCATCGCAGTCACGAATATCTGGTAAAAATCGCCATTGATGTCACCGATGGTGTGTTTATTCATCAAGTCCTGGGAAAATTAAAACCCGGCGATATACCGGCTCCCGTCAGGGTCGAGGCGATCAACGCCATGATTGAAAATTATTTCAAAGACAACATAGCGGTTCAGGCCGGCTATCCGATAGAAATGCGCTACGCCGGACCGAGGGAAGCGCTCTTTCACGCCCTGATCCGTCAAAATTTTGGCTGTTCCCATTTGATCGTTGGACGGGATCACGCGGGTGTGGGGGATTTCTATGGGCCTTTCGACGCTCACGACATTTTCGACAGCTTGTGGGAGGGCGCTCTGGTAACACAGCCGCTGAAAATCGACATTACATTCTATTGTGAAAAATGTGACGGCATGGCGACGGCAAAAACCTGTCCGCATGATGAGAAATACAGAATACAAGTTTCGGGCACCCGGCAGCGCGAAATGCTCTCAAACGGTGAGGATATTTCCACCAAGTTCAGCCGTCCGGAAGTCGTTGATGTATTGCGAAAGTATTATGAAAAACTGAAATGATAATCGCCCAAA
>CAZMHI010000038.1:40253-45921 GCA_964566055.1 uncultured Rhodospirillaceae bacterium
GACAGTCATATCGACCCCGAATCTGATAAGCTGGAAGACCGGCTTAAAAATCTCCAGCGCGTGGTCGATGACATTAACAGCCTGGACCCTGCCCCCGACATCGTCATTCATACGGGGGACGTCGTCCACAACGCTACCCAGGAAAAATACGATTTAGCCCTGACGATCCTTGGGAATATCCGGGTACCGCTCCACGTCTGTGCCGGCAACCGCGACGACCGAAGCCTCATTACCAGGAATTTCCGGACAGGGCGCGACATTTCGCCAGGCTCGAAATTTCTGCAATACAGTATCGACGATTATCCGGTGCGTCTGATCGCTCTGGACACCCTATGCGCAACTGCCAATATGGGTGATTATTGCCGGGAACGCGCCGATGCTCTTAGCCGGGCGCTGGCCGAAGAGCCGCAAAAACCGACGGTATTGTTTTTGCATCATCCGCCCTTTGAAGTCGTTGAGTCGAAATACCGGTTTCAGTTTAACGATTGGGATACGGTAGACCATCTGGCCCGTGCCCTGAAAAAACACGGTCAGGTAAAACGCCTTTTCTGTGGCCATGCCCATCGCAACTCCAATGGAGAATTCCTGGGCATTCCGGCTGGAACGATACCCAGCATCGCTCTTGATCTCCGTCTCGGTGAGGTTCCCGAGGGCGCAGATTCAATCCCCGTTTATCACCTCCACAAATTTGACGGCAGCCATTTCAAAAGTGAAACCCGGGTCTGTGGGGAATTAGCGCAAGCCGATTAGGGCTTTTTCGGCGTTGTGTACTCCACCTCTTTTTGAAAGGACTCCCAGGTGGTCTCGTAGCCGACAAAACCCTTATCACTAGGTTTTTTCTGACGGGTTGTCATAAACCTGGACTTACCCTCAGGTACGGGGAGCTTTTCTTTTGTTTGATCACTCATAATTATCACCTCCATGAATTTGGTGCAGTCGTTGCAAAATTAAGTAAATAAAACCTCTCAACGGTGGAAAATCATAAACATGTCATTGCAGCGGCACTTTGAGCGCTTCGTGGATATCGGGCTCCACACCAACTGGACCCCCCACTTCGATTTCCTCTTCGGATGCGTCTCGAACACCGAGAACCTCCAGCTTAAAAATGACATTCCTGCCGCACAGCGGATTATTGCCATCGACGGTGAGTGTCTCGTCATCCATCCTCGTGACAATAAAGCTCTGCGCCTCTCCTTTTTCATTCTCGGCATGAAGAGTCATGCCGACTTCCCTGTATTCCTCGGGAACGTTATCAAGGCGATCCGTAAACACCAATGACTCGTCCCTGGGGCCATAGATTTGATCGCAATCGATTGGCACCTCAATCACCTCACCAGCAGATTTGCCTTCCAGTTCTTTCCTGACAGCAGGTGCCAGGATATCGTTGGCGCCGTGAACATAGCCAATCGGAAATTCGACCGCGACAAGAATATCGCCCGATTTTTGATCGATCACCCTATATGTCAGTTCGACGTATTTGTTGTCCTGAATTGTCTCGTTCATATCGATTTCGCTTCACCTGATCAGAAGATTGAGGCCCCGAAAATTCTGACCTCGCCTTCCTCGTAACCGAGGACAAGTCTGCCAAGCCACTCACCCTCCTTTTTAGTGCTCCGTTGCCGGTAAAGTACCGTCACATATTCACCACGACGGATCGTGCCGATGAACTCAATTGACTCGGACAGGTTTCTTGTCAATTCGCTTTTTGCGAATTGTTTGCCGACCTCGACTTCGTTCAACCCAATCATCAAGTTGTCGGAGAAATGCTTAACGAATTCCCCGTACTTGCCGATGTTCGAGGCATGGACAAGGTGGCTCCACAGCGGGTTAGCTATGGCAAGAATTTCGTCGTCAGTCTTATCAATAATGTTCATCTGCAGTTCTTTGTTCTAGGTGAACCATCACCATGGCTAGCCTGAAAAAAAGACCAGCATGCAATACGCTGATCCTTTTTGTAGGACCAAACAGGAGTTCGATTTAAACTCCTGTTTAGTATCTCATTTAGGCGTCCTCTTTAACAAGGTGATAACAAGGCGCCTTTTCCATGGTGTACTCACCAGAATCTGGATCACGACGCGAAACCGTCAGCACATGCCAATTTTCATCATCCAGCTTCATCGCGTCGCCACGATAATAGTAGCCCGGCCAACGGGTTTCCTTGCGGAACATTGTGTGTTGCGTAACACATTCGGACGTACGATGACGATGCTTCAACTCCCAGGCACGCAGTAATTCATGGAAGTCTGCTGCCGCCAGTTTCTCAAGGTCCTCTTCCATGATCTTGAGTTTTTTGAGACCGATGCTCAGCAGCTTATCATTGGTCATGTAGTTGACGTTTGCTCCACCGCAGTACTCGTCCATCAGTTTCTGCAAACGGTCCAACCCTTGACGCGGATTGATATAGTTCGGATTGACATCGCCGGCAACGACTTCATTGCGGTAGACTTTGTAATGCTCCAGCGGCTTATAGACCTCTTCCTTAAGCTCATTGATCCGCTTATCAGATACAACAATTCCCTCAGCCTTGCCGTCGTCGATGTAGCGGCACGCTGCCTTAGCGGCGAGACGCCCTTCGGTAAAAGAGCCTGACGAGAAAGCGTGCGGCGTGCCGCCGACGGCGTCACCGGCGCCGAACAACCCTTCGATGCTCATCATACGGTTGTAACCCCAGAAATATTCAGGCGGGGAAAGGTCCTCAGGCCCTGAGCACCAAGCGCCGCTGCCCGTTGCGTGTGAGCCCATGACATAGGGTTCCGACGTCGTCAGCTCGGGATTCTCGTTCTTCGGGTCGACGTCCGTGGCAGCCCACAGCACTGCTTGGCCGACGGTCATACCGAGAAAGTTTTCCCAGCCAACTTCCTCAAGATGGGGATCTTGGAAAGCTTGCATGGTGACCATATGGATCGGACCGCGACCAGCGTTCATCTCGGAGATCATGGCATGATTACGCAAACAGGTCGGGATCGGCCTGTGAGTCTTGTGGGAAAGTTCCGGATCCAGATACTCCTTACCAACCATTTCCTGCAATTGCGGCCACCACGTGGATTCGAACTCCTCGCCCAAGCCATTTTGGGTATAGGTCTTGAGGTGCAGGAAGTAAGCGCCGACCGGGCCGTATCCATCCTTGAAGCGGGCCAGTACGATGCGGTTTTCCATCTGCGTCATCTTGGCGCCAACTTCGATCATCAGGCCATAGGCGGAACCGGATGACCACGGTGCGTACCAAGTGCGGCCACTGCCTTCACCTGTGGAACGCGGCTTAAAGATATTAGAAGCACCACCCGCGCCACAGATCACCGTCTTCGACTTAAAGACGTGGAAGTCGCCGGTACGGACGTTGAAGCCGACGGCGCCGCCAATTCGATTTTCCTTGGCTTCATCCAACAGCAAGTGCGTGAGGCAAATGCGGTTAAACACCTTGTCTGCCGACTTCTTTGCAGCTTCGGCCACGATGGGCTTGTATGATTCACCGTGAATCATGATCTGCCACCGTCCCTCGCGCATATAGGAGCCCTTTTCGGGGTCCTTCATCAACGGCAGACCCCAGTCTTCAAACTGGTGAACCGTGGAATCGACGTGCCGGGCCATATCAAACAGCAAATCCTCGCGCACCAAACCCATCAAGTCGATACGCGCATACTGCACATGGTCTTCCGGGTTGTTCTCGTCGAAACGGGTACCCATGTAGCAGTTGATCGCGTAAAGCCCTTGAGCGACAGCGCCGGAGCGGTCGATATTGGCCTTTTCGGCAATGACGATTTTTTTGTCCTGGCCCCAGAATCTGGCTTCAAAGGCCGCACCGGTGCCGCCAAGGCCCGCACCGGCGACCAGAATGTCGATATTGTCTTCTATGATCGTATTGTAAGCCATTAGTAATATACGCCTTTTTTCATCGTGAGACCGTTAGATTCCAAGGTATGCAGCCCGCCGTCGTCAAAGCGGATATATTTCGGCTCGTTGTACAACAACTCGCTATCACGCTGCTCTTGGGTGGGTCCGGGGACATCCTTAAGCTTTTCAATGCCACTGCCCCAAGGCTTAGTGGTGATTGGAGACAAGAAATTCTTTTCCGTCCCATTCCTGAACTTAATTTTCCAGGCGATCGTACCTTTATCCTCGTCGCGGTCGACGCGAACACTGTGGCCAAGCGGCGCGAAATCGGCGTAACCGCGCACGTCAATGGCGTGCTGAGGACAGGCCTTCACACAGGAATAGCATTCCCAACACATGTTGGGCTCGAGATTGTAGGCGCGTCGATAGGTCTTATCGATGTGCATGATGTCGGATGGGCAGATATCTACGCAGTGTCCGCAGCCATCGCACCGGGTCATGTAAACGAAAGTAGGCATAATATAATTTCTCTCTGTTCAGAAGTTTTTGAGGTTAGGCCTAATAGTGCCGGGGCTGTTCGCGCTTGATGCCGAGCCCCATGGATAGGGGCGCATCCTTTAGCAACTCCATGGAGTGCCGGTCGCGGTCCTCCGGATTGGTCCGGTCAGCGGGCTCGGGCAGGTTGTGCCGAGTGCCGTTTGCCACAGACATCCGTTTTTCCAAAGCTGCCGCCGGTTTGAAGAACATGTGTGAGAACTTGGACCACGGCACGCCGCCAAACAGAACAGTGGTGGCGATTAAATAAAGGCCCAAGAAAATATTCGTCCAGGTGGCGTTACCGGTTGACTGGGAGTATGCCCAGATCAAGCCAAAGGTGGTACTCAAAAGCAAAGACACAATAAAGAGGTCAGCACGCACCAGCCGGAAGGGTGAATGACCTTCCGCAGAAACATCCACCCGGATAAAGAACCAGAACCAATAGCCGCCAACACAGACCATAAGTCCGCCGATCCACCAAAGAGTGGGCAGAATTTCCGGCGCCGGGGTCGCCGGGGTCGGATAACCAAACACCATAATTGCAGTCATTAAGACATAAAGCACGAAGCCATACATGCCCAGCAGATGGGCAAACCGCCTCTTTTGGCTGCAGAACTCCGACGATGTCGCGCCTTCAACCAAAGCGGTTTTAATGGCCAAGGAAATCTTTTCGCCACCGCCGATCTGGCGCTTCGCCTTGGCTTTATTTTTTGCCATATTGGCAAAGAAATACGTAGCGCTCTTTTTATGAACCATATCGAAGATTGTCCCGCCGACAACTAAAATGACCATAACGAGGATATAAGCCTGCATGATGGCGGGATCGATGGAAGCCGAAAGCTCGGCGAAGGGATTGATGGAGATCATTAATTTACCTCAGTGGTAGCGAGTTATCAATTAAGCACGAACCGGTCACTTGGTTGCTCCAGTTAAAACGATCCGAGACAATGAAAGGTGAGAGGCCGGCAATATTATAATCAAAAATCATATGCCCCCCCTGAGAGCCTCGGTTAAGCTTTTGCAATTTAATATTTTAGTAAAACCTTAAAGATTATTGAACTATAGGCAATAAATTTCAACAAAAAAATATTGTAATTAAATACAAGAAGGGGGGCGGTTAGAATTTTTTTTACGCTGAAAATCTGTATTTTAGGACGTAAAAGTCTAAAACCTAAAAATACCTTCAGCACTGACATTTTAAAACAATCCGCATTCATCGACCGAATTTTGAGTATTCCGATGTAACATTGGTCAGCCCCCATTGATGGGTCCAGTTTGAATGTTAGTGCATCACCGGCCT
>CAZMHI010000039.1:0-4465 GCA_964566055.1 uncultured Rhodospirillaceae bacterium
TAGAGGAAAGTCCGGGCTCCACGGAGACACGGTGCCGGGTAACGCCGGGCGGAGGTGACTCCTGGGAAAGTGCCACAGAAAGCAAACCGCCTATTTTTTTGGGTAAGGGTGAAAGGGTGCGGTAAGAGCGCACCGCGTCGGCGGTAACGCCGATGGCAGGGTAAACCCCACCGGGAGCAAGACCAAATAGGGATGACACACTTTTCGAAGTAGGCGGGTTTTCGCGCTGTCATCCGGGTCGGTCGCATGAGGCGTCCGGTAACGGACGTCCCAGATGAATGGTCATCACCTCTCATCTTCGGGTGAGAGCGTACAGAACCCGGCTTACAGACCGTCTGGCGTTATTATCACTCAGCAATGAATTGACTCCCCTGCCTCCCCCCGGCATCTTTGTGCCAACAATAACCATTAATAGGGGAGATTTCTTCATGGGAGAACTTATTGAACTGACGGCCAGTGACGGCCACACCTTCAGCGCCTATAAAGCTGCACCCGACGGCACACCGAAGGGCGGTGTTGTCGTCATCCAGGAAATTTTTGGCGTCAATGAACATATCCGGGATGTTACCGACGGCTTTGCCGCCGAAGGCTATCTCGCCATTGCGCCCGCTTTATTTGACCGGGCCGAGCGCGGTGTCGAACTGGGCTATGGTCCGGAAGACCGGGAAAAAGGTATGGCGACACGAGGATTGGTTGACTGGGATGATGCGGTGAAAGATACCATCGCCGCCCGGGAAGCGGTCGCCAGCGCCGGCAAGGTTGGCATCGTCGGCTATTGCTATGGCGGCACGGTGGCCTGGCTGGGCGCCTGCAAAGGCGGCTTTGATGCAGCTTCCGGCTATTACGGCGGTGGCATTCACCAGAATCTCGACCTCGATGCGGGCTGCCCCGTCGAGCTGCATTTCGGCTCCGAAGATCAGGGTATTCCCTTGGAAAATGTCGAACTGATCCGGGAGGCCAAGCCGGATGTCGCGATCTATATTTATGAGGGCGCCGGGCATGGCTTTGTCTGTGATCCGAGACCGAGCTATGATCCGGAAGCAACCAAGACAGCGCGCGGGCGAACGCTTGAGTTTTTCAGCCAGCACCTCGGCTGAAAGCGCGGCAATGAGTTGAGGGGGGTGGTAAATTTTGGTATTGAAGGACACTAGTTTTTTGATTCTGGAAGTCGTTCTTTATGGCTGATGACGCCACCCTGACCACTGCTGATCTGAATTTGGCCGCCGGTATTCTGCCGTCCCAGGAAATGGACGCGGCGATTGCCAATGGCGCGATCACCGCAATCAACCCGATCCCCGAGGGACAGGTGCAGCCAGCCAGTATTGATCTGCGCTTAGGCGAAGTTGCCTACCGGGTGCGCGCAAGCTTTCTGCCGGGTAGGAATGCCACGGTCGATGAAAAGCTTAAAGCCTTCACCATGCATAAGATTGATTTGAGCCAGGGTGCGGTTTTGGAAAAAGGCTGCGTCTATATCGTGCCCTTGCAGGAAAGCCTGAACCTGCCGCCTGAGACCTCGGGCATGGCCAATCCAAAAAGTTCGACCGGCAGACTTGATATTTTCACCCGGGTGATTACCGACGGCGCGGCTGAGTTTGACCGCATCGAAGCCGGCTATAACGGGCCTCTCTATGCCGAAATTTCACCCCTGACATTTAGTGTGCTGGTGCGCACCGGCTCGAGGCTCTCGCAATTGCGCTTGCGCCGCGGTGAGTTCGAGGTCGCTGATGGGGTTGCCTTTACGGTCGATCTTACCGGTTTCGAGGTCGCGGGCCAGCAACATAAAATAGTCGGCTACAAAGCCAAGCAGCATGCCGGCGTCGTCGATGTCGAGAATATCGGCCATTACGACGTCGTCGACTATTGGGACCCGATCTTTGCGCGGGACGACAAAAGCCTGGTGCTCGATCCGGATGAATTTTATATCCTGGCTTCCAAGGAAGCGGTTAGCGTACCGCCCGATCAAGCGGCTGAGATGCGGGCCTATGATACCCTAGTCGGCGAGTTCCGGGTGCATTATGCCGGTTTTTTTGATCCCGGTTTCGGCCATGATGCCGCCGGTGGGGCCGGCAGCCGGGCGGTCTTGGAAGTACGCTCTCACGATGTGCCGTTTGTCCTGGAAGATGGTCAGATGGTTGGGCGTCTGGTCTATGAGCCGCTGACGGCAACGCCGGATATTTTATATGGGCTTGATGTTGGCTCCAACTATCAAAGCCAGGGGCTTAAGCTTTCGAAGCACTTTAAAAATACATAACAGGAAAGAATCGGGAACACTTATCCCCAAATATAAAGTGCAACGAAATGTGAATGATGGGGATAATGTGGATAACCTTTATTACCATCTGAATCTAAACGAGAATTAATAAACAAACTTATACATTAATGTGGATAACTAACGTAATACTCTCAATTCCAGCAAACGAATCAAATAAGGCAAAAGAACATGGCAGATAAAGATGATGTTAAAGAGGGCAAGGATTTTCACGTCGATGTGCCTCAAGAGAACAAGCCGTTTTTCCTCAAAGGCTCGGGCCAGCTCGACTGGGGGATGCAAAATCGTCTGGCGCAAATCTTTAATCCGGAATCTGGCCGCACGGTCATGCTGGCTTTTGACCACGGCTATTTTCAGGGACCGACCACCGGGATTGAGCGCATCGATATCAATATCGCGCCGCTGATCCCCTATGCCGATGTTTTGATGTGTACCCGGGGCGCCCTGCGCTCGGTCATTCCGGCAGCGACCAACAAACCTGTGGTGCTGAGATGCTCCGCTGGCCAGTCGATCCTGACCGAGCTTTCCAATGAACTGGTTGCGGTCGACATCGAAGATACCATCCGCTTGAACGCGGCAGCGATGGCAGCCCAGGTTTATATCGGCGCTGAGTTTGAACATAAGTCCATTGCCAATGTGGTGAAGCTGATCGATACCGGTACGCGCTACGGTATCCCGACCCTCGCCGTCACCGGGGTTGGCGCCGATATGGATCGCGATCTCCGATATTTTAGCCTGGCCACCCGCATCTGCGCCGAGATCGGCGCGCATTATGTCAAAAGCTATTATTTCGAGCCGGGCTTTGAGAAAGTGGTCGCTGCCTGTCCGGTGCCTATTGTCATCGCGGGCGGTAAAAAACTGCCCGAAATGGAAGCCCTAGAAATGGCATACAAAGCTGTCGATCAGGGAGCATCCGGTGTCGATATGGGCCGCAACATTTTCCAATCCGACAGCCCGGTCGGTATGATCCAGGCCGTCGGCGCCGTCGTCCATAAAAACGAAAAACCCGAAAAAGCCTATCAGATCTATGAAGGCGTCAAAGCGGCCGAGGGGAAGGCTTAAGAAAATAGGGGAATTTTACTGCTCCCTCGTTATGCGCGGGCGTGACCCGCGTATCCAGTTTTCGGGGACATCTTCTTGGCACTTCCCATCAGCCTTTCAGTCAATCGCCTAAGGTGTCCCTTCTTACGATGTTGAAGTAGAAAAACTCACCACAAAGGGCACGAAGTACACGAAGAATTAAAACCACAGAGGAATAAGAATTAATATCGTGTACGAAAAGTTAGTGGCATTGGTGTGGAATTTTAGACTGAGATTTTTATCGCCCGACTATTTTAACTTCTCGTCAATCGCGATTATCCACTCACGTAAATCGTCATTACCCGAATCTAATTCGATCGCTTTTATATAGTCTTTCTTAGCTTTGCGTAATTCTTTTAGCCTTCTATAAATATGACCGCGCAATCTGTAATGATTTGCTCTAAATCGGTTCGGTGAATTTGTCGATTTATCAATGGCCTTGTTTATATCTTCTAAGGCCAAATTCAATTTATTGAAATTTAGATGAATTTTAGCCCTATCATCGTACTCTCCCAAGCGTTCAGGTGAACAATCGATTATCCAATTTACATCGGCTAAGGACTTTTCATACTCACCCATTAGTGAATAAACTATCGCTCTATTCTTCAACGGTTGCCAAAAAAGTGAAACATGATGGCATTTCATTTGGTTTTTCGAATTTATCAAAGCAATAATTTCCGTAAAATCTTTCAATGCACTCTCGCACATACCTAAAATTATGTAATGCATCCCTCGATTCATCAGGTGGTCCTCACGCGATTTAAAATTGGAGTCGTTTTTATCAAGGTCGCTGAGGTCTGCAGTCGAATTTTTAACTTCTTTTAGGGAACTTGTTCTTAAATGAGATAATCCTTTCGCCATCGAATCACAGGTTTCGGCAAATGCGTTATTGTTCGTCGAAAAGCAAAATAAAACTAAGGCAAACGCTAATTTCAAAGAAATTATTTTCATGTTTCCCCATACCAAAACCAACTATTTTCCGTAACCCTGCTTCGCCAACGCCTAACCGCAGGCTTCGGCGACCTAATTTGGTCCCTTTCACGGGGTTTTCCGTACACATTCTAAAAAGTGTACTTCATTCAGGAATTACAGCCAAAGATTAATTTTATTCTACCC
>CAZMHI010000039.1:4475-45458 GCA_964566055.1 uncultured Rhodospirillaceae bacterium
CCATCAAGGGGGAGGGCTTATGGACGCAAACCCAAAGCCTCGGCTTCAAATAATAAGATTTGGAAATAGTTTTCCTCCCCCTTGATGGGGGAGGATTAAGGTGGGGGTGCTTAGAGATGTTTTTTGTGAACTTTGTGTTCTTTGTGTTTTTTATTCTTTTCTGGACCCCGGATCGAAGTCCGGGGTGACGACCGTTTTTTGTCCTCTGTGTTCTCTGTGAACTCTGTGGTTAGTTATCTGCGAATTAAAGGGGACACGTAACAAGTACATGTCCCCGTAATTCGACCATCATCTCCCCCGAAAAAAATTTTAACCCCTACCCCAACCTCGCTTCAATCGCGTTCCAGATATCGGCTTCGAGGGTGACGCCATCGAAGCGGTTGATCTCCTGCAAACAGGTTGGTGAGGTGACATTGATCTCGGTCATGTAATCACCGATCACATCAATGCCGACAAAGATCAGCCCGCGCTCCTGGAGCGTCGGGCCGATGGCGGCGCAAATTTCCTCTTCCCGGGGGGTCAGGGTGCTTTGCAAAGCCGTGCCGCCGACATGAAGGTTAGAACGGGATTCGCCCGCCGCCGGCACCCGGTTCAAGGCACCGGCTGCCTTGCCGTCGATCAGGATAATGCGTTTATCACCCTGGCGGACCGCCGGCTCATAGCGCTGCACAATGATGGGTTCCCGGTAAAGCTCGGTAAAGAGCTCCAGCAGAGAATTTAGATTTTCATCTTCGGGGCCGATATGGAAGACCCCGGCTCCGCCATTGCCGAACAATGGCTTAATGATGAGGTCTTTGTGCTCGGCGCGGAACTCCAGAATTTGGTCCTGGTTGGTGGTGATCAGGGTCGGCGGCATGAAATCCGGGAAATGGGTAACGAAAAGTTTTTCCGGCGCATTGCGGACCTCTGCCGGATCATTGACGACAAGAGTCTTGGGGTGGATATGTTCGAGTATATGGGTCGCCGTAATGTAGGACATATCAAAGGGCGGGTCTTGGCGCATCAGCACGACATCGACCTCGGCGAGATCAAGCCATTGCTGTCTGCCAAGCGTAAAATGATTACCCTCTTCGCGGCGGACTTCGAGGCTGCGGGCCCCCGCCATGACCCGGCCATTTGTAAGCGCCAGATCCTGGGTCAGATAGTGATAGAGCTGGCAGCCCCGCGCCTGCGCTTCGAGCGCCATCACAAACGTGCTGTCGGCGTCTATGTCGATGGCGTCGATCGGGTCCATTTGGATGGCGACTTTGAGGCTCATAATTCTATTCCAGCAGGCTGGTATTGATTAATAATTTTTGACGCGCACATGGCTGATCACATTGCGGACAAATTTAACTTGGGACGCATGTTGTTTGACGCGGTTCAGCTCAGCATCATTTTGCGCGATGCCGATCAAATAAACCGTGCCGTTGACCGTCTCGACGACATAGTTGATTGAGAAAATTTCTTCATCGAACGTAATTTTGGATTTCACTTGCGTCGTGATCCAGGAATCCTGGGCGATGGCCGAGAGGCCGGAATCCTGACCGGTTTGAATTTCATTGATGACGGCTTTAACACCATCGACCTGCCAGACCAGCTTAACCGCTTCGTCGGCAATTTTGGTGTCGGCGGTCGCCCCGGTCAACATCACCCGGCCTTCATAAACTTCGGCGTCGATCTTGCGGGTCAGCTTGAAACCGGCTTTGAAAAATTTCTCCAGCACTTGCGCTTCGATTTTAAGATCGCTGGCTTTGCCCCGGAGCCCGCGTTCCTGGACGGCGGCAACGCCTACGGTTGCGCCGGCGCCAACCACCGCCGTGCAGCCGGACAAAAGTGACGACAAGGCCAACATCGACGTCAGCAGTAATACGGGAGCAGTTAGCACATTTTTTATTGGGCGGGTCATCTCGATAAGTCCTTATCCCTCAAAATTAATAGTCTGGTGGCGGAGTATAACGCCATTTTACTAACTGAAAGCTAATCCGCCAAACCCTGATGTCAACTAACCTGCCAGGCATTGGGCAGATGATGTGGAAACTTCCATGGCGCGATGGCGATGAGATCAAATCGCAGATCAAAGCCGGCAAATTTCGGATGATCCGCGGTATAGGCAAGTGCTGCGCGCTCGATCCGACTGCGTTGATGAAAGCTCATGGCTTCAATCGCCTGATTGACAGAAGCGCGGGCTTTAACTTCGATAAACGCCAGCGTCCGGCCGCGCCGGGCAATGATATCAATTTCACCCAAGGGTGAGCGCAGTTGGCGGGCTAGTATCCGGTAGCCCTTAAGCCGCAGCAGACCTGCCGCAATATGCTCGGCCACCCGGCCAAATTTCAGCGCTTTTATTTTGGCCGTCATTTTTTTGCCAGCTCCAAGGCACGGGCATAGATTTGGCGTTTAGGCAACCCTGTCCCCAACGCCAGTTCAGCCGCCACATCCCGTACCGATTTATCCGGTAGTAATGTAAGGATCAGCTCATCAAGTTTGGCTTCGGTGAGTGCGGCTTTTTCTAACGGCGGTCCCACTACAATAACAATCTCGCCTTTAGGCGGGCCGGCCTCCTGATAATGCTGGGCCAGCTCGGATAATGTGCCCCGGCGAATTTCCTCATGCAGTTTAGTAAGCTCGCGCGTCACGGCCGCCGAGCGGTCACCCAACTCAGCCGCCATATCGGCTAGGGCCGCCGCCAGGCGCTTGGCGGATTCGTAGAAAATTAAAGTCACCGGAATTTCGGCGAGTTCTGCAAGTTCTTTTGAGCGCTGGCCGGATTTAGACGGCAAAAAGCCCGCAAACATGAACCGGTCGGTCGGCAAACCCGATAAGATGAGACCGGTAATGGCCGCATTGGCGCCGGGAGCTGCCGTGATCTCCAGCCCCTGATCAATGCAATCATTAACCAGCCGATAGCCCGGATCGGAAATTGACGGCGTGCCGGCATCTGAAACCAAGGCAACCGCCCCACCCTCTGCGATCAGGCGCAGCAATTCCGGGCGCGCCCGTTCGGCATTATGTTCGTGATAGGCTTTCATGGAAGTGTCTATGGCGTGACGAGAGAGCATTTTTCCAGTCACCCGCGTATCTTCGCAGGCAATAACATCGGCGCTTTGCAAAATTTCGAGCCCGCGCAGGCTTAAATCTCCCAGATTTCCAATGGGTGTAGCGACCAGATAGAGCCCGGCTTTAAGTTTATTTTTTTGTGACCCAGCACTTGGTTTACTTCTCTTAGACCCTTCGCTAGTTTTAGCAGATGAACGTTTGGCAGATTTTTTTGCGGAAGATTTTTCCTGGTCCATCGCTGCTTGCCTTATTGCTGCTGGTACCCACTTTGGGCGCGTGTGTTGAGCAACAGTTGAACCAATTACCGCCAGATAGGCAAGGGGCGAATGCGGCCCAGCCCCAATTGGCGCAAAATCCGCTGCCGCCAGGAGGTCAACAGGGCACCATCTCCCCAACCCAACCCAACCCTGATGCTGATCCGAATTTAGGTCCGGTGGTGGAGCCGAAACCAAATGAAATTGACCAGCCGGATGGTGAAAATCTGGCGCCCCTTAACGAAAAACGTTTTGCCGCCCCTCCTGCCCCGCCGCTAAATCCTGGAGTGCCCCGGGTGGCGATCCTGCTGCCATTGACGGGCCAGCATTCGAAATTAGGCCAAGCCATGCTCAACGCCGCGCAATTGGCGCTGTTTCATTTCGCCGATAAGCAATTTGAATTGCTGCCGCAAGACACCCAAGGCACGCCCAATGGCGCCGCCGATGCCGCGGCACTGGCAATTGGGGATGGAGCCTCGCTGATATTGGGCCCGCTTTTTGCCGGTTCGGTTGAGGCGATTGCGCCCGCAGCCCGGGCAGCCGGTATCAAAGTCATCGCTTTTTCAAATGACCGCGCCGTCGCCGGTGATGGTGTCTTTACCATGGGATTTCTGCCCAGCGAACAGGTTCAGCGGGTAGTTTCCTTTGCCGTGCAGAAGGGGGTTAGGCGCTTTGCCGTCTTGGCGCCGGATAATGATTACGGCGTCACCATTGCCGATGCGCTCAAACAGACAGCCGAGCTTCATGGCGCCGAAGTGACAGAACAGGCGTTTTATGATCCCTATGTTGAGGATTTTGCGCCGATTATCAAAGACTTAGCAGACTACGATTCGCGCCGGGCTACTTTGCTGGAAGAACGCAAATTGCTGGCCGAGCGCGAAGATGAGGTGGCCAGACAGGCGCTTAAACGGCTGGAAAACCTGCAAACCTTGGGTGATGTGGCTTTTGATGCCCTGCTGATCGCCGATGGCGGCAAAAGACTGCAATCAATCGCCGCCCTGCTGCCCTATTACGATATTGATCCGAAAAAGATCAGAATGCTCGGCACCGGCCAGTGGGATGCGCCGGGGATCGGCGCTGAGCCTGCCTTGGTGGGCGGCTGGTACGCAGCCCCGGCGGCGCGGCAAAGACAGGATTTTCTGCGCCAGTATAAAGATATTTATGGCAATTTTCCGCCGAGACTGGCGACTTTGGCCTATGATGCCACAGCCCTGGCGGCGGTTTTCGCCCAAAACAATCCGCCCGCCGCTGAACCTGAAAATTCAGATGGTGAAAATCCTGGGGACGAAAAACCGGCGAACGCCATCTTTGATATCTCGGAAATCACGGCCCCCCAGGGCTTTACCGGACGCGACGGGATTTTCCGGTTTTTGGAGACCGGCGTGGCGGAACGGGGATTATCGGTCCATCAGGTGAGGGAGCGCGGCACCAAGATCATCTCCCGGGCGCCGAGAAATTTCGATAGCAGCACAAATTAACCTGAAATTTATGACAGCAAATGGGCGAGCACAGCATTGAGGCGCTGACGGCCATTGGGTGTGGCCTTTAAAATATCGTGCTGATGGATAATAAATCCCTCGTTTTCAAGCGCTTGCAGGCGATTTTGATCTAGTGATGGGGCTAAATCCCTGCCTGTTAAGCTGCGGTAGTGGTCCGCCGAAATGCCTTCAGTTAGACGCAAACCCATCAAAAGTATCTCATTCCGCCGTTCTTCGGTTGTTATGGCCGTACGTTTTTGCTGGCCCGATCCCTGAGTTAATGCCAATTCCAGCCACTTTCCCGGCTCCCGGTAATTATGAAGCATTTCGGCTAGGAAGCTATCCGTCAAACGGCCATGTGCACCGGGGCCGATGCCGAGATAATCCTGGCCCCGCCAATAAACCAGATTGTGGCGGCTTTCCTGGCCTTCCCGGGCGTGATTGGAAATCTCATAAGCCGGCAGTCCGGCCTGATCCAGCAATTCTTGCGTGATTTCATAAAGCTCGCTGCCGATGTCCTCGGCGGCGGCCTCAATCCTCTCTTTGTGAAAGGCTGTGCCGGGTTCAATGGTGAGCTGGTAAAGAGAGAGATGATTACCAGCCACCTTAAGCGCTTCGGCCAATTCCTGCCGCCAGTCCTCCGGCGTTTGCTCCGGCAGGGCATAAATAAGGTCAAATGAGGTGCGATCAAAGATTTTAGTGGCTGTTTCGATAGCATTTCGGGCTTCGGCGGCATTATGGAGCCGGCCCAAGAATTTTAATGCCTGATCATTAAAACTCTGTACCCCGATCGATAGCCGATTGATGCCGGCTTGCTTAAAGTCTTGAAACAATTGAGTTTCCGAAGATGAGGGGTTTGCCTCGGCGGTAATCTCAAGATCTTCAGAGCAGCGCCACAAACGGTTAATTTCAGCCAAAATCTCCTCGATTACCTGCGGTTTCATGAGGGATGGCGTACCACCGCCGAAAAACACACTGGTTACAATACGATCTGATGTTTCGTTAGCGTAATGTCTGAGCTCGTTGAGATAAGCCTTTAGCCATTGATCCTGATCGATAGTGTCCTGAACGTGACTATTGAAGTCACAATAGGGGCATTTCCGCTCGCAAAACGGCCAATGAATATAAATCCCAAAGGCTGGCTTGATCTTACCCATAACTCAATTAAAACAAGCGCTTACGAGTTTATTAAAGGCATCCGCCCGGTGGCTGATACGGTGTTTTTCGCCCTGATCCATCTCGCCAAAGGTTAATTGATAATTAATCGGAACAAATATTGGATCGTATCCGAAACCTTTTGTCCCCCGGGGTGGAAAAGTCAGCCTGCCGTGGACCGTGCCTTCGAGGGTTTCACAATGATTATCCGGCCAGCAAAGGCTTAAAGCGGAGGCAAAATAAGCCTTTTGGCCTTCCGGATTTTCACCTTTGGCTTCAATCGCTTGACGGACTTTGTGCATGGCGAGATCAAAATTTTTACCCTCTCCCGCCCATCTGGCTGAATAGATGCCGGGATCGCCATCCAGGGCCGGCACGACCAACCCGGAATCATCGGCTAAAGCCGGCAATTCTGCGCTTTTTGCCGCCGCCCGGGCTTTAATTTCAGCGTTGGCAATGAAGGTATCGCCATCCTCAATGGGTTCGGGCAAACCAAGTTCTGCAGCGGAGACCACGTCAACCCCAAACGGGCTCAACAAGTCGTTGATTTCTTCAACTTTTCCAGGATTATGGCTGGCAATCACCAGCTTTTTTTCGGTAAATTTCCGCGCCATCAGAGGCCCAGCACAGATTTCTGAACATCCACCAGTTCGCCCACGCCTTTTTTGGCCAGCGCCAGCATTTCCAGCAAATGCGCTTCGGAAAAGGGCTTATCCTCCGCTGTGCCTTGAATTTCAATGATATCCGCCATGCCGGTGAGAACAAAATTGGCGTCCGTTTCGGCATTACTGTCTTCCGGATAATCCAAATCAAGCACGGCTGTGCCTTCATAAATACCGCAGGAAACCGCCGCCATTTGGCCGATGAGCGGAATTTCCTTAATCACACCGAGCTCCACCAGATTCTGACAAGCCAGATGCAGCGCCACATAGCCGCCAGTGATCGACGCTGTGCGGGTGCCGCCATCAGCCTGAATAACATCACAATCAATCCGTATCTGCATTTCACCTAGCGCTTTGAGATCGGTAATGGCCCGCAACGAGCGGCCAATCAGGCGCTGAATTTCATGAGTTCTGCCGCCCTGGCCACCACGTGCCGCTTCCCGGTTGGTGCGGGAATTGGTTGAACGCGGCAGCATGCCGTATTCCGCTGTCACCCAGCCATGCCCGGCATCCCGGAGCCATGGCGGCACCCGGTCTTCAATCGAGGCTGTGCAGATAACATGGGTGTCGCCAAACTTAATCAGGCACGAACCTTCGGCATGTTTGTTAAAATTGGGCTCGATGGTGACGTCCCGCATTTGATCGGGCGCGCGGCCGGATGGGCGCATGGATATTCCTTCCGAGATTTGAACGTATATGATTGCGGCAACCTAACGAAGCCCGTCGGCATCGTCTAGAATAATTATATGTGGTAGGCGTTGACGTTTGGTGATGGCAAACCTACATTCCGTCCGTCGGCCACCCATCTTTAATATGCAAACAAAGTTGCGATGAACACCAAGCGCCCAGTCATCTCCGAGCTCAACGACCGCTCGCGTGAAATATTTATGAAAATCGTCGAGTCTTTTGTTGAGACTGGCGAGCCCATCGGCTCGCGCTCTTTGTCCCAGCAACTCTCGACCAATTTGTCGCCGGCGACGATCCGCAACGTGATGGCGGATTTGGAAGACTTCGGTCTTTTATTTGCGCCGCACACTTCGGCTGGCCGCATGCCTACCGATCTCGGCTTACGCATGTTTGTCGATGGCTTGCTGGAAATTGGTAATTTAAGCTCTGATGAGCGTGATGATCTCGAAAGCCGGCTGGCCGGCACGGGGAAAAGTGTTGAAGGGGTTTTGGAAGAAGCCGGCACGACGCTATCGGGCCTCTCCAATTGCGCCGGTATGGTCTTAGCGCCGACCACCGATTCCGCGCTCAAACATATTGAGTTTGTCAATCTCAGCCCGGGCCGGGCCTTGGTGGTAATGGTGACAGCCGAAGGGGTGGTCGAAAATCGCATCATCGAGGTACCGCGGGATATCCCCGCCTCGGCCTTTACCGAGGCGACCAATTACCTCAACGCGCGTTTGATCGGGCGCACCATCAATGAAGCACGTTTGGCGATTAATAGTGAGATTGAACAGAGCCAAAATCAGCTCAATGCGCTCTCTGCCAAAGTTGTCGAAGCCGGCCTCGCGACCTGGGCTGGAGATGCGAGTGCAGATAATATTCCGGGTACATTGATCGTTCGCGGCCAAGCGAATTTACTTGAAGACGTTAATGCCATTGATGATCTGGAACATATTCGCGCCTTATTCTCGGCCCTGGAAACCAACGAAACCATGCTGAAAATCCTCGAGCTCGCCGATACGGCGGAAGGGGTGCAAATATTTATCGGCGCTGATAATGAGTTGTTTAATCTTTCGGGCTGTTCGTTTATTGTCGCGCCCTATCATTCCAGCTCCAGTCAGCTTGTGGGTGCAATCGGTGTGATTGGCCCGACGCGTATGAACTATTCACGTATCATTCCGATGGTGGATTATACGGCAAAATTAATTGGTAAATTGATGGGCTAGCGCCTAACTAAAGGTCTGGCTAAATATATTGAGGTTATAGAATTAAAATGACGATGAACGACCAAAATCCAGCTGAAAATGCGGATGAAGAAATTCCTAAGGAGTTGCCGGAAGAGGCAGCTGGCGAAACCGCAGAAGAAAATCTGGCTGAAGATTTAGCTGAATTGGAAGCTGAGGCCGGCGAGGTTGATCCGGCGGATGTCGATGCAGAAGCCGGGAGCACAGAAGAAGGCGAGGGCGCCCAGGACGATGCACCGCCAACCTATGAAGAGCTGGAATCCGAAGTTGCCGCCTTGAAAGATCAGCTGCTCCGGACACTAGCCGATGGTGAAAATCTGCGGCGGCGGACCGAGCGCGATAAAGCCGACATGTCAAAATACGCCATCACCAGTTTCGCCCGCCAAATAGTTTCGGTCGCCGATAATTTGACCCGCGCCCTTGAAAGCGTCGGTGAAGACGCCCGCAATGGCAATGAAGAGCTGAATAATCTCTATGTCGGCATCGAAATGACTGAGAAAGAACTGCTGAATTCCTTTGAGCAGTTCAATATCAAAGTCGTCGAATCCATCGGTCAGAAATTTGATCACAATCTCCATCAGGCGATGTTTGAAGTTGAAGACCTGGAGCAGCCAGCTGGTCTAGTTGTCCAGGAAATGCAAAAAGGCTATGTGCTGCATGACCGGCTATTGCGCCCGGCGATGGTCGGCGTCTCCAAAGGCGGGCCAAAGCTGGAAGACAATGGCGACAGCGAGACCACCGTTGAGCCACCGCAGGAAAAAGCCGCCAATGACAGCTCTTCAGCTTATGAAAAACAGGCTGAAGCCGCCGATCAGGAAGCGGAAGGCGGCAATTCCAAACTGGATACGGAATTGTAGTAGCGGAATTGGCGCAAAAATAAGCGAAAATAATCGGTTTCAATGGTTGCAGCCGTATATATGGCAGCCTATATAACGCCCAGAAGCCGCGTTATGGCTAAACTGAGTTTTTTCAGTAACTACATAATTTAATTTTAACGTTAATCACTAACCTTGGCGGTGCCGCCATCTGACTTAGGGCCGCGAGGTTCTGTTGCTAAATTGAGAGGACAGAAAAACAATGAGCAAAGTAATCGGAATTGATTTAGGTACGACGAACTCCTGTATCGCCCTTATGGAAGGGTCTGATGCGAAAGTCATTGAAAACTCCGAGGGCACTCGGACCACCCCATCCATGGTAGCTTTTGCTGAAGGCGGTGAACGCCTCGTCGGCCAATCGGCAAAACGCCAAGCTGTCACCAACCCGGAAAATACGTTGTTCGCCATCAAGCGTTTGATCGGCCGGCGTTTCGACGATCCGCTGACGGAAAAAGATAAAGGCCTGGTGCCGTATCATATTGTTTCCGGCGACAATGGTGATGCCTGGGTCGAAGCCGAAGGCGAGAAATTCAGCCCGAGCCAGGTTAGCGCTTTCATTCTGCAAAAGATGAAAGAAACGGCTGAAAGCTATCTCGGTGAAGATATCACGCAAGCCGTCATCACGGTGCCGGCTTATTTTAATGATTCCCAACGCCAAGCCACCAAAGACGCCGGTAAGATCGCAGGCCTTGATGTGCTCCGCATTATCAATGAGCCGACCGCAGCGGCATTGGCTTACGGTTTGGATAAAAACGAAAACGGCACCATCGTGGTCTATGACCTCGGCGGTGGTACATTCGATGTTTCCGTGCTCGAAATCGGCGACGGCGTGTTTGAAGTGAAATCGACCAATGGCGATACTTTCCTTGGCGGTGAAGACTTTGACCAATGCGTGATCGATTATCTTGCTGATGAATTTAAGAAAGAGCAGGGCGTTGATCTGCGTGAAGACCGTTTGGCCTTGCAGCGTCTCAAAGAGGGCGCAGAAAAAGCCAAAGTAGAATTGTCGAGCACGATGCAGACCGAAGTGAATTTACCCTTTATCACGGCTGATCAAAGCGGCCCGAAACATCTCAACATTAAATTGACCCGGGCGAAACTTGAAGCGCTGGTCGAGAAATTAATTGATCGCACGATTAACCCCTGTAAGGCCGCTCTCAAAGATGCCGGCATTAGCGCCGGTGAAATTGACGAGGTGATCCTGGTCGGTGGTATGACCCGGATGCCGAAGGTTCAGGAAATCGTGCAGGAATTCTTTGGCCGCGAACCTCATAAAGGCGTTAACCCGGATGAAGTTGTTGCCCTTGGCGCAGCGATCCAGGGCGGCGTGCTGCAAGGCGATGTTAAAGACGTATTGCTACTGGACGTGACGCCATTGTCACTGGGTATCGAAACCTTGGGCGGCGTGTTTACCCGCCTAATCGATCGCAACACCACCATCCCAACCCGGAAAAGCCAGGTGTTCTCTACTGCCGAAGACAATCAAAGTGCTGTAACCATTCGGGTCTTCCAGGGTGAACGTGAAATGGCAGCGGATAATAAACTGCTGGGTCAGTTTGATCTCGTTGGTATTCCGCCAGCACCCCGCGGCATGCCGCAGGTCGAAGTGACTTTTGATATTGATGCCAATGGTATTGTCAATGTCTCGGCTAAAGACAAAGCTACCGGCAAGGAACAGCAAATCCGTATTCAGGCTTCCGGTGGCCTGTCCGATGATGATATCGAGCAAATGGTTCAAGATGCCGAAGCTCATGCTGATGAAGATAAAGAGCGCAAAGAAATGGTTGAGGCCCGCAATCAGGCTGACACCATGGTTCACTCGACGGAAAAAAATCTGAGCGAATATGGCGATAAGATTTCCGAAGAGGAAAAAGCGGAAATCGAAGCCGCGGTGGCGGTTGTCAAAGAGCTGCTCGAAAACGAAGAAGCTAAAGCCGACGAGCTCAAAGAAAAAACCGATGCCTTGATGCAGGCGGCCATGAAGCTTGGTGAAGCGATGTATAAAGCCAGCCAGGAAGAAGGCGGCGAAGGTATGCCGGAAGGTATGGAAGGTTTTGATCCAAACAATATGGCTGCCGGTATGGGCGGTGATGCTGGGGCGTCTGAGGCAGATGCCGCGGCTGACGAAACCGTTGTCGATGCCGAGTTTGAGGAAGTCGACCCTGACAAGCCAGAAAAGAAAGACGACTAGTCTTTAAGAAAAATGTAATGGGCGTTCTCCATATTAATCCTGGGAAGCGTCCATTATATATTGAGATAGGGTCTGCCTAATGGCGAAAGAAGACTATTATAAAACGCTCGGAGTTGATCGCGACGCTTCTGCGGACGATATCAAAAAAGCCTATCGCAAAATGGCGATGAAATACCATCCGGACCGCAATGCGGATGATAAAGAGGCCGAGAAAAACTTCAAAGAAGTCAACGAAGCAAACGACGTGCTGTCCGATGAAGAAAAGCGCGCTGCTTATGATCGCTTTGGCCATGCTGCGTTTGAACAAGGCGGGCCGGGCGGAGCAGGCGGCTTTGGCGGCGGTGCAGGCGGCTTCGGCGGCGCAGGCTTTGCCGATATTTTCGAAGATATGTTTGGCGACTTTATGGGTGGCGGCGGTCGTGGGGGCCGTCAAGGCTCGGCGCGCGGCTCCGATCTTCGCTACAATATGGAAATCTCCATCACCGAAGCCTACAAGGGCAATAAAACCAATATCCGGGTACCAACCTCGGTATCCTGCGATGATTGCAGCGGCATCGGCACTCAGGGCGGTGTGGCACCCGATACTTGCCCGGCTTGTCATGGCCACGGCAAAGTCCGCGCTCAACAAGGTTTTTTCACCATCGAACGCGCCTGCCCGACCTGTCAGGGTGCCGGCAAATTTATCAAAGACGCCTGCTCAAACTGTAGTGGCTCTGGCCGGGTTCATCAGGAAAAAACTTTATCGGTGACGATCCCAGCTGGGGTTGAAGACGGTACCCGTATCCGCCTCTCCGGTGAGGGTGAAGCCGGGCTCAACGGCGCACCTTCCGGTGATCTCTATATTTTTATATCTGTATCACCGCATCATATTTTTCAGCGGGAAGGCGCCAATATTTATTGCGGCGTGCCGATCCCGCTCACCACCGCGGCGCTTGGCGGCCACATTGAAGTGCCCACCGTTGATGGCGGGCGGGCCAGGATTACGATTCCAACCGGCACCCAATCCGGTCATCAATTCAGGCTTAAAGGCAAAGGCATGTCGGTGCTGCGTTCAAAAGAACGCGGCGATATGTTTGTCCAAGCCTCGGTCGAGACGCCGGTCAATCTGACCAAAAAACAAAAAGAGCTGCTCAAGGAATTTGAAGCCGAGGGCGGCAGTGAACAAAACAATCCGGAATCGGATGGCTTTTTCACCAAGGTCAAAGATCTGTGGGAAGATTTAAAAGACTAGCCTGAAAAAAGTAGGCCCGATATATTGGGTCAGGTAAGGGGATCACTATGAAAATCGGAATTGTCGGCTGCGCCGGACGAATGGGCCAGATGCTGGTCAAGGAAGTGCTTGGAACGGACGGTTGTGAGCTGGCGGGTGGCACCGAAGGCCCAGGCAATCCCGCACTTGGCAAAGACATGGCGGCCCATGCCGGATTGGAGCCTTGCGATCTGGAAATTTCGGAAGATGCAGAGGCGCTATTTGCGAACTCGGATGTGATCATCGATTTTACCCTGCCGGCAGCGACTGCAAATCATCTTGAGCTGGCTAAAAGTCACGGCACCGCTTTGGTCCTGGGCACCACCGGTCATGACGCTGACGGGCTGGCAGCGATAGAAGCTGCTGCCAAAGACGTCACCATCGTCAAAGCCATGAACTTTTCCATCGGCGTCAATGTGCTGTTTGCGCTGTCCGAACAACTCGCCGGCACTCTTGACGACGACTACGATATTGAAATCATCGAGATGCACCACAAACACAAAGTCGATGCCCCGTCCGGTACCGCACTTGGTCTGGGCGAAGCTGCCGCCAAGGGCAGGGGTGTTTCACTAGGTGATGTTGCGGCCCGGGGCCGGGATGGCATTACTGGTGAGCGCAACAAAGGCGATATCGGTTTTACCTCGCTAAGAGGCGGCGAGGTGGTGGGCGAGCACACAGTTATTTTTGCCGGTGAAAGTGAACGGGTAGAACTGGTTCATAAAGCCGCCTCGCGCGGAATTTTTTCCAAAGGCGCCGTTCATGCGGCGCGCTGGACCGAGGGTCAGGCCACCGGTCTGTATGACATGCTGGACGTGCTGGGTTTTAAGTAGAGCCCTTTAGTTTCTGCAATTCTGCTCTCAGGGTCTCGGCCAAAAGCTGACGTTCCGCCGGCGCCAGCAGGGTACCAATCTCAATCGTATAGCCTTTTGACCGCAGGGATAGCCGCGCGTGGCGTCCGGGTTCTTCCACGATATCAAGATGGCTCCAATAGGGCTGCAGGCGAATGGCCTCGCGCTTTTTACCCACCCCGGCTTTTCTAACAATCAATTCGTCCTCACTCAGCGACAGAGATTCGGTTTTACGCCCATGGCGAACGCCGAACCGGTAGGCCATATAAAGCAGCGCTACTTCTATACCCATGAAGGGCAGCACAGGTCCGGCACCAATCGCCCAAAAAGCAATGCCAAGGCTGATACAAAGCACGGCAATGCCAATATAAATCCGCCGCGCGATGGTGAGATGCGCGAGATCGCTGGGTTTCATGACGATCTCAAGAAACACTTCGCCCGGCCGCCCGGCCTGGTGATGGATAACGTCGAGCATTATTTGCCCTTTTTACTGTTCCCTTTGACAGTGAGACTGCCGACTGAAACAATATGGCCAATACCATTAAAAATCACCATCAAATAGTTAACATTTTAAAAAGTGACAGGCACCATTAGAAAAATTAACTTTTATGAACAAAGCTAAAATTCACGATTTTTACGCCAAGCTCGAGAAACAAAATCCCGAACCCAAGGGCGAGCTGCATTACGTCAATAATTTCACCCTGCTGGTGGCTGTCGTATTGTCTGCTCAAGCGACCGATGTCGGCGTTAATAAAGCCACCAAGCCGCTTTTTAAGAAAATTAAAACGCCAAAGAAAATGGTCGAGCTTGGTGAGGCCAAGCTGAAAGATTATATCAAGTCCATTGGGCTTTTTAATTCAAAAGCCAAAAACGTCATTAAACTCAGCCACATGCTGCTGGATGAGTACAACGGCAAAATACCCGAAGACCGGGATGAGCTGCAAAAACTGCCGGGGGTTGGCCGCAAAACCGCCAATGTTGTGCTTAATATCGCCTTCGGTCATCCCACCATTGCCGTTGATACGCATCTGTTCCGGCTGGGGAACCGCACCGGTCTGGCCCCGGGGAAAACGCCGTTGGAGGTCGAGAAAAAGCTTGAAAAAGTGACGCCGTCAGAGTTCATGCGCCACGCCCATCATTGGCTAATCCTGCATGGCCGCTATGTCTGCAAAGCGCGTAAACCGGACTGCCCGGAATGTGTGGTCCAAACCGAATGTGGTTTTAAAGCGAAAACGAGCTTAGAGGGCTAGCTTTTTTAAGGCGCCGGGTCTTCCAATAAATCATCGTCGCCTTCCGTCCGGCCGAGCTTAGGAGCATCAGGCAACTCATCCTGGACAGGCTTTTTAACAACCTTGTCAGACGCATCTCCAGGCGCATCTCCGGTTTTTTCACTATCGAGCGAATCATTACCCAGGCCGTCATCCGCTGCTGGTTCCGGCTCAGGCTTAGGCTCTGCCTTAGTTTTCGCCTGAGGTTTCGTCTCAGGTTTTGTTTCTGGTTTCGCCAGAGGTTCTGCTTGTGGTTCTTCAGTTGGGTCTTCTGGCGGGCCTTCTGGCGGTTCCTCCACAGATACCGGCGGGTCTTCTGGCGACTCTTCTAATTTTGGCGCAGTTTTCGTTTTTGACTTATCCGCCGGTTTAGCTGGTGTTTTATCTTGCGGCACCGGCGTCATTTTAAATTCAACCTCCGGCACATCTTCTTCATCACCGGTTATTTTTTCCAGGTCCGGTCCTGGTTTAACAAGCGGTTTTTCTGCCGGCTTCGGCGGAGATTTTTTAGAACCATCGTCCTTTGGACTAGCGGGTTCGGCATCTGGTTCCTCTACCGGCTCGTCCGGACCAAAGGCCGGTACCTCAGGGCCACTATCAGGAACGGATTCCGGATTTTCCGGCACCAATTCCGGTGGCGCTATTTCATCACCGCCATCCTCGGGAATGGCTTCTTGTTGAACCGCCGGTTTTTTTACGGCACCCGGGGCGGGCTGTTCAGTACTTTTTTTTGGCGCGATCGGCCCAAGTGGCGCCGGTTTACCTTCGCCACCATTAGCCGCTTTCAGGATGCTGGCAAAACAAATTTTTTCGTCCGTTTTTTCAACTTGTTTACCGCGCACTTCAACATGATCTACCGTTAAGTCACCAGCTTCCTCAAACAAAAACAGATCGACGAAACATTCATCGCTTTGGTACTGCCAAATTTTCGCCGGTGGTTCGCTGCGCTCGAATTTCGGCTTTCCGAGAAGTTCAGTTATCTCTTGGTCATCCAGCCCGAGCAAACGTTCTTTAAAATTTGTCAGATCAATCTCGACCGCCGCGACTTGGGCAGGTTTTTCAACAGCATCCGTAATTTCGGGCGGCAAATCCGTCTCGCTTTCGCCGGCCGGCTTGCCATCTTGCAAACTCTCATCTGCCGGTTCGCCCGACCTGGCCTCGGCGGTATCCACCACACGCGGAGTGCGGACAATTGTTGAAGGATCGAAGGCGCAGGCGCTGAGAAAAAAGATACCGGCGATGGCGGCCAGATGAGCTGCCCGGGGCTGCGTTATTCTGGCCAAATTCTCCCCCTTAGCTGGAGCTGTCAGCGCCAGATGTACTGTCGGTTTCGCTATCAGAACTATCTTCCGCTTCGTCGAGCGATGCCATATCACCGGAAATTTCACCACCGGCTTCTATGACGATCCGGCCATAGCGCACAGAGCCATCAACTTTTCCGTCTTTATGGATCGTCAAGAGATCTTTGGCGACTAAAGTGCCTTCAAACTTGCCGCTGATTTCTGCTTCCATAACATCGGCGTTGCCTTTGAAGTATCCGGTGGGCGATACTTCAATCGCATGAGCGTCCGTTAAAGTTGCCTCAACCCGGCCATCGACAACAAGTTTTTCACAAGCTGTTATTTCTCCGTTTAAACAAATATTACGGCCAACGGTCAGGCGATTTGCTTCATCATCTAGGGCAAGCATATGCTCACTGCGTTTCGGCCCACCCGGAATTTCGGTGACCCGCCGGGGAATTTCGCCCCGAAACGGCGTGCCGGTACTTTTAGCCGGTGCATGGGTGCCCTTTTTGGAAAATGGCTTGAGCGGCGGAGCAGAAATATTTTTGTCAGGCTGGTTGTCGGCAGGACTCGCTGCCGCGCCCGCCGCAGCATTTCCTGAACTCGGATTATCAGCATTTTTGTCTTTATTTTTTCCAAACATAGTCACTTCCAATCAATTACCCTCAAACCATATTAGCGGTTTTATAATTACTTAACTATTAAGCGCATCAACTCTATTACGCCATCCTTGCACCAAATGCACCATTGCAGCAGTTGCAATGACGGGTGCGATTAAGTTTACCACTGGAATCGTCATCAAAAAGGTGATTATGACTCCGGCGAGAAACATTTGACCTCGAAAGGCGCTGCGCAAATGAATTGCCTGCAACGGCTCCATGCGCCGATGGGCAATGAGCTCAAAATACTCCCGGCCTAGAAGATAGCCGTTCAAGGCGTAGAAGACAAAAAGATTGAGCGGCCCTAGGAAAAAGAAAACGATATAAAATGGCAGGGCCAATAGATTAAGTACAATCGATAAGCCGGTAAATTTTAAGGTAATTTTCAAAATTTCGGCTAAATTCTGCTGCCGGGGAGCCGGGAGATTGGGAAAATGTTTGTTTTCTACTGCTTGAACAGCACGTTCCAGAAAAAAACTGGCGATCAATGTCGCGACAGCCGGAAATAAAAACCACGTCGCTATGATGATTAAAACGCCGCCAAATATATCGGTCAGCCACTCAACAACCCAGTCAAAAACACCAAAAAACCAGCCCGTGGTAAATATTTCGGTCTCGAAAAGCACAAAACCGATCGAGATCCATAGCAAGACGAAAATAGCAAGCGAGCCAAGTAAGCCGATCCACACCACTTGGCGAAGGGATTTGTCGGAAAGCTGACCAATGGCGAGAGAAAAAGCTGAAATCATCTAATTTTAGTCCCAAAACTTCGGTTTTAATTGGCCGCCAAGTATCATTCTAGAATAACTCCCTGGTAATTAATCTATTTATCGGGGTTTGCTCCTGACCACAAGAGGGTGACGCCGCATTTATGAAGGATCGCTTGAAGGTGTGATCGGCCTCGGTATAATCGAACTGTAGGAGTTTGGTTAAGCAGAAGTTTGACTGAACAAACTGAATTCATCCCAGTTAAATTTGATAAGGCGATACTAATTTATGAGTAATACGGAATTTGATGTTGTCGGAATTGGCAACGCTATTGTCGATGTGCTGGCCCATGCCGAAGATGCTTTTCTTGAAGAGCATGGTCTGGCAAAGGGCGCCATGACCATCGTCGATGCCGATACGGCTGAAAAAATTTACGGCCTGATGGGGTCCGGCATTGAAATGTCCGGAGGCTCTGCCGCCAATACCATGGCGGGCATAGCTTCACTCGGCGGCAGCGGCGCCTTTATCGGTAAGGTTTGTGATGATCAATTGGGCGAAGTATTTACGCATGATATTCGCGCTGCCGGGGTTTCGTTCACCACAGCTGCAGATGAAAATGGAGCGCCGACAGCCCGTTGCCTTATTTGCGTGACGCCTGACGCTGAGAGAACCATGCAGACTTTTTTAGGCGCCTGTGTTGACCTCGGCCCCGAGGACGTCGATGACCAAGTGATTGGAGCCTCGAAAGTCGTCTACCTGGAAGGCTATCTGTGGGACCCGCCACGGGCTAAAGAAGCTTTTATCAAAGCCGCGAAAACTGCAGAGCAAGCAGGCCGGCAAGTTGCTCTAAGTTTGTCTGATCCGTTTTGCGTCGATCGGCATCGTGATGAGTTTCTTGAATTGGTCGACAACCACATTAATATTTTGTTCGCCAATGAAGACGAAATAAAATCGCTCTATCAGGTGGAAGAGTTTGATGATGCTTTACAGCACGTCCGCGGACATTGCGATATCGCGGCGCTTACCCGGAGCTCTCAGGGTTCAGTCGTTATCGCTGGTGAGGAAATTCACGTTCTGGATGCTGAAAACGTGGACAAAGTTGTCGACACGACGGGAGCGGGCGATTCATATGCGGCGGGATTTTTATATGGCTTAACCCAGGGCGAGGATTTGGCAACTTGTGGCCGTATGGGCGGTATCTTGGCAGCAGAAATTATTTCTCACTATGGCGCCCGGGCGGAAAATGACCTCAAATCCGTACTTAACGAAAAACTGAAGTGATTGATCGTGGCGCCGCCTGTCTCAGCTCCCGCCTTAAATGTTTCAACTGACAGTGATGATGCCAGAACTAAACTCATCGGCTCTGCCTTAGCCGGGCATTCCTTTAAGGTTTCCTGGTTTTGGCGGACTTTGCCAGCCGGCATGCGACGGCGCTGGTGGCTGTTTAGATTCTTCGATCTTATCGTGCGCCATTGGCCGGTTTTTAAACGCCGCCAAGGCATCTTGGTCGTACGTATGGATGGGATCGGCGATATGGTGTTATTTCGCCGCACCCTGGATGATTATGCCGAGGTTTTCGGAGTTGATAAATCCGATATTACCATACTTGGATGCAAAAGTTGGGGGCCGATCGCGACGGAAATATTTGCCGGCTATCAATTGTTTATCATTGATGAGCATGCCTTTGCGCGCCGGCTCTTTTATCGATTTGGTATTGGTTTTATGGTACGCCAAATTGCTCCAGCAGTAACAATCTGTGATTCCTATTTGCGACGGGCAATGATGGCTGACAGTTTAGTTTGGCTGGCGGCAGCGCCAAAATCAATTTCTTCCTTGCCTTACATCAATGAACCGACAAGAACCGAATTCACTTATTATATGAGCCAAGTCGATCAAATTATTGATACCGGAACCTACCCAACACATGAAATTTTACGCCACTACCGTTTTCTCTCTGATTTAGCAGGCAAAGTTATCCCGCCCCAGCCACCAAAGATATCCTGGCCCGACACTCCCCCTGCAATACCAGCTGGTCGGCCTTACGCCGTATTGAATCCCGGCAGCAATGAATATGGCCGCCGCTGGCCGTTTGAGAGTTATCTGAGTATCGCTGAGCGATTATTGGACCAGGATTATCGTGTCGTATTTGTCGGCGGTCCAGGCGAGCGGGCAGGTGATCACCGTCAAAGATTTGGCCGTAATGAACGGGTCATTGACCTCATTGGCAAAACTTCGGTGCCAGAATTGTTAGACGTGCTGAATCATGCTGCTTGTGTGATCAGTAATGATACAGGGCCGGCACATTTATCCATTGCGCTTGAAACACCAACTGTAGTGGTGGTCGGTGGCGGTCATTTCGGCAGCTTCGTACCCTACCCCGAAGAAGTCTGCCCGCCCCATGCCAAATTCGCCTTTGAAGAAATGCCATGCTATCACTGTTTTTGGCGCTGCCCTAAACGGGCGACAAAATTTGATGTGTTCCCCTGCGTCAGTGCCGTTGAAGTTGACACGGTGTGGAATGCCGTTTCTCAATTGATTGATATCTAAATGGTTGATTTTTACGACAGCTATAATCAATACAAATCCTACAGCACGCCCGATTTGCAGGCTAAAATTATTCAGCAGTTTGATAAGGAATTTTGGCAGCCGACCAATTGCACATCAGAATTTTCGATTTTAGAAATTGGCTGCGGCACTGGACTGTTTTTAAGTTATTTAAAGCATAAGAACGTTAAGAATTTTATCGGGATTGATTCTGACGCCGAGCTGAAAAATTTTATTCCCGCTGATGTTTTGGCTCATTTTAAGAACGTGAACATTTTGGATGAAGGTGAACGAGCTATCGTCAATCAAAAGTTTGACATCATTGTTATGTTCGATGTGTTGGAACATTTTGAACCAAATGATGCCGTTAAGTTGCTGCTAATAATGTCGACAATGCTAAATAAAAATGGATTGATTGTAGCGCGCCTGCCCAACGCTGCGTCTCCGTGGGGTCTATCTTATCAATATGGCGATCTCACCCACCGCGCCGCCTATAGCCCATTGAGCCTCCGTCAATTGGCTCTCGCCTCGGGCTTTGAATGCACCCGCTGTTATGAGCAAATTACCGGCTCGCCCAAACGGCGCCTATTGGACAATCTGCTTCATAAGTTTTTATCGTCAATCCTAATGAATCCGCCGGAAATTTGGTCGGCTAATTTTTTTGGTATTTTAAAACGCCGTGATAATGATTGATGGCCATGCCGGCGATTTTTTCAAAATCTAAAAAACGTAATAATGATCCCTCGGGCGTCTTGTTCATATCTTCCGGCGGGTTGGGTGATACCATTCTGTTGTCGCTGATCTTTGATCGTTTCTGTCAAATTGCCGTACCTGATGAGAGTATTACTCTGGTTTTACGTCACGATGCCGCCAAAATGGCTTTTTTATTTGATGATGAAATTAATGTTCTGCCAGTCGACTATGGCGCTTTTCTAAAAAAGCGTTCCTACCGGAAAGCAATTGCTGACCAGCTTTATACCGCCAATTTCCGTCTGGTCGTCAGTACCGATTATCTGCGTCATCCCAAGCTTGATGACGAATTTGTTACAACCTGCGAAGCACCGGTAGCTCTCGCCATGGAGCCGCGTACCTGGGTCAAATATGACGAGGAACTCACAAATAATCGCAGCCTCTATAATCGCCTTTTCGACAGCGGCCCGGTTCATTTAGATAAAGTGCTGCGTTGGACACGCTATGCTGACTGGCTGACGGAAACTGAACTGCCGCCACCACAGGTGAGGCTGCCGGACGAGCGCGTGAATACAGGCCCCGCCTATCCGCGCCCGACCGTGATCCTGGTGCCGTTCTCAGCAGTGCGGGAAAAACAGTCGCCACCCGAAATTTATTTGAAAATTATGGCGCGTCTTGGTGAAGACTATGATTTTGTCCTTACAGGCGCGCCAGGTGATCTTGATGCTAATCCTGATTTCAAACAGCTCTTGGCGCGACCCAACGTAGAGTTCGACGGCTCAAATTTTGAAGCACTGGCACCCAAGCTTAAACAGGCCCTGCTCGTGATATCAGTTGATACGGCGGTGATGCATTTAGCGGTGGCGGTTAGTGCGCCGACAATTTGTCTGGCGAGCGCTGCCTATGTCGGCGAGATTGTGCCTTACGCAGCAGAGATCACACCAGAGAATGTGCGCTTCGTCTACCAGCCAATGGATTGCGAAGGCTGTCTCGGCAGCTGCCACTTACCGGTTGAGAATGACATGTTTCCCTGCGTTGCGAGATTGCCGGAAACTCAGATTCTAAACACCATTGATGAGATGCTGACACAATGAACAGGCGAAACTGGCTGCAAGCCTTAAGCGTCTATTTGGATCGCCGCGTCTTGGCGATGCTGTTTTTGGGCTTTTCCAGCGGTCTGCCTTTTGGTGTACTGGCCGAGCCGATGACAGCGTGGCTGGCGGGATCTGGTGTCGATAAGACAACCATCGGCTTGTTTGCGCTGGTGAGCTTGCCCTATGCGCTTAAATTCTTATGGGCGCCGATTATGGATCGGGTGCCGTTGCCGGTCATGACTCGAATATTTGGCCGCAGGCGAGGCTGGGTGCTGGTTACCCAAGTTGTGCTGATCGCTGCGATTATAAAACTCGGCCTGTCTGATCCCGCAAACAGTCTCTGGTGGACAGCAGCGTTTGCCTTGGCGGTATCTTTCGCTTCGGCGAGCCAGGATATTGTTATCGACGCCTATCGGGTTGAAATATTGGCAGAAGATCAATTGGCTGCCGGGGCGGCACTCGCCATCAATGGCTGGCGATTATCGTCCTGGGGCGGAGCGGCAGTAGCGCTGATATTCGCCGATCTGGTGTCCTGGCAGATTGTTTTTACTGGCCTTGCCTTGACCGTTGGCGTTGGCATTGTCGCAATCCTGTTGAACCCGGAACCAGCCGCGCCGATTTCTGATGAAGCACTCTCTTTGGAGCAATCAGCCGAAGAATTTCTCGAGCGGAATGCGCATTTACCGGCAGGACTCGCCCGGGCGACGGCCTGGCTCTATGGTTCAGTGTTTTGTCCATTTATTGAATTTCTCACTCGCCCCAATTGGCTGCTGATTATTCTGTTTATTCTTTTATTTAAGTTTGGTGATGCGGTTTTGACGGTGATGAAAATCCCGTTTTTTCTCGAGCTTGGATTTTCCAATACCGAAATTGGTACTATCGCTAAGCTGGTCGGCTTCCCGCCCATTATCATCGGTGGCTTGTTTGGCGGATTGCTGCTGGCAAAAACCGGCATTATGCGAGGGCTATTGATCAGCGGCGTTTTTATGGCCGCCTCCAATTTGGTTTTTGTTTTGCAAAGCTGGGTTGGCTACAGCCAGGAAATGCTGGCCGTAACCATTGCGATTGAAAACTTCACCACCAGCATGGGCACTGTGGCTTTCGTTGCCTATCTCTCAAGCCTTTGCAATATTGCTTATACCGCAACGCAATATGCGCTGCTGACATCGTTCATGGCATTTTCAAGGACAGTGATGACTTCAGGGTCGGGCTGGGTGGCCGATCAGGTCAGTTGGCCGGTATTTTTTATACTGACCACCTTGGCGGCGCTACCGGGGCTAATGTTGCTGATCTATATGATCAAGCGCCAACCAGCACCTGCTCAATCGCCTGGCTGACCACATTCACTGGAATAAAATCCATTTCCCTGCCGCCATAATCCTGGGCGCGGATGATGGTGAGATTGCTGGCCATCGGCGTAAATTTTTCCGGCACTGTCCGGCCAAAAAGTGAGATGAGTTTAGCCCCGCCCGTCGCAAACATATGACCGGTGCCGGAATCATTGGATACCGCTAAAGCCAATTTCCTGCTCAGCGCCATGGTCAATTGCGGGGCATAGTTGTGCTCTTCACCCAAATTATTTTTTTGCAGCGGAAATATTGCCTCTGGTACTTCATTGGCAATCTCGGCCTGCCAGCCAATTTCCTGGGGGCCTAATATAAAGACGGGTACTCGCCCTTTGCCAACTTGCTCTTTGGCGAGGGTGATAAACTTCTCCAGCGGCCAGCATTTCGGTAAACCACCCGCCCCTGGCGAAAACCCGATATAGCAGAGACCCTCTGGCAGCGCTGCTGCCGCAAGGTCAACAAGTGCCGGATCAAGCGCGAGTTCTAACTGGGTCGGTGTCGGATAATTGTGCCCCGTTGTGATCTCCAGCAGATCGAGCAGTTGGCGCTGCATCAGTTTCGGAAATTTATAATCCTTCGCTGGTTTCTTCGATGACAAAATAAAATTGCCGAACGGCGAGACGAAATTTTTATGCCGGATCCGGAACAGGATCAATGTCGCCAATGCGACCTTTTGCGTATCAATGATGAGATCAAAGGCGCGTCCCTTTAAGGGTCGGTGTAAAAGTTCCTTGGGACTTAGCCCGATGCCATCAGCTTTGCCTTCAACTGCGCCGGGATGTTCAATCACTTCGTCTATCAAACCCTCTACAACCGGCGCCATAATACAGGCATAAACGCTGGTATCTTTGCCGGCGAGCCAGGTGATGTGAGCTTCTGGAAAGGCGTCGCGCAAACCTCTGACAAAAGGCAGCTTTAAAAGACTATCGCCGACCCGGTCGAGGCCGACATAAACCAGGATTGTTTTTGGCATGCTGTTATCTGTCATTGTGGTGCTTGGGTAACATAGGGCAGCGCTCTAGAAAACTACGTTGTTTCTCAGAATCAAAAATCTATGTTTATATATAGGTGTTAAAACAGGAGTAAGCCATGCGCATCGGTGTACCAAAAGAGATCAAAGTTCACGAATATCGGGTCGGGCTTGTGCCGGCGAGTGTCCGCGAGCTGATCCACAATGGCCATGAAGTTGTTGTTGAAGCAAATGCCGGTGTGGGTGTCGGCTTTGAAGATAGTGATTACGCTTCGGTTGGTGCCCAAATTTTACCGGCGGTTGCCGATGTGTTCGAGGCAGCCGAAATGATTATTAAGGTCAAGGAGCCGCAAGCCTCTGAAATTTCAATGCTGCGCCAGGATCAAGTCTTGTTCACCTATCTCCATTTGGCGGCAGAGCCGGATCAAACCCAGGGCTTGGTCGATTCCGGTTGTGTTGCCATCGCTTATGAAACTGTCACCGATGATCGGGGCGGCTTGCCATTATTGGCGCCCATGAGTGAAGTTGCCGGCCGCATGTCAATTCAGGTCGGAGCACTTTGTCTCGAGAAAGAACAGGGCGGCAAAGGTATTTTGCTGGGCGGTGTGCCGGGCGTGCCGGTGGCCAAGGTTGTGGTGCTCGGCGGCGGCGTGGTCGGTACCAATGCAGCCCGCATGGCGATGGGGCTCGAAGCCTCGGTGACAGTAATCGATAAATCATTACCCCGGCTCAATGAATTGGATATGCAGTTTGGTCCAACGCTCAATACGATCTACGCCACCATGGAAACCGTCGAGCAATATGTTATCGGCGCTGATCTGGTAATTGGTGCGGTGTTGATCCCGGGCGCCGCAGCGCCCCGGCTGGTGACCAAAGATATGATCAAGCAGATGCAAAAGGGTTCGGTCGTCGTTGATGTGGCGATTGACCAAGGCGGCTGCTTTGAAACCAGCAAACCCACCACCCATGCCGAGCCGACCTATATCGTCGATGATGTCGTCCATTATTGCGTGACCAACATGCCGGGCGCGGTTGCCCGCACTTCAGCCCGCGCCCTCAACAATGCGACCCTACCCTTCGTTATTGATCTCGCCAATAAAGGTTATGTCCAGGCCTTGAAAGATGATCCGCATTTGATGAACGGGCTAAATGTTCACAAAGGCCATGTTACTTATGAGGCCGTCGCCCATGATCTGGAGATGGATTTTGTGCCGCCTGCAGAGGCCATCAGCTAAGGCAAATGGCTGATCTGGAAATAATTGAAGCCGACATCACGACTCTGCAAGTTGATGCTATTGTCAATGCGGCGAATGAAACTCTCTTGGGCGGTGGCGGCGTCGATGGCGCTATCCACCGGGCAGCAGGGCCCGAGCTCTTGGCTGAATGCAGGACGTTAAACGGCTGCCCGACCGGTCAGGCCAAACTGACTGATGGTTACAATCTGCCGGCAAAATATGTCATCCATACAGTTGGGCCGGTGTGGCAGGGTGGGGCTTCAAATGAGGTAGCATTGCTCACCAGCTGCTATCGAAATTCTTTAATCATTGCCATGGATCGGAATATTCAATCAATCGCTTTTCCAGCTATCAGTACGGGTGTCTATCGCTTTCCGGCAGCTCAGGCGGCGATGATTGCCGTCTCGACCGTGACAGACTATTTGGCTGCACACGAAAACACTGAGAAAGTGATTTTCTGCTGCTTTGGCGCCGATTCGGCAGGTCACCATCAGGACGCGCTTAATAATCTTTAAAAAAGTTCCCGCAAACCTAAAAATATCAAACCGGAGAGGATCGCCGCGGCAGGCACAGTAATAACCCAGGCCGCCACAATCGTTGTCAAGTGACGCCGCCGCACGAGTTTACGTTTTTGCGCCTTCTTCTCTTTTTTCTTACTTTTAGCAGTGCTTAGCGGCGTTTCATCCCAGGTCACTGGCCCACCGGAGGTTTCACTGTATGAGATCGCATCGGCGATGGGTTTACTTTTATTGGCCAGGAATTCCCGCAAAAAACCGACGCCAAATACGGCGCCGACGGCAATATGGGTGGAACTGACCGGCAAGCCTAAGGCTGAGGCGATAATCACCGTGATGGCCGCTGATAGCGCGATACAAAAAGCCCGCACCCGATTGAGCTTGGTAATTTTCTCACCAACGATTTCAATGACTTTGGGGCCGAATAAAAACAAGCCAATAGAGATTCCGATTGCGCCCACCACCAGCACCCAGATCGGTAGAGTGACTTTGGCGGCAACTGTCCCGGCGGTAACCGCGCTGACGATAGCGGCAAGCGGGCCAACCGCATTAGCGACATCATTGGCGCCATGGGCGAAGCTCAGGAGCGCAGCGGCGCAAATCAAAGGTATAGTGAAAAGATCGCTGACCGATTTGCGTTTATTGGGCATCGTTGCCGCCGCCTTAGCAACAATGGGCCGCACTATGGCAAAGGCAATGGCAAAGGCACCGGCACCGATCATGGCAATCATATACGGCTCCGGCTTCCAGACCCGCTTAAGGCCCTTCATCACCAGATAGATAGAAAACGCCGCGGCCAGGATTGAAACCAACACCGGCACCCAGCGCCGGGCGGCAGTTATTTTATCATCCCGAAAGAGAATAAAATATTTGGCAAAGCCTAAAAACCCGGCGGCAATCACTCCACCTAGCACCGGTGAAATAACCCAGCTGGCGGCAATCTTTGCCATCACCGGCCAGTTGACCGCCGCAATACCGGCAGCTGCAACGCCGGCGCCAAGTACGCCACCCACCACAGCATGGGTTGTCGATACCGGGGCACCAACATAGGTCGCGAGATTAACCCAAACTGCGGCGGCTAAAAGGGCGGCCATCATGGCCCAAATAAAAGTATCTTTGTCGGAGACAGTATTGGGATCGATGATGTTCTTGGAAATTGTGGTGACCACATCACCGCCGGCGATAATCGCCCCGGCAGCTTCAAAGACAGCGGCAATAAGCAGCGCGCCAAATAAGGTGATAGCCTTTGAGCCCACTGCCGGGCCGACATTATTAGCAACATCATTGGCGCCAATATTAAGCGCCATATACCCGCCAATAATCGCGGCAACGATAAGGATGGCGCTGCCTTCAAGGCCGGTTGTCTGGAAAGCGGCAAAAATCAGCACGCCAATTAAAAAGAGAACGCTAAAACCTAAATTAATATTATTTTGGCTGACTTTCGCGGTTGCTTTTTCGAGCTGAACAACGCGTTTTAAATCTTTGTCGATGGTGGATTTTTTAGCCATGCTGAGTTACTACAAATTCCTTCAAATAGATATCAAATATGCGCCCGCTTATAGTATATTTGTATGACAGATTTATGACAGTTTAAACGGTCAAAAGTCATCAAACCAAATTGGCTGTCTTCTGGGATTTATCGTGATAAAATAGACTTAGAAAATTATACGAAAGAAAACGAACCCGTGACCGGATCGGCACCTGAACCAGAAAAAATTGAAAACGATTCGCCGGCCAAGGGGGCGGCGCCAGCCAAAGGCGTGACGCCGATGATGGCGCAGTACCTGACTATTAAGCGGGATAATCCTGACTGCCTGCTGTTTTACCGCATGGGTGATTTTTACGAGTTGTTTTTTGAGGATGCGGTAATTGCAGCAGGAGCCCTTGATATTACCCTGACCAAACGCGGTAAGCATCTGGGTGAAGACATCTCGATGTGTGGTGTGCCGGTACACAGCCACGAAAGTTATCTGTCGCGCTTGATCAAGCAAGGCTTCAAAGTTGCTGTCTGTGAGCAAACAGAAGACCCGGCGGAAGCAAAAAAGCGCGGTTCTAAATCGGTGGTCCGGCGCGAAGTCGTTCGCACCATTACGCCAGGCACCTTGACCGAGGACACTCTGCTAGACAGCAAGCGAAATAATTTCCTGGCGGCACTGGCCGAAGCGCAAGGCAGTTTTGGTCTCGCCTGGCTTGATATGTCGACCGGTGATCTGCAAATGCAGCCCTTGTCCGAGCATAGCGTCGCCGCCGCTCTGGCAAGGCTTGATCCCGGTGAAGTGCTGATCTCGGACCGTATGCTTGGCCGCGAGGACCTCGCCGACGCCTTCCAGCCCTGGCAGGATCAGCTCTCGACCTTACCGGCAAGCCGGTTCGATTCGACCAATGGCGATCTCCGCTTGCAGGCCATGTTCGAGGTTAAAACCCTGGACGCCTTTGGCCCGTTTTCCCGGGCTGAATTGTCGGCCGGCGGGGCGCTGATTGATTATGTCGAGCTGACCCAACAGGGCCAACTGCCGAGGATTGCACCTCCCAAGCGTCTCTCTGAAGGGGCGGTGTTGGAAATTGATGCGGCGACCCGCCGCAATTTGGAGCTGACCCAGACTTTGACCGGAGAGCGCAAAGGCAGTCTGCTCTCGATTATTGATCACACCTTGACCGGTGCGGGCGGGCGCTTATTAGCGGCCCAAATTTCAGCACCATTGACGGATGCTGCTGTGATCAATCAACGGCTCGATATGGTGCAGCATTTTTATGATGATCATAGCCTGCAGGAGAATTTAGGCGATCTCTTGAAACAAGTACCGGATATCGAGCGTGCCTTGTCACGCCTCACTTTGGCCAGAGGGGGCCCGCGTGATCTGGCGGCGATCCGGGATGGCCTCGCCCTGACAGCGGAGATCCGAAGCTACCTTGAAAGTGACCAATTGCCGGATGGCATTGAAGCGGCCTTGGATGATTTTGGCGCACATGGAGAATTGGTGCTGACCCTGGCCGAAGCCCTGGAGCCCGACCTGCCGCTCTATGCCCGGGATGGCGGCTTTATTGCCGAAGGCTATGCACCTGGCTTTGATGAACTGCGCTCGCTCAGAGATGAGAGCCGACGCCTGATTGCCGGTTTGCAGGATAAATATGTCCAGGCCGCCGGTATTCAGAATCTCAAAATTAAACATAATAACGTGCTCGGCTATTTTATCGAAGTGTCAGCGCGCCATGCTGAAACCATGCCGGCCGGGCCGGAAGATATTTTCATTCATCGCCAGACCATGAAGAACGCCATTCGCTACACCACAGTCGAGCTCGGTGAATTGGAAGGTAAGATTGCCAGCGCCGCCGATAAGGCTCTCGCCATGGAGCTCGAGCTTTATGAAGAACTGGTGCGGAAAACAACGATGCAGGCGGAAGAAATTGCGCTGGCTGCCTCGGCACTGGCGCGGCTTGATGTGGCGTCTGCCCTAGCAAGTCTGGCTGTCGATCAGCGCTATTGCCGGCCTTCAATCGACGACCGTTTAAGTTTTGATATTGTCGGCGGGCGTCATCCGGTGGTCGAAGTGGCCCTGGCGAATGATCCCAGCCTCGAAGGTTCAGGCAGTTTCGTTGCCAATGACTGCAATCTTCAAGATAGCAGCCAACTGTGGTTGCTGACGGGACCGAACATGGCGGGTAAAAGCACCTTTCTCAGGCAAAATGCCTTGATCGCGGTATTAGCGCAGATGGGCTCATACGTGCCGGCCGAAAGTGTTCAGCTTGGCGTCGTCGATAGATTATTTTCGCGGGTGGGTGCCGCCGATGATCTGGCGCGGGGCCGCTCAACCTTTATGGTCGAGATGGTTGAGACTGCAGCTATTTTATCGCAAGCAACCGAGCGCTCCTTTGTTATTTTGGATGAAATTGGCCGTGGCACGGCAACCTTTGATGGGTTGTCGATTGCCTGGGCGGTGGTTGAGCACCTTCATGAAGTAAACAAATCCCGCGCCCTTTTCGCCACCCATTACCATGAGCTCACCAATCTGGCCTCGAAGCTCGACGGCCTCACCTGCCACACCATGCGGGTTAAGGAATGGAAGGGCAGCGTCGTCTTCCTCCATGAAGTCGCGACCGGTGCGGCGGACCGGTCTTACGGTATTCATGTTGGCCAATTAGCGGGCTTGCCGGAGGCGGTGACGGCGCGCGCCGAAGAAGTTTTGGCCGCTCTCGAAGAAGGTGATCAGGCCGGTGCCGTAACCCGGTTAGCCGATGATCTGCCGCTTTTTGCCGCTGGGCCGAAATCAAGCCCTGCCGGTACGCCGGAGCACTCTGCCTTAGAGCAGGAGATGGATGCAATTTTACCCGATGAGCTCAGCCCCAAGGAAGCGCTGGAGCTGATTTATAAATTGAAGAAACTGCGGGATTAATCGGGCACCGAATCCTTACCCTCGAAAAACGTGAATTAATCGCCTATATTGGCGTTAATTGAGTTCTTTAAGAGACAGGTTTGAATGAATCAAATCACCAAGATTGAGCAAAAACGCAAAATTATCGACCGGCTTGAGGTGATCGAGCGGCTGGATGCGGTGCTGGGCGGCAAGGCCTACGAATCGCTGAAGCGCCCTGAATTGGTCGAAATTCTGAAAGCCGCCTTGCAGGACGGCAAGGCCGAAGTTCAGCGGCGCTTTGAGGCCGGTGGCCGGGGCAGCGAAGTGGTGCACGGTAATTCTTTCCTGGTCGATCAACTGGTGCGGATTATTTACGATATGGCCGTCTACCGGGCCTACCGGGTTTCCAACCGCACAACTTCCGAGCAGCTCAGCATTGTTGCCATCGGCGGCTATGGCCGGGGTGAATTGGCGCCGTTTTCCGACGTCGATCTGATGTTCGTTATTCCTTACAAAGAAACGCCCTACAGCGAACAGGTTATCGAGTTCATTCTTTATATGCTGTGGGATATGGGGCTGAAAGTTGGTCATTCGACGCGCTCCGTTGATGATGCCATCCGCCTCGCCAAACAGGATTTGACCATCCGTACCTCGATCTTGGATGCCAGATGGCTGTGGGGTGATCAGACGCTGTTCGGCGAGTTGACCAAACGCTTCGCCGATGAGATTGTCTCCGGCTCAGGGCCCTATTTTGTCGAAGCCAAATTGCAGGAGCGCGATGACCGCCACGACCGCATGGGAGACACCCGTTATGTGGTCGAGCCGAATGTCAAAGAGGGCAAAGGCGGATTACGCGATCTCCAGACACTTTATTGGCTGGCGCGTTATCTCTACGGGGTCGATGAAGTCGAAGAGCTGGTGCCGCTCAAAGTTTTCACCAAGCAGGATGTCTCACGTTACCGTAAAGCTTGCGATTTTCTCTGGACCGTACGCTGTCATATTCACTACCTCACCAATCGCGCCGAGGAACGGGTTTCCTTTGATGTGCAAAAAGTAATTGGCGAACGCATGGAATATAATGACCGCGCCGGCTCCTCGGGTGTCGAGCGGTTCATGAAGCACTATTTCCTGATGGCCAAAGATGTCGGTGATCTGACCCGGGTGCTTTGTGCGGTACTGGAAGAACAACAGAAAAAGCGCGCTTTCTTTGGCCTGCCCGGCAAATTCTCCGGTTTGCGCCGCCGCGTTAAAATAGAGGGTTTCATCGATGATCGCGGGCGCATCATGGTTGAAGGAAAGCGGGCCTTCAGGGATGAACCGCTCAAAATTATGCAAATTTTTTATGAAGCGCAGAAGCATGATCTCGACGTTCACCCGGAAGCCCTGCGCCGGATTTCCCGCAATTTGAAATTGATCAATAAGGAGATGCGGGAAGACCCCGAAGCCAATCGCTTATTCATGGAAATACTAACCTCGACGAAGGATCCGGAAATTTCGCTCAGGCGCATGAATGAAGCCGATGTCCTGGGTAAATTTATCCCTGATTTCGGCCGCGTGGTCGCCCAGATGCAATACGACATGTATCACACTTATACGGTTGATGAGCATACCATCCGGGCGATCGGTATTTTATCGCGCATCGAAGCCGGCTCATATACCGAAGACATGCCCAATGCCAGCAAAGCAATTTCGGAGATACAATCCCGCCGCGCTCTTTATGTTGCGGTTTTTCTGCATGATATTGCCAAAGGCCGGGGCGGTGATCACTCGGAACTCGGGGCTGAAGTGGCGCAAGAACTTTGCCCGCGCCTTGGCCTGACGGAGGAGGAAACCGAGACCGTGGCCTGGCTCATCCGGCACCATTTATTGATGAGCGACATTGCTTTCAAACGCGATATCGATGATCCCAAAACCATCAATGATTTCGTCGAGGTGGTGAAATCGGTCGAGCGGCTGCGCCTGATGGCAGTGCTGACGGTGGCCGATATCCGCGCCGTTGGACCTAAAACCTGGAATGCCTGGAAATCAGGCTTGTTGCGGGGGCTGTATCAGCGTGCTCTGGAGGTTATGTCCGGCGATATGGTTGCCGACAACCGCCAAGCCAGGATCGACCACGCCAAGGATGACCTTCGTGCGGCGCTCAGCACTTGGGACGCCGAAGACCTCGAAGACTTTATCGCCACCGGCTATCCGTCCTACTGGCTGGCTTATGATACTGATGTGCATCAACGCCATGCCGAAATCGTACGCGAAGCCAAAGCCCAAGACCTCAATTTGCACATCGATATCCGCATTGATGACGAGTTCGAATATACCGAAATTACGGTCTATACACCGGACCATCCCGGTATTTTCTCAAAGATCGCTGGTGCGGTAGCGCTCTCTGGCGCTTCGATTATGGACGCCAAGATCGTCACCATGTCCAATGGCATGGTGCTGGATAGTTTCTCTATTTTGGATGTTAACAATCAGGCCTATAATCAGCCACGCCAATTGGACCGTCTGCGCTCGCGTATTGAAGAAACGCTCGCCGGTAAACTGTATCTCGATCAGGAACTGGAAAAAGCAGCCAAAAGTGGCTTGATGAAAAAAGAAGAGCTTTTCAGTGTCGCCCCCCGGGTGATTGTCGATAATACCGCCAGCACCACCGATACAGTGATCGAGGTTAATGGCCGCGACCGGGTGGGTTTTTTATATGACGTCACGGCAGCCCTGACGGCGCTCAATCTTAAAATTACCTCTGCCCATATCACCACCTATGGCGAACATGTCGTCGATACCTTCTATGTCAAAGATATCTTCGGCCTGAAAATAAATAGCGATGTTAAGCTCGATCATATCCGGGCAGAGCTCTTAAAGGCGGTAGAGCCCGCAGGTGAACGAAAATATGAGGCGGCGGAGTAACGCCGCCTTAATCCTGCCCAATTTGTGGCGCACTTTTACAATCGAAGGCCGGTTCCGGATTTCGGGAAACAGCAATGCTGACACAAATGTTGGCAATTGAGTTTACCAGGGAGGAACCCCAACACTTTTAGAAAAATTGGGCCAATTTGAGAGCCGGTCTTCGTTTAATCCGCATTTAGCAGTCTTTCCTTAACCAGTATGGTCTAGACCTTTTTCATGGCACTTCTCCGCTCCATCGCCACGGTCGGCAGCTTTACCATGCTGAGCCGTATCCTCGGCTTTATCCGCGATATTTTGATCGCGGCGGTCCTCGGTACCGGATTGATCGCCGATGCCTTTTTTGTCGCCTTTAAGTTCCCCAATCTGTTCCGCCGTCTGTTTGCCGAAGGAGCCTTTAACGCGGCCTTTGTGCCGCAATTCGCCGGTTTGCTGGAAAGTGACGGTAAAGCGAAAGCGCAAGTTTTTGCCGAGCAGGCTTTGGCGGTATTGCTGTGGTCGGTGCTGATCTTTGTCGTCTTGATCCAGATCGCCATGCCCTATGTCATGCTGGGCTTTGCCCCGGGTTTTATCGATAATCCAGAACAGTTTGATTTGGCCGTGCTGCTTACCCGAATCACTTTTCCCTATTTACTGTTTATTTCTTTAGCCTCTTTGATGGCCGGGGTGTTGAACTCCTTGGGACGCTTTGCCGCCGCCGCGGCGACACCGATTTTGCTTAATATTTGCCTGATCGGCGCGGTGACCTTACTGGCGCGCACCACACCAACACCCGGCCATGCTTTGGCCTGGGGCGTCTCGATTGCCGGCATGGTGCAGTTTTTCTGGTTGCTGGTGCATTGTGGGCGGGCAGGCATTTGGCTGCGTTTGATCCGGCCCCGCCTGACCCCTGATGTCCGTAAAATGATCCGCCGCATCGTACCGGTTGCCATCGGCGCCGGTGTTTATCAGGTCAGCCTCTTAATCGACACCATCATCGCCTCCCTCTTACCGGCGGGCTCGATCTCCTATCTGTTTTTCGCCGACCGGGTCAATCAATTGCCGCTGGGTGTAGTCGGTGTCGCGGTGGGAACGGCATTGCTGCCTTTAATGTCTAGGCAACTCAGGGGCGGTGACGAGGCAGCCGCCATGGCTAGCCAGAACCGCGCTATTGAGTTTTCGCTATTTCTAACTTTGCCGGCGGCGGTCGCCTTGGTGGTCATCGCTGAACCTATTATTTCGGTGTTGTTTGAGCGCGGCGCCTTTGATGCCGCCTCGGTTACAGCTACTGCCGGCGCACTCGCCATCTACGCCACCGGTCTGCCCGCCTATGTGCTGGTCAAAGCCCTGGCGCCCGGTTATTTCGCCCGGGAAGATACGGCGACACCGGTTAAGATCGCGATTTTTGCTTTGGCGGTAAATTTGATCCTGAATTTGATTTTGATGGGCCCCTTTAAACATTTGGGTATTGCCATGGCGACTTCGATATCAGCCTGGTGTAACGCGCTGATCCTGGCAGTCATTTTGAAACGGCGCGGCCATCTGGTATTTGATCAGCGTTTCCTCAGCCGCACGCCCCGGATGATTGCCGCCAGTCTGGTCATGGGCGGGGCGGTTTATTTCGGCGCCGAAGCCTTGGCTGATCAGCTCCGCGGCAGCCTGATTTCAAATATTATTGCCATCGCCCTGCTGGTTGGCGGTGGTTTGGCCGTCTATGGCGCATTGTCTTTGGTGTTTGGCGCGGCCAGCCGCGACGATCTCAGCCAGCTTTTAAGGCGGAAATCGGCTTGACCTGGGCCTCCCGCGCCGCCATAACACCGCACTTCAATTTCGCGAGTTAATACATTGAACGGAAACGAGTTATGAGCCGTATTTTTTCAGGCGTACAGCCAACCGGTGATCTTCATTTGGGCAACTATCTGGGCGCTTTGCGCAACTGGGTAGCCCTGCAGCATGATTATGAATGCATTTATTGCATCGTCGATATGCATGCGATCACCATGTGGCAGGAACCTGAGCAATTGGCGCCGAGCACGCGTGAGGTGACAGCCGGTCTGATCGCTTCCGGGCTTGATCCGAAAAACAACGTAATTTTCAATCAAAGTGCCGTGCCGGCTCATGCCGAGCTCGCCTGGGTGTTTAATTGTGTTGCCCGCCTCGGCTGGCTGAACCGCATGACCCAGTTTAAAGATAAAGCGGGTAAAAACCGGGAAAACGCTTCGGTTGGGCTCTATGCCTATCCTAATCTTATGGCTGCTGACATTCTTTTATATAAGGCAACCCATGTGCCGGTCGGTGAAGATCAAAAGCAGCATCTTGAGTTGTGCCGCGACATTGCGCAGAAATTTAATAATGATTACGGCGTCGAGTTGTTTCCCCTGACCGAACCCTTAATTTTCGGTGAGGCCACCCGGGTGATGTCGCTGAGAGATGGCTCCAATAAAATGAGTAAATCTGATCCGTCGGAAAACTCACGCATTAATATGACCGACGGGCCGGATATCATTGCGCGCAAGATCAAAAAGGCCAAGTCTGATCCGGACTTGTTGCCGGGTGAGCCTAAAGGTTTGGAGGGCCGACCTGAAGCAGCAAACCTGATGGGCATCTATGCCGCCCTTTCTGATAAGACCCTCGTGGAAGTATGTAGAGAATTTGAAGGCCAGCAGTTTTCGGCTTTCAAAGATGCGCTGACGGAAGTGGCGGTCTCTGTGCTTGGACCCATCGGTGATGAGATGGCGCGCCTGATGGCAGACCCCGGATATTTGGACGATGTGCTGAAAGATGGCACCGAGCGGGCCAAGGCGATTGCCGATCCGATCCTCGCCGAAGTTTACGATACTGTCGGCTTTTTACAGCCCTAGGATTGAACTTCAGATCGGATAATCAACCAGACCAATTTGCCCGATTCGCGCCAAACTGTTGCCATTATAGCACACTAGGAATCTCCCCAGTTCAACTAGCCACCTAACGATAGGGACTAAGCCCTTGCCCTTGAAGACTATTTTTTGATTATGAAAAAAACTAAAAAAACGTCTAGCTCCAAGACCTCCATTTTCGGTAGTATCCGGCACCGGCCAGGGTTCCGCAATAAGGTTGCAAAGACCATTTTCGGCGGAAAGTTTTTGGTATCGCGAATGGATATCAAAAGCAATAAAATTGGTAATATTGGTGGAGCGGTTAAGCCGAAAATGACGACTTTTGAGCGGACGATTATTGGTCTTATGGGCCTCTGTACGGCTTCTTTGATAACGGTAGCGATAAGCTCGCCGCATCAGACAGTGCCGCAATCACCGAAAGCAAATTTCACTCAGTTCAAAACTGATTTAGACACCGCGTCCGGCACCCTGAACGCCCTTCACTTATTCAAGCAGACGAATACGCAAACCAACCTCCGAGGTGTCAAACGTTTGACCGTCGGTAATTTATCTCAAGCTTTTTCGACTCTCGACTATGACCTAGAGGATGTGCGTGATGAAGGAGCCTCGGTACCTCGCGTCTTTGTCGTGGCGATCCCTCAGGATATGCCGCGTATTCGCGTACCGGCGGAACGTAAACGTATTTTCTTTAAAACTGTTCTGCCACTGGTGCTTAAAGCCAATGATGATATTTTGAAGGATCGCCAGCGTGTATTGCGTATCCGGAAAGCGAAAATCAAAGGCGGTAAGATTGCCGCTGCTGATCGTTTATGGCTGGCTGCCATAGCTGAACGATACAATATCGACCGTTACAATTTGAACGAAATGGTTCGCCGCATTGATATTATTCCGCCGTCTTTAGCCTTAGCTCAAGCGGCTGAAGAAAGTGGCTGGGGCACGTCGCGCTTCGCTCTCGAAGGAAATGCGATTTTTGGTCAGTGGACGTTTTCGAACAAGTCTTCATTGAAACCGCAAAAGCGGGACAAAGATAAAGAACATCGGGTTCGCGCTTTTACCTCGCTGATGGATGCGGTTGAGGCCTATATTCTTAATCTAAATACCCATCGCGCCTATCGGCAATTTCGAAAGGAACGTCTTGCTTTGCGGGCTCGCGGCCAGCATCTCAGTGGCACCGGTCTTGCCGGTACGCTAACCAGCTATTCTGAGCGAGGCAGCAAATACGTCCGCACCATTCAGTCCATTATCACCGGCAATCAATTGCAAAGCCTGGATAAAGCCCGGCTTGGCGGCAAATCCGTCAGCTTGGAAAATAAGCCCGTCACCTAACGGCATTATTCTCTAAAAATTGCAGGATTTATTTGGGCACGACAAAGAGCGTGCCAAACCAGCGCCATCTGTTGTCCGGCCCGGGCAGCGTACAGTTAATTCGGGTCCGGCCTTGCGGGAAAGCGCTGGTCATGCGGACCTCAATACGCGGCCCTAATCGCTCAACCCGAACCCGTCCTTCGCTGGAGGAAAAACACGATAGCCGATGAAGGTTTTTTATCGAGGCAGAAACAGTGAAGCCCAAATCAGGCGGATTGTTAGCCTTCAGAAAGGGATCTGCCGGGGTAATATCTTTGATGGGCAAAGGCAGGGCATTTAATACCAGGCGCAAGCGCCGCATATCGCCGTAATTTTCATTGAGGGCAAAGCGGGGTATGTAATGAGCATCCGTGGTTGAGTTGACAACACCGGAATGCTGGCCGAAAGCCATGGTGTAGCCGTTCTTTTGCACAAGTTTTTGAACACTTTCGCTGGCCTCCCCAAAAGGATAGGCAAACATATCCGGCGCCTGGCCGAGCTCCGCAACCATCCGCGCCTTAGATTTTTGCAATTCTTGCAGATTTTGATCGGGGCCGGAGACCGGCATATGATTGTGCGAAGCCGTGTGGCCACTTATCTCAACGCCAGCTTTTTTCAGTTCTCTAAGCTGGTCCCAGCTGAGATAATTGTTTGAGCCGCGGTCAATCGGATCAGTGGCGGCAAAAATGGTAAACGGCAATCCGGCTTTCTTGAAACGCGGCCAGGCTTCGGTATATATCGAGCGGTAGGCATCATCAATGGTGATACCCACGGTCCGGTCCGGAAGTTCTTTGCCGTTTTGAATGGCGGCCATAATATCGCGCACCGGCAATACATTGTAAGTGCCGTTGGTAAGCTCTTTGATATGATTATCAAATTGATCCAACTGAATATTGGTCGACGGGAATTTAGTTTCGCCGAAACGATGATACATCAAGATAACGGCAGCACTGTCAGCTGCGGCCGTGGCAGCCATCGCCGCCGTTCCACCGGCAATGAGGCAACTTAGCAGAAGAGCCCTGATCGATAATTTCACTGTTTATTCCTCAAGTTTGCCCTACATCATGCCTTGATCCAGCACCGAATCACTGAGTGCCGGAAGTCTGCGTGCATCAAATAATTGATAGTGCCACCATTCATTACGGTAAAAATCCCACCCAGCTGTCGTCATTAAACCCATCAAAAGAGCCCGGTTGCGTTGGGCTTCAACACTGACCTCCATATTCCCATGATGAGAGCGCGGCGTAAATGCATCAAATGGCGTGCCCATTTCAAGTTCTTGTCCCGCCTTTGGCCCGGCTTGGTAAAGCAGCGTCAAATCGACAGCGGCTCCCCGGGAATGTGGTGAACCTCGTCTCGGATCAGCAAGAAAATCCGGATCAGGTGTATGATTCCATAAAACCCATTGAGCCTCTGATGGCCTAAAGGCGTCAAAGATTTTAATTTTAAAGGACAGCGCTGCGGCCAGTTCAATGGCAGCGCAGAGTAAACCCTCAGCCTCGGGGTGAAGATAACACCCAGCCCGGGCGTAAACCGGTTTGCCGGTAAAGTTATTAGCCGTGGCGTATTCCAGGGAAAGCTCAACTCCGTGGCTTTCCGGCGTAATTTCGATAAGGCTCATGCTGCCTCTTTCACTTTGGGTCCTGTTTTTTCAGCCTAAAAGTGCTAAGGAAATAATAGCTGTAACACATTTAGGGATCATTAAACTTTTGACCGTACTGGCTTTTGATACTGCAACCGCATCCTGTGCCATTGCCTTGTGGCGCGAAGGTGAGACCTTGGCCGAGGCTCAGCGCATGTTGGAGCGCGGTCATGCCGAAGTGCTGGTGCCAATGATTGAAACTGTTTTAGGTGATGCCGGTCTGAGCTACCAGGAGCTTGAATTGCTGGCGGTTACAATTGGACCGGGGGCCTTTACCGGCATTCGTATCGGTCTGGCGACGGCTCGGGCTTTAGCATTGGCGAGCGATCTGCCGCTGGTTGGTATAACTAATTTTGCAGCCCTTGCTCATGCCGTGCCGGTTGAACAGCGCCGCGGGCAAAACCTTTTAATCGTCCTGGAAACCAAGCGAGCGGATTTCTATACCTGCGGCTATGACGAAAATTTATCTTTAATCTCTGAGCCGCAAGCAATTGACGAGGCCGGGTTGGTAGATTTGGCTGCCAATATTGCTAATGACGGATATCTTTTGCTTGCTGGCGATTGCCTTGAACGCAGCCAGCAGGTTTTGCAAAATACGGACTTGAATATCCAGGTTTCGGCGGGCAGCAATTATGTCGATCCGGCCATCGTTGCAGAATTGGCGGCAGCTGAATTTAGATCAGGTGACGAAATTGATATTCCTGCGCCACTTTATCTCAAACCTCCGGACGTCAATATGTCCGGGGTAAAACCACCAACCCGCCACATTACACCTTAATAAAGGAAGCGCCCGCGTGCCGGATCACGATATTTCTTTGGTGGCATGTTCATTGGCCCAGGCGGAAATGCTCGCTATTCTTCACGCCGACTGTTTCGATCAGGCCTGGTCGGCCCCGGAATTTGCAGCACTGTTGGTTTCTCCTGGTGTTTTTGGCTGGATTGCCCAGCAGCAGCTTGAACCGGCGGGATTTATTCTTGGCCGGACAGTTGCCGGTGAATGCGAAATACTGACACTAGGAGTGTTGCTGCCTCACCGCCGGCACGGCATTGCCGCCAAATTGCTGAATAAATTAATAAAAGAGGCCGGAGAACTTGAGATTACCAAGATTTTTCTGGAAGTGTCGGAATCCAATGAGGCGGCAATAAGTCTGTATAACGATAGAGGTTTTTTTGAAGTAGGCCGCCGGAAAAACTATTACAAAATCCCAAATGGCCGCCTAGATGCACTTGTCTTAGCCAAGACTAAAATCAGCAAAACTGCATAATAGTTTTGAACAATTATAGATAACTCGAAAAAAATCAGAAAGAAGTTTGAAAAAATCAAGTAATCTTATTACTAATTGTAATAATTCGTAATAAAAACATAGTCGTTCTTGATAAGGCTACACTCTTGTCTTATATTTTATCGGTAAAATAAAACTTTAAGGTGTCTTTTGAATGTCTAACCAGGAAAATCAAATTGAATTGCTTGAGTTGACGACGGAAATTGTCGCTGCCCATGTGAGCAATAATACTTTGCCGGTTAATGATTTACCTCAGTTGATCCAAGACGTTTATAAGACTTTAGCAAATGTCGGCAATGGTCAGGTTTCAGCAGAGCGTCTGCAACCTGCTGTCTCGATCAAAAAATCAATTAACCCGGATTATATTGTATGCCTGGAAGATGGCAAAAAGCTGAAAATGCTGAAGCGACACCTTAAGACTGCGTATAATATGTCGCCGGAAGATTATCGGGAAAAATGGGGGCTACCGAGAGACTACCCGATGGTGGCGCCAAATTACGCCAAACACCGCAGTTCATTGGCAAAAAAGATTGGCCTTGGCACAAAACCCCGGCGCTAAATACCCGGCTAAACTATTTCCAAAATTAATAGATTTGAGAAAAGTGAGTAATTTTGCTTGGATTCTCACTC
>CAZMHI010000040.1:0-44421 GCA_964566055.1 uncultured Rhodospirillaceae bacterium
ACGAGAAATATCAAAGCAAGAACAGGTCACGTCAAAGTTCCAGATAAGAACCAAAACCGAACCTAACCCACAATATAGCATCGCCCAGAATGTAGTTAACAATGCTCGACTGAGCGTCCAACAAGCAGCGATGAACTCGATGTCCGTAGACAGTCAGTATTGTTATGGCGCGGGCTGCTTAGGGAAGGCAATTTCTCAAATTGCCGCCGCCGTGGGGCAGAAGAAAGCAAAAGACGAGTTAAATCAAGCAATGTCGGAACTGCAATCCACCTCTAAGTCTACGTGTTCCCACTTAGCGTTGAGAAGCTCTCCAACTCGACGGCCTGTAAACATAGCCAGCTTAAATAATGCTCCTGCAAATTTGTTGTCGTCCTTGTCGCAAGCGTCAATAAGCTTACGACAATCCTCTGGCGTTAGAACGATGTCACGCGGCGGCGGCTCGGGAAACATGGTCAGATGTTGAGCGGGGTTATCAGTAATTAGGGACCATTTACCAGCCATCGTGAATACGTGCTTGATCAATGCCGCAACTCGGTTAGCTGTCGCAGGAGATAGCTTTTTCTTAACAGAAGTATGAATTGTCTGGAGTTGGTGGAGCGAAATCTCCGACAGTTTCTTGGGACCAAGGCTGGGGAGAACGTGATCCCGCATACGTTGGGCATCACTCCTGTAACTTCGCTTTCTATCTTTCGCATATTCAAGGTAACGTTCTGCCAATTCAGCGAATGTATCTTCCTGACGTTTCTCTTGTCGATCTGTTTGGGGATCGGAGCCTTGACGAACTCCAGCAAGAATATCTTGAGCAAGTCCCCTGGCCTTTGTAGGGGTGAATAAACCGAAGTCTCCAATTGTATGTCGTTTCTTGGTGCCAGACTTGTTACGATATGAAACAAAGAATGATTTACGACCTGACGGATAGACCCTTACACCGAAGCCTCGTAAATCATCATCGAAGCGGAGGTCTGCCTTGTTGTTTGCCTTTTCGTAGTCCATTGCCTTGATTGTGGTGTTGGTAAGTTTCATCGACTTAATCCGTAATGAGTACCCATTGAGTACCCATTATACAGGAAACTGGATGTATGGTCGAGGAACTATAAGCTATTGTAAAATAGCTAATAACAATAACATAGAAGGCTTAGGAAGCTAAAGAATATGTGGAAATGGGGACTGAAAATCCTCGTGTCGGTGGTTCAAATCCGCCCCTGGGCACCATCCTTTTTCTATCGTGTTGATTCAAATAAATTAATTTAGTGATTTGACTATTTGAGTGGCAGGTAGGAATAGGTAAGTCACTTTTCGTTCGATAATTCTCAGACCAATTATGCACTTTGCCACAATTATTTGGTCAATCCATTTATCTCGACGATGAGCAATAAAGCAGCTATCACGGCAAAGTTGGTAAAAATGCCGATTACCAGATGAATGCGGCGAAAGGGATTGTCTTTAATCTTCCACCAGCGCAGAAAGATGAAGCTGGCGGTGACAGTAAAGATGATCAGAATTAAAGCACCGATCCCTGCATAATAATCAAGCAACACCAGGAGGCTGCCGAGCCATTGAGAGGCCAGACCAATCGGCAGTGCAATCTCCGGCATCGGCACACCAAATCCCCGCATCTCCTCGTGAACATCTGCCCGGCGGAAAAAATTAATAACGCCAATGACAATGAAACAGACGGCAACCAGGATATGAGCCAGGGTTTGAATGAAAGTGTGATCAGCATGCATAATCTAATTTCCTACCAATTCGCGGGCGGCGGCAACAATTTTATCCGGTGTGATATCGAGGCAGTTTTCAAGCAGCGGACTGGCGGGGACCGGCACATTGGGGCGGGCAATCCGCTTGATCGGCGCTTTCAGCGCTTCAAACGCAGCCTCGCTAACAATAGCCGAAATCTCTGCCGCCACGCCGCAGCTTTCATTGGTTTCGTCAATTATGATCACCCGGCCCGTCTTGGTGACAGATTCGAGAATGATATCCTTGTCGAGCGGCGATAATGTACGGAGATCAACCACTTCGGCCTCAATTCCTGCACCGGATATTTCTTCCGCCGCCTCAAGCGCCGTCACCACCGAGCGGGAGCTGGCAATCAGTGAGATGTCTTTGCCCGCACGTTTGATCTCGCCGGAGCCAAGCTCAATAACGAAATCGTCTTCTGGCACCTCGCCTTCGACGCCGAGTAATCTGGCATGGGAAATAATTGCGGTTGGGTTGTTGCTGGCAACCGCCGCCTTAAAGAGCCCCTTAACGTCTTTGGGTGAAGACGGCACCACGATCTCGATGCCTGGGTTGTTCCACAGCATAGCCTGCGGGCTGTGCGAATGCTGGCCGCCGCCACCGCCGCGCAGCCCGTGCAACATGGTAAAGACCATCGGCACGTTGATCTGACCGCCCGACATATGATGCGCCACGCCGGCTTCCGCTACCAATTGGCACCAGGCCAGCAGTGAAAAACTGCCGACGCCGAAATCAACGATGGGCCGGGCACCGGCCATGGCTGCGCCGATACCCAGCGAAGCCAATCCGGCTTCGGAACAGGGCGGATCAAATACCCGGTCCGGAAAATCATCCCGTACTTGCTCGATCAAGGGCCGTTGTGGTCCAAGACCCAGTATATTGGTGCCAACGAGGCTGACGGCAGGTTCAGCCGCCATGCATTCCCGCATACCGTCGACCAGTGCTTGCGCATATGAGATTTTAGCCATTTTTCTCTCCTATGCTGCGTAGACGCCGTCGAGGGCGGATTGAGGATCGGGGAGGGCGCTGGCTTCACCAAAAGCACGGGCCTCGGCAATTTGGTCACATATTTCACTGTCGCTCTCAAGTAAATCGTCCCGGCTCAACAGTTCCGCCGCAAGCTGGCTGCGGATAAAGCGGATCAGCGGGTCAAACTTGTCAACCCAATCCGCATGTTCGCCGGTGATAAGTGATTTGTCCCAAGCCGCTGCCAGTTGCGTGACGCCCGTCGCTTGTGTTGGCCATAAGGGGCGGGAGCCTGGCCAGCGCTCGGTGTAGGTTTCAATAAAAGCCGGGCCGCTACCTTTTCTCATCTCACTGACTGCCTCGGCAATCACCGCATGCACGGCAGCGACATCGGCGCCATCAACGAGCTCGGATTTAATATTAAGCGATTTCGGAATATCGCTGATCCGGCTGGCGGCAATCTCGGAAGAAGGAAAGCCGCCTTCCTGTGCACTGATGGCGCCGGAGTTGTTATTCTCACAAACGAAGAGCACGGGCAGGGACCAAAGCGAGGCGAGATTCATGGCTTCAAATACGACACCTTCTTCCATGGCGCCATCACCAAAAAACACAACACAGATATTGCCTTCACCAGCTTGTTTCAATGCAAAGCCCGCGCCTGCCGCCAGGCCAACCGCTCCACCAACCAAGCCGGAAGTCGAGAGAAAACCGGCTTCCCGAACGGTTAGGTGCAACGTACCACCACGGCCTTTGTTGTAACCATCGATGCGGCCAAGAATTTCAGCAACCATGCGGCCTGGATCGGCACCGCGGGCCAGCAGATGCCCATGATTACGCCAAGTTGTCAGCAGCAGATCGGTCTGCCGCAAAGACTCAACCACGGCTGCGCCGGTGGCCTCCTCGCCAATATAGAGGTGGTAGTGGCCAAAATTATGATCACCGGCCAGATCGATCAGCATTTCCTCAAACCGGCGGATCAAAAGCATGCGCTCAAGAATGGTCAAATTTTGATCCGGTGTTAGGTTATTTGTCATGTTTTACCCCCCTTAGTCCAAGCCGCCAAACATCTCGGTCACCTTCGCCACCACTTGATCCACGCTTGGTACCGTCAAACTTTCCAGGGCTGGACTATACGGTACTGGAACATCGGGTGCCGCCAGCCGCATCACTGGTGCGTCGAGATAATCGAATGCTAGTTCGCCAATGGTGGCAGCGATTTCACCGGTAATACCAAAAGACTGATAGCCGCCATCCAGCACAAGCGCCCGCCCGGATTTCCGCACCGAAGCCACAATGGTTTCAACATCAAGCGGCGCCAGGCTGCGAAGATCAACCACTTCGGCGCTGACGTTTTTGGCTGCCAATTGTTCGGCTGCCGCCAGCGCGGTATGCACCGATCGAGCGACCGCAAAAATTGAAACATCTGCGCCTTCGCGTTTCACCGAGGCAGAACCCAGTGGAATAAAATGCTCACCATCGGGCACCGGTTCTTTCAAATTGTAGGTCATGCGGTCTTCCATAAAGATCACCGGATTGTTGTCGCGGACGGCAGCTTTGAACAACCCTTTGGCGTCGCTGGCCGAGCTCGGCATGACAACTTTCAAACCCGGTATGTGCGCCAGCCAACTATGCAGGCTTTGCGAATGTTGCGGCCCGAGATTGCCGCCAACGCCAATACCGGTACGTAGGACCAGCGGCACGTTAAAGCCGCCCGCTGACATGTAGTGAACTTTGGCCGCCTGATTGACCAATTGATCCATCACCAAAGTGAGAAAATCACCAAACATAACCTCGATAATTGGACGCGATCCCGCCATTGCTGCCCCAACAGCAAGGCCGAAGATGGCTGATTCTGAGATCGGTGTATCGATGACACGCTCAACGCCAAAAGTTTCGAACAGTCCTTCGGTTTGTTTGAAAACACCACCCGCAGCACCGACGTCTTCACCGATCAGAATAATGTTTTGGTCAGCTTTCATTTCCTCAAACATGGCTTCGAGGACCGCATCTTTGAGCGATATTATTCGATCGGTATGTTGGCTATCAGGCGGCATAGACATGCCTCGCAAGATCATCGGCATCGGGTTCCGGCATCTCTTTGGCTTCTTTGGCGGCGGCGATTACCGATGCTTCAATTTCGCTATTTAATTGATCAAGTTCTGCTTGTTCAAATTTTCCTTCAGCCACCATCGTCTCGGCCAGTTTTAAAATCGGATCACGCTCCAGCCAAAGCTGGCGTTCCGCATCATCTTTGTATTCCTGCCTATCACCGACATGATGTCCGGTATAGCGGTAGGTGTCGAAGATCAGAAAGCTCGGCCCTTCACCATCGCGCACCCGGGTGACGGCCTTTGACACCAACTCATGAACCACCAGCACATCCATGCCATCAGCTTTTTCTGACGGGATATCGAAAGCCTCGCCGCGCTTGGCATAGGGCCGGCCTGCCGTGACATCATCGATCTCGGTAAATTCGCCATAGCCATTATTTTCACAGACGAACACTACGGGCAGAGACCACAGCGCCGCCATGTTGAGAGATTCGAACAGAATGCCCTGATTAAGGACGCCATCACCGAAAAAACTGACGGCTACTTGACCTGTCCCTCGCAACTTGGCTGATAGCGCCGCCCCCGTTGCCAAGGGAACGGAGCCGCCGACAATGCCGTTGGTGCCCAAATTACTGGTCGCCGGATCATAGATATGCATGGAGCCGCCCCGGCCCATACCATAGCCTGGACGCCGGCCAATAATTTCAGCGAACAAGCGGCCAAGCTCACTGCCCTTGGCGATGCAATGACCGTGGCCGCGGTGATGGCTGGCGATATAGTCATCTGAATTTAGCGCCGCACAGGTGCCGACACCGACCGCTTCCTGACCGGAGTAAAGATGTACCAGACCTGGTGCCAGACCGGCATTGTGAAATTTACGCACCTCTTCTTCAAAGGCGCGGATCGTCACCATACCTCGATAGAGTTCGAGTAATTTATCTTTGGCCAGCACTTTTGCTCCCACCCTAAGCAGCGCGAAGTTTGCGGGTCTCGTCCTCGTTAATCGTCTGCGTTTTTGGGTCGATGTCAACTTTATAAATGTCCCGGGCAGCTTCAATACTGACCAGTTCATTGATGACATCTTCCAGCACCATTTCAGGATCACGCTCAGCCGGATCACCTACACCGCCGCCGCCGGAGGATTGCTTGATGATAATGTCGCCTTCCTTGACCTCGACCATGCGGTGCGGTTTTACCCTAATCCGCTCCTCGCCCCGATCAATATACGTGCGGCAGACTGGTGACGGATTGCCACCTTGAGCGCCGAAGCCCTGGACGACATCGCCGTCCGAGCTGCCGGTCGCCATTTGGCCATCGCTGCCTTCATTGACCGCCTCCCAGTGAATCCCGGGACCACCGCGCCAGCGGCCTTCACCGGTGAAGTCCTCCACCATTTCATATTTAAGAATTCGCCATGGCAGGCGGGCTTCCATTTCTTCCATATCGCCCCGGTTAATGGCGCCCATGGCGGTCAGCGAGGTCACACCCTGGTAGCCGTCATAGCCCCAGACCGCACCAGCGCTGCCGTCATAATCAAACGAAGTCCGCACATAGCGCTCATTGGTGCGGGGATCGACGCCGAAAGTATAATCACCCCGGTGCTTACCCCAAGCAGCAATGGCGCGGTCCGGCCTCGCCTTGGAAAGCGCGTCGAGCACGGCCTCCATGATCTGGTTGCCCATATTGACTGGTGAAGCGCCGACGGTCGCCGGATATTCGCAATTCACTACCGAGCCCAAAGGCGCTTTGATATCAATCGCCCGCATGGTGCCGGCGTTATGATAGTCGGATAGCGCCGGATCAAAAGTCATGATGGCAGCGCCACTGGCACAGCCGTAGGTCGCTGCATAAACGCAATTAACAAATCCAGTGCGTTGCTTGTCGGAGTCTTCGAAATCGATGGTCATTTGATCGCCATCAATGGTTACCTTGACACGGATATAGACATGCTCGTCCAAAGTGGTGCCGTCGTCATCGGTGGCGGCTTCAGCCGTGTATTCACCATCCGGTATTTTGGCGATCTCTGCCCGGACCGCCCGTTCAGTGCGGTCGAACATTTCCTCAACGCAGGCCAGCACGGTATCCCGGCCAAAATTATCCAGTAGATCGGTCACGCGTTCTTCACATACTTTGGTGGAGGCGATCATGGCGTAGTTATCGATCTTAACGCCTTCGGCAAACCGAACATTATTCCAAATCAGCTCAAATATTTCGGTCTGCTCAACGCCGGCCTCAACCACGCGGGTCGGTGGAATGCAGATGCCTTCGGCATGAATGTCATGACCGTTCGGGAAATAACCGCCCGGAAAGGAACCACCGGTGTCCTGCTGATGGGCGCGGGTCATGGTAAAGAACAGCAGCTCGCCTTCATAAAAGATCGGCCGGAAAAACGCCCAATCGGGCAAATGGTTGGCATGACCACCGTGATAGGGATCGTTGGAGAGAAAGACGTCTCCCGGGTTCATATCGCCTTCATATTTTTTGACCAAATCCCGGACCGGAAATTCACCACCCAGAAATTGAACCGGCAGCCCAACCGGCACAGCGATGGTCGAACCATCGGCGCCCCAAAGGCCGCAGGAGACATCATGCAGCTGGCTGATCAGCATATTCTGACAGGTCCGGTCGATAATGTAGCGCATCTCTTTGGTCGCGGTTTGCATTGAATGCCAAATCGTCGAGATCGTCGTCGGATCAAGTTTTACATCGCTCATTAGCCTTCTCCTTTTCGGGTCAGCACGTAGTTTTTATTGGCGTTCACCAGGCAATCATAGTTCTCAGGAATAACCACGGTGGTTGTCGTTTCCTCAATGATCGCTGGGCCTGGAATTTCGTTATCCGCAGTTAGTTTGCTGCCATCATAGACCTGAACATCGATAAACTTGTCACCAAAATAACATTGCCGGACCAGCTTTTTAGCGGCACTTGCATCCGCTCCGCCACTTGGAATTTCAGGCAGTTTGAAAGGCGCATTGGGTGTGGTCGCCTTAACGCGCAGTGTCAGCAATTCAACGCCCTTCCACGGCATCTGAAAGGTGAAGAGCTCGAAGTGTTTGGCACCGAAGCCTTTTGTGGCATTGGCTAAGCTCTCGGCGGTAAAGTCGCCACTTTCGACATCCACCTCAACTTCATGAAATTGTCCGATATAACGCATATCAATGGTGCGGCGGAATTTGACGAGATCTTTTTTGACGCCAATTTTCTCAAACGCCGCCAAGGCCTCATCTTCCATTTCCTGGTAAAGGGCGCCAATATCTGCAGGCTCGGCGGCATCAACCCGCCGGACATGGGAGCGCGCATAATCCTCACCGATATCCATGGCATACATGCCAAAGGCGCTATAGAGCGACGCCACCGACGGAATAACCACGGACGGAATATTAAGCCGGTCGGCGATAAAGCCGGCATGCACCGGACCACCACCGCCGCCACCAATCATCGTTGCCTGACGGACGTCATAACCGCGCTTGGTTGAGACCTTAATAATCTCATCGGCCATCGACATATTTGCCAGAGTGAAAATCGAATGGGCAGCTTCGACGACATCCATCTCCAGCGGTTTGGCGACTTTCTCGATGGCCGTTTTGGAGCGCTCGACATCAAGGTCAATATCGCCGCCCAGGAAGAAATCAGGGGACAGCATGCCCAGAACCAGATCAGCATCGGTAACTGTTGGTTCTTCACCTTTGCCAAAGCAAGCCGGGCCCGGATCAGCACCAGCGCTTTCTGGGCCAACTCTCAAAAGCCCGAGCGAATCGATGCTGGCGATAGAACCGCCGCCCGTACCGACACTTTCAATATCAACCATACGGATGGCGACCCGCTGATCAGCAACCCAGCTCTCACTGGTGGTTGGAATTTCGCCATGCCGCACGAGGCCAACGTCAAAACTGGTACCGCCCATATCAACCGAAAGCAATTGATCCTTGCCTTCAATTTCGCCGAGGAACCGGGCGCCGGATGGAGCTGCTGCGGGACCTGAATGGAGGAAATAAACCGCCCGGTCGATACATTGATCAACCGATTGCACCAGACCGTTGGCCAGCATCATCAGTAAGGAGCCGCCAAAACCTGAGTCTTTTAAACGCTCTTCCAGCCGGCGCAGATAATTGGCGACCGCCGGGCCGACATAGGCGCCGACGGCTGTCGTGTTAAAGCGTTCAAACTCCCGCCAGACATGAATGGTCTCATGGGACGTCGTCACATACATATCCGGGGCGACGTTTTTAACGATCTCTGCCGCCCGTCTTTCATTGGTTGGATTGGCATAGGAATGAAGGAAACAAACCGCGGCAGCTTCAACGCCCTCATTTTGCAACTTAGCGACCGCGGCGGCTGTTGCGTCTTCATCCAACTGCTCAAGTATCTTGCCGGTGTAAAGTGTGCGTTCCGGCACGCCCAGACGCAGAGCGCGCGGTATTAAGGGCCGGTTCGGCGGGATAAACACATTGAAAAGCGATATGTGGATCGGCTTGATGGCGCGGCGGATTTCCAGGAAATCCCGGAAATTTTGCGTCGTCAGCATACCGGTTTTGGCGCCCTTGCCGGTCAAGAGAACATTGGTCGCCAGCGTCGTGCCATGAATGAGCACGCTGATGGAACCCAGAAATTCTTCGATCGTCTCACCGAACTCGTTTGCCGCTTTGGCGACGCCGTTCATAAAGCCATCTGAAGGATCGCTGGGCGTTGTGGGCGACTTAACCAATGAAAACTGACCGCTGACTTCGTCGAGAACAAGACAGTCCGTGAAGGTGCCGCCGATATCAACGCATAAACGCTTGGGATTGGGTGCCATTAATTCGTTCCTTATAACCTAAATCGATTTTTTGTTATACAAGATGAAATTCTTGTATACAAGAATATTGTATCCAAATGCTTCGATATTGAGTCTAAGACGCGAGCTCAGGAAATTTCCGGTTGAGTGCCGAAATGAAATCAGAAATACCATCGGCCCGGATGCTGGAATGTTCTTTAAAGGAAGCTTCCGCCGCTTCTGAATCCCGCTCAAGGATCGATTCTATAACACGCGAATGCTCTTGATAGGGATCAGCGACCTGATTGGGCGGTTCCATATAAACGCGCCGGTAGGGCATCATCCGGTTGCGGATAGAAAGGGCCTGATCTTCCAAAAAAGTATTATGGCTGCCGGTATAAATGAGCTGGTGGAATTTAAGATCCATTAAATAATACTGCGACCAGTCATTGGTATCGACCAGTTTGGCCATTTTTTTATGGAGATTTTCTAATGTCGCGCGTTCGTCTTCTGACATCCGGCGCGCGGCCAGACCGGCGCACAGGCCTTCGAGCACGGCCAGCACTTCATACATGTCAAAAATTTGCTGGATGGAGAAGGTGGCGACAATGGCGCTGCGCCGGGGTCGGGTTTCGACTAAGCCTGCCGCCGCCAATTCAGCAATGGCTTCCCGGATCGGTGTTCGTGACACTTCGAAGCGCTTGGCAAGTTTTACTTCGTCCAGCTTTTCACCCGGCTCCAACTTGCCGGTGAGAATTTCGAGCTCCAGTGATTTGCTGATTTTCGCCGCTTGTTTTTCCAAGGCTTGCCTCCGATGAATATCTTCTTAGCCAGCTTCACTTAGGCCGAGATCGAGTGGTGATAATTAAACAAGATTTCGATTATTGTATAATTAAAAATTGATCTTGCATAAATATATTTCGATTTAAGTGAATCTAACTTACCGGCTGGCTAGCTAGTCAGCGCCTGACTCTAATCACAAACGAGGGCGCCTGCCGTCGTGCCAGGGCCGGTCCAGGAGATTTGACATTTCATACCTGGGCTCAACTCCTTGACTTTAAATGGCGGAATTTTAATTTCCCGGCCCGAAGACGTCAGCTGGGTTGTTCGTGCGTCAAGATGTACCGCAACCGGTTTTCCTTTGCCTTTAAACAGTAGTAGGGCGTGGGGGCTCTTGCCTTTAGGTTTGATCTGGGCGAGTTCCGCTTTGAACGAAGTATATTTGACCTTTTCGACAAAACTTTCATCATCCAGTGCCTTTTTTACTAATTCCTTAGCGGCTTTGGGCAAGGCATAGATTTTCCGAACATAGGCAAGCATGTCAGATCCGCTCATGGGATTTTCGAGACCTATTTTTTTGGCTTTAGCCTCGGCAATCAGCGCCGGATCTTTCATCGCCTTCATAAAAGCATCCTGTAAGGCTTTTAGATATTTAGGTGGCATACCCGGCGGCCCCATTAAGGGACGGTCCAGCACTTGACTGGCCATGGCGATTTCGAGTGCCTGTTTCTGAATTTCTGTCGCGCCCGCCTGGCCCGCTAAAATGACTTGTGGATAGCCAGGACTTTTGGTGGCAGCCGTATAGCGGAGGATGGGGATGGCCTTGCCGTCTTTGAGCAGGCCTGGAAAATAACGCCGGTGCTCGGCATTTGCTGTCACTCCCGATCCGGCAACACCCTGTGTTTCGCCTTTTAACATCGCTGTGAATGCGTCCTTATGAGAAGGATAGTCGCCAACATAGGTGATTTTAGTGCCAAGAATATTGTTGATTGCGGCGACAAAGAATTTGTAAGCACCGCGTGAATTGCTGACACGGAGAGATTTAGATTTTAGGTCGTCCAGGGTTTTTATGCCGGCATCAGGGCGGACAATCAAATACGTATCGCCGGCAGAATTCACATTGCCGATATAACTCAATTTCAGGGGGTCATATTTTACCGGCACTTTAAACTGCAGCGGCCACCAGGGACCAAGCGATCCCGGCATGCCCAAATGAGTGCCGTCCTTGGGCGCCCATTGCGCCAAAAAATCCAAAACTTTGGTGCCGATCCGACCAGGTTGCGGTGAAAAAAGGATTTTAGGCTTACCGGGAATGTATTTTTGCATGTGTTTTCCAGCCAGTTTGGCGGATTCAAAAAAACCGCCCCCCGGAAACCCCATATGAATGACGATTGGTCTTTCACCAAAATGCTCGGCCAACGATTTGGCCGATACCTCGGGTGAGCTAAAAAATGTCAGAAATCCAATAGCCGCTGCAGATGCAACTGTTTGAAAATTATCGCGCATGTTCATCCTCCCTGTGGACTAAATGCTACCAGTTTTTTGAAATAATTCTAATTTACTTTAATTGTCTTGACAATATTTGTCTAGGCAAATAATTTTAGATCATGACAGCAAAACTGGAAGAAAAACGCGACCCAAAACTGATCGAAGATGAACTTGTCGAATTTTACAGTGGTGACGCGACGGCATTGGGCGATGACGAATCTGTCGGTTATCTCATTAAACTGACCAATCAAGTCGTCATGCGAAATCTGGATGCCGAACTTCAACCCTATGATTTAACTGCACCACAGTGGGTGCCCCTCTTGGTGATCTCGAAGGGCCGCGCTGATACTGTGGCTGGTTGCGCGCGAGAAATCGGCGTTGATACCGGCGCCATGACCCGCATGCTGGACCGGCTTGAGGCAAAGGGTTTCGTTGTTCGAAATCGCAGTGCTGAAGATCGCCGGGTCGTTAATGTCGCGCTGACCAAGGCAGGGCACGAAATTGTCAAATTGATCCCACCCACCATTTGTCATGTGCTCAACCGGCATTTGCGGGGATTCAGTGAGAAAGAATTCGAGACTTTTAAGGATTTGCTGCGGCGGTTCCTGGCCAATGGCGAGAATAATTCACCGGATTAAAAAATAAAGTTTACGTGGAGGAAATGTTATGGATGCAAAAGTCAGAGATTTTAGAACCGGCAGCCTCAAGGGCTTGAAAGCCGTTGTCGAGGAGTCGGATTACGAAAGGATATTTCCAAAAGAACGCTATATCGGCAAAGAATGGCTGCAAAAGGAATATGAACTGCTATGGCCGCGTGTTTGGCAGTGGGTATGCCGGGAAGAGGAAATTCCAAATGTCGGTGATTTCTACGAATATCGCATTGGCGATCAATCATTTCTGATCGTCCGCGGCGAAGATATGACGCTAAAATCTTATTACAACACCTGCATGCACCGCGGCACGCGTCTGGCCGAAGGCGCTCATGAATTTGGCGGTCCGGGTACGTTCAATGGAAACAAAGCTCAGTTCGATGGCAAGATTACCTGCGTCTTTCATGGTTGGGCGTGGGACCTTGATGGCGAACTTTGCCATTTGCCGGGGGCCAAAGATTTTGCCAAAGGCAGAGTAAGGCGCGAAGAGGTTTGCCTTCGTCAGACTCTGATCGACACCTGGGAAGGCTTCATCTTTATCAATATGGATATGGAAGCCGAGCCCTTGCTCGACTATCTGCACCCCGCTCCCGATAATTTGAACGACTATGAGATTGGTAAAATGCGCATCCAACGCCATTACACCACTGTGCTGCCGTGCAACTGGAAGTACGCTATCGACCAATTTCAGGAGGGCTACCACGTTTGGGCCACTCATGTGATGGATTTGAACAATGTCGGGGCAGTTTCCACCGGTCCCGGCGGCCGCCGGGTCGGCGAGAAAAAGGGCGACAGCTATCCGCCGCCCGACAAAGTTGGCGCCATGACAGTTTATGAACAATTTGATCTGCATACCAATTTTTGGGAACCGCATTGGCAGTTGACCACAGGCTTGCCGCCCGGTGTTAAACTCGGTGATCTAAAAGATAATGATTATGCAACGCCCAGAGAGTGGGCGCGGAAAGCCATCGAAACCATGGTTACGCAGAACCGGGTGGCCCAATACGAGCTCGACTATTTTGATGAGCTTGAGGATTTACCGCTCGACATGATGGGCCCGGAATTCATGGTCAAACTTCGTCACGAAGCTTGCTTGGCCCACGGTATTGATCTCTCCCATCTTGAAAATCAACAGATGTTTGGTTTCCCGTGTGAGCATCGGTTATTTCCGAATATGTTGGGCCCGGTGGCCGGTAATAGCTACGGCCTGTTTAGAGCACGGCCAAACGGCAACGATCCTGATAGCATGATCTGGGATATCTACTTTATGTTTCGCTATGGCGAAGGGGAAGAACCGCCCATTCACTATGAATTTATTCCCGAATGGCAGAACTATCCGCGTGACCGTATGCCGCCCTCCTTCATGCAGGATTTCAAAACTACGCCCCTGTTCCAGCAGGGCATGCATTCGGCTGCCTTTCCCGGACACCGCTATTGCACCCAGGAGCAAAACGTCATCCACACCCAGAAGTTACTCGATCAGATCATTGGGATGGATTAGGTGGAAGTGATTTAAAAAATCGCCTCGATAATCACCTCTACCTGATCCTGGATTTGATCCATGTAGTCCGGCAAGAACAGAACGGTTGAGGGAAACAGGACAATCAGCGCCAGGCGCACCAGGTCGGCGCCGAAAAACGGCATGATGCCTTTGAATATTGTGCTCAAACTAACATCGGGCAGCATTGATTTCAGCACGAATACGTTCATGCCAATCGGCGGTGTGATCTGGCCGATTTCGGCAACCACGACGATAACGATACCGAACCAGATTAAAATGTTTTCTGGTGAAGTGCCGAACAAAACATCCAGACCCAATCCGGCAACAAGCGGGAAAAATACCGGCACCGTTAATAACACCAAGGCAAAGGCGCTAAAGACGCAGCCGAAGGCAATATAAAATAGCAAGATGATCGTCATGACGCCCATCGCTGACATATCGAGGCTGCCGATCCAGGTCAATGTCTGACCGGGCAGATCCGCTGCGTTGATAAAAGCCGAAAATAATTGAGCGCCAAAAATAACAAAAAAGAGCATCGCCGAGGTACGAACGGACTGGAGCAGTGACTCTTGAAAGGCGGCAAACGTCAGCAGGCGCCGCCCCAGGGCGAAGAGAAGCGCGCCAATTGCTCCGATGGCGCCGGCTTCAACCGGAGTGACAAAACCGACATAGATGCCGCCCAACACGAATAGAAATAGAACCACAACTCCCCAAACTTTTTTAAGTGAGCGGAAACGCTCCGCCAGCACCACGCGCTCGCCCCGGGGGCCAAGTTCAGGTTTAAGCCGGGTCATGACATCAATGACGACAAAATAGGTAAAGATCGAGATTAGACCGGGCACGATGCCGGCAATAAACAGCTTGCCGATATCTGAATTGGTGAGGATGCCATAGAAAACCAGCAATACACTGGGGGGAATAAGAATGCCCAGAGTGCCACCTGCGGCGATGGCGCCAGTCGACAGGCCGTCATCATATTTATAGCGGCGCATGCTGGGCATGGCGACCGAGGCCATGGTTGTGGTTGTCACAATGGAAGAGCCACAGACAGCTGCGAAACCCCCACAGGCGGCAACGGTGGCTTTGGCGAGGCCGCCCGGACGGTGCCCCATCCAGGCATTGGCGGTATCATAGAGGTCTTCAGACAGCTTCGAGCGGTAAACCAAATTACCCATCAGCAGAAAAAGCGGCAACAGGGCAAAACCATAAGACATAGAGGCGTCAAATATCAGCGTGCCGGCCAGTGAGGCTGAGGCATCGAGTCCCCGAATATAAGCGAAGCCCAGAAACCCTGTTAGAAACATCGCCACGCCCAGATGGATACCGGCAAAGGCCAAACCGAGGAGGATTGCAAATCCGATGAGCCCGGCTTCCATTGCCCCGGTTATTCCTGTGTATCTTTGGTCTGAGAATTTACCGGTTTTGAATAGTCCGGCCCTCTGCCGGTCAGATCACGGAACACCTGATTGAGAAAAACGAAAATGGTTAAAAAACACATGGCCGCCATCAGGAAGGCAATAGGGGCCTGGTCAATTTCAAAGTCCTCGGTCGTCATCAAATCTTCAGCCAGCCCAAAGCCGTGGAACAACAGTAAATATGAAAAGAGGATGAAGGTAAGCGCCGCGACGGCATTTACCACAATCTGCTGAAAGCGTTTGCCTTTGGGGCCAAGTATCCCGCCGGCGAGATCGACAACCAAATGCTCCCGGGAGGCGGTGACCAGGGGCATGCCTAAATAAATCATGATGCCCATGGCTAAGGTAATCATTTCATGCGCGCCCAGCAGGGGTGCCGCAAAAAAATAGCGGCCAATGACATCGACGCAGGTGACGACCACCATCACGCACAAAAGCACATTTGCCGCCGCGCCTAAAAACTTACCGAGTCTCTGAAATAATTGAGAGCGTTTTGGGGCGTTCCAGTGCTGATCATCGAAATTCGCCAAGGGCGCTATTTACCCCCTTCAATTTTAGCCAACTCGCCACGGTAAAAGGCGACCGCAGCTTTGCCGTCAATGCCAAGCTTAGCCGCATCAGCGATCCATTTGGGTTCTATAACCGACCAGCGTGTTTTTAAATCCTGCAGAGCTTTTGCCGTCAAAGGGATTTCAGTTATGCCAGCCGCCTTTGCTGTTTCGACTGAGGCTTTTTCATTCTCGTCCCAGCCGGCAGAGTAGTCGCCGAATTTTTCACCAGAGATGCGCATGATCGCATCGCGTTGGCCATCTACAAGCCCGTCGAATTTCTTTTTGTTGATGACTAAAAAAATGGACGTGTTGCCGACCCCGCCTGGAATAGGTGTTGCGTATTTAACAAACTTGGACAGCCTGAACTCTTTGATACCGCCATAATTACTAAATGTGCCATCGACGACGCCACGCGAAAATTGCTCATAGGCAAATGGTAGTGGAATGGTAACCACGGCAGAGCCCATTAATTTAGCGGGTTGGACCAGGGAGCCCGCAGCCAATATTTTCAGCGACCGGAATCCTCTGATCGATTTGATGGGCTTTTTAGAATTGAAAATTAGGGTCGGCGGCGGGCTGACAAGGCCGACGAGTTTAACGCCTTTATATTCTGAAGCTTTGCCGAATTTTTGCACTGTCCGCCAAGCGGCTATCGAAGCGGCGCGGGATGAGCGGGCAGCAAACGGTAATTCAGAAACCCGGGCGGTCACGGTTTTCCGGCGGGTAAAGTGATGAATGCCCATGCCGGCATCAGCGACACCTGTCGCCACCATTCTGAGCTGGCGGTTGATGGGCGCCAGGGAGGAAGCGCTGAATTTTATTTTGATGGTACCGTGGGTCGATTTTTCGATTGCCTCAGACCACGGCTTAACCACTTTGGTAAACATCGATGTGGTGCGCGGTAAATAGAGATTGAACAGCAATTCGTTGGCGGCGCGGGCCGGTCCTGCTTGTTTTTTTGTCTGATCAGAATCCGGGCAGTCGACGCCTTGAAAAAACCCCAAAATCTCTTTGCCATCAAGATTGCCCGACTTGTCGCAATCCATGGTATCAAAATTTCCGACCAAAGGACCTGCGGCTTCATTGCGTTCGATGCGGTTGTTGTTGTTAGCATCCCGCATTTTGGCCAAGGGCGGCAGCTCAGGATCAGCGGCTAATGCTAAAGAGGGCACATTTAAAAATGCACCAATTCCAAAACCCAGCAGAATTAAATTTTTCGACAAATACCGCATGGCTTTAATTCACATAAGCCACGAGAGTGCCGGACTCCCGATCAAAGCCGAGGGTGATGTTGGTTTCTTCAGACGGCAGCAAGCCGGCTTCCGCCGTTACTTCCATATCATCGATCATGCCGATTTTACTGAAATTTTCCAACGGCAGATCGGCGCGCGGAACCGGGACAGCGTGATAGCCAATTTGACAGCAGGAGTCGGGGGGATGATCAACAATCGCGATCACCGCATCCGTCATTTGCTTGCGGATTTCGGAAATCGCCGGCAGCGCATTTTCTTTAACTGACAAGCGACGCCCATACTCAAGATCAGGCATAGTCCTACCTCCTCAGTCGTACTGTTTTTTAGCCGCCATCTCACTCTTGCTCATGCCCGTGGGATTATCCCCAAAAGCGGGGCCGGAGGGAAGGTCGGGGATTTCAGCACCGTTTTTATGAATATAAGCCTCTTCACCGTTAACAATCAAATGGGCGCGGAGGGGCGTAGTGTTACGCACAACATCAGAAGCGTAACAACCGTCCTCAGCATGCAACAGTAACTCGATTAATTTATCTTCCGGCTCGTCCGATTTAATTTCAACATTAAAGATCATACCCAAAGCTGCTTGGTCCAGATCGGCAATATTGAATTTGCGGCGATTATCCCAGAGCACGGTTGCTTCCACTTCAAGATCAGTGAACAGTATTTCTAGGAAAGCGGCACTTTGGGTCAGATGGCTGGTCAGGCAAGCAGCCGCCCCGGCTGCGAAATAGGCCATTGGAGAGGGCGCCAGACCTTCTCCTCCACGCGCTACCGGCTCATCGATCTGAAAAGTGTGACCTTCGGCAGTTGCTTCAAACAAGCGCTCCCGAATGACCCGCACTTTCGCTTTGGGAGCTCCCACGGCGGGCCGGTCAGGATTTTCCTGCATGCGCTTTGTGGCGCCTTCATAAATATTTTTAACTTTAGACCAATTAATCTCTACGGTATCTGACATTTGAATGCTCCTAAATCCGATTAGGCACTTTTACGTTCAAAGCGTTGATTAAAGGCGGCGATAAAGTCGGTGATGGTGTCTGCACGGAGCGCTGTGTGGTCGCGAAAAATTTGATCGGCGGCATCTTCATCTCGATTGCTAATAGCCTTAACAACTCTCACATGCTCCGCATAGGGTATTTTGAGATCGTGAGGTTCTTCGTGAAAGATACGTCGAAACGGGGCCAGACGCTTGTTCAGGCCATCAATCTGCGAACCTAGAATTTCGTTGTGGGCGCCAAGATGGATCAGGTCATGAAACTTTTTGTTTAAGGCCGGAAAATTTTCGCGGTTATCTTGTTTGATAAGCTGGCCAATTTCCGTATGCAGCGCTTCAAAATCAACCCGTTCCTCTTCGGTCATCCGCCGAGCGGCGAGCCGGGCACTAAGCCCTTCTAATTCAGCCAGCACTTCATACATCTGGATCACCTGATGCACGCTGATCTCAGCCACGACGGCGCTCCGGTGGGGTTGCATCTCCACCAGCCCCGCTGAGGCGAGCTCAACCAGTGCTTCACGAACCGGTGTCCGGGAAGCGCTAAAACGTTCGGTTAGTTGCGGTTCGTCCAGCCGGTCGCCCGGCAAACGAACGCCCGAAATAATTTCGTGCTCTAATACGTCCCGAATATTATTTGCGCGGGTAACCATTTTGCATATTCCCCAATATGTCTTTTTTCTTGTAGACAGTATTATTTAAATCGTCATACAATTCAATAAATTTCGTATATAATTAAAACAGGGTGGAAGTATGAGACGTTCATTTCTCACAGTAGTCGTGGGATTTTTGTCCGTGGTTGGCATAACCTCAGGTGTGATGGCTGAAGGTAAACGTGGCGGCACTTTACGGGTCGCCATGAACCGGACATTTGATGGATTTGATACGGCTACCAATCCCACGGTCTTTCCAACCAAGCTAAACGTTCAGCGGGCAATATATGAAGACCTATTCGGGCTCGATAAAGATGGTAAAATAATCCCCAAGCTTGGTACGGCTCTAAAAATCTCACCAGACCAGAAAACCTTTACGGTAACACTGCGCAAAGGCGTTAAATTCTCCAATGATGAGCCGCTGACAGCGCGCGCCTATGCCGATCATTTCAAACGCGCCATGAAAAGTTCCCGGGCAAATTTCATTCGCGGCCAAATCGGCCCGCTCAAAGATGTGGTTGCCCTGGATGATCATACCGTTGAATTTCGCATGTCGCGGCCTCATTCGGGATTTCGAGCCGCCCTCACCGGACCGTTTCAGTTTTTTTGGGTCAATGCGCCCGAACATGCCAAGAGCATGGGCCCCTTTGTCGCCAAGCTGCCAGTTGGCACCGGTCCCTATATGCTGGAAAGCTGGGATCAGGGTGTGTCACTGACGCTGGTGCGTAATCCCAATTACCGGCACCCCGAGAAACAATATCTCGACAAGATCGTCATGCCCCTAGTGGCCCGCGAGGAAGCGCGTCTCAATGGGCTCAGAGCCCGCAACATTGATCTATACATTACCAATTCCGGCAAGCTCGCTAAATTGGCCGAGAAAGATCCGGGTATCGAAGTGTTCGGACAAGTCGATCAAGGCTCCGGCATTGTCGCCTTCGACACCTCCAAACCACCTTTGAATGATATTCGGGTGCGGAAAGCCCTGGCCCACGCAGTTGACCGCAAAGTCGAAGTCCAGGCAGCTTTGGGAGGTGTTGGCGGCATTTTGGCAACCGATTGGTTTGGTCCCAAGTCAAAATGGTATTGCGGCGGTAAAACCGGTTATCCGGAATATGATCCCGCCAAAGCCAAGGCGCTGCTGAAAGACTATGGTAAACCGGTCAAGTTCAAGCTCTCGGTATTGACTTTCCCGGTCTTTTTGACAGGCGCGCAAGTCTACCAGAGTTTTTGGAAACGGGTCGGTATGGACGTTGAGGTTGATCCCCGCACTCCAGGCGCCTCCTGGGTATTGCCACTTCTTAGAGGCGGCTATCAATCGTTTTTCTTAGGTATTGGCGGTGCGGTTGATCCGGGCTTCCAGGCGCAAAACCTGCATTCCAAAAGCGGTGGAAATTTTTTTAAATTCAGCCATCCGGAAGTGGATAAAGCACTTGAAGCAACCTATCCGCCCTTTAAAGACGAGGCTAAACGCAAAGCAGCATTCTGCAATTATGTCAGTACGGTACTAAAACATCAGCCGTTTCTGCTGCGCTATCACAATACGTTTTATTCGGTCTCCCGCACTTATGTTAAGGGTCCGAAAATGCCGGTTTATAAAATGAGCTATATCCATCAAATGTGGCTCGATAAATGAAACCACTATTAGACTTACCGTTTCTGTCGCATGGTCACGCCACGCTTAAAGATGTCGATGAATCGGTGCGGTTTTACCGGGAATTTTTAGGTCTTGATGTCTTGAAGACCAGCAAACGCACGTTGGTGGCCCGGCTCGGCAGCAATACAGCGATTGTCGGCGTGACTATCGGTGAAAAGGGGCTGGCCAAAGCCCAGCGGCCCTGGCTCAAGAATGCCCATTTTGGTTTCGACCTGCCAACCGGAGATGACGTCAAAGCCGCGCGGGAACTTTCTTTAGAACACCAAGCCGCTTTCAATATTCAGATTGTCGGCGAACTTGCTGAAGATGACGCAGGACTATCCTTCATGCTGCTTGATCAAGATGGCAATTACTGGGAAATCCTGGAAAATCCCACTGGCGGCTATAGTAATTTGTTTGCCGGTGACTGTGATACCAGTCATGCGCTTCGTTCAATTTCTGAAAATAACAACGACAAGCGAACTTCCATCTTAAAACCCCACCTGATGTCACATATGACGTGTGAAGTGATTGATCTGGACAAATCCCGCGCTTTTTATGAAGAGATGTTCGGCTTCGAAATGGTCCAGCTTGGCCCCAAGCGTCTGCTGGCCCGGCTTAGTAGCGTAGCTGTTATTGATATCATTGAAACTGACACCGAGCTACGCGAACATAAAATGCATAACCATATTGGCTTTGATGTCGCCGGCCCGGCCATTGTTGATGCGGCCCGCGAAGTTATTGTCGAAAATCAGGAACGCTTTGGCTTTGAAGTTATTCACAAACCGAGCGGCAGCCATGGCAGCTACGGTTTTACCTTTTCCGATCTTGATAACAATGCCTGGCAGATCGAAGACTACCCCCGCGGCGGCTATTATTGGATGTTCGAGCAAGGCGGTGATTTAGAGACGCCGTTTCAGCCGAATGTCGCCGGTGTCAAAGACTGGCACGAACTAATAGACCCGGAAACCTATGAGTATCATCATCGAGATTAAATGGGAGAAGATAAATGAAACATGGATTGAAAATAGTACTCGTTAGTGCAGCGGGTGCGCTACTTGCCGCCAATCCGGTGGCGGCTCAGACAAAGGGCGGCACACTTACTGTTGGCATGGACCGGCCCATGACCGGCTTTGACTCATCAATGAATCCAAGACCTGAGTATAATCGGCGCAATGCCATGCTGCCGGTCTATGAAGATCTGTTCAGCCGCGGTAAAGACGGCAAGCTAATTCCGGTACTTGGCCAATCCTTGAAAAAATCTCCTGACAATAAGACCTGGACCGTGACGTTACGCAAAGGCATCAGATTCTCCAATGGCGAGGATTTTACCGCCGAGGCTTATGTTGTGCATTTCAAGCGTTATCAGGCCAGCCGGGCCTGGGGTTTCCTCCGCGGCATGGTCGGGCCAATTAAGGAAGTGGTGGCCATCGATTCTCACACGGTTGAGTTCTGCATGTTGCGCCCGTTCCCGGCCTTTGGCGCCATTCTTTCCAACCCGGTTTACCCGATGTGGGCCAATGCGCCGAAGCATTCGCAAAAAGTCGGCAAAGAGCTCAACCGCCAGCCGGTGGGCACCGGCCCCTATATGCTGGCGAATTGGACGCCCGGGGTTTCCATCACCTATGTAAAGAATCCACATTACTGGAACCCGAAAAAACAGCATCTCGATAAAATTGTTTTTAAAGTCATAAAAGGTGAACTGCCGCGCCTGAACTCGGTAAAAAGCGGCGCCATTGATGTCATGCTGACCCGGGACGGCAAGACCGCCAATCAGGCGAAGCAGGCTGCTAATCTTCAGGTCATTACCGAGCTGGTCGGCGGCACCACGACAATCGAGTTCAATACCAGCCGGCCGCCCTTGAATGATGTGCGGGTGCGTAAAGCGCTCGCTCATGCGGTCAACCGGCGCGCTGATTTGAAAGCCTCAAATGATGGTTTTGGCCTGCCTTCGACCGATTGGTTCGGCCCCGGCTCTAAATGGCATTGCGGCGGCAAAACCGGCTATCCTGAATTTAATCCGCGCAAAGCCAAAGGCTTGCTGATGGCTTACGGTAAGCCGGTGAAGTTCAAAATGGTCACCATGCCGATCAAGAATTTCATCGTTGGCGCAAAACTTCATCAATCGTTTTGGAAACGTATGGGCGTCGAGGTTGAGCTGAAAGTCGTGCCGCCGGGACCAGCTTATTTCCGTGCAGTGCGTTCCGGTAAATTTGACGCCTGGCTGGTTGGGATATCCGAAGCCGTTGATCCAGGTCTGCAGGGCCAGGCATTTTATTCCAAGAACCGCGGTAACAGCACCAAATCGAATTTTGCCGATGTTGATGCGGCATTGGAAAAGGCTTGGCGCAGCTTTAAGGATGAGGCAACCCGCAAGGCCGCCTATTGCGGCTATGTCAGTGCGGTCGTCAAACAGCAGCCGATTTTATTCCGCAGCCACAATAATTTCGCTTTGATTGCGGGTAAAAAAGTGAAAGGACTAACAAAACCTAACTTAACCATCAGCCGTCTTCATGAGGCCTGGTTGGAGAAGTAAACGCTGTCAACTGCAGAAGTTGGCTCAACGTGAGAATTAGATGCTCAATTACATTCGCCGCAAGCTGATCCATCTGATTCCGATCACGTTTGCCGTGACGGCGTTGAGCTTCTTCTTCATTGATCTGCTGCCAGGTGATGTTGCTGATGCCATTGCCGGAGTCGGCACCGATAGCACGGTTATTGACGAAAAGGCCGTGCAAGCGATCAGAAAAGATCTTGGCCTCGACCAGCCGGTGATCGTCCGCTACTTCTCCTGGCTCGGCAATGCGATCACGGGTGAGCTCGGGAAATCTTACCAAACAGGTCAGACGGTAGCAGATGCCATTGCGCTCAGGCTGCCGGTCACCTTGCAGCTGCTGGTGATGGCGCAGTTCCTGGCTGTGCTGTTTGCCGTTCCGGCCGGCATTTTGGCCGCCTATCGAGCCGGTAAAGTAACTGATCAAATTGTTACGACTTTTACCTTTGCTTTTCTGGCGGCACCAAGTTTTATCATCGCCATTGTGCTTGCCTTCATTTTTGCCGTGCTCTTGAACTGGTTTCCGGCCACCGGCTATGTGCCGTTTTTTGATGACCCACTCGGCAACATCCGTTCTTTCACCTTACCGGCGCTGGCGCTGGCGCTGATCGAGTGGCCCATCCTCAGCCGGGTTCTGCGCAATGACTTAATCGAGACCTTGCAGCAGGATTTTATCTCGCTCGCCAAAGCGAAAGGACTCAGCAACCTCTATATTCTATTGCGCCATGCGCTCAGGCCGTCGTCGTTTACGCTCATCACCATCGTCGGCATCCAGCTTGGCAATCTCATCAGTGGCGCGGTTATTGTTGAAAGCATTTTTGCGCTGCCCGGCATCGGTTCTTTGCTGGTCGATTCAATTCATGGGCGTGAAATACTGATGGTGCAGGGCGTCATTGTCTTGATGGCGATGGCCTATGTGACGATTAATTTGGCAGTAGATATTATCTATGGCGCGCTCGATCCGAGGATCAGGCAATGACCACAATTTCCGCTAGCGCCACTGCAGTTGGTCAAGAACGTTCATCAAGTGCCTTGAGTGGTTTTGGCTTAGCTTTTTGGCTGCCGTTAAGTTGGCTGGCAATTCTGCTATTTACTGTTATTTTTGCCGATATTTTACCCATATCTGATCCCGCCGAAAGCGACTTTACCGCCCTTAAAGCGCGGCCGAATTTTGAGTTTTGGTTGGGTACCGATGTCTTGGGCCGGGATATTTTTGCCCGCGTTATTCATGGCGCCAGAATTTCATTAACAGTCGGATTTTTCGCTCCAGTTTGCGGTATGATCATTGGCCTCTTTTTTGGCATGATGGCCGGGTACTACCGCGGTAAAGTAGAATCGGTGATTGTCAGTATCACCGATATCATTTTGGCCTTCCCCAATATTGTCCTGGCCATGTGTATTCTGTTTTTTGCCGGCGCCTCAATCGTCAATTTGATCATCGTGCTTTCAGTTACCTCGATACCTGCCAATACGCGGATTGCGCGGGCCTCGACGCTGGTCTTTGCGGGCCGAGAATTTGTTGAGGCGGCACGCTCTCAAGGAGCCTCAAATTTGAGAATTCTGTGGCATGAAATATTACCTAATATCGTGCTGCCGCAAATGGCCTACATTCTTTCGTTCATGTCGATTGTCATTATGATCGAGGGCTCGCTGGCCTTTTTAGGTGTTGGCATCCCGCCGCCCACACCGACTTTAGGCGGCATGATTGCGCAAGGCTTTCCGGATATTAACACCGACCCGCATATTACGTTTTTGCCCGCACTGTTTTTGTTTTTAACCGTGTTATCGCTTAATTTGATCGGTGATCAGCTGCGCAAGAAATTTACCGTTCGCGAAAGTGCGCTCTAGTAGAAAGGAATAAATATGGATCAATTGGAGATATTAGCGATTAAAGACGCCTGTCAATCGATATCGCTGCGCTTTGGCAGACTGCAGGATGAGCGGCGCTATGAGGACTTGCCTCAACTCATGACACCGGATGGGACCTATACCCGCCTGGGCGAAAAATTGTCGATTGCGGATTTTATTGCCTGGGTTAATACCATGCCGCCAAATAAGACGCGCCATTTCGTGACCTCGACAGAGATCGACATAGTGGATAAAACTAACGCCAAAGGGCTGACCTATTACACGCTATATCTCTATGGCGGTGAAGAAGAGACCCCGTATCCGCTGGATGGCCCGTTTGTGGTCGGTGAATATCATGAAGAATTTGCCCGCACTGACAACGGCTGGAGAATTAAAAGCCGCGAGGCCCGCATTATTTTTCGCAAACCAAAGAAATAGGAAGACAGCATGAGTGATGAAAAGGTAAATACGTTTGACGTTGTCATGGAAGCCACAGGAACCGCTGTCGGCAAAATGCGCAATGAGGTGACGGTTACTCATGGCGGCAGCGGCGCCACTTTTGAAATAGCAACTGATGAGGGCCCGTTTCATGGCGGGGATAGTTCGGCGCCTCCGCCCTTGGCTTATTTTGCTACTGGTTTGGTCGGCTGCCTGATGACACAGATTAGGGCCTTTTCAAAACGTCTTGATGTTCCGATCAATGGCGTCAACGTAACCGGGAAATGTCATTGGCGGGGTACTGTAGTTGGTCGCGCACCTTATGAAACCGAGCCTATCGGCTTTGATCTCGATATCGATATCGATTCCGAGGCCTCGCTGGATGACTTAAAACGCCTAATTGAGGCGGCCAAGAAAGGCTGCTTCATTGAGCAGACTCTCGGCCAAGTCAACACCATCGGTCATCGCCTTAAACAAGGGGATGAATGGATAGAAATTTAGCTGATAGTAGGGTTTAATTATACAATAAGGAAATTCTTGTTTATTTTACCGGCCTGAGTTTTAAAATTAAATTTAATAGGTGTCTGGAGACAATATTTGGGGAATATGGGTTTACGATACTTAATTTGACTCAGAATTCGCCATCCCGTTTGGGCTGTAGTATTTGATCGCGTCGTTTGACGATTTTTGAGATGAACGATTGTGCTCTGATTATAATTGAAAAGTTTTGCCCACCCCGGGGCAACATTCTCACATACTCTCGATATATTTAATCATCTTCTGCCGTGTTTTGGCTTCGGGTAAGCGGCCGCGACCGGCGTTCATGTTTTCGCGTAGATGATCGACGCGGCTGGTCGCCGGAATGGCACAGGTGACGGCTGGATGAGAAACGACAAATTTGAGGAAGAATTGCGCCCAGTTTTGGCAGTCGATTTCGCCGGCCCAATTTGGCAGTGGCTTATCCTCAAATCGATCAAATAGTCCACCGCGCTGAAAGGGCCTGTTAATGATAACTGCAAGATTGCGTTCCTTGGCGATTGGCAGCAGTCTTTGTTCGATTTCCCGGTCGAGTAAATTATAAGTCATTTGAACAAAATCAATCGGTTGGGTTTTTAGTACATGTTCCAGAGTCCGGTGTTTGCGGCCATGAGATGTCGTCACCCCGATGTAGCGAACCTGACCTTTAGCCTTCATCGCTTGCAGCGTTTCCATATGAGTTTCCCAATCGACCAAATTGTGGATTTGCATAAGATCAAAACGCTCGACCCCCCAATAGCGCCGTGAATTTTTCATTTGTTCAATGCCGCGCCATTTGGTCGGCGTCCAGACTTTGGTGGTGGCAAACAGGTTTTGCTTATTGGCGCTACGTTTCAAAAAACGCCCAATCATTTTTTCGGCTGAGCCATACATCGGTGAAGAATCGATCATCCGCCCGCCTTCATCAAGGAAAGTCTGCACGACCTGCTGGCGGGAACGCCATTGTCCCGGTCTGTCGCCGACGTCCAAGGTTATAAAGGAGCCTAAGCCAATGACCGGCAAGTGCTCGTTGGTATTTGAAAGCCGCCTGAGGTGGAGTGGATTGCTGGCCTCGCTTTGGCCAATGGGCATTAAAATTGAAGCCACACCCGCGGCAGAGGTTTTCAATACGGTTCGGCGGCTAAGAGGCTTTTGCATTTTATCGATATTATTCTTTTCCATTTGCCTAACAGTGTACTCAAATTGAGTAAAATCGTTTATTCAATTATCCGTGCGTTAGTTGAGAGAACGACGGATTTTACTCTATAGGACGTTAGCCAAAGTAAGCCTGTACGAGACCTGAATTTTGGTCTATTTGACGTGATTGATTTGCCGTGATTTTGGCGTTTAAAGCATTTAATAAATGCGCTCCGATGCGCTAAGGGAATATATTTAAAATGAATTTCAAATATTTGCCACCCATCAAACTCGCTGCTGCGGTCACGGTACTGCTGCTTTCGGTCTCCGTAGCCGAGGCTCAAAAATATCCGCCGCTGAATGACCGGGCAAAAGGTTTGGATGCCAATAATAATGGATTGGTAGATCGTAATGAAGCGCGGGGCCCTCTTGAAGCCAATTTCGATGAGATGGATTGTGATAAAAATGGCGGGCTTGATGGCGCTGAAATTCCAGCCTTTTTTCAAGGTACCGGATGCCCCAAGGCAGCTGCTGCGAAACCAAAATATCCACCATTAAATGATCGTGCTAAAGGACTGGATACCAATAATAATGGACTGGTAGATCGCGATGAAGCGCGGGGACCTTTAGAAGCCAATTTTGACGATATGGATTGCGACAAAAATGGTGGGCTTGATGGCGCCGAAATTCCAGCTTTTTTTCGAGGCACGGGTTGTCCGAAAAAAGCTACGGCAAAGACGTCCTCTGAAGCGCCGGCCAAAGCTGCGCCACGCCCCGGACCCGGTGGCGGACGCCCGCCGCAAAATGTTAAATTGGGCGAAGTCCGTCTCGAAACAACAACAGAATCATATTCAGTCATTGGCCGTATCGCAGCCCTGCAAAGTGGCCCCTTGGCGGCGAGGGTAAGCGGTGCCGTGGAAAACGTGAACGTTAATGTTGGTGATCGGGTGGCAAAAGGCACGGTTATCGCGACCTTGGCAAAAAGCCGCTTGCGGGCGGAACATCAACGCATTGCGGCGCAGGTCTCCCGGCACAAAGCAATGGTAAAAAATGCTGAGCGGGAAATGCGGCGGATGAGAAATCTCTCGAAATCAGCAGCCTATTCACGCGCCCGATTTGAAGAACAGGAAGGCGTTGTTGCTGAACGTAGGGCTCAATTGGCTGAATTCACCGCTGCCCTCAGTAAACTGCAAATTGATATCCGGAATGCCACAATCAAAACACCCTACGATGCCGTGGTGATCGAAAAGCATGTCGAGGTAGGTGGTTATGTAAATGTTGGTGCTCGGGTTGTGACGTTACTGAATGATAAATCGGTTGAAGTCGAGGTGGACATACCGAGCTTTCGTGTGGTTGGCCTGCATTTAGGAACCGCAGCCACAATCATTGTTGAAGGTGGTAAGAAATATCCGGCAAAAGTCAGGTCTATTATTCCAAGTGAGAATGTTAGAACCCGCACGCGGCCAATCCGTTTGATAGCTGAATTTGGGCAGGACGCTATAAAAATGGCGAACAATCAAAGCGTCACGGTTGAATTGCCTTTAACCAATGGAAATAAAATTCTAACCGTTCACAAAGATGCTGTTATCCGCCGGGCGAATGGAAATATTGTGTTTGTCGTCTCAGGCACCAGCGCAACGATGCGTAATGTTCAACTGGGTCGCGGTGTCGGTGATAAATTCCAGGTGTTAAAAGGTCTCAAGGAAGGTGACAAAGTTGTCATCCGCGGAAACGAGCGTCTCGGCGCCGGTGGCCGCGTAAAAATAGTGCAATAGATTGGAGAGTTAGATGAACATTATCCAGCTCTCCATCCAGCGTCCCATTGCGGTTGTTGCGATGGTGCTAATGATCGTGCTTTTTGGCTGGGTCTCGCTAAATGAAATCCCCATCCAAATGTCTCCTGACGTTCGTCAACCGGTAATTATTATTAAAACCAGTTGGCGTGGTGCCTCCCCCAACGAAGTCGAGCGGGAAATTGTCTCCAAGCAGGAGGAAGAGCTTAAAGGCATTGAGGGGCTCAAACGCATTGTCGGTGAAGCCAAGCACAATGAGGGCGTTGTCACGCTAGAATTTGCGCCCGGCTTGGATTTCAACCGTATCCTTTTGTTAACGGCCAATCGCCTGGATCGCGTAACCGGCTACCCGGCTGAAGCTGATGAACCCGTGATCAGTACTTCCGGCACCGAGGACAATGCGATCGCCTGGTTTAGCCTGCAACGCATGGACGGCAATGAGCGGGCGATGACGACGTATGGAGATTTCTTGCGGGATGTTATTCGTGAGCGCTTTGAAAGCATTCCGGGCGTCAGCGGTGTTAATCTTTTTGGTGAAAATGAACGTGAGATCCAAATTATCGTTGATCCAGGAAAGTTGGCTCATTACCGGATGACGATTTCAGAGATCGTCGCCAAGTTGAGAGCTGAGAACGCCTCCATTACGGGCGGTGATGTAAATGAAGGTAAGCGCCGCTATGTTGTGCGCACTGAAGGCGAGTTGAAATCGCCTGATGAAGTGCGCAGTATTTTGCTACGAAGCGAGTCTAAAAATGGGGCCGGCGGTGGTCTCGGCCGTGTTACCTTGGCGGATGTCGCTCAGGTTCAAGTTTCTTACAAAGAAGCCTTTGCCCGTGCCCGGTTAAAAGGCATACCCGCCATGGGCCTGAATTTGACCCGTGAGCAAGGCGCCAATGTACTGGAGACAATGAAGGATGTCAGGCGTGTGGCAAATGACCTGGCCACCGGTCCTGTGCGTTTGGCCGGTCTGCGCATGCAGCAGGTTTATGACGAAACCGATTACATCAACTCATCTATCGATCTGGTTGTTCAAAACATCTATATCGGCGGTGGCTTGGCAGTGCTTATTTTGCTCCTGTTTTTGCGCTCCTGGCGGCCGACGATTGTAATTGGCGCGGCTATTCCGGTCTCAGTGATCGGAACATTTGTCGCCATGGCGGCGCTTGGCCGTTCCTTGAATGTTGTCAGCCTAGCGGGAATCGCCTTTGCCGTCGGCATGGTGGTTGATGCAGCAATCGTTGTTTTGGAAAATATTTTCCGTTTGCGTCAGCAAGGCATGAGCGCGTCTGAGGCGGCTTATAAAGGTACGTCGCAAGTTTGGCCCGCTGTGCTGGTTTCATCACTAACCACGGTGATGGTTTTCATCCCCATCCTGTTTATGGATTTGGAAGCCGGTCAGTTATTTCGTGATATCGGCGTTGCGATATCAGTCTCTGTTATGTTGTCGCTTTTTGTTTCAATAACTCTAATTCCGGCGCTTTCAAATCGGGTGTTTTCAAGTGCCGCTTTTGATGAAGGCAAGGGATTGCACCTGCCGGGTATTGACGCCTTTGCTTCCGGTTTTACCAAATTCTGGGTCGGCTTTGCGGGGTATGTTGCGAACCGTAAAGTGCAGGCGCTTGGTGTGGTTTGTGCCCTGACGCTGGGGGCCAGCCTATTTGCCTGGATCGCTATGCCGAAACTCGATTACCTGCCTACCGGCAACAGAAATTTGGTGATCGGCTTTGTTCAACCGCCAGCAGGTTACAACCTGGATACGATGGAGCAGATCATGCACCGGGTTCAGGAAAAAACACGGGCGCTATGGACGGAGACATCAGATCGAGCTGAGAAAGCCGTAGCTAAAGTTTCAGATGATGTTGAAAAGAAAATTCACCGGTTCTTTTTTGTCGCCCTTAGAGGCCGCGCCTTTATTGCCGGCACTCATGTTGACCCCTCCAAAGCGCATGAATTGATACCGATCTTGCAGCAGCCGGGACGCGACGAGCCAGGCACTTTAGCGTTCGTCTTCCAACCCTCGCTCTGGGGCCGTTCAATTGGTTCCGGTCGGGCCATCAATGTCGATATTCTCGGGCCGGATTTGTCGCAGAACTATAGAATTGCACAGACAACGTTCTTCCGCCTATTAGGTAAATTTCCACCGCCGCAAGGTAACCGTATTCGACCTATGCCGTCTTTATCCCTGGGAGAGCCTGAAATTAGAGTGCGACCCAATCGGCTAAAATTAGCGGATAATGGCGTGACAGCGTTCGAGTTAGGCCAAACCCTGGATGCATTCAATGACGGTATACGCATTGCGGAAGTAACGTATGAAGGTAAACGTATCGATTTGACACTGAAGGGACCTGAACCTGACAAGGAACATACCCAGGCGATCTATGATCTACCTATGGTTACCCGGGATGGCCGCATACTGCCGATTGAGAGCCTGAGTGATATTGAAGTAACCACAGGCCCGACACAGATTAGGCGTATTGATCGGTTCCGCACCGTCACCTTGCAAGTTAGCCCTCGGGACAATATCCCCTTGGAACAGGCAATTGACGTTATCCGAGATCAGGTTGTCGGCCCGATGTTAAAACGCGGATTGCCGGATGGTGTTCAGATTAGAATTTCCGGCAGCGCCGATAAGCTCGCCGAGACCTGGAACGAAATTGTTTTCGATATTCTACTCGCCATCGTTATCGTTTATCTAGTGATGGCCGTGCTGTTCGAAAGCTTCATCTATCCCTTTATCGTCATGCTTTCGGTGCCAGTTGCTGCTGCCGGCGGGCTGATGGGACTTGCCATTCTTAACATGTATGTTGATCAGTCACTCGATATGTTGACTATGATGGGTTTTATTATTCTGGTCGGCATTGTGGTTAACAATGCCATCCTGCTGGTCCACCAGACCCTACATCATATTAGGATTGAAAAAATGCCGGCAAATGATGCTATCCAGGAGGCCACCCGCAACCGGGTACGTCCGATCTTCATGTCGACCCTGACATCGATTTTTGGCATGTTGCCGCTGGTGCTGTTCCCCGGCGCTGGCTCCGAGCTTTATCGGGGATTGGGATCAGTGGTGCTCGGCGGACTGTCGCTGTCTGCCGTTCTCACGTTGGCCTTGGTGCCGCCGATTATGTCATTCTCGGTCGGGCTTTTGGAAAAGCAGCGTGCTTAACGCAGATGCACGCATGTTAATTTCCTAAGTCTGGAGAAAACGAACGGTTTTGTCCTCGAAAACGGCGCAAGTAAGGCACCCGCTTCGATAGGCTCCCGTATCAATTCCCATTCGATTGGACTGCAAATCAGGTTCAATAAAAATAGAATGCCCGTGAATAACGTATTTTCCATGATCAACTGAGGAACTCAAAAAAGGCTCTCTAATCCATACAAAATCTATTGGGTTTTGATCTTCAAGGGCGATGTTCGGACGAATGCCGGCATGAACGAATAAATATCCGCCCAGTTCGATATAATATTGCAGGCTTTGAAAAAACTCTAAATGCGCTTCCGGCAGAATACTGACAAATTCATTCTGCGCAGCTTTCAAGTTCAATTGTTCATCCCAATTGGTAGCTTCGATACCGTAACTTTTTAAGGTTGCCGATCCACCATTTGCTAACCAGTCAGTGCCGATATCTTTATGATCAATAAAGCGCAGCAGAAAATCCTCATGATTGCCTTTGAGAAAAATTTTACTTAAGCCAGGGCATATGATTTTTAGTGGATCAGAGAGCAAATATTCGACGACCTGAGATGAAGCGGGGCCACGGTCTATGTAATCGCCGAGATAGACCATAACGATCTTGCGCTGCGCCGCGCTGTTTAAATCTTCAATAATATATTGGTGGATTTGCTTGAGCAGATCGATTTCGCCGTGAATATCGCCAATCGCGTAGATACGAGTATTCTGCGGCGCATCTGTGATGCTGACAGATTTTTCCTTCCAGTCTTCAATCATCGCGATCCGTTTGCTCAGATTTCAGGTGAACGATACGTTAGCTAAATCCAGTTTGATAGATTACATTATCTAACTTTAGAGCAGTTTCATTACACAAAATTCCCTATTTTCCGACATAGTTAGCCCAACATGATGCAATATTCCACCACAAGGAAGAAAACCAATTAAAATTGGTTTTCAATTTCTCGTGGTCTGAAACAATGATTAATACTCAAGCTAGGCCGCTTTTTTTACGTTTTGACGGTTACGTCGAGAATTGCGCCGCCGCTGCCCGTTGTTTTGCCCATTGCTTCGATTGGGCCGCCGTCTTTGCTGGCGCTTGGGCTTTTTGGCGTTTGTATCGTTAGCGATCTCTGCCAAATGGTAAGGGTGTTCTTCAAACACCGGCACAGCCTGACGGATGGTTTTCTCAATATCATACAAATAGGCGCGCTCTTCGTGATCACAAAATGAGATTGCCACGCCCGTTGCGCCTGCCCGGGCGGTTCGACCGATACGGTGAACATAACTTTCAGGCTCGTTGGGCAGATCGAAATTGATGACGTGGGTAACGCCTTCAACATCAATACCGCGGGCCGCAATGTCAGTGGCTACTAAGGCCCGAAGCTTACCGGTTTTAAATCCTTTGAGAGCCTTTTGGCGTGCGTTCTGAGATTTGTTGCCGTGAATGGCATCCGAGTTGATACCGGCTTCGTGAAGATGCCGGGAGACCCGGTTGGCGCCATGTTTGGTGCGCGTAAAGATCAACACACGTCCGATATCATCATTTTTCATAAGATCGCCAAGCAGGGCACGTTTCTTGTCTTTGGCGACAAAGAGCACACTTTGCTCAACTTTCTCGGCCGTGGTCGCCGCAGGAGCGACTTCGACGCGAAATGGGTTTTCCAACAGACTATCAGCCAATCCCTGAATTGAATCCGGCATGGTAGCTGAAAACAGAGCCGTTTGACGGTGCTTCGGCAGCTTGGCGGTAATTTTCTTAACATCAGGGATGAAACCCATATCGAGCATGCGGTCAGCTTCGTCGAGGATAAATACTTCGATTGAATCCAGTTTCACATACCCTTGGTTCATCAGGTCAAGCAAACGACCAGGCGTTGCGACCAATATGTGAACGCCGCGGCCGAGAGTTTGAATTTGCGGGCGAATAGAAACGCCACCGAAAACGACGGTAGAACTAATATGCATATGCCGGCTATAGCTGCGTATGCTATCGCCAATTTGGCCCGCCAATTCACGGGTTGGCGCCAGAATAAGCGCGCGCGGCTGAAACTTACACAACTTGCCGCCATTTTTAGCCAATTTATTGATAATTGGCAGGGCAAAGGCAGCCGTTTTACCGGTCCCGGTCTGAGCGACACCTAAGATGTCGCGCCCTTCGAGCATCGGTGGAATGGATTTGCCCTGGATCGGGGTTGGGGTGGAATATCCTTCGTCCTTAATGGCGCGAAGGATGGGTTGAGCCAATTCAAGGCTCGTAAAATTAGTCATTTATTATTTTTCTTTCTCAAATAAATATCATAACCCTCCGCTCCAATAGCGGAACGGCGGGCGTGCAAGCACAATGCAAGCTGTGTCCAAGCGGCGTGCCAATTTAAATCTATTGAGGCAGTGAACCGACTTACGAAACGCCCGCATATGTTGGAAAGAAGTGTGACCAATCATCATGGTGTAAACGAACCGGCAATAGACCTGGTGCCGGTAGGCGATCAAAAAAATGATCTTAAAGGGAGTGTCGTTGGCGCCCTTAGACTCCTATCCGGACTCTAAGTCAAGACAAATCCGCAATTAAATTCCCATAGATTTTTTTAATTTAGCCCAAAAGCCTTTTTTAACCGCCTTCTTTTTCCGCTTGCGTTTTTTGGTCTCAAGCTGCGGTTTTGATTTCGGCATTTCATTTTGAACATTGGGATTAGCGTAGGAGTAATAGGGCTTAAAGTCACCATTTGCGTTAATCGCATAATATGCAACGCGCGCAAGTGACGGCGAAATCCTGCATCTATTCTCCGCATCGGATTTGGCGGCTTCTTTATCGGATATATCGTTCGAGACGATCAGGCGGCCTTCTTCCAGCTTTTGACCGGCTTTACAGAGATAAATTTCAACGACATCAGGCATAGCAAAAATCCAAAATGAACTGACGCTAAAACATAGGTAGGGATTAGAAGAAAAAAATCAATTATTTCTGTGATTCTAATTATTCAATTGTATGGCAATCTCAATGCGCCGATTTTTGGATCTTCCCTCGGGTGTGTCGTTCGAGGCCAATGGCCGGCTATCGGCATATCCTTGAGCGGTTATTCGACTGATATCAATGCCGGTATGTTGAACAATGATATGAATAACCGAGACAGCTCTAGCGGTTGATAAATCCCAATTCGATCTAAACCGGTCGGTTGTAATTGGAACGTTGTCGGTATGACCAGACACAATTATTTGGCCGTCCAAACTGGCTATTTCTTCTGCCATTCTCTTTAAAGTTGGCAGGAAACTTTCACTGATTGCATCAGTGCCCGTTGGAAAAGCAGTTTTATCCGGAAAGCGGATGACGATTTCACCTTCTTGTTCGTGAATGCTAATGGCATCCGACAACGACTTATCGGTGATCGCATTACCGAGCCTATTGACGGCTTCAATTATTTTTTCGTGGCCTTCTTCAGATTTTTCTATTTTCGGCGCGATGGCTTTTTCTGGCTTGGAGATTTCATCCTTTTCTTTGCTTTTGGGAGCCTCAGCTTCGGCTGGCGGCAGTTCCAGCTGAATAATTGGTTTGGCGCGGCGGGAGCGAATGTTCTTGCGTGAGATGTCACCTTCCAATTCAACAACGCCGGCCAGTTTGGATATCAAAGTAACGCCAAATGCTTCCTTCATTGAGTCGGCGATTGAGCGATAGCGATTGATGTCCATGGATGCGAATGACAACAACAGGACAAACATACACAGTAACAATGCCATCAAATCAGCAAATGTTACAATCCAAGTTGGAACACCTTCACCTTCATCGGCGCTATCTGACATTTTTTTGTCCTCGCTACTCAGCGGGTTGTGGCACAGCCTCATCTGGCGCACTATGACGTTGAGAATCAGGTAGATATATCTCGAGCAATTCTTCCAATACCTTGTGGCTGGTTTTTGCCTGGATCTGCATCACCGCTTCGATAATCATTGATTTCGCATTTCTTTCCTGCTCGGTTTTTTTCTTTAGTTTGGTTGCTATGGGTAAGGCGATTAAATTGGCGATCAACGCTCCATATAATGTTGTCAGCAGAGCAACTGCCATGGCCGGTCCAATAGATTTCGGATCTTCCATATCGGACAACATCTGAACCAATCCGACCAGTGTTCCGATCATGCCAAAAGCCGGTGCAGAATCGCCGATGGCGCGAAAAATCTCGGCGCCTTCTTCATGGCGTTTGATGGTCAAGTTCATGTCACTGGTTAGCGATTTGCGGATAAATTCACCATCAAGCCCATCAACGCAATAACGAATTCCTTTTTTTAGAAAGGGATCGTTAATTTCGACATCTTCAAGTGCTAAGACGCCGTTTGCCCGGGAGAGTTTTGCAAGTTCAACACAATTTCCGATAAGGGTTTGGATGTCTTCTTTTTCATTTACAAACGCGGCTTTTACACCCGTGGCAAAAGCAGAAAAAACGATTTTCATTGGAAATTTGATGAGCGTGGCCGCAAAGGTGCCGCCCAATACAATCAGCAATCCTGGAATGTTGAAGAAAATAAATAAATTGGAACCGGTCATTACTGCCAGGAGCACAACCGTGATGCCGATAAACAGTCCGACGAGTGTTGTTATATCCATAGAACTTTCTCGAGTAAATCTCAACGTTCAGCAAAAAATTACTTTGCCGTTAGTTCGGATAACACTTTGAACTCTTGAATAATTAATAGCCGATTTGGGTGATTTGAGCCTTGATGTAAGTTAATAAAAAGGCTGATTGTCGTTGTCCTTTCGTTTAAAACGTAATTAGAATAATTAGTAAATTGGGGAGCAAAAAATATGAAATTTGGTATCGGCCAGCCTGTCACACGTAAAGAGGATCCAAAATTCTTAACTGGCCGTGGCCGCTACGTCGGTGATATCGAACTGCCCAATATGGTCTATGGCTATGTTTTGCGATCACCGCATGCGAATGCCCGTATGAATTCAATTGATATCAGTGTAGCTCAAGAAGCGCCCGGCGTTATCGTGGTCTTAACCGGTGAGGACTATGTCGCAGATGGTTATGGAGACATTTCTTGCCACACCATGATGCCAATGCTGATGGCTGGCGAAGGTGTGCAGCGACCATATGGTGCCTTGGTTCGGGAAGCTGTTAAATGTGTCGGCGCTCCTATCGCTTTTGTCATTGCTGAAACACTAGAGCAGGCTAAAGATGCTGCCGAGTTGATCGAGATCGATTACGAGTCGCTTCCAGCTGCAACCAGTACCCAGCAAGCGCGTCATTCAGAGGCACCTTTGGTATGGGAGGGCACGGACAGTAATTTGTCATTTACTTTTAAAGCGGGAAATGTGCCCGGTGTGGAAGAAGCTATTGGCAATGCTGACCGTGTCGTCAAAGCGACAATTGCCAATAATCGCGTGAATACCAATGCCATTGAGCCACGTGCCTCAATCGGTGTTTATGACCAGGGGGAGCAAAAATATGTGCTCTATGCCAGTAATCAAGGCCCCAATCGCGTGCGTGAAGAACTTGCTCATGAATCGCTGAAAGTTTCAGAGGCCAAACTGCAAATTATCGCGCCCGATGTCGGTGGCGGCTTTGGCATGAAAGGCGGTTCTTACGGCGAAGATATTCTCGTTCTGTGGGGTGCCAAGCGTATTGGCAGACCAGTCAAATGGGTCGCTGATCGCCTCGAATCCGCCTTAAGCGACACTCATGGCCGGGACGTAATTGCCGAATGTGAAATAGCATTTGACGCTAAGGGTAAAGTAACCGGTCTCCGAGTATCGGCGGATTATAACGTTGGCGCCTACCTCAACCCGGCGGCCGGTATCTCTCCGATGTTTTTCACCATTTTACTTTCAGGTGTTTATGCCATTCCGGCGATTGACGTCACGACCCGATGTCTGTTCACCAATATGGGAGCCACCGCACCTTACCGGGGGGCCGGCCGCCCCGAGGCAGCATATATCTTGGAGCGTATGTTTGATATCGCTTCGCGTGAACTCAATATCGATCCGATTGAATTGCGACGCCGGAATTTAATCAAGGCGGATCAAATGCCGTATCAAACCGCCCTCATGCCAAATCTGGATTGCGGTGATTTTGAAGCCGTCATGGATAAAGGTATCGAGGCTGCCGATTGGAATGGGTTTGAAGCTCGGAAAGCTGAGAGTGAATCTGGTGGCAAGTTACGTGGTCGAGGTGTAGCGGTTTATATGGAATCTGCAGCCCCTTTTAACGAAAGAATGGAAATACGCTTTGATCCGGGCGGTGATGTCACCGTGATTGCCGGCACTCATTCTCACGGGCAGGGGCACGAAACCATCTATTCCCAGATGGTTTCGGAGTTTCTTGGTGTGCCGTTTGAAAGTATTCATCTTATTCAGGGAGATTCTGATAAAGTTGCGATGGGTCGGGGAACCGTTGGCTCGCGCTCAATGACGGTTGGTGGCTCGGCTCTGAAAATTGCGGCCGATGGCATTATCGAAAAAGGTAAGAAAATTGCGGGTCATTTGTTGGAAGCGGGTGAAGGCGATATCGAGTTCGATGCCGGTGATTTTATCGTTGCCGGAACCGATAAGAAAATCAATATCGTGGAAGTGGCAAAAATGTCTTACACGCCGATGATGTGGCCGCCGCATTTACCCATGGGATTGGAGGCGGTAGGTGATTTTAATCCGGGCATGGGTAACTATCCAAACGGTTGCCAAATTGCCGAAGTGGAAATCGATCCTGATACCGGCAATGTCGAACTAGCAAGCTTGGTCATCGTCGATGATGTCGGCACGGTTATAAATCCATTGTTGCTGGAGGGGCAAATTCATGGCGGCGTTGCGCAAGGAATCGGTCAGGCTCTTTTCGAAGACATGATCTATGACGAGGAAACCGGGCAATTGCTCACGGGCTCATTCCAGGATTACTGCATGCCACGGGCAGATGATATTCCGGAATTTGCTGTTGAGAATTTATCAATACCAACAAAGTCAAATCCCCTCGGCGTAAAAGGCGCTGGCGAAACGGGAACTGTTGGCGCTCCACCGGCCGTTATCGGTGCTATTACAGATGCTCTGGAAATTGATGACATTGCCATGCCGGCAACACCGGAACGGGTCTGGCGAGCCTTAAATGAGAAAGCTGGTTAACTACGACCGAACCACTTTTTTCAAGTTTTCAATAACGGCGTTAATAGCGTTTGGCGTAGAAGTGGTACGCCGGTAGGAGACACCGGCAGGAAAGTGCCAAAGGGTTCCTCGAACGTCGAGCAAGGCTAGTCCCGCCAATTGGGCAAACTCAACCAGGGAAGATGTCGCACTGGTTAAGAAATCGCCTTCCTTGACCATAGAAAAAGCCGTCTCAAAGGAATTTGTCTCCATGGCGACCCGCGGTGGACTAATGCCATTGGCTGAGAAATATGATCCAAGGCGGCTAATGGCAACATGATCTTGCGCCAGCATTACCCATTCATAGGCCATCAAATCTTTGGCTTCGATATTCGTTCTGTCAGCAAGCGGGTGTTCGGCCCGGGCAAAGACGGCATGCTCAAAGTCGATTAGATGTTCTTTCACGATCTCCGGGTGGTCGGGAAAATCCAGGGCAGAACAAATGATATCGAGATCACCTTGAAGGAGCCCAGGGACCAGCGTGTCTAGAACGCCGATGGTGAGGTCGATCTTGAGACCAGGATTTTTTTGTACGATGGCCGCTGATACTTTTGGCATATAGAGGCTTGCGAAAACCGGGCTGGTGCCGATACGGATTGTGCCCTTGGTGCCGCCCTTCATAGCTTCGATTTCCGCGGCAGCATATTCAAATTCCAGTTCAACCAATTTGCCACGGCGAACCAATATCTCGCCATAAGAGGTAGCTTCAACGCCGCGCGAATGGCGCTCAAGCAATTTAACGCCCATCATTTCTTCAAGTTTACGGATGTTTTTAGTTAGCGCAGGCTGGCTGATATGAAGCGCATAACTGGCCGCTGTTATGTTGCCATGCTCGACGGTTGCTAGAAATTGCCTGATCAGGCGATGGTCTATGGGGTAGGACAATTTAGATTTCCTCTGATATTCCTAATAAGCATATTCAAATTACTATTATTTTACAAAAATAACCGTTTTTAGCCATTATTGTCCAACTAAAATAACTAGGGGTTATGGTTATGGTGCGATCTAACATTGGACGAAAATAGATATCTGATCCACTATAGGCCGAGATAGTAATTAATTATATCAGAGGAGGGCCGGACGATGACCCATGTGGTTGATCCAGGTTCAGGACTGCAATTATATGAACTTAGTCATGTTTGGGGGCACGGTGTGCCGTCGCTGCCGGGCAACGCTGATGTAGCGATGTTCCGAAACGTCAAGCATGGGCAACATGGGGTTATGACGCATCACTTCACAACTGTGATGCACACCGGCACCCACATGAACGCACCCATTCATTTGGTGCAAGGTGGTGTCGGAGTGGCCGGTATCCCTTTAGATAGCTTGTTTGGCAATGGTGTGATTTTATCACTGCCCAAAGAGCGCTGGGAATTGGTGACAGCCGAAGATCTCGAAGCCGCTTCACCTGAAATCCAGAGTGGTGATTTTGTCGTCATCGTAACCGGCTGGCATCGTAAATACTCAGATAGTCTCGAATATTTTGGCGAATCACCCGGATTGTCGAAAGATGGCGCCGAATGGCTGGTGGAAAAGGGCGTCAAAATGGTTGGTGTAGATACGCCTCAAGTTGACCATCCCTTAGCAACTTCACTTGGACCGCATCGTAACGGACCTTTGATGAACCGGCTGATTGCAAAATATGAGAAAGAAATGGGGAGCAATCCGAAAGACGACCATCCGGATTGGAATGTTGCCCACAAGATTTTGTTAGAGGCGGGAATTCCGACCATAGAACAGGTTGGCGGCGACGTTGATGATTTGATCAATAAGCGCGCCACTTTATATGCCACGCCTTGGAATTGGGAGCACGGCGATGCCTGTCCCGTGCGTTTTGTCGCCATGATAGATCCCGGCGGTAATTGTCGTATTGACACCGGCGAGGAGGGATAAAAAAATGTCTGATACAACAAGCGAAACCATCACCAGAGATGGCGTAAAACTCTATAACCTGACCCATGCTTGGGGACATCACATGCCCGAATGGCCATCGACGCCGGCGGTAAACGTTAAGGTTAAGAAGTTCCACGCTAAAGACGGCTTCTACCAAAATGAAGTTGACGCCATTATGCACCGCGGCACCCATATGGATGCGCCAATACATGTAACCGAAAATACACCTGACATAATGGGTTATCCCCTATGGCGCTTTTTCGGCACCGGCGTTGCGGTATCAATTCCCAAAGGAAAATGGGAGGTCATAACAGCTGAAGATTTGGAAAACGTCACTCCGAAAATTCAAGAAGGTGACATCGTTATGATCAATACCGGCATGCACCATAAATATGCCGATACCGATGAGTATTTTGCCTACTCGCCCGGCATCTATAAAGAAGGCGCCCAGTGGCTGGTGGATAAGAAAGTTAAAATGGTCGGCTACGATGTACAGGCCAATGATCATCCAATGGCAACCAAGCTGGTTGACCACGGACTTGGTCCCTCTCATCCTCATTTGGTCGCTGAATATAAGGAATACACTGGTCGCGATGTAGCGGATGACTTTCCCGAATGGGAAGCCGGCCATAAAACGCTGATGGTTCAAGGTGGTATTCCCGGCATTGAGAATGTCGGCGGTGATTTGGATGCCGTAACCGGCAAGCGCTGTACTTTCATGTGCTTTCCATGGCGTTGGAAAGGTGGTGATGGTTGTGCTGTTCGAGTGATGGCGGCCATCGATCCGGATCAAAACTTTAGGTTTGAAACAGGTAAATAAGGGGGAGGATAACATGTCTGATAATGAAATTGGTGCCGTCACGGAGTGGATGAAAGATCCCTCTAAAATGTTCGACGTTTCCGGGCAAACAGCTATCGTCACCGGTGCTTCAGGCGCCTTTGGCCGCGGAGTTGCTATTACGCTGGGTGCCCAGGGCGCCAATGTCTTGCTGGCGTCCGGCAATGAAGAAGAACTTAAATCAGTTGCCAAAGACGTCGAAGATGTTGGCGGCAAGGCAGCCTACATTGTCCGCCGTCCCGATAGTTTGGAAGACGCTGAGGCCATGCGTGATGCCGCGCTCGATAATTTCGGCTCGATCAAAATGCTGGTGATTGGTTCCGGCTACAACAAAGCTGGCTTTATCCACGAATTGGAATACGAAGACTGGCAGGACGTTATGGATGCCAATGTTCGAGGCGCCTGGTTTATGGCTAAGGCCGTCGGTTCCTATTGGATTGAGAACGAGATCAAAGGCAAAATGCTGCTGATGTCGTCGGTGCGTGGCCGTCATGGCAATATTTCCGGCTATACCGGTTATTGCGCCTCCAAGGGCGCAACCGATGCAATGACCCGCGTGCTCGCCACGGAATGGGCTAAATACGGCATGACGGTAAATGCGATTGCGCCAACCGTGTTCAGATCAAATTTGACGGCCTGGATGTATGGCGATGATGAACTTGGTCAGGCAACTAAGGCGCGTTCTTTGTCACGCATTCCTTTGGGCCGGTTGGGTGAAGTCGATGATCTGATCGGCATGGCGCTATATTTGCTTTCGCCGGCATCTGATTTTTGTACCGGTCAAGTCATGTATGTCGATGGCGGCTTTACCGCAGGCTAATAAGACTCGCTGAGATTTGCTCACATATGTGTATGTGGGCAGTCTCCAAGCGATCTTTGGTAAACTTTCCATTTTCGCCTTTGTCTAAGCAATTCAGTCAGTTCTTGACGAAAAAATATTCGTTGGGTCTTGGCAAAGGTATCCTGACCCAAGGAGCCAATGGTTCTGATCAAGGCTGAGCTCATCTCAGAGAAGTGCTGAACCATGATGAGGGCCCGAGCACATTCATATTGGTTATCTAAATCAAACAGGGTCCGAAATCTTTCGGATTCCAGTAGTGGCCCATTGTAAAAATTATGCAAACAAATTAAATTTTGATAAGAAATCATATTAACAACCTATATAATTATGGTATTATGGAATAATATTCCAATTATTGGTCGTAAACTATTATAAAATAGAATTAAAAATAACTGAATTTCAAATACTTACAGGGCGCAACACTTTCTAAATAAAAAAGTTTATAGATTGAAACGAATTAAGTTAGTTTCGCTTCACCCATATAATGGGGGCTGCCCAAAGGAGCCGGACGCCTTCGATCGCCGGCGCATTGTAAGAAATGAGCGTAAAGGAACTTGGATCCAGTCCGGAAATAAGTTTCTTTACATACCCTTCACCTTGATCGGTTTTCACCACGCAATCCCGATTTAGGCATTGCTGAATATCGATACCGCGGCGCCTGGAGCAAAAAAAGTGGGATCAGGAATCCAAGATGCTGGAATTGCAAATGCAAGCGCGAGCTGCAGAGACGGAGCAGGAATTGGCGATTGTTTCCCAAGAAGGAGCTTGGGAGGGGCTTCGGGCAAGCCATCAGACGGATCAAAGTATCAAGAAAGTTCATGTATGGGTGAACGATATTCGCGCCCTGTTTAGACCATTTCTCACCTTAGTGCTTTGGTTAATTGCAGCGTGGATATTTTGGCTGGTTATTGGTGGCGCCTTAGTCGAGTGGCTCAAGGAGTCTGACATAACAGATATCGTGCGTTACATGATATTTTCAGTCTTCTTCTCCGCCTCAACAGCAACAGTATGGTGGTATGGAGATCGTGCCCTCAGCCCGCCAAACCATAAAAACCGGTAAACTATAATTTTATAATCGCCGCCGAAGCTTGACCTTTGCTGGGTAATTTGGGGTATGGTGGCCTAACAATTTCTGCAGGTTACTTTTTTGGATATAAAAAACTTCAAATGGACGCCAATATAATTATCGGTCCGGGGGGAACTCAATGTTAGACGCATTTTTCACAGGGTTGTTCCTTGTGTTTGAATGGCCGGCGATCGGTTATTTGTTTCTTGGCGTTTTCATTGGTATTTGGTTGGGAGCAGTTCCCGGATTAGGTGGCATAATTGGTCTTATTCTACTGTTGCCATTTACTTTTGGCATGGAACCGGTTCCAGCATTTGCGCTTTTGTTAGGTATGTTCGCGGTTACTTCGACGAGCGACACAATTGCATCTGTAATGTTGGGTATCCCCGGAACTGCAGCGTCACAAGCGACAATACTTGATGGCTACCCATTAGCTCAGCAAGGCAAGGCAGCGAGAGCGTTTGGTGCTGCATTTACCGTGTCTGCTTTTGGCGGCGTATTTGGAGCGATGATTCTTGCTGTTTCATTGCCATTGATCCTGCCAATTATTTTATCTTTTAATTCTCCAGAATTATTTATGTTAGGGGTCCTTGGCTTGGCGATGGTCGGATCTCTATCTGGCGGTTCGATCTTCAAAGGGCTGACCGTCGCGGCCTTGGGCATACTCATGTCGACGGTTGGATATGCAGAAACGATTTCTATTCCAAGATTTTACTTTGGTACCGATTACCTTATCGATAATCTTCCTCTAATTCCTGTCGTTTTAGGTTTGTTTGCCATTCCTGA
>CAZMHI010000041.1:0-43516 GCA_964566055.1 uncultured Rhodospirillaceae bacterium
TTGGTGGAGCCGGACGGAATCGAACCGACGACCTCTACAATGCCATTGTAGCGCTCTCCCAACTGAGCTACGGCCCCACGATATTTAGATGCTGCTCCCGAAAATCACATGATAGTGACGGTGACAGCGGCGGGAACATAAGAGAAATGCTCCCTTTTAGGCAAGTCTTATTTGCGGAATCAGCGGCCGATTGGCCACCGGTCTCGGCAAAAATTTAGCAAATTACGTATCTTTAGCGTCGCTTGAAGTATCGATATTATCAATTACACCTGCCATGTCGTCTTCATCGCCTCCGATGTCAGAAGTGTCTTCCATCAAGGATTTATCTTGCTCATCGTCGTCATCTTCGACTTCAACTTCAATTTCTTTGAGTGCTTCGTCCTCGGTTTTCGGTGCATCATCATTGGCCGGAGTCTCGCCGGCAGCAGCTGCTTCCGCCGGTTTTTCCGGTTCAGCTGATTTTACCGCCGTCCGGCGGGTTTTAGGCTTCGCCGCGACATAGGCTTCATCACATTTCGGGCAAACCGGGTTCTTCTTTTTTAGGTCATAAAACTTAGCGCCACAGCTTTGGCAGCTCAGCTTGGTGCCCAAATCTTTTTTTGCTTTCGCCACTCTTTTCTCCTCTTAGAATTATTACTTTGCTGGAGATTTAAATTCAGAGCGCGCCATGTGCCATGTTCAACCGGTCCTGTCAACAACTGTGACTATGCTATAACCCGCTATTGAGTAAAAAATAATCACATATATGCAAAATATTATTGGGGGCCCCCTACCCCTGACCGATCAAAAGTGCTAGAGACCTCAGAATATGCGCCCAAAATCAATGACTAAGGACAAATATTGACTTCTATTCGCTCAACTTCGGCAGCCGCGCTAACCGGCGCCATCACCGTACCGGGGGATAAATCAATCTCGCACCGGGCGCTGATGATTGGCGCCTTGGCAGTGGGTGAAACCACCATCACCGGCTTACTTGAAGGGGAAGACGTCTTAGCGACTGCCGCGGCGATGCGGCAACTGGGTGCTAGGATCGAGCCGCAAGATAATACTTGGCAAGTTTATGGCCGGGGTATTGGCGGCTTGATTGAACCCGCTAACGTGCTTGATCTCGGAAATTCCGGCACGGCGGCGAGACTGCTGATGGGAGTCCTGGCGAGCCATGACATTTCGGTGACCCTAACGGGCGATGACTCGCTAAGCTCCCGGCCGATGGAGCGGGTGATGGGACCGTTGCGCAATATTGGCGCAGAGTTCGTTGCCCGGACTGGCGGCAAATTGCCGGTCACCATTACTGGCACCGGCATGGCCTTGCCCGGTGATGAAACCCTCAAAGTCGCCTCGGCGCAAGTAAAGTCAGCCATCCTGCTGGCCGGGCTCAATGCCCAAGGCAACACCATCGTTGTTGAGCCCCAGCCAAGCCGTGATCACACCGAAAAAATGCTGGCATACTTTGGTGCTGACATCTCGGTTGAGGAAAGGGAAGGTGGCGCGCGGCAAATTACTTTGGTGGGACAGCCTGAAATTATCGGGCAAAAAATTATCGTGCCTGGCGATATCTCTTCTGCCGCCTTTTTGATCGTCGCCGCTTTGATTACACCGGGCTCGGACCTCACCATCGAAAATGTCGGTATTAATCCACTCCGGGCCGGAGTGCTCGAAAGCCTGCAGGACATGGGGGCGGAGATTGAGATTTTAAATGAGCGCGACGCCGCCGGTGAACTGATCGCCGATATTCATGTCTGTGCCAGTGCGCTAACCGGCGCCACTATCCCGGCTTCGCGAGCACCGAGCCAAATTGATGAGTACCCGATCCTGGCGGTTGCCGCTGCCTGCGCCGACGGTACCAGCGTATTTGAAGGTGTCGGCGAATTACGGGTTAAAGAATCTGACCGCCTGGAAGCGATGACCAGCGGGCTCAAAGACTGTGGCGTTGAAACTGAAGCAACCGAGGATAGTCTGACCATTCATGGCGCCGGCACGGCACCTATGGGCGGGGTTACCATCAGCAGCCGCCTCGATCACCGCATTGCCATGTCTTATCTAGTACTCGGCATGGCGAGCCAGGAGCCTGTCTCAGTTGATGACGGCGGGCCGATAGAAACCAGCTTCCCGGGATTTTTGAGCCTTATGAATAATCTAGGTGCCGATATGAAAGAAGCTGAAGTATGATTATCGCAGTCGATGGCCCGGCGGCAGCGGGTAAAGGCACCCTCACCCGTAAATTGGCCGATCATTTTAATTTGGCGCGCCTGGATACCGGCCTGATTTACCGCGCAGTTGGCCTCAAAGCGCTTGAAATTGGTGACCCGGCAGAGGAAAAAATTGCCGTTGAGGCGGCGCAATCGCTAGTTTTCGACGATCTTGATGTGGCAGGCCTGCGCGATGAAGCGGCGGGCAATGCCGCTTCCCAAGTCGCCGCCATTCCGGCAGTGCGTGATATCCTGTTGAAATTCCAGCGTAATTTCGCAACTAATCCGCCAAATGACAAAATTGGAGCCGTTTTGGATGGCCGCGATATCGGCACCGTGGTCTGTCCGGATGCGCCTTATAAATTGTTCATCTCAGCCTCTCCCGAAGTGCGCGCAGAAAGACGTTATAAAGAGTTGCAAGAGCGGGGCGAGAAGGCTATACGTAGCGCCGTTTTGAGGGATATTGTTGACCGGGATGAGCGGGATCGCTCTAGAACGGTGGCGCCCCTGGAGCCGGCCAAAGATGCACAGGTGATTGATACCAGTGATATGGACGCGGACGCGGTGTTTACCGCAGCGCTGAATTTTATATCTTCTCGAACTTAATACCACCACAGACCTAGATGAATACCACTTCGGTGGCTTTTCGGTTTTGGTGTTTGAACCCCGCAATACTCTGAAATCGGAGACTGCGGATTTGTTGTGATCAAGACCGCTGGAACCAACCAGCCGGCCTGAAATCGAAATAGAATATGAGGAATACCAGAAATGGCTGATGTAGAAACCAACCAAGAAGAACTACCCCCCCTTACAAATGAAAATTTTGCCGATCTTTTAGAAGAGTCTTTCAAAGAGGAAGACCGTCTGCAAGGTCGCGTCGTCAACGGCACCATCCTGTCGATTGAAAACGATATCGTGGTTATCGATGTCGGACTGAAATCGGAGGGCGCTGTTTCAGTTAAAGAATTCACCGAGCCAGGCGGCGAAGTAACCATCAACGCCGGCGATAAAATCGACGTTTTTGTCGAGCGCTATGAAGGCCGCGACGGCACCGTCATGCTGAGCCGCGACAAAGCGCGCCGCGAAGAAGCCTGGACCGTCCTGGAAAAAGCTTTCGAAGCCGAGGAACGCGTCAACGGCGTTATCTTTGGCCGCGTCAAAGGCGGCTTTACCGTCGATCTTTCGGGCGCTGTGGCCTTCCTGCCAGGCAGTCAGGTCGATATCCGGCCAATCCGTGACGTTAACCCGCTGATGGGCAACCCGCAGCCGTTCCAAATCCTGAAAATGGATCGCAGCCGCGGCAACATCGTGGTGTCACGCCGCGCTGTGCTGGAAGAAACCCGCGCCGAAGAACGCACGGAGCTGATCTCGAACTTGAGCGAAGGCCAGGTGCTTGAAGGTGTGGTTAAAAACATCACCGATTACGGTGCATTTGTCGATCTCGGTGGTGTCGATGGCCTATTGCACGTTACCGATATAGCCTGGAAGCGCATCAACCACCCCTCCGAAGCCCTGCAGGTTGGCGAAACCGTCAATGTTCAGGTCATCCGCTTCAATGCTGAAAACCAGCGTATTTCGCTCGGCATGAAACAGCTTGAATCTGATCCGTGGGAAGGTGCCGAAGCAAAATACCCGATCGAAACCAAATTCAATGGCCGGGTAACCAACATTACCGATTACGGCGCTTTTGTTGAACTCGAAGCCGGCATCGAAGGCTTGGTCCATGTCTCCGAAATGAGCTGGACCAAGAAAAATGTTCATCCTGGCAAAATCGTCTCCACCAGCCAGGAAGTCGAAGTTATGGTCCTTGACGTTGATTCCTCCAAACGCCGGATCAGCCTTGGCCTCAAACAATGCACCGCCAATCCTTGGATCGACTTTACCGAAAAATACAAAGTCGCCGATGAGCTCGAAGGTGAAATTAAAAATATCACCGAATTCGGCCTCTTTGTCGGCCTGACCGAGGAAATCGACGGCATGGTTCATATGTCTGATCTTGATTGGGTTAAATCCGGTGAAGATGCGATCGCGGATTACACCAAAGGCGATACTATCAAGGTGAAAATCCTGGATATCGATATCGAGAAAGAACGCATCAGTCTTGGCGTCAAGCAGCTGACCGATGATCCGGTTGCTGGTGGCATCGACAAGCTGAAAAAAGGCGATATCGTGACCTGTAAAATCACCAATGTTGTCGACAATGGTATCGAAGTTACCGTCAACGATGATGTGCCCGGCTTTATCCGCCGTGGTGATTTGTCGCGTGACCGCTCTGAACAGCGCCCAGACCGCTTTGCTGCCGGTGAGGTCGTCGATGCTCTGGTGACCTCGGTCGACAAGGGTTCCCGCAAAGTTAATCTGTCGATTAAAGCTCGCGAAGTTCAGGAAGAGAAAATCGCTATGGCTGAATTCGGCTCATCCGATTCCGGCGCCTCACTTGGTGATATTTTGGGTGCAGCACTGAAAGAACGCAGCTCCGCTGCTGAAGAAGCTGCCGAAGAAGCACCTCAAGAGGAAGCAGCTCCTGAGGAAGCCCCTGCTGAAGAGGCGGCTCCTGAAGAAGCACCAGCTGAAGAGGCGGCGCCTGAAGAAGCTCCGGCCGAAGAGGCGGCTCCTGAAGAAGCTCCGGCTGAAGAGGCTGAAGCTGAAGAAAAACCAGCTAAGAAAGCGGCCAAGAAAAAAGCAGCGGCGAAGAAAAAGGCGCCTGCTAAGAAAAAAGCCGCGGCAGCTAAGAAAAAAACAGCCGCCAAGAAAAAAGCGCCTGCTAAGAAAAAAGCGGCTGCTAAAAAAGGTGATGACAAATAATTAGTCTTTTTCATCTAATCTAATTAAAATTATACCTGGGTGGATAAACACGTCCCCCCAGGTATTTTTTTGATATTTTTTTGTACACAGGGTATGAGCTATCGCTGGAATGAATATGGATTTAGACACGCTGCTTGATCGGAGACGACTAAAACGCCGCCTGACTTTCTGGCGCATTGCGGCAATCCTTGCTGTGGCGGCTCTCGTGATTTTTGCCGCTGGGCGTTTCGATAGTTTCGGTGGCCGTAACCACATTGCCATTTTGGATGTCGACAACATTATCGTCGATGACCCTGATCGCAATGAAGCATTGCAACGCCTTGCCAATGACGCCAGCGTCAAGGCTTTGTTGGTTCATATTAATAGCCCCGGTGGCACCGTTGTCGGCGGCGAAGCGCTTTATCTCAATCTTCGTAAAGTGGCCGCAAAAAAACCGGTGGTCGCAGTGATGGCAGATCTCGCTACCTCGGCTGGCTACATGACGGCGATTGCGGCTGATCAAATATTCGCCCGCCAATCAACCGTAACGGGCTCTATTGGCGTCATTATGCAGACCACGGACATTACCGGGTTACTGGAAAAAATCGGCGTTAAGCCGGAATCAATTAAAAGTGCGCCTCTCAAGGCCCAGCCAAATCCGCTGGAACCAATGAGTGAAAAAGCCCGGGAAGCAGCGCAGAGCGTGGTCGCGGATATGTTCGCCATGTTTGTCGATATGGTGACGGAACGCCGCAAAATGGACCGTGCAGCCGTCACTAAACTGGCGGATGGCCGGGTATATACAGGCCGTCAGGCCTTGGAAAACGGCCTGATCGATGCAATTGGCGGCGAAAAAGAGGCACTTGATTGGCTGAGCTCGACAAAGAAAATCAGCAAATCTTTGCCCAAAAAAGCGGTTAGAATTCGCCGCGATGACAATTTTCTGCGCGATACGCTTGAAGATATATTTGGAAAAACATTGATTTCTGAACGACTTAGACTTGACGGCTTGATCTCCCTTTGGCACCCTAACCTACAGTAAAGACACAATTTTATAGAATAAGGCGCATTTGAAACATTTTGATTTTAATAGCGCCGTAAAATTGAACGAGTGGACAAATATTTGACCGGGGAAGAATCTTGCCGAGGAGGGCAGGAAGACAATGACAAAATCAGAGCTCATTGCTTATTTGGCGGAAGAAAATCCACATCTGTATCAACGCGACGTTGAACGGATCGTCACGACAATCTTTGATGAAATCGCTTCGGCGCTCTCTCGGGGAGACAGAGTAGAGTTGCGCGGTTTCGGAGCCTTCTCCGTCAAGCAGCGTGATGCCCGCATTGGCCGCAATCCGAGAACCGGTGAAGCTGTCCAAGTTGATGCCAAGCGCGTACCTTATTTTAAAACCGGCAAGCAATTACGCGATAAATTAAACAATAATTAGAATTCTCTAATTCTATGGACTGACCAGATAGCTGTCAGTCAAATGGAGTAGCCCGCCTTGAAACGTATTTTGACCTGGCTTGCCATGATCGTGGTAGGTGTTGTCGTTGTGGTTTTCTCAATTTCCAACCGTGGTCTGGTGACGCTCGATTTTTGGCCACTGCCGGTTTTGCAGGACGTACCGGTTTATATTCCGGTTCTGATTGCCGGTTTTTTGGGTTTCCTATTTGGCGGCGCGATTGCCTGGTTTTCTGCCGGCGGCACCCGCAGCAAGGCCCGCAAAGCCAACCGCCGCGCTTCCAGTCTTGAGAAAGATTTGACCGTCCTGCAACAGAAAATCGACGAGCTCGACGCCAAGCGGAAGCAAACAAGCATAAATTCCTGAATTTTCTTTTCTGGTGATCTTCAAAGGAGGCCTGTATAAGAGGCAAAATCTAGGAGAAGTTCACTTATGAATTCTATTCAACAACCGCATGAACGTATATTTATCCCCCTCGATACACCGGATTTAGACCGCGCGCTTGAAATTGCCTCCAGCCTGGAAGGCCTGGTCGGCGGCGTAAAGATTGGCAAAGAATTTTTTACCGCCCTCGGTCCCGAAGGTGTGGCAAAAGTAACCGAACTTGGCATGCCGTTATTTGCCGACCTTAAATTCCATGATATCCCTAATACGGTTGCCGGCGCGGTCCGCTCGGCGGTGCATCTCAAGCCCATTATCTTAAATGTCCACGCGCAAGGTGGCCGCGCCATGCTGGAAGCTGCCTGCGATGCGGCTGCTGAAGAAGCCGCCAAGATCGGCGTCTCGGTGCCTTTGATCCTGGGGGTCACGGTGCTGACCTCGCTTGATGATGACGATCTCTCCGACATTGGGGTTAATGACACTACACTTGACCATGTCAAGCGTCTGGCAGCTTTGTCCCAAGAATGCGGTTTGGACGGCGTGGTGTGCTCAGCTGCCGAGATCGAAGCTTTACGCGAAACTTGCGGCCCGGAGTTTAAGCTTTTAACACCTGGCATCCGGCCTGACTGGGCGGCGGCAGGGGATCAAAAACGCATCGTTACGCCAGCTGAAGCGATTAAGCGCGGAGCCGATTATCTGGTCATCGGCCGGCCTATTTACGGCGCTGATGATCCAGCCGAGGCGGCTAAGAAGATTGCTGCCGAAATCGAAGAAGAACTCTATTGAGATGAGTGTTGAGGTCAAAATTTGTGGCCTTGACCGGGCGGAGAGCGTCGATACGGCGGTGAGGTGCGGCGCGGATTATGTTGGCTTTGTCTTTTATCCGCCCTCGCCCCGTAATTTAACGCCGGCTGAGGCGGCGGCGCTGATCGCCCGCGTGCCAAACAATGTCACCCGAGTCGGCTTGTTTGTTGACCCGAGCGATGCCGAGATTGCAGCCGTCCTCGAAAACTCTCAGCTTGATCTCATCCAATTACATGGCGCCGAAAAACCAGCGCGAGTGGTGGAGATCAAACGTCTGACAAATCTGCCCGCGATGAAAGTCATCAAGCTGGCGAGTGAAATTGATCTCGCGGGAGCTGTTGAATATTATGATAGTGCTGATCGCCTGCTGTTCGATGCCAAGCCTCCCGCCGAGATGAAGAATGCCTTGCCCGGCGGTAATGCCCTGGCCTTCGATTGGGAACTCCTGCGCGATGCCGAAATTCCGCTACCTTGGATGCTGGCCGGTGGTTTAACTGTAGAGAATATACAAGAAGCGATCACGACCAGTGGCGCCTCGGCTGTTGATGTTTCGTCCGGCGTAGAAGACTCGCCGGGGATAAAAAACCCGGACAAAATCAAAGCGTTCTTAGCGACCGCAAAAAGTTAACATTGTAATAAGTCGACCCGGGTCGACTTATTACAAAACTCATAACCAATTGCAATTCTTAAGCATTCAGGTAAAACCATCTGCATTATGAGCAAGCTCAATACCTATAAGGATGGTCCCGGTGAAGATGGTCATTTCGGCCTCTTTGGTGGCCGTTATGTTGCCGAAACGCTGATGCCGCTGATCCTGGAGGTCGAGCGAGCCTATAATGATGCCAAGGTGGATGACTCTTTTCAGGTCGAGCTACGGGGGTATCTCAAAAACTATGTTGGCCGCCCTTCGCCGCTTTATTTTGCCGAGCGCCTGAGCAATCACCTCGGCGGCGCCAAGGTTTATTTTAAACGCGAAGACCTCAACCACACCGGCGCCCATAAAGTAAACAACTGCATGGGCCAGATTTTGCTCGCCCGCAAAATGGGCAAAAACCGGGTGATTGCCGAGACCGGCGCCGGCATGCACGGCGTCGCCACGGCCACGGTCTGCGCGCTGTTTGATATCCCCTGCACGATCTATATGGGCACAACTGATATCGAGCGCCAGTCGCCCAACGTTTCCCGCATGGAAATGCTGGGGGCGGAGATTATTCCGGTGACCTCCGGCACCGGCACCCTCAAAGACGCCATGAACGACGCGCTCAGAGATTGGGTCGCCAATGTTGAAACCACTTATTATTTGATCGGCACCGTCGCCGGCCCCCACCCCTACCCGGCTATGGTGCGAGATTTTCAAGCGGTGATCGGCGAAGAAACCCGCACACAAATTATGGAGCAGGAAGGCCGCCTGCCGGATAGCGTGATTGCCTGTATTGGCGGCGGCTCGAACGCCATGGGATTGTTTTACCCGTTCCTGGATGACGAGGTACGTATCATTGCCGTCGAAGCCTCCGGTGAAGGTATCGAGACCGGCAAGCATGCGGCGTCGCTCAATGCCGGTGCTCCGGGAGTGCTGCACGGCAACCGCACTTTTTTACTGCAAAACGAAGACGGTCAGATCACCGACGCCCATTCAGTTTCTGCCGGGCTTGATTATCCCGGTATTGGTCCGGAACATGCCTGGCTACACGATATCGGGCGCGCTGAATATGTCTCCATCACAGACCGGGAGGCCATCGCTGCCTTTCAAACCTGCACCCGGCTGGAAGGTATAATCCCAGCCCTAGAAAGCGCCCACGCCATTGCGCATGTTATTAAGATTGCTGGAAGTCTGGCCAAGGATCACCTCATGGTCCTCAATATGAGCGGGCGCGGCGATAAGGACATGGATTCGGTCGCGGCTTATCTCGAAAGCAATAAAAAATGATGGGCCGGGAACGTATCGCCAAGCGCTTTGATGATCTCAAAACTGAAGGCCGCGCCGGACTGGTGACCTTTATCACCGCCGGTGATCCTAATTTGGAGACGTCAAGTGCGATCTTAAATCAGCTGCCTGATGCCGGCGCCGATATCATCGAGCTTGGCATGCCGTTTTCCGATCCGATGGCGGATGGCCCGGCAATCCAGGCTTCAAGCCAACGCGCCCTGAACAATGGCGCTTCGATGATCAAGACCTTGGATATGGTGCGAAAATTTCGCGAATCCGATAGCAACACGCCGATCATCCTGATGGGCTATTTCAATCCGATTTACATTTATGGTGTCGAGAAATTCGTGGTGGACGCCGCCGCCGCCGGTGTCGACGGTTTTATTATTGTTGATCTGCCGCCGGAAGAGGCGGAAATGCGGGAACCCGTTGAGCAGGCCGGTCTCAGCTTTATTTATCTGACAGCGCCCACCACCGATGATGACCGTCTGCCGACCGTCGTCGAAAACGCCAGCGGCTTTGTATACTATGTTTCGGTCACCGGCATTACCGGCACTAAATCAGCAGCGACCCAGGATATTGAAACGGCGCTGGCGCGTTTGCGCCGGCACACAGATTTGCCGATTGCCGTCGGCTTTGGCATAAAAACGCCGGAGCAAGCCTCAGCGATTGCTCAGCATGCGGAGGCGGTTGTCGTTGGCTCGGCTTTCGTCGGCAAGGTCGCAGAGAATTTGAACCCGGACGGCAGCGCTCAGGAGGGTTGCGCCGACGCCGTGCTGGAACTGGTTCGTGATATTTCAGGTGGCTTAACAGCCTAAAACGAGATTGTAAGAGATATGGACCTCGTCCAGCGCCTCAATCAACATCACCCCAGAGTTATCGATTTGTCGCTCGAACGTATTGAGCGTTTGCTTGCCGTACTGGGCAATCCTGAGAACAATCTGCCGCCGGTAATCCATATAGCCGGCACCAATGGCAAAGGCTCTTCGCTGGCTTTTATGCGCGCCATTGCCGAAGCCGCCGGATTGCGGGTGCATGTTTACACCTCGCCACATTTGGTCAACTTCAATGAACGCATTCGCCTTAGTGGCGAACAGATTAGTGATGATGCTTTATTGGTTTTGATCGATGAAGTTGAAGCCGCCAATGAAGGTGCGCCGATAACGTTCTTTGAAATCACCACAGCAATTGCCTTGCTGGCGTTTTCGCGCCAACCCGCCGACCTCGTATTATTGGAAACCGGTTTGGGCGGTCGCTTGGATGCCACCAATGTAATTGCCCGGCCCGCAGTGACGGCGCTGTCGCCGATCAGCTACGACCACGCGGGATTTCTTGGTGATGATCTCGCCGGGATCGCGGTCGAGAAGGCCGCCATCATGAAACCGGGCGTGCCTTGCGTCACCACAAAACAGGATCAAGCCGTGCTCGATGTAATCCGCGGCTTTGCCGCGGGTGTTGATGCGCCCTTGATCGTTGAAGATGAAGACTGGTGGATCGCGATCAAAGGCGATCAACTGACGGTAATGACGCCGGAAGGTGAGATTGAGCCGCCATTACCCAGCCTGCCCGGACCCCATCAATTACAAAATGCCGGCCTGGCGATTGTCTCCCTCGCCGCTCTCGGTGATGAACGTATTTCCCGCGAAGCCGTGGCTAAGGGTATGACAGATGCCGACTGGCCGGCGCGTATGCAAAAACTTACAAAGGGGCTCCTCAGCGATAAATTGCCGGCGGATTGGGAGCTGTGGCTCGATGGTGGTCATAATCCAGCTGCCGGCAAGGCCCTGGCAGCGACGGTTAAAAGCTTCGACGACAAGCCGCTTTACCTCATTACCGGTTTGATCAACAGCAAGGACCCCAGCGGCTTTTTAAGCCCGCTTAAAGATCTGACGACTGCACTGTGGGCGGTCGAGATTACGGATGAAGAAGCGAGCTTGAACGCCGAAGAATTGAGTAGCATAGCCCAGGAAATTGGTTTTGAGGCCGTAGCGGCGTCTTCGATTGATGAGGCAATTTCACAAATTATCACGAAGACTAACTCACCAGCACGCATATTGGTTTGCGGCTCACTCTATTTGGCGGGTAGTGTGCTGAAAGATAATTCTTAAGGAGATATTCGAGTAATGGCACTTCTGATGTTTAACAGTATACGCGGTAAATATGAGGATTGGGTGCCGTTTTTTAACGAATCCCACCCCGATCTGGAAATTCGCGAATGGCCGGAGATCGGTGATCCGGCAGATATTGAGTACCTCGTCATTGGCCGCCCGCTGATGCAGGACTTACCGCCCCTGCCTAATCTCAAATTAATGCTGACCATGCTGGCGGGCGTTGAAGGGATTTATAACAATCCGGCCTGTCCCGAGGGCATTCCTCTGGTCAAAGGCGAGCCTAGCACCGGTGACCCCTCGATGACTGAATATGCAGTGACCCATGTGCTGCGTCACCACCGCAATCTGCCAGCCTACCTTGAACAACAGCGTGCGCACAATTGGCAGCCTTTACCGCAAAAACGCCCACAGGATCAGCGGATCGGCATGATGGGGTATGGCACCATGTCAAAACCGATTGTTGATGTATTGTTGAGCTTAAACTTTGACGTCGCCGCCTGGGCGCGGACGCCGAAGCCGGAAGCGCCAATTGAAGTGTTCGCCGGACCGGGTAATTTTGATGCCTTTCTCGCTCGCACCGATATCATGATTTGTCTGCTGCCTTTCACTCCCGAGACCAAAGGCATCATCAATGCTGAAGTTATTGCCAAACTGCCGGAGGGTGCAGCAATCATCAATCTCGGCCGGGGTGGCCATATTGTTACAGCTGATCTGGTCGCTGCTCTTGATAACGGGCATTTATCAGCCGCCACCTTGGACGTCACCGAGCCGGAACCCCTGCCGGAAAACAGCCCGCTTTGGGATCATCCACAGCTCACCATTATGCCCCATTGCGCCCGCCGCCCGCCGGTGAGCCAGATCGCCCCACAGTTTGTTGAAAATATCCGCCGCTTTGAGGCTGGTAAGCCATTGTTACAACTGACCGACAAATCCTTGGGATATTAAGGGATTTGTTAGATACTTAGATTAGAATAAACTGATGATTGACGATAAAAGTCCTTATGCTGGTATTCATGTGCTAATCATCGATGATGATCAAGCCATGATTACGCTCATTGCGACGATCTTGCAGTCAATGGGTTTCGGTAAAATCGAGCGATCAACAAATGCTGATAAAGCCTTGATGATGTTTCAAGGGGATGCCCGTATCGTGGATATAGTTATTTGTGATTGGAAAATGCCGGGCAAAAGCGGCCTGAAGTTTTTAAAGGAATTGCGAGTAATTAGACCGGATATACCGTTTTTGATGCTGACTTCCAAATCGTCGATAGAGGATGTCCGGTCGGCAGTTGACGCTGGCGTCAGTTTTTACTTAACCAAACCATTTACCGCAGACGATTTACAAAAGCGTGTCAAAGCAATGGTTAAGCTGCTGATTAATTAGCCGGTTCCAGAATCCCAAGCTCAAGAAATTTAGGCAGGCGGGTTTGGCGGAATTTTTCAACGGCTTCTGCAATTGCTTTAGATTCGGTGCCACCCTCAAACTGCATTTTCTGGCCTGCCTCAAGTAGGCGTTGAAATACCCAATTTGGTACTTCTTCCTTATTGGCTTCGACCAGGCAAAGGGCGAACAAGGCATCAGCCATGGAAACTGACATGCCGATCCCGGCGTTCGTGGCGATTAAGCCAAGAGCATCCTGTTGCAAAAGCCGGCGCTTCAATAATTGAACGTTAAAGCTGGCAGGGATGGCATAACGCTCCGCCTCAATGTCCAATGCCGTCCGTCCATTGGCATCGGCGCGCATCGGCACAACTTGCTCGCCGGCGCTGAGGAATTTAAGCGCATCAATGATCAGATCCAGGCCGTAGGCTTTAAATTGATCCATTTCAACCAATTGGGCTGCTGATTTAGGGGTCGCGGTTAGAATTTCAATAAGGCCGGTAAAAACGTCACCGGCATAGTTAAGCTCAACTTCACCAAATGACACCGAAGTTTGAAATTCCGGCGCCATGCAGGTCGTGCCAAATACGATGCTCGACAGCGTCTCGCGTTGCTCGTCTTCGCTCATTGTCCGGCGGCTGTTTTTAAAAACGTCTTTACGGAAGCGCTGATTGCGGATGAAGTCGCCACGGCTTTCAAATTCCAAACGCGATTTAGCTTGCAGTAAAATTTCGCGAAACTCAGCCGGTACGGCAAGGTCAATAAAATTCAGAGATAATTCCGCGCTGCCGGAATAGCTGAGACCCGCGCTGCGATATTCCGCCGCCACCTGATTGAAGTAGTAAGCCTTGGTAAATTCAATCAGCAGTTCATGGGCGACGTATTCGAGATCCTTAGTCTTGATCTCTTCAAGAAATTCACGCGCCGGCGGATTGTCTGCAAAAAAGGCAGCGTTATTCTTTGCCATAAAATCAAGATAATCTAGTCCGGCCTGGCTCTTCATCAAATAGTCTGTCGTCATGCCCGCGGTATGGGTTAGCACAACATCGCGGAGCGGAGCTAGCGCCGCCCAACCCGGCATACAGTCATAACTAACATAGACAATGCCATCCTCTTTTATATGATCGGCGACAAATTTGCGGATATTGTCACGGGTTCCCGGATCAACCCAGGACAACACGCCGTGCAAAACAATAAAATCATACTGCGGTAATTCAATATCAGAGATTTGATTAACATCCAGCGCCTTAAACTCGATATTGGTACTGCCACAATCCTTGGCCAATTCATTGGCGGTGGCAATATGGTCTTCATTAAAATCGATACCGGTAAATTGGCCTTGCGGAAAAAGTTGAGCAAGACCGTTAGATGTCACGCCAAATCCACAGCCAAGATCACAATAACTGAAGCCATTTTCTATCTGCACCGGATGATGACCGTTGAGGGCACAGATGTAATTCAGAAAAATAGGGCTGAGCTCACCATAATAGCCCCAGGTATAAGGTGTGTCTTTGGATTGAATTTGGCTCATTGACTTCTGCTTTTAAAGCTATGTGCCAGAAAGCAAAACCCCGCCAGGCTGGCGGGGTCCCATTTAGGAATATTGCCAAAATTTGTCAAATAACGGATTCGACCCATTCCTTTAATTTGCTTTTTGGTAACGCACCCACTTTTGTCGCCGCAACTTCACCACCTTTAAATAAAATTAAAGTCGGAATGCCGCGAACGCCATATTTGGAAGGTGTTTGAGGATTATCATCAATATTAACTTTGGCGATGGTTAACCGATCACCAAGTTCGTCACTGATTTCGTCCAGAGCGGGTGCGATCTGTTTACACGGGCCACACCATTCCGCCCAAAAATCAACCAGCACTGGTTCGGCAGCGGCAATAACATCGCTGTCGAATGAATCATCTGTAACTTGTTTAGACATGCTTGGTTCCTATGTTACCTAACCGGAATTGCCTATTCTGCGCACCGGAATATTAAAATACTATAAAGCCAATTTAGGTCTGCCGCGTGGCTCCGTCAAGGTACCGTATAGACAGTTCGCTACACTCCCTATGGTTCGTACTGCACCAGTTGATCCGATGTCAACGGCATGAGATGTGGCCCCACTGTCCACAACAAGGCGCAGCGAATCCGGCGATCCGGATAGATGTTCTGTAAGGCCAGCCGATAGGCCGCCAATTGCCGCAAATAAATCTCAGCAACTTTATCAGGATCGGATGGCGGCGGACGATTGGTTTTAAAATCGACAACTAGTATTTCCTTATCGGTCACCAGCAAACGATCCAGCTGAGCCGACATAATCTGGCCGGCGACTTCACCGATCAACGGCACCTCGGCTCGGGAACCCGGTCCAAACAGCGGCGCAAAGTCCGGATCATTGAGCACGGTCTGAATTTCATCCGCAATTTCAAGCTGTTGAGCTTCAGTCAGCTCATGAGCTTCACGGGCAAGATAGGATTTAAGTGCATCCTCACGATTAGCCAAGGTCATTTCCGGTAGAGTTTGCAGCAGGTTGTGGATAATACGCCCGCGTTTAAACCGAGCGCCATCATCGCTTTCGAGCGGCGACATTACCGCCGGCTCTTCATCTTCCGGTTTGGAAGGTGTCAGTGGCGAAGGCGGCAGCGGATCAGCAGCCGGCGGCTCACCTGCCCAATCAGGAAGATCATCATAAACTAGCTCCCGTGAGTACTGCTTCTCTTCAATCTTTGCACTTTGTAGTGAGGTCAGTTGCAGCACGGTCGAACTTGCTGTTTCTCCCGCCTCGGCTAAATAAATATCTTCGACTTCGACTGCCTTTTCCGCCAGGCCGGTCTGGATCAGATTATACCAGCACTGCTCGGGCGCTTTATTTTTAGTGTGCCAGCCGCAGATATAAAGCCGGTCCTCAGCGCGGGTCATAGCAACATAGAGCAAACGCCGGTATTCCTGATCGCGGCGCTGAACAACCGCATCCCGCTCCTGCTCAGCGACTTGCTCAAAAAGCCCCCGGCGGGGTGGCCAGAGCAGGGCTAAATCTTCGCCTGTCTCATCTTGTGGCCAGAACAAACCGGAGCTCTGTTTCGGCATTTGCAGGGTGTCCGGCAAAAATACGATGGGGGCCTGCAGACCTTTGGCGCCATGAACGGTCATCACCCGGACAGCATTTTGCGTGGCTTGTTCAAGATCGCGCTTAATGTCGACCTCACCGGCTTCGACCCAATAGAGAAAACCTTCGAGGGAGGCGACATGAGATTTCTCATAGACGAGCGCCAGGTTAAGAAATTCGGCAATGGGATCGAGCGCATCTGGTCCCAACCGTGAAACCAGATTTACCCGGCCATGATGTTTACCAAGAATTTCGCTATAAAGCTCAAACGGCGGCACAAAGTCGGCCTGAGCTAACAACGCTGAAAGTGTTTCATGAGCGACGGCAAAGTCGGGATGATTTTTAATATGATCGCCAAGTGAGTGCCACAGCGTACCCTCCCGCTGATAGGCGAGTGTAAACAATTGCTCTTCGCTCAAGCCAATCAAGGGAGATTTGAGCACCGTCGCCAGCGTTAAATCATCTTCGGGCAACAATAGAAACTTACCCAAGGCAATTAAATCCATCACCGCCATTTGCTCGGATAAAACCATCCGGTCGACACCGGCGACATCAATCTCACATTCTTTTAAAGCGCGGACGAGATCCTCAACGAAGCCTGAGCGACGGCGCACCAGCACCATCACGTCACCGGGCTCAATTGGCCGCCCCTTGGCTTCCAATATTTCTTTGTCTTTGATCATTTTGGCAATACGACCGGCAATAAGATTTGCCAGCCGGGTTTGCGGGGCATCCCCCCGAATACGTTCAATGGGCGGCTTCCAGGCGACCGGCGCATCAGCGGCGCGTGGTTCCACCGGCGGCCAGAGCTCAACCAAGCCCCCCTCCGCGGCGCGCCAAGCCTCGTGATGAATACTTTCTTCTTCCAAGGTGACGCCAGCCATCGCCTGCGCTTGCGCAAAGACAGCATCGACAGCGGACAACACTGCCTGGGTGGAACGGAATGAGACTATCAGATCAACGGGCCGCCAATCCTGACCCGCCGCTTGGGCGCGGCCGGCAAACTGATCCCGCATGGCGCCAAAGGTAATGGGATCGGCGCCTTGAAAGGAATAGATCGATTGTTTGACATCACCGACGGCGAAGACTGTTGGCGGCGTTTCATGGCTGCCTTGACCAGCAAAAAACTCATCCGCCAGAGCCTCGATAACCCGCCATTGATCGGGGCTGGTATCCTGGGCTTCATCGATCAGCACATGATCAATGCCGCCATCGAGTTTAAATAACACCCAAGGGGCAACCCCTTCCCGGTGCAGCAATTCACCTGCGAGCAAAATCAAATCATCATAATCGAGTAGTGCCCGCTCCTCCTTTTGGGCCTGATAGGTCGCCAGCAGAGCTTCACCCAGAACCAACAAGCCAGTGGTGCTTTGAGCAATGTTTACTGCCCGCCAATGCAAGAGCACGCGGACCAGCCGGCCAGCTTCCTCTTCGAGGATTTCTTTGACCCCCGGATTATTTTCTGCAGGCTTTTTGGTGATGAGACTTTTTCTGATTTCAATAGCGCCATTGTGCCATTTCGCCGTTAGGAAGGCATCAACATAGGCTTCAAAATCGGCGTAATTTCGCTCTTCAATTTCAAGCCAATTTTGCAGTACTGCGGCACGCTGCTGGTCTGTTTTGCTACCGCCGATTAAAGCCTTTAACGCCAAACGCAAGCCCAACTCGTCGAAAGCCTCATTTTCCGAAGCCGCGGCGATGACGCCATCCGGCGTTTCGTCAGCCTCAACCGATAAGAGCGAGCGCAGATTGTCGATCACCGCCCCAATGTCACCATGCTGGTCGATCAGGCGGCGCAGGCGGCCTCTGGCGTAGGTTAGCTCCGCTAATAGCTCAGGAAATTGAGTTTCATGAATATGGGAGGTGACTTCGGCTAAGGCTGCCGCCAGCTCCTCATCCTGGCCGCCACGGGCGCGGTTAAGCAAATCTTCGCGGGCAGCAATCAGCATTTCCTCGGCATCACGTTCATCCATCAAAGCAAAATGCGGCGCCACATCGGCTTCCAGCGGAAACCGCCCCAGCAAGGACTGGCAAAAGGCGTGGATGGTCTGAATATTCATGCCACCCGGCGTATCCAGCACTTCGGCAAACAGCCGCCGCGCTCGCTGAATCATGTTATTTTCCGGCGCCTCACCCAATAAATCTTCAAGTGCAGATTGCAGTTCGTCTTCCGCCATCATGGTCCAGCGGCCCAATTGATCGGCGATGCGGGAGGCCATTTCCGCCGCCGCCGCCCGGGTAAAAGTCAGGCAGAGAATGCGTTGCGGCTGGGTGCCGGTCAGCATCAGGCTCAAGACCCGGTCGGTCAGCACTTTAGTTTTACCAGTGCCCGCCGAAGCAGAGACCCAGACCGAAGCTTCCGGGCTGGCAGCCAGACGCTGCAGTTGATTGGGATCGACGGAAAGGTGGGTTAATTCGTTCATCAGCCCTCTTCCCCATCAGCAGACGACCATTCCTTGACCCGCGCCAAATGTTCATAATCAGAATATTTTGGCGCTGCCTCCGGTCGAGGGCGCGCTTCATAAGGCGTCTCAACATCATCGAAAAGCCGGATAAGCGCCTCTAGCCCTTCCTTGGCGCCGGCAGCCAATTGAGCTGGCTCGTCACCCGCCGAGGATATTTCGCCAGCCGGATTGCTGCCGCGGAGCCGCCAATAGTCGAGCTCGCTAACAGGCTTGGCAGCAATATCGGAAAATCCGCCCGCCTCGGCAATTACCGCTTCCAGTGGTAGTTGAGGGGCGTAACCTGCGGCGACTTCGGTTTTGCTCGGCGGCGCTCCGGTCTTGTAATCAATAATGCGCAAGGTCCTTGAGTTAAGCTCATCAATGCGGTCGGCCATAGCGGTAAGTTTAAAGTCACCCGCCGCACCGCTGAGAATAATTTCCCCTGTGGCTTCACTATGGATCGCGGCAACTTCTTGGCGCCGCTCTGCTTCAAGCTCAACAAACCAAGCGGCAATGCGCAAAAATCTCGGCCACCAAAAAGCCCAGACGCCGGGATGCTTCAGAAGTGGCTCAAAATGCTCTTCACCAATTTCGATCAGCTGACCCAGCGCATCCGCCGGCAGCTCTTTTGGAAAGCGCGCAGAAAAATCATCAAGCGTATTGTGAATAAGGGTGCCATAGGCCGCCGCATCGGGTGCGGCATCCAGCGGGTCCAGCGCTCTAATTTTTAGAATGTGCCGCGCATAGATGGCATAAGGATCACGCATCCAAGTTTCAATTTGTGTGACCGATAACTGGCGAGGGCGCGCCTCAAGCGGCGGCTTCGGTGCGGGCGGATTTATCGGGGATACTCTGTCAGGCCGGTCCAGTTGCGCCTGCCAATGCAGCCAGGGGCCTGGCAAAAAGAACTTTCCTGCCAGATTTTGATCTAAGCCGAATAATATTTTTTCTAGCCGCATCAGCCAGCGCGACGGTACGGTCGGTGTGCCATCGACCCGGGACGCACGTGTCATCACAACTTCCGGGGCACAGAAAGCCTGTTGAAAATCATGTGCGGTTAAACCAATGCGGCGCTCCGGCGACGGCAGACCAAAATCTTTCCGCATCGGGCGGCTCATCCAGGGGTCGCCGCCGACATCCGGTGGCCAGGTACCTTCATTAAGTCCGCCCAGGATGATCAGATCAGCATGTTGCAAGCGGGCTTCCAGCAACCCCAAAATCGCCAAGCGGGGATGACTGCCGAAGATTGGGCGGACGGCGCGACCAATCATCAGCACATCAAGCAGGGCCGGATAGGCCACCGGCTCGATTTCGTCTAAGACACTACTGACCTCCATCAACTCGGCAACAAAACCCGCGGTTGCCTCGCCATCATCACCGGACCACAGGCGTTCCAAGCCGGATTGTTCATCTGAAGTGGCAAGCGCTTCCATAAAGCCGATATGAGCTTTTAACAGTTCACCCAACATCATTTTCGGACTGGCAATTGCCGTGGTAAATTCCGCCGCCATCAACCCGATGGTCTCGAGCAGCTCTTTAAGATCAGCTCTTTTTTCAGCGACGAGATCGATCAAAGCTGCCAGACCAGGGGCTGGACGGGGGCCACGCAGTACACCGATTTCGAGATCACGGATCAACTGACGGAATTGGGCAGGCGCCTTCCCACCCGCCGCCAGCGGATGTTTGCCGACCGCTAACATATCCAGGGGCAGAAACTGATGCGCAACCAATTCAGCCGTAAGCCGTAAAAATGAACCGGAGGGCGTTTGCGCCAAAGGCAGTCCGGCTGAATCGTCAATCTCGATTTCCCAGCGGCCAAGCTCACTGGCGACCCGCCGGGCCAAACGGCGGTCCGGCGTCACCAAAGCTGCGGTTTTGCCGGACGTTTCCAAAGCTTGGCGCAATTTAAGGGCGATAACTCCAGCTTCTTCATCGGGACCGGGGCAATTGATATACTCAACTCCCTCAAGCGCCACCTTGGTAGGTGGGTCTAATTCCCGCCATTCAGTGACGCTGCCCGCCGGGCGCATGACATTAAAAATAAGCTCACGGCGCTCCGGTGAGGCGCCATCAATATCGCCACCCAAATCTTCTTCGGGCCAAGTTTGAACATCTTCCGACGACAAGGCCATTTTTGCCAAGAGACGGAACATGCCGTGCTGGGGATGGGTTTCCTGGGTCTCCAGCGAAGCCGGATCGATATCCAGATCCAAGCCCGGCAGAACAACCGCCCCCTCCGGCAGTCCGGCGATGAGCGTCAGCAAATCCGCGGTCGCCGGAATACTACCGGTCGAACCCGCGGCAACGACCGGCTTTCGCGGCGGCTGGTTCTGCCAGTGGGCAAGTTGAGCCGCCATCACTGCGTTGCGGCGCTCCGCCGGATCAACCAAACCTTTATCGGCCAAAATGCCCGGCCAGTACTCGGTCAATATCTCCAGAAATTTCAGCGTGATCTGCCAATGCAGTGCGTATTCTTCGGGCACGAGGGATTGCAGAGCGGCGAAATCAAGCTGCTCGGTCTGGACCTGGTCAAGCAAACTGCCAAGCTCACTGGCGAGGCGTGCCGCCTGATCGATACTCACCCCTTCACCTTCCAGGGCCTGAATGCGTCTGGTCAGCATCAAATGACGATGTAGGCTGGAAATGGCTTCGGGCAGATCACTGCTTTCGTCGCCATCAAACTGACTAGGTAGTTCCTGCCAGCCGGCAATAGCGAGCTCTTCTTCATCGAGATCACCGAGCGGCATCATGCGTGGCAGCAAGAGCGGCTGGCCATCACTTAAGCGCAAAAAAGCTTCGCGCAAAGACCGGACCGCTCGGCGGGTTGGCAGCAAAATTGTATAATCAGCGAGATCAAATGGGCCAACGGCGGCGCGCTCAGATAGTCCGGCAGCCAGGGCATCGACGAAAGGCAACTCCGCCGGGATGGTGTAGACCTGCAAAGGTGAGCCTTTGTCTGCCACTCGTGACTTGTCCCCCTAGCTAGCGATGCCGCATTCCCGGGAATCGCTGCCCCATATATACTTCGGCCTGAGCGAGACCATCCGGCGTGCCGATATGAAACCATTCGCCGTCATGAACAACGCCATAAAGACGTTCGGCTTCGATGGCCGCATCATAAACCAGATTAAGTGAAAATGCCCCTTTAGGCGCTGCTTCAAAAACGCGCGGATGAACAATTTGCACGCCAGTAAAAAGATAGGGCGTTACCTCACGTTCCAATTTGCGCGCCAGCTTGCCATCCGGCTCAGCCACGAAATCACCGTTTCCGGTATAGCCGTAGGCTTCAACTGTCGAATGAAGCATCAACAGGATATCCATTTCATCATCATCCCAGCGCTCACAGAGACGGTCTAAGGCCGGGCTCGGCCCATTGAGCCACATGACATCGGCGTTCGAAATATAAAACGGCTCTTCTCCCAGATGCGGCAAAGCTTTTTTGACGCCGCCGCCTGTTTCCAAGAGGTCATCAGCCTCCGAGGAAATAATAATCTCTATATCCTTGCGGTTGCTGAGGTGCTGCTCAACCTGATCCGCCAGATGATGAATATTGACGACCGCACGCTCTACGCCAGCCGCAACCAGCCGGTCGAGCGTATGATCCAACAAAGTGCGATCAGCAACTTTAACCAGTGGTTTCGGCGTTTTATTGGTAATGGGCCGCAGCCTGAGACCTAAACCTGCCGCCAAAACCATTGCTGTCTTAGGGGCGGTTTTTGGTTTTAACAATTTTGTTTTTTTAGTCTTTTTGGCCATCGGGTTTAAGCTCTCAAATTTGGGGTCGGGCTGGTGCGTTTGTCGGCTGGAATGTGAGCATCCAGCCAGTCTTTTAAGGTTGCCAATTCAGGTGCATGACAGGCGTGTTCCAGCATTTTCCAGACCCTCGGAATATGGGCTAAATAGTCATATTTTCCGTCCCGGTTAGCAAGCCTTGAGAAAATTCCAATAACCTTGCAATGCCGCTGGGCAGCTAAAACAACATAGGCTTTCTTGAATGCATCAACATTCAGATCGGGCAAGGCCTCAAAATAGTTATCAAGCAAATGAGCCTCCAGGCCGGGCTTGAGATCGCGCCTGGCATCCTCCAAAAGCGACATTAAATCATAAGCCGGTGAGCCGGCAACGGCGTCCTGATAATCCAATAAACCGCAGCGGGCGATGCCTTCACGGTCCGGCAGCCACATCAGATTGTCGGCGTGAAAATCCCTTAATACCAGGGTCTCGCCACTCGCCGCTATTTCCGGCAGAAGTTTCCGCCAAACCGCCAAATAGTCGTTTTTGGTGAGGTCCGATATCTCATCTCCCAGAATACCGGGCAAATACCACTCGGTCAGCAAAGCTGCCTCGCCCAGCAATTTCTCTTCGTCGTAAGGCTCAACACCGTTCGGCACGGCGCCGACGACGGGACGGCGATGGAGATCAATCAGCACATCAACGGCACTTTGGTAGAGCGCCACTTCATCTGCTCCGGTGGCCAGTGCATTTGTGAACGTGCTGTCACCCAAATCTTCCAGAAGTAAAAATCCAGCCTCGACATCCTCAGCGAATATTGACGGGGCTGAATAACCCAGCTCTCTTAGGTGAACAGTAATATTTATAAAAGGTCGGACATCTTCTTCAGGTGGTGGCGCATCCATCAAAACCGCACGCTCATTTCCCCGCTCAACTCGTTCATAGCGCCGGAAGGAAGCATCCCCGGCTAGCAGGCTGCGGCTGGCGCCGGCCCATCCGGCTTCTTGCAGAAAGGCCTCGATTAAAGCCGCGCGGTCAGCCATTTGGAAACGCTTTCGCCAATCGCTCGGTCCAGCTATCGCCCCGGCCGAGGAGCTCAACGTCCCGGACCATTTCTTCTTCGCCGATACCTAGAACGATATCGAGCCGCTCAAAGGGCAGATACGCGCCCATGCGGTCCGGCCATTCGATTAGAGAAATACCATCACTCATGGCATCTTCTATGCCGAGCTCAAATATTTCCTCGGCGTCTTCCAAACGATAAAGATCAAAATGATAAACATCACCATCAGCAAACTCATAAAGCTGCACCAAAGTAAATGTCGGGCTCGGCACTTCGCCATCACCGCCTTTGGCGGCAACAAAGGCGCGGGCAAACGAAGTCTTGCCGGCGCCGAGATCACCGATCAGTGCAATGACGTCACCGGGTTCGGCAAGCTCTGCGAGTTTTGCCGCCAGGGCCGCCGTGGCATTTTCGCTTTTAAGGGTAAATTGATAGGGGTTTACGGGCTCATCCATATGCTATTTTTACTCAGGGTAGCGTTTGAGTAAAAGAACGTTTTGCCATTACCTATTCCGCCTCTAATTGATCCGGCAGAAACAGGCTGACAGTGGTGCCCTGATTGGGTTTCGAGGCTATCGAGACGGTGCCGTAATGGAGCTCAATGAAAGCCTTCACCAGCGTCAGGCCGAGCCCGGCGCCCGGTTTATGCGAATCAGCCTCCCGGCCCCGTTCAAATCCTGTAAACACCCGCTCGATATCGATCTTAGGAATGCCGATCCCAGTATCCTGAATGCTGATGCTTACCCCTTCATCAAGGCGATTGGCAGCAATGGTTATTGAGCCGCCCGAAGTGGAAAACGAGATCGCGTTACCCAGCAGATGCAGTATGCACTGCTTGAAGCGCTTTTCATCAACGTTGATCCAGCCAATATCAAGGGGACAGTCAAAATTTAGCTTGAGCTTTTTATGGCGCGCCCGCTCGCCGATTAGTCCCACCATATCGGTGAGGCAATGATGCAAATCGACTCGCTCAATTTGTAACTCAAGCAAACCCGCTTCAATCGAGGCGAGATCGAGAATATCACTGATCAATCCAGAGACCGCTTCCGACGCTTCAACAATACCATCCGCGTAATCCTGCTGACGCTTATTGAGGTCACCAAAATAGTCACCCGCCAGCATTTGGGCGAAACCGCCAATGGTATTGAGGGGGTTGCGAATTTCATGACCGAGATTGGCCAGGAACTCTGATTTCAAGCGATCCGCCGCGGCCATGATATCAGCGCGCTCGGCCATTTCTTCAGCCCGTTGGCGTAAATTTTCTTCGAGATTTATAGAATCGCTGATATCAGCGTAGCGCAGCAGCACCGCCCCATCCGGCAAGGGAATATGGGCGGCTTCAAGCGTCCTATCGTCATTCGTAGTAATTTGATCGATACCGGCCTTGCGCCCCAGCAACCGGCCCGACACCTTATCCCGACGTTCTGGCCAATCTTCCATGACTGGTAACAGCTGTCGCGTGGCATCAAGAAAATCTTTCAGGTGAAGATCACCGGCCAGCGCGTCTTCCGGCAGCTGCCACATTTCTGCAAAGGCCGGGTTGTGAAGTTTGAGCAAACCGTTGCTGCCAAAGACCGCCAAACCTTCTTGCAAATGATCGAGGGTCGCCTGATGCGTATGGACGAATTCGTTGAAAGCGCGCTCGGTCGCAAGCCCCGGCGTCAAATCTTCTATAATGAAAAGAGTTCGCCTCTCGTTTAACGGCGCGAAGGTAATTTTAAGCGCAGCCCCATCAGGTAAATGCCATTCTTCATTCGTTACAGTATTAGCGCGCGCCTTATCGACGATCCCCGCGCGAAATTTTGGAAAGTTATTTTGTTCGGGCAATTGTCGTTTATCGTGCAACCGGTCCAAAAAAATTGCCAGGGTCGGCTGGTCTTCAAGATAACCCGGCTCTAACTGCCACAAATTCTGAAAAGCGGTGTTGCTGGGGCCAACATAAATATCATGGCCATCATGAACCACTAGCGCCACCGCAACCGGCAGCGCCTCAATCAGCCTCGCAACAATATCTTTTTGATCAAGCGTAACCACGGATAAATTTTAGGCCTCTCCGCTCACCGTAACAAGTGGGCAGACAGGCCTAAAATGAAATCAATTCAACTCTAATACCTATAATGCTCCGGTTTGAACGGTCCGGCTTGAGAGACACTGATATAATCAGCTTGCTCTTTGGTCAGCTCGGTCAGGCGGACATTGAGCTTGGCGAGATGCAAATGGGCAACTTTCTCGTCCAAATTCTTCGGCAAGACATAGACTTTGTTTTCATAAGACTGCGCGTTTTCCCAGAGCTCAATCTGCGCCAACACCTGATTGGTGAAAGACGCCGACATGACGAAGCTCGGATGACCGGTAGCGCAACCAAGATTAACAAGGCGCCCTTCGGCGAGCAGAATGATCCGTTTGCCGTCCGGGAATTCAATTTCATCAACCTGCGGCTTCACATTGTGCCACTGCATATTACGCAAAGCTTCAACTTGAATCTCAGAATCAAAGTGGCCGATATTAGAGACAATCGCCCGGTCTTTCATCGCCCGCATATGATCGATGGTAATAATGTCGATGTTGCCGGTGGTGGTGACAAAGATATCACCGATCGGGGCAGCCTCATCCATGGTGACGACTTCGTAGCCTTCCATTGAGGCTTGCAGCGCACAAATCGGATCAATTTCGGTAACCAGTACACGCGCACCTTGATTACGGAGCGAAGCAGCTGAACCTTTACCAACGTCGCCAAAGCCGGCAACGACAGCACATTTACCGGCCACCATCACATCGGTGGCGCGTTTAATGCCATCAACCAGGCTTTCGCGGCAGCCGTAAAGATTATCAAACTTGGATTTGGTCACCGAATCATTGACGTTAAAAGCCGGCACTTTCAAAGAGCCGTCTTTTTCCATCTCGTACAGCCGGTGCACACCTGTTGTGGTTTCTTCGGAAAGTCCTTTGACATCGGCCAGAAGTTCCGGTGTTTTTTCATGCATCACCAAGGTCAAATCACCGCCGTCATCCAAAATCATGTTGGGCACCCAGCCGTCAGGGCCTTGAATGGTCTGATCAATACACCACCAAAACTCTTCATCCGTTTCACCTTTCCAGGCGAAGGTCGGAATACCTGCTTCAGCCATGGCGGCGGCGGCATGATCCTGGGTCGAGAAAATATTGCACGATGACCAGCGCAGTTCGGCGCCGAGATCAACTAGAGTTTCCATCAAGACGGCCGTTTGAATAGTCATATGCAGACAGCCAACAATGCGGGCGCCTTTGAGGGGATTTTTGCCGGCATATTCCTCACGCAAGGCCATCAATCCAGGCATTTCGGTTTCAGCGATGGTGATTTCCTTCCGGCCCCAATCGGCTAAAGAAATATCAGCAACTTTATAATCAGACATTTGGTTCTCCTGAGATGACAGGTGTTTATTGATTTGGATGGGATGTATCAGTCAACATCTCTGTATACAAGAACTAAGATGTATCGCTGCAATTTCAAGCTATTTGGCCAAAAATAGTCGCTAAAGCTATCTCTCTTCAAACTTATTTTCGACCAGTTCCGTAATCGCCTGAAGGGCTGATTTCTCGTCTTTTCCGGATACGCTGACGGCAATCACATCACCAGGGGCAGCGGCGAGCATCATCAGTCCCATAATCGACAGGCCGGAGACTTCCTGGCCATCTTTAGCAACCAGCACTTCAGCCTCAAATTCGCCAGCAAGTTTGACAAATTTCGCCGCCGCTCGTGCATGCAGACCTCGCTCATTACAAATTGTCAGGGAGGCTTCACTCACCGGATTAATCCACTCAATTGTTATTTGTCTTTGGCGAGAAGTTGCGAGGCGACATTGATATATTTTTTGCCGGCCTCTTGCGCCTTGGTGACGCATTCTTCGAGATCGCATTGTTCGCGGCAGCTGGCAAATTTAACCAGCATTGGCAGATTAACCCCGGCGATAACTTCGGCATTGGCCCGATCCATCACCGAGATTGCCAAATTAGAAGGTGTGCCGCCGAACATATCAGTTAAAAGAACGACGCCATCATCCGAGCTTACTTCATTTACGGCATTGAGAATATCGCTACGGCGCTGTTCCATATCGTCATCCGCGCCGATACAGATGGCTGCAACGTTTTCCTGAGGGCCAACGACATGTTCCATGGCGGCGATAAGTTCGTCCGCCAAATGGCCATGAGTGACAAGAACCAAACCGATCATTGTTAGTTTAAATCCTTACTCTAAATCCCGGTGATTTAATTGCGCCTGCAGGCCCGTTTTGTCAAACCACTTTGCAAGCTGTTCGGCCACAAAAACGGACCGGTGGCGGCCACCGGTACAGCCAATTGCAATGGTTAAATAGCTTTTACCTTCGGCCTCAAAGCGGGGCATTAAAGGCTCAAGCATTTGGCTGAGATTTTCAAAAAACGGCTGATAGGCCTCGTCTTTTATTATAAATGCGCCTACGGCTTCATCCCGTCCACTTAGCTCACGCAGATCGCTTTCATAATGCGGGTTGCGCAAAAACCGTGCATCGAAAACCAGATCAGCCTCCCGCGGCAGGCCGTGACGATAGGAAAAAGACGTCACAAAAACCGTCAGCTCATGTTTAGTTTCATCGGCAAACTGCGCTTGCAGGATAGACTTAAGCTCACCCGGACCAATACCTGTAGTATCAATGACCAAATCAGCCCGTTGACGTAGCAGCGAGACGAGCTTGCGTTCGCGCTGAATTCCATCAGCGACCGGGCGGTCCATTGCCATCGGATGACGGTGGCGGGTTTCTTCATAACGCCGCAGCAAAACTTCATCATCACAATCGATAAATAGCATACTGACATGGACATCCAAGCTGTTGGTAATCTGATCCAGGTGGTTAAGAAACTCATCGACATTAAAATCGCGGGTTCGGATATCAACACCAACCGCGACCGGACGCTCAAACCCCGGGGCGCTAAGTTGCGCCTGACCTCCGGTAATAATTGCTTCGAGCAATGACAGCGGCACATTATCGATGGCTTCAAAATTCAAATCTTCCAATGCTTTAAGCGCCGATGATTTGCCGGCGCCCGACATGCCGGTAACAATAACTGCCTGAACCTTCTCCTGCGGTTGCGCCATCATTCGACCAGCGTGGCCTTTCCTTCTTGAATCTGCAATGCCAATTTTATTTTGGCCACGGCTGAAGCTTCGAACGGGTCAAGCTCAAGAATCGGAACAGCGACACCTTCAAGCATTTCTTCTTTTGGCTCCGGCAGGCGCTCAACATTCTCACCCGGTTTTAAATCGATGATTAATTTAAGGGCCGCATTATCAACCGCACCAATATTGACCACGCCAAGTCCGCGCACTTCTATGAGGCCTTTGAGGTTGTCAGGCGCGGAAATGCTTAAATAATTTTGGACGCAAGCGACATCGACCCGATCATCAGCCACCAAATGAGCGCCACCTTCAATTAGCCGTAAAGCCAGATCGGATTTACCGCTGTCGGACGGCCCACGGATCAACACTCCTTGTCCTTCAATAGCGATTGCAGTGGCGTGCAGCTGGTTCATGCTCAAAGATTACTCCGCTGGCGGCAAGCGGACAATAAAACAGGCGCCGGTAACTTCGCCCGCCTCATTGACTGCGTTTTGAGCGGATATTTCACCGCCATGAACGTCGATAATCTGCTTAGAGATACTGAGACCCAAACCGGAATGAGTGCCGAATTTTTCACTGTCCGGGCGTTCCTGATAAAAGCGGTCAAAAATACTTTCTTCGGTGCCAGGCGGCAGACCGGGACCTTCATCCTCAACACAAATTCTTACCCAGGTCTCATCTGTTGAAACCCTGAGAGTAATACCGGCATTATCCGGACTGAAGCTGACCGCATTGCCAATGAGGTTTCGGAAGACTTGAACGATACGATCCTCCAAGCCATGGATTACAATCTCTTCCGTGTTTTCCCGGATTAAATTCAAATTGATGCCATGATCATCAATTGCCGCATCGTGCAGATTGACCAAAGTCTCCAGCAAACCATCGAGTTTAACCGGCGCCATTTTCGCTCGTGACAATTCGGCATCCAATCGCGAAGCGTCGGAAATATCTGAGATCAGCCGGTCGAGCCGTTGAATATCATCAAGAATAATCGACATCAGTTTTTTCTGCTGAGCCGGGTCTTCGACGCGCGACACTGTTTCCACGGCACTGCGCAAAGATGTCAGAGGGTTTTTAATCTCATGGGCGACATCAGCGGCAAAACGTTCAATCGCATCCATCCGCTGCCATAGCGCCTCGGTCATAACGTTCAGCGTATTGCCGAGCTCGCCAATCTCGTCCTTGCGCGCCATCAGATCGGGGATCGCATAATGCCGGGAATTACCTGAGCGTATTTGCTCGGTGGCGACAGCGAGTCGTTTCAAGGGCCGGGCGATGGTGCTCGCGAGATAGATCGAGAGCAGCACCGTAACCAGCAGCGCAATACCAAAAACTTTGAAAATATCAAGCCGTACTTGAAAAACCGCGTCATCGATCTGACGCGAATCCCTGGTCAGCGTCAAGGCGGCCAAGACTTGCTTATAACGCTGGACCGGCACGGCCACACTGAGGCTAAGCGTCCCATTTGCCAGTGATTCGATCGCCGTGCCGTACTCGCCTTTTAAAGCGATCTTAGTCGCAACAGATAATTCAGTCGTGTCAGTAGTATCCCGCAGCAGGCGGCGCAATAAGCCTTCAAAGCCATTCGATAGCCTTTCCGTCATGCCGTTATCGGTTTTCGGCGGCGGCAAATCCTCTACCTGGACCGCGCCGCCACGACCGCCCAACATACGGCTATCCGTTAAAACTTTGCCGTTCGCCAAGATGAGCTGGGCATAGGTTCCGGTCGTTAAAGACAAGCGCCGGACAATTTGGCGGGCCCGCTCGGACTGGACATGCTGCCTGGCTCCCCGATTACCGACCGCCGCCTCACCAATGGCGGCAGCGAACAGTTTAGCCTGGATATTGAGCGCCGCCAGTTCACTATCAATCAGGCTTTGACGGTACTGGCCAACAAACAATAAACCGACAACCAGCAGTACCAGCGCTAAAATGTTAACCGCCAAAATACGACGGGTAATGGGCGACATGCCGGACCGCTTTAGATGATTGCCGTCAGCTCCGGATACTACCTGGTGTTTTTCCGGTGATTTCTCTGGCGATTTTTCCCCTGATTGCAAAGCTATCCCCGTCGCATTTTACTGCTGCAGTTAAGTGATTAGTTGGCTCCCGCCGCGCTCTCTTGATAGCGGTAACCAACACCATAGAGAGTTTCAATCTCACTAAACTCATTATCGACCGCGCGGAATTTTTTCCGCAAGCGCTTAACATGACTGTCGATGGTCCGGTCATCGACATAAATATGCTCACCATAAGCCGCATCAATGAGTTGATCCCGATTTTTGACATGGCCCGGCCTCGTCGCCAAAGATTTCAACAACAGAAATTCAGTGACTGTTAAGTTAACTGGTTTGCCTTTCCAGCTGCATTGATGACGGCCCGGATCCATGATGAGTTCACCACGGCGGATAACTTCCTCGGATGAGCCATCCGGACCGCTAGCCGTATCCAATTCACGCCGCCTTAAAAGAGCCCGAATTCGTTCGATCAACAAACGCTGGGAAAATGGTTTTTTGATATAGTCGTCCGCTCCCATACGAAGGCCCAGCACCTCGTCGATCTCATCGTCTTTCGATGTCAGGAAAATAACCGGTACGGCACTTTTTTCCCGAATTTTTCCGAGCAGTTCCATGCCGTCCATCCGCGGCATCTTAATATCAAGCACGGCCAGATCGACCGGCTTTTGTGACAGGCCGCGCAAGGCGTCGGCGCCATCGACATAGGTTTCAACGCTAAAGCCTTCGGCTTCAAGCGCGATGGAAACGGAGGTTAAGATATTTCGATCATCATCAACGAGCGCAATGGATTGAGACACTGGTACACCTTTACTTTTTGATGTTAAACACAATCCTGTTCAAAAATAAGGCAGAAAACCCATGTTTTGGCCTCTGAACAGGTATAGGCTAAATTGACACAGCAATTGTGTCAAAAATATAGTTCAAATATGGCAGGATGAAACTTAGGTAAAATATTGATAATGGTCGCAAAAATTAAAAAAAACCTCTCAGCAGTTCAAACCTCCCGGCAAATAATCAGAAGCGCCGAGAAAGCCTTTCTCAACACACTTGCCAACCCAGCCGACGCCTCCTTTGCCGGCTGGCCATCAAGTTCAATGATCACTTCGGTAGCTGCCTGGGATTGTTCGCCCGTGCTGATGCTCTCTGATATCGCCTATCACGCCCAAAACATTCAAGCCGATGCGCGCTGCGCTATTTTATTTGACGGCACAGCGGGCTACGCCCGGCCCCAGGAAGGGCCCCGGGTGAGTGTCGTTGGGCGGCTTAAAAAAACCAAAGACAAGAAATTGCATGAGCGCTTTTTGAAGCGCCATCCGGGTGCTCGTCTCTATGCCGGTTTTGCCGACTTTAATTTTTATAAAATGAACGTTGAAAAGTTTCATTTTGTCGGTGGCTTTGCCCGCGCCCAATGGCTCAATAAACGCAAAGCCCTATTGGCCAAAACGGATTGGGCTGAGATCGCCGAGAGTGAGCCAGGCATCATCGAACATATGAACGCTGACCATGCCGATGCCCTCAGGCTTTACGGCAACAAATTGCTGGGCAAGCGCGGCAAACACTGGCGCCTGATTGGTATTGATCCGGAAGGCTGTGATCTGGTATGCGGTGAAAATATCCACCGGTTGAATTTTGACGCCAAATGCACTTCGGCAGCTGAATACAGGAAAAAACTGGTGGCTTTGGTGGCCGAAGCGCGGAAGGCCAAAACCTAATCTATACTTCAAATTTTATCTAGTTTTACTTAAATAAAAAAATATTGCTTAATATTATATTCATACTATATATTCTATATTCCCCACAGCTAGAATACCTCATGTTGATTTATAGACTAAATAAATATAAATATCGGGATGATAATTATTGATCAATACTTGATTTTAAGGGGCTTTATTAGACGAATATTATGTCAGTATTAATTGTTACTTTTTCTTTTGTTAGCTTGTTTGTTTCAATTGGCGTCTTGTGGTTTGTCGTTGAAATGACGCGACGCATGATGGCCGACAACAGACGCTATATTGATGAACGCTTTACCTCCCTGCTCGCCAACATCCGGGAGGTGGAAGAAGGCCATAAGAAAATCGGTATCGCCTGCCGTGAACTTACTGAAGACCTTGAAGCCGTTAAAGTAAGTCAGCAACATAGTGCCGGCAAAGAGCAAGCCATCTCGGCCTCACTCAAGGAAGTTTCCCGCCAAATTCACACCCTTGATGAATTGCATAAAAAAGCGACCGGCACTAACGGTTAAAATCACCGGCCTTTGCCCGCTATAGAAGTCTCCTAATCTATCCACATATTATTTTCAAAATTTGTTTGAATCCTGAACAAGATCGGTTGCGCCTGCCAAATTCGGGAGTTACAGTCCGCCTAAGAAAATGACGCATCAGGGAAGAGGTGCAACTATTTTCGATACTGTATTATTGCCAATTTAGAGGCCCGCAAAAGGGCTCGGAGAGCGTCATATGGCAACTGCCGAAACCAATCGGACAAACAATCACAAGCTAATCGCCTGGATCGAAGAAATGGCGAGTCTGACCAAACCTGACAACATTCAATGGTGCGATGGCTCGAAAGAAGAATATGACCGGCTGTGCGCCGAAATGGTTGAAGCCGGCACCTTAAGGCCGCTTAATCCTGAAAAACGCCCAGGCTCGTTCCTGGCTAATTCTGATCCGGATGATGTCGCCCGGGTCGAGGACCGCACTTTCGTCTGTTCTAAAGAAGAAAAAGATGCCGGACCGACCAACAACTGGACCGACCCGGTTGAAATGAAAGCGACCATGAACGGTTTGTTTGATGGCGCCATGCAAGGCCGCACCATGTATGTCATTCCGTTCAGCATGGGCCCATTGGGCTCACCAATTGCCCATATCGGCGTGCAGCTCACCGACAGCCCCTATGTTGCCGCCAGTATGCGTGTCATGACCCGGATGGGTCAGGCGGCTCTTGATGTGCTCGGCGACGAGGGTGAGTTTGTACCTTGCATGCACACGGTCGGCGCTCCCTTGGCCGAAGGCGAAGAAGATGTGCCGTGGCCTAATAATAAGACCAAATACATTGTGCAGTATCCGGAAGAACGCGCCATCTGGTCCTATGGCAGCGGCTATGGCGGCAATGCGCTTTTGGGTAAGAAATGCTTCTCTCTCAGAATTGCTTCCGTGATGGCCCGCGATGAAGGCTGGCTTGCCGAACATATGCTGATCCTTGGCCTCGAATCGCCGGAAGGTGAAAAAACTTATGTCGCAGCCGCTTTCCCAAGTGCGTGCGGCAAGACCAATCTCGCCATGCTGATCCCGCCGGAAGGCTTTGACGGCTGGAAAGTCCGTACGGTCGGCGATGACATTGCCTGGATCAAACCGGGTGACGATGGCCGGCTTTATGCCATTAATCCTGAAGCCGGTTATTTCGGTGTCGTGCCGGGCACCTCAAGCAAGACCAATCCCAGCGCCATGACTATGATGGAAAGCGACACCATCTTCACCAATGTTGCGTTGACCGATGATGGTGATGTCTGGTGGGAAGGTCATGACGATGATCCGCCAGAACATCTGATCGATTGGAAAGGCAATGACTGGACACCGGACAGTGATGAAAAAGCTGCCCATCCTAATGCGCGCTTCACTTGCGCCACCAGCCAATGCCCGACCGCTGATCCCGCCTGGGACGATCCGGCGGGTGTGCCGATTAGCGCTTTTATTTTTGGCGGTCGGCTAAGCCATACCTTCCCGCTGGTTTATCAGTCTCTCAATTGGGAGCATGGCGTTTATATGGCGGCAACCATGGGTTCCGAAGCCACGGCGGCGGCTGTCAATCAAGCAGCCATCCGGCGTGACCCAATGGCGATGCTGCCGTTTTGCGGTTACAACATGGCTGATTATTGGTCGCATTGGCTAAAACTTGGCCAGTCGCTCAAAAATCCACCCAAGATTTTCCGCGTCAATTGGTTCCGTAAAGATAAAGATGGCGGTTTTGCCTGGCCGGGCTTTGGCCAGAACATGCGGGTACTCAATTGGATTGTCGACCGGGTGAACGGCAAGGAAGAGGCAGCTGAAAGTCCGTTTGGCTATATGCCCACCTATCAGGATATCAATTGGCAGGGGCTTGATGATTTTGCCGCCGATACTTTCAATGAAATTATGGATATCGACCGTGAAGCGGGCAAACGGGAGGTCGAGGAACTTAAAGGCTATTTTGAAATCTTTGAAGACCGGCTGCCGGATGAAATGGAAGTTCAACGCCAGGCTTTCTCGGAACGGCTTGATGCCGCACCTGAAGTTTGGCGTATCAGTGAATAAAAAACTATAAATCGTGGAGATTAGTTATGGCGCGTCATGCACATCTAGTTGGTAGTGTTGGCCTCGAAGACGCCGAAACCGTTATTTCCGTGGTCGCTGACATCTTGGGTGATTGCTGCACCCGTATCCCCGATGGCGAAACCGGTGATCGCGGTTATTGGGTTAGATGGCAAATTGTCAATTTTGAAAAATGCGAAGACCTCGAACTGGAAATTGTCCGGGAATCCGTACCCGGATATAAAGACAAACTTGAACGCCCGTTATTTAAAATCAAGGATGGCGTCGATGCCAATTCGATAGATCTCGGCGAACTTGGCTATGCCGATGAAGCGATCTCATCTTATGCAACTTTCAAAACTCTCAAAGCAGACGGCGAAATTGGCGCCGACGTCCGCTTTCAAGTTTCTATCCCGTCGCCAATGGCCTTGATACTCAGCTTTATCTCGCCGCCGAATCAACTCGCCGTCGAAGGCGCTGTGGTTGCAGCTATAAAGCGCGATTTGGTAAAACTTCAAGCGGCCATTCCAGCCGATCAATTAGCCATACAATTCGATGTCTGTTTGGAAGTTCTTGGCCATGATGGCGCCGGGAAATTACCCTATGAGGATTCGCTCGGCGGATCGGTGAGCCGCGTTGGCCATATGTGCGATCAGGTGAACAGCGATGTCGAATGTGGCATTCATTTGTGTTACGGCGATCCCGGTCACAAACATATTATCGAGCCGGTTGATCTCGGCACGTCCGTGGCTTTTGCCAATGGCATTGTTGATGCGGCTTCGCGCAAGTTAAATTTTATGCACATGGCCGTACCGAAAGACCGCAATGACGAGGCTTACTTCGCGCCTTTAAATGGGCTTTCCATGCCGGCGGATACGAGGCTGGTTTTGGGTCTGGTGCATCACACCGATGGCGTCGAAGGCAGTAAGGCACGTATCAGCACAGCGGAAAATTTTGTTCAAGATTTTGATATCGCCACCGAGTGCGGTTTTGGCCGCCGCGATCCCGGCACCATAACGGCCCTGCTGCAAATTCACCGGGATTTATGTGACTAAGCGAGAGCTGCTTCTTTCTTAGGCTTGGTCTTCTGCCACCTCGCCCAAATGCGGTAGCCAAGCAACACCAGAATAACGGCGAGATACGTCGCAGGCCGGGAAAAATCCGCTCTGATCATCATGAAAAAATGAAACACGCCTAAGAGCGCAATCGGATAGATCAGCATATGCAGTTTTTGCCAGCGCTTGCCGCCAAGACGCTTGATCATGCCTTTGGTCGAGGTGACCGCCAGCGGCGTCAGCAAAATAAAAGTAATAATGCCGACGGTAATATAATTGCGCTTGGTGACATCAACAATAAACTCGTTCCAATCCAATTTTAGGTTGAGCCCAATATAGGCGCTGAGATGCAAACACACATAAAAGAAGGCAAATAAACCAAGCATCCGCCGATAGGCGACCAATTCTCCTTTTTTAAAAATTTCCGCCAAGGGCCGAACAGAGAGCGACAGAATAATAAAGATCAGCGCCCAATCGCCGAGTTCCCGGTCGAGCTTTTGCACCGGATCAATCGTCATATATTTGGTGCCTAGAAACTCGTCCGAATAGAGCGCAAAAATCAGCCAGCCGAGCGGCAACAAGCTTGCCAAAAAAACCAGTGGCTTAAAGATGCGTCGGGATTTCTTAATTACCATAATTCTTTAAAAAAATTTATTGAGATCCATACCTTTATACAAATGCGCCACTTCCTCGGCATACCCGTTCATATACATGGTTTCGATCTTAGGCGTAAACAAGGCGCTGAGGCCACCCTCGCCGGTAATGCGCCGTTCTTTCTTCTGGCTCCAACGCGGATGATCGACCCGCGGGTTTACGTTCGAATAAAAGCCATACTCACTGGGTGCCTGAACATTCCAAGTGGCGGGTGGTTCTTTTTCCACAAAACCGATTTTGACAATCGACTTGATGCTTTTGAAGCCATATTTCCACGGCACCACCAGGCGGATCGGCGCGCCATTTTGTTTCGGCATATGCTCACCATAAACGCCCACCGCCAAAATCGTCAGCGGATTCATAGCCTCATCCATGCGTAAGCCTTCGACATAAGGCCAAGGCAAGGCATTACTTTCCTGGCCCGGCATTTGTTTGGCATCAACCAGTGTTTCAAAAGCGACATAATTTGCTTTTGACGTCGGCTCAAAGCGTTTGATGATATCAGCCAGCGGGATACCGACCCAGGGGATCACCATCGACCAGGCTTCGACACAGCGCAGCCGGTAAATGCGCTCCTCCAATTGATGAGGTTTGATGATATCTTCGTAGCTGAATTTGCCTGTTTTGGCGGCATGACCGGTAATTTCAACCGACCAGGGAGAGGTCTCCAGCGTGCGGGCATTGCGAAAGGGATCAGATTTCCCGGTGCCGAATTCATAGAAATTATTATGGGTCGTCAGCCCTTCATAGGTCGTTAGTTTTTCGGCCTCGCCATACATTGTTTTTTTAAGGTCGGAAAATTTTTTACCGCCATAGCCGGGCGACGTCGCAGCCAGCCCTGAATTAACGAAAGCCGGCACCAGTGAGGCGCCACTGGCTATCGCTGCTGCTTGAATAAACTTACGCCGGTTTAAGAAAACGTCTTTGGGCGTGATTTCAGAAGGTTTAACGTCCGACGCCTTTCGCCATTTTATTAACATTTCAAATTCTCCATAGCGCTAAGGGCTGGCGCTCAAGATGGCCAACAACTCTACATCGATAAATGCCTATTTTAAGGCATTATTCCAACTTATTTGAACTATTCTAGATAAAAATGACGTGAGCCCAGGATAACTGAAATAATTAATCCCGCTCTATCCGGTCTGTCGCCTCAGCCGCCGCATTCTGCGAGTAAGCATCTTCAACCACCTCTTTGGCCGCCTCGGCATTGACATTGGCTTGCTCACCGTAATGCGCCTCCATGGACATCGAAACCGAATTCTTATTGTGGGACAGAACTTTGCGGGCATCCCGCGGCACTGGAATATCCTGGACCCGGCAATAGAGAATGATTGCAGCGGCGAGATGGGCTTCCGAAAAGATGACTTCTCGCGCCTTGCCATCTGCATTGGCGGGAAATTTCAACATCACCGAAATACCATCTTTTTCATAAACTTGGAGACTATGAATATTGGCATTGGGTAGCCGCATATCACTTCGCAGTGCATAATTGATCAGCGCGGCCTGTAGCTCTTCCTCACTAAAGATCAATCGACGTAATTCTACCGGCACAATTTCATCCCCCAATATAGTCTAATGCGCTTCATCCCAATTATTTCCAAAGCCAGTATCAACCACCAGCGGTACGTCAAGATGGGCCACTGTTTCCATGACTGTTTTCACCAGTTCCGACGTTTTCTCCAGCTCTTTCTTGGGCACATCAAAGATCAATTCATCATGCACCTGCAACAGCATTTTCGCCTTAAGACCGGCATCAGTCAGAGCATCCGGCAGACGCAACATGGCGCGCTTGATAATATCGGCTGCTCCCCCTTGGATCGGGGCATTGATGGCGGCGCGCTCGGCAAAGCTGCGCATCGCTCCATTTTTATCATTAATCCCCGGCACATAACATTTCCGGCCATACAGTGTCGTCACATAGCCGAGTTCCGCCGCACTTGCCTTGGTATCGTCCATGTAGGTTTGGATGCCGGGATAGCGGTCGAAATAAGCCGCAATATATTTCGCCGCATCACCCCTGGAAATATCCAGCTGTCGCGCCAGACCAAAAGCGGAAATACCATAAATAATACCGAAATTAATCGCCTTGGCCTGACGGCGTATCATCGGGTCCATACCCTCGACCGGCACATCAAAAACCTGCGAAGCGGTCAGGGCGTGAATATCGACACCATCATGGAAGGCTTGTTTGAGCACATCGATATCGGCGACATGGGCCAGCAAACGCAACTCGATCTGCGAATAATCCGCCGATAACAGGACATTACCCTTGGACGGCACAAAAGCGGTTCTGATCTTGCGGCCTTCTTCGGTGCGGATCGGAATGTTCTGCAGATTCGGATCATTGGAACTCAAGCGCCCGGTCGAGGCGATAGCCTGACCGTAATTGGTATGCACCCGCCCGGTCTTAGGATTGATCTCCTCGATTAACGAGTCCGTATAGGTACTTTTAAGCTTGGCGAGTTGCCGGAATTCCAAAACTTTCACCGGCAGTTCGTGCCCCTCGGCAGCAAGACCTTCCAAAATATCGGCACCTGTCTGATAAGCGCCGGTTTTGGTTTTCTTGCCGCCCTCAATACCCATTTCATCAAACAGGATTTCTCCCAATTGCTTCGGCGAATTGATGTTGAACTCGTGGCCGACGAGCTCATGGATTTCAATCTCGAGCTCCGCCAATCGTTTGGCAAAGTCAGCGCTTAACTTTTTGAGGACTTTGGCATCAACTTGAATGCCGGTGCGCTCCATATCTGTCAGCACCTTGATCAACGGCCGTTCCATGCTTTCATAAATGCCGACCATATGCTCCAGCGCGAGCCGGGGTTTGAGCAATTTATGCAACCTTAGCGTGATGTCGGCATCCTCGGCGGCGTAATCAAGAGCAGCGTCTAACGCCACTTTGTCGAAAGTTACTTGCGATTTGCCGGAGCCGGCAACGTCTTTGAATTTGATGGTCTGATGATCGAGATGAAGTTGTGCCAGATCATCCATATTGTGTTTATGCAGGCCTCCTTCGATCGCATAGGAAATCAACATGGTGTCATCGACCGGAGAAACATCAATGTCGTATTGGCCAAATATTTTGGCGTCGTACTTCGTGTTATGGAAGATTTTCAGCACAGAGGGATTTTCCAGCAACGGTTTGATCAGCTTGACCGCCTCATCGCGCTTAATCTGCTTGATCGCGCCATTACCTTTATCAGCAGCCGGTGCATCATCAAGACCGAGATCAAGGGTCGTTTGTTCTTCGGGTGCAGTATGAGCAACCGGGATGTAGCAGGCCTTGCCCGGATGAACGGACATTGAAATTCCGACTAAGTCAGCTTGCATGGCATCAAGCGAAGTGGTTTCGGTGTCAACGGCCAGCATGCCAACCGCTTCGGCTTCATCAATCCAGGCCTGCAGGCTTTTTTTATCTTGGACCAACTCGTATTCGGTCGTTTCCGGAAAAGCCGCGGCGATATGAAAGGCAGCCGGGTCCATTTTGCTTTCAGCGGATTTTTCTTTTTTAGGCTTGGCCTTTTCTTTGGGCGCTTCAGCTTCCGGCGCTTTGACGCCAAGTTTGCTTTCAAGCCGGGTGACCAAGGATTTAAAAGCCTGCTCCTGGAGAAAGCTCAGCAGCACATCCGGCTCGATCTCTTTAACGGCGAAGTCTTCCAGCGGTACTTCGACCGGCACATCATCTTTAAGGGTCACGAGCTCCCGTGAAATGCGGGCGAGATCAGCTTGTTCGATCAAGGCTTCCCGGCGTTTCGGCTGTTTGACGTTCTCAGCATTCGCCAGCACACCGTCAAGGTCGCCATATTCATCGATCAACAAGGCGGCCGTCTTAACACCGATACCGGCCACGCCCGGTACATTGTCTGAACTATCACCCGCCAATGCCTGTACATCGATGACCCGCTCCGGACCAACGCCAAATTTCTCAACCACCTGGTCCGGTCCGATCTCGCGGTTTTTCATGGCATCAAACATTTTGATCTTGGGCCCAACGACCTGCATCAGATCTTTATCGGTCGAGACCACCGTAACATTGGCACCCGCTTCGGCGGCTTGCTTGGCATAGGTTGCGATCAGATCATCCGCTTCATAGCCTTCCATATCAACGGCCGGGATATTCATCGCCCTTGTGGCTTCGCGCACAAGCTCGAACTGTGGAATCAGATCGTCCGGCGGCGGTGGCCGATGTGCTTTATAGTCTTTGTAGATATCACTGCGGAAGGTTTTGCGCGCGCGGTCAAAAATCACGGCGATATGATCGGCATCGGTGTCATCGACCAGCTTCAACAGCATTTGGGTAAAGCCATAAACCGCATTGGTCGGCGTGCCGTCTGGCCGGTTCATCTGGGTCTTAATGCCGAAAAAAGCGCGAAACAAAAACCCTGACCCATCGATCAGGAAAACATGTTTCATTGCTTTGGATTTCGCCGCCATGGAGGAACTAGTGGCCCGAACCGCCGGTCGCACCTTCGGCCAGTACAAAGATGCGGCTGCAATAGGGGCACACAACCTGACCTTCATCACCGATTTCCAAATATACATTCGGATGGCCGTCAGCGCCCCCGCCGCCATCACAGCTGACAGAGGAGGTTTCGGCGATAATCGGTTGTTCTATTTCGGTGCTGTCCATTATATCCGTTCCACCTGTTGTTATTATATCTTGCTGCCGTGGTTGATCTTGACCACAAGCAGTGCGAATGATACCCCACAATCCAACATTGACCCGGCATTGGCAAGCTTCGGCAATCACCAATAACCATTTAATATGTGGGATTGAAAATACCTCATGAGCACCAACCAAACTGAATCTTGGCCCGATTTTGCCATTGAGATTAATGGACTCAACAAAACCTATGCCGGGAATTCGATCCAGCCGCCCCAGGAAGCGCTGATCGATATCAATTTGAAAATCCCGCGTGGCTCTTTCTTTGGTTTGTTGGGCCCCAATGGCGCCGGCAAATCAACGATTATCAATATCATGGCCGGTCTGGTGATTAAAACTTCCGGCGATGTCAAAGTCTGGAATTACGACATCGAAAGCGAGATGCGCCAAGCCCGCTCATCGATCGGCATTGTGCCGCAGGAACTCAACATCGATCCGTTTTTTACGCCCCGCGAGGTCTTGGAGACTCAGGCCGGGCTCTATGGCGTGCCGAAATCCGAGCGCCGCACCGAGGAAATACTCGACGCTGTCCGCCTGGGTGATAAAGCGGACTCATATGCCAGATCACTTTCAGGTGGCATGCGCCGGCGGATGCTGGTGGCTAAAGCCATGGTCCACTCACCGCCGGTCCTGGTGCTTGATGAGCCGACCGCCGGCGTCGATGTCGAACTCCGCCAACAGCTGTGGTCTTATATTCGCCGGCTACGCGATCAGGGCACAACAATCTTGCTGACCACTCATTATCTCGAAGAGGCCGAGGAGCTTTGCGATCAAATTGCCATCATCAATCATGGCCGCCTGGTGACCAGCCAAAAAACCGAAGATTTGCTGCGCAGTCTGGATTCAAAAGAATTGATTGTCACGGTTGATCAGGAGTTGTCTGCCGTGCCGGAAGGCTTGGCGACATTCAACGTGGATTTGAGCAATAGTCATAAACTTGTTTTTCATGTGCCGCCCAGTGAGGTGCCTGTTGAAGCGGTATTAAGCGCCGTGCGTGAGGCCGGGCTCGGCATTGTTGATCTCACCACCAAGGAAAGTGATCTCGAGGACATTTTTCTGATGATGACCCAAGAAAATGAAGCCTAACGGACGATCCCTGGTCGCGATCAGTGTCCTCATTCTTGCCGGAATCTTGTTATCCGCCTGCGCTCCGCAGCTTGTAGTTCCGGGCCCGAAAATAACCGAGCCAAAACTCAGCGAAAAAAATATCGTCTTGGCGGATGGGGCCAGGCTGCCCCTGCATCACTGGCAAACATCTAGTAAACCCAAAGCCATCCTCCTAGCCCTGCATGGTTTCAATGATTATGGACTGTTCATAAAGACCGGCGCCGAATATTTCGCTGCCCAAGGCATTCAAACCTATGCCTATGATCAACGGGGCTTTGGCGCTGCTCCGCATACGGGCCGCTGGCCTGGCCGTCAGGCTTTTGCCCAGGATTTAACAGCAATTGCCAATCTGCTGCGCCAACGTCACCCCACCATTCCGCTTTATATTCTTGGGCACAGCATGGGCGGCGCCATTGTCATGACGGCTGTCACCGGAAATAATCCGCCCCAGGCCGATGGGTTTATTTTGGCGGCCCCCGCCGTCTGGGGCCGGGCCAGTATGCAATTTTATCAGCGTTGGATGTTGGCTTTACTGTCGCACACCTTGCCCTGGCTGACCCTGACCGCCGAGGGCCTGGATATCAAACCGAGCGATAATCTTGAAATGCTGCGCGCCCTCGGCCGGGATCCTTTATTTATTAAAAGAACCCGGGTCGATACCATCTGGGGTCTGGTCAATCTGATGGATGACGCTTTGGCCGCCTCGCCGAAGCTGACGGCAAAAACACTGATCCTTTACGGCGATCATGACCAAGTGATTAAGAAGAAGCCAACTAAAATGATGCTGGCCGCCCTTCCCGGTCTGGCCCAGCCTGCAACGTCCGGGCAGCGCCTCGTTCGCTATAAAGACGGCTACCACATGCTGCTGCGCGATCTGCAGGCGGAAAATGTCTGGCGGGATATTGCTGCTTGGGTATTGCGGAAATAATTTATCTTTAAAGCGGCTCAAGCTTTACCAAACACAGTACTTGCAGTATGGTGCGCGCCCTATCCGATCAATGCGCACCCGTAGCTCAGCTGGATAGAGCGCTGCCCTCCGAAGGCAGAGGTCACAGGTTCGAATCCTGTCGGGTGCGCCAATGATATCAATGACTTAGCAGATTTTCAACGATTCAAATTGGGCGATTTTCCCATCCAGGGGAACGCTCAGGGGAACATTTTGGCAAGTTGAAGTGCCCCCCTTTGAGTGGTCCATCCACTGGGATAGATTTATCCCTATAAC
>CAZMHI010000042.1:0-8754 GCA_964566055.1 uncultured Rhodospirillaceae bacterium
TGCATTTCAGGCAAGTGCCATTTCTAACCAGGGTGAAGTTGCCGCAATCGCCGCAGGCATCGCCCTCGTATCCCTTCATCCGCGCTTCACGCATCTGATCCAATTGATTGTCGACGGCTTTGGCGACGGTCGCTTCGACCGAGATCGCTTCGACGCTGACGCTTTCAATCTCAACGCTTTGGAGACCATCACTTCCACCGGCATCGGCTTCCGCCATGACCGGAACCGGCGCTTCAACCGCTGCGCCGCCGCCATCACCACTGCCATTGCTGCCGTTCGAAGTAATTGCGCTTGAGCGGATGTAGCCTTGGCTGGTCAGGCGTTCCATAACTTCCTGCGTCGCGTTACTGATGACATCTTCATCGCCTTCGCCGCGGCCAATGCTGTCCGGCTGCAGATCTTCCGGCTTCACATGGGCGAGATCATTGCGGCCCAGATAGGAGACCGCTAATTCGCGGAATAGATAATCGAGGATTGAGGTCGACATTTTGATCGAATCATTGCCTTCAACCATGCCGGATGGTTCAAACCTGGTGAAGGTGAAGGCTTCAACGAATTCCTCCATCGGCACGCCGTATTGCAGGGCAATCGAGACGGCAATGGCGAAATTGTTCATCAGACTGCGGAAGGCAGCGCCTTCTTTATGCATATCGATAAAGATTTCACCGACCCGGCCATCTTCATATTCGCCGGTGCGGAGATAAACTTTGTGGCCGCCGACTGTCGCTTTCTGCGTATAGCCTTTGCGGCGATGCGGCAGACGCAGGCGTTTGGCCATGTAGCGCTCAACCACGCGTTCGGCGACTTTTTCGGCTTGAACCGCCGCCGGCTGTTCAGCGACTTGCTCTTCCAATGTCTCTTCGAGATCGTCGTCATCAAGCAATTGCGAATTCAGGGGCTGCGAAAGCTTCGAGCCATCCCGATAAAGCGCGTTGGCTTTGAGGCCGAGTTTCCAGGACAGCATATAAGCGTCTTTGCAATCTTCGACGGTTGCTGTGTTGGCCATATTAATGGTTTTGGAGATGCTGCCGGAAATAAACGGCTGGGCAGCAGCGAGCATGCGGATATGGCTCTCGACCGAGAGGAAACGCTTGCCGTCACGGCCACAGGGATTGGCGCAATCAAACACCGCGAGGTGTTTCTCTTCAAGTCCTGGTGCGCCTTCAAGCGTCATGGCGCCACAAACAAAGTTATTTGCCGCGGCGACATCATCACTGCTAAAGCCAAGCTCCGCCAGCATGTCGAAACTCATGTCATCGAGCTGCGCTTCACTAAAACCAAGCGTTGAGGTGCAAAACTCGGCGCCGAGGGTCCATTTGTTAAAGACAAACTTGATATCAAAAGCATCGCCAAGGGCGCCTTCAAGAGTTGCCAAAGCGTCTTCGGTAAAGCCTTTTTCACGTAAAATCTCATGGCCGATTGCCGGTGAGCCTTCGAGCGTACCGTGGCCGACGGCGTATTGGATCATCTGCTCGATCTGAGTTTCGTCATAGCCAAGCTTTTGCAGGGCGACCGGGACGGTGTGATTGATGATTTTGAAATAACCACCGCCCGCGAGTTTTTTAAACTTCACCAGCGCGAAATCAGGTTCAATGCCGGTAGTGTCACAATCCATCACCAGACCGATGGTGCCGGTGGGCGCGACGACGGAAACCTGGGCATTGCGGTAGCCGTGTTTTTCACCGAGCGCCAGCGCGTCATCCCAGGATTTCCGGGCCATTTTAATCAAGCCTTGGGCTTCTTCGTGGTCGCTGTCTTTGAGCGGCACCGGCAGCACGGCCAAATCTTCATATTTTTTGGTTTCACCGTGGGCGGCTTGGCGATGATTGCGCATCACTTTCAGCATCGGCTCGGCATTGGCTTCATAACCGGGGAAAGTGCCCAATAGGGACGCCATTTCTGCCGAGGTTTTATACGATACGCCGGTCATCAGGGCGGTAATGGCAGCGCAAATGGCACGGCCTTCCTTGCTGTCATACGGAATACCCATCGACATCAGGAGGCCGCCGATATTGGCGTATCCCAAGCCTAAGGTCCGGTATTCGTAAGAGAGCTGGGCGATTTCCGGTGACGGGAATTGCGCCATCAGGACAGCGATTTCCAGATTGATGGTCCAGAGACGCACCGCATAAGAAAAACTTTCCCCATCAAAGACACCATCTTCATCCTGGAAGGCTTTGAGGTTCAGTGAGGCCAGATTGCACGCCGTATTATCGAGGAACATATATTCCGAGCACGGATTGGAGCCATAAATCCGGTCCGTGTTGGGGCAGGTATGCCAATCATTGATGGTGGTGTCATATTGCAAACCAGGGTCGGCACAAGACCAGGCGGCTTCGCCAATTTGTTCCCAAAGATCACGGGCATTGATGGTTTTCGAAATTTCGCCATCCGTGCGCTGGATGAGTTTCCATTCGGCTCCTTCTTCGACAGCGCGCAAGAATTCATCGGTAACCCGGACGGTGTTGTTGGAATTTTGCCCGGAAACGGTCAAGTAGGCTTCTGAATCCCAATCGGTATCGTAGGTTTCGAACTCCATTGCGGTGAAGCCTTGTTTGGCAAAATCGATGGTGCGCTGGATATAATTTTCCGGCAGCATTGCTTTACGTGCGCCGATAACTGCTTTCTTTAAGGCCTTGTTTTTACGAGGATTATAGCGTTCGCCGGAACTGTCTTCATGGCAGGCAGCCATAACATTATTAAGGTGATGTTCAGCTGCTTTAGAGCCGGCCACCAATGAGGCAACTTTTTGTTCTTCCCGGACTTTCCAATTAATAAAGTTCTCGATATCCGGATGATCGGCATCGAGAATAACCATTTTTGCAGCGCGTCGTGTCGTGCCGCCTGATTTAATCGCGCCGGCTGCCCGGTCACCAATTTTCAAGAAGCTCATCACGCCGGAAGATTTGCCGCCACCCGACAGCGGTTCATTTTCACCGCGCAGATTGGAGAAATTAGTGCCGGTGCCGGAGCCATATTTAAACAGGCGCGCTTCCCGCACCCAGAGATCCATGATACCGCCATTATTGACCAGATCATCATCAATACTTTGTATGAAGCAGGCATGAGGCTGCGGATGCTCATAAGAGGACTTTGACCGCACCAGCTTGCCCGATTGAAAATCGACATAATGATGACCTTGCGACGGACCATCAATGCCATAGGCCCAATGCAGACCAGTATTAAACCATTGGGGTGAATTTGGTGCGCACATCTGTTTGCACAGCATGTGGGTCATTTCTTCGTAATAGGCGAGGGCGTCTTCTTCGCTGTCGAAATAGCCGCCCTTCCAGCCCCAATAGGTCCAAGTGCCGGCGAGGCGGTGAAACACTTCCTGGGCGCTGTTTTCGCCGCGGTATTGCTCTTCTTCGGGCAATTTAGCGAGTTTCTTTTCATCCGGCTCACTGCGCCAGAGCCAAGACGGCACATCATTCTCTTCAATTTTCTTAGAAACTGCCGGAACGCCTGCTTTCCTGAAGTATTTCTGCGCTAAAACATCGCAAGCGACTTGCGACCAGTCAGCCGGAACGTCAATAGCATCATGGGAAAATACCAGCGAACCATCCGGATTGCGGATTTCGCTTGATGTGGTTCGGAATTCAATTCCTGCGTAAGGTCCAGAATCTTTGGTCGTGAAATAACGTTGTATTTGCATGCGTCCCCCGACGTCTTCCCCGGCTAAAACCGACTATTGAACTTTGACCTTCCCCATTAGGACTTATCGGTCTTATGTTCTAATTAGTCTCCCAGGCCGGTATAATTACATTTCCCGCAGCCACTACATTTAGTGTGACGTTGGCCTCCGAAGCAGCAAATCTAGACCCGCTGGATTTTTGACGCAAGAGAAAATCGCAATATATTGTGATTTCTCCAAAATAAATCGCAATATGCTGATTTTGATAAATGAAAATGCTTTAGATTCAGGCTTTTAGATTTATAAAATTAAACTCAAAAATGCCTGTGGATAACTTTAGTGTTAAATAACAGTAGCTTAGGAAAAGTTATTCACATTCTTCCAAAAACCGTAAATATTGTAATGGTAAGAGGTACTTAGGTGAATGAGTGCGAATCTACAGAATCAGAGACCTAATTTGCAAAATTACATCATCTAGGGGGTCGGCCCAATTTCCTGGAATTTTTTGTCTAAATAGGTGGGCGGTCGGATACCAGGGATTTTTGCTGTCTTTGTCCTGCCAGCGCCAATCGGCACACGTTGCCAGTAAAATCCATACATTTTTGCCCATGGCGCCGGTCAAATGAGCGAGTGCCGTATCGACCGTAATGACCAAATCAAGCTCCGAAACCAGTTTTGCCGTGTCATGGAAGCTATAAATACGGGGTTCGAGGTCAATAATAGTGTTTGAACCGCTAATTTTGCCGAGATCAGCTGTCTGAATGCCGGTTTGCAGACTGTAAAACTGGATTTCGGTTAATTTTAGGAGCGGGGAGAGCGCCTCTACAGGTATCGACCGGTTGCGATGCGGGTCAAATTCATGACGCGGCATGCCGGCCCAGACAATTCCAACTTTAAATTTGGCTGTATCCAACCCGTTGTCAGCTCCTGTGGATGATAAATACGGTGCAGTTGGAATGCCGGTGCCATCGATGCCAAGAATCCGCGGTAGGCTCAAGAGTGGAGCCTGACGGTCAAATGAGGGAATTTCACCTTTCATGTCGACGACCTGATCGACAGCTTCTAGGCCTGAAAACAGCTCAACCAAAGCTGCATGACAAGCGAGAATCAAGCGACCATCAGATTTATCTATCATTGATAAAAAGCGGACAAATTGGATGACGTCACCAAAGCCTTGTTCGGCGTAAATTAAGAGTGTCTGTCCCTCAAGGCTTTGACCGTTCCACGCCGGACCCGAGTATTGGCGTTTGCTTTGCGCGTTGCTGTCATTATGCCAGCGCCATTCATATTCGGCCCAGGCTTCCTGGTACTCCTCCTCGAACAAAAGTGCCTGAGCAAGATTTTCATGAGCTTCGGCGAAATTCGGGTCAATTTGAATGGCATTCCGGAAATGCGATATAGCTTGGATCTTGTCGCCGATGACATGCCCCGCAACGCCGAGCGTATTATGAGCCAGCGCATTATTGGTATCTTCGCGAATCAAAGCCTGAAGCAATGCTGCCGATTTATCCGGCTGCCCGCCTTGGAGATAACTGTTGGCAAGATTTTGCTGAACACCGGAATCACTGGGCGCTAACGCAATGGCGCGCTCCAGCAATTCGATTGAGTCGGGAAGGTTCCCGGCAATTTCCAGCATACGGCCAAGATTATTTAAGGCTGCGGTATAATTTGGACGAAGCGTGACCGCTTTCCGATAGGCTTCGATGGCCGGTTCAACCTGGCCAGTTTGTTCTAGCGACAAGCCCAGCGAAAATTGAATAGTTGGATGATCGGCGCGGCTGCGCGCGGCTTTCTCAGCCCAAATTAAAGCTTCGTCAGTTTGATCCAGCTGCCGCAACGCCAGCGCTAAATTGTGCTGGGCTTCGACGAAATCCGGATTCTCCTGCAAAGCAGCATGGTACAATTCCACTGCGCCAGACCAATCTGTCTGTTTCTCGCAATTTTGCGCTTTGCTAAAAAGAGATTCCGCTGAATTCACCATAATCCGTGTTTACCGATTACCCCATTAATACGCAAGCGAGCCATTTTGCCGTCATTATTCGGCCATTTTAGTTGACTTACCCTGCCATTGCCCTCATTTAAGATATATGTAACAGCCGCCAATATGGAAGCTACGCGATTGGTGCTTAAAGAAAGATCAAAATTATGAGTATTCGGACCTGGATTTATACAATGCTGAATGGTGACCTCGTCGGCACAGACGAGTTTGGCAACCGCTACTACCGTGGCAAAGGTAAAAAACTGCAGGGCCGCGAACGCCGCTGGGTGATTTATCAAGGTGAGGTTGAAGCTTCGAAAGTCCCGTCTGAATGGCATGCCTGGCTGCATCATACGGTTGCCGAACCTCTGACCGAAGAAGCAGCGAAGTCGCGATCTTGGCAACAGGCGCATGTACCTAATTTGACCGGTACGGCGCATGCTTACCGGCCAGCGGGTCATGAATTTAAAGGCGGCCAGCGGGCCGCCGCAACGGGTGATTACGAGGCTTGGTCGCCCGAATAAAAATTGCAATTTTATTTGGTGTATAAATGAAGGAAGAAGTCAGACATATCACCGTTGGCCTGATCACCTTGATCGTGCTGGTGTTGGTCGGCAGTGTTTCTTTTTCCAGCAGCCAAATTGAGGCGCCAACAGGCGTTACCGTAAAAGCCGTTTTTAATCAAATCGATGGCCTGTCAAAAGGTGATGATGTCCGCATGGGCGGCGTTGTTATTGGTGAAGTTACCGAGCTTACGTTAGGTGACAGCTATTCCGCCGTCGTGCTGTTGCGGATTGATCATAAAATTCCATTGCCCAACGATACCTCGGCCGCCATTCACACAGATGGTTTGTTTGGTCGCAAATACGTTGCCCTGGAGCCGGGCGGCGATGAAGAATATCTTGGCACCGGTGATGAAATTAGCATGACCCAGGATTCGGTAGTTGTGCAGGATTTACTTGAATTGATTATCGGTGAAGCTAAGTCCAAGCGCGCTAAAAAGTAATTTGAGAGGGGAGCTCGGAAAACATGGGTAGAAATCTCGCAGAGACCGTTATGGGGGGCTTGGTGTTAGCCGTCGCTCTGGTTTTTCTTTATTTCTTCATCAACACTGCTCAGGTGAGCGCCGTAGAGGGCTATAAAGTCGGTGCAACGTTTGCCAAAATCGGCGGTTTGCAGAAAGGCAGCGATGTTCGGATCAGTGGTATTACGATTGGATCAGTTATGTCTACGGGTCTCGATTCTGAAACTTATGACGCCGTGGTTAACCTGTCGATTAAGCCTTCCATTAAATTACCCAAAGATACAATCGCGATGATTGCCAGCGAAGGTATGATCGGTGGCAAGTATGTGCGTCTGCGTCCGGGTTCTTCAAAGGAATTCATTGAAGCCGGTGGAGCAATTGGCAAAACCGAAGACTTTAAATCCCTCGAAGATCAGGTTGGTGAAATCATCTTCCTCGCGACCAGCGGCAATGATGAGGCTGGCAAATCTAAATAAGGCCTCAGGTTGCTGAGCCGCAACCATCCTGCTAATTACTCTGCATGTCCCGTTATCTAAAATTAGCTGTGTTGATGCTCGTCCTGCTGGCTGTTGGCGCGATCCAGGTAAAGGCTGAGCCATACAATATGGCGGTCTTGCAAGGCCTGGACAAAGTGACGGCCCGTGTCTCAACTTTCCCTGCACCGATTGGCCGGACGGTGAAATTTGGCACCCTTGAGATTATTGCCCGCACCTGTGACAAACGCCCGCCCGAAGAAACACCGGAAAGTGCCGCCTTCCTCGATGTCTGGGAAGTGCGGCCAGGTGAGCCGGCGGCGAGCGTTTATCGTGGCTGGATGTTTGCTTCCAGCCCGGCTTTGGCGGCGATGGAGCATCCGGTTTACGATGTCTGGGTACTGGATTGTAAGAATGAGGGCGACACAACACCCGATAAGAAACCCAATTAATCAGGCCAGCAATTTTTCGACTTCCGCCCAATGGACGTCTTCTGAACCTTCGGCATTAAAGTCTGCTTCGACAGTTAAAGCTTCATCCAGCAGTTCATGGTAATCGTCGCGCGGAATTTCAATTGCGCCCAAGCTGGTTAGATGATCGGTAACAAATTGGGTATCCAGCAAAACAAAGCCGTCTTCCCGCAATCTGGCGACCAGATGAACCAGGGCAATTTTGCTGGCATCGGTCTGGCGGGAGAACATGCTTTCGCCAAAAAATACGCCTTTTAGGGTTATGCCATATAGCCCGCCGACCAGTTCACCCTCCTGCCAACATTCCACTGTATGAGCGTGGCCCATGTGAAAGAGGCGGGTGTAAAGGTGAATGATTTCGGTGTTGATCCAAGTATCATGACGGTCAATGGTTGATTCGGCGCAGCCCTGAATTACGCCGGCAAATTCCGTGTCGAATTTGATTTCAAAACGCTGTTGGCGGATACGTTTTTTCAGACTGCGGGATATATAAAGCCCATCAAGCGGAAATACGCCACGCTTTTCCGGATCCACCCAGAACAGCTCATTGTCATCACGGCTTTCCGCCATCGGGAAAATGCCCGCGGCATAAGCGCGCAATATAATTTCAGGCGTTAGTTTTATTTGCTCCGCTGAGTAACCGTTAGAACCAGTCATAGGCATAAACACATTTGCAATATTAAAGATATCGGGAATATAAGTATTTCTGGCGAAAAATCCAAATATTGCAGGAATTTTCTGGTGGCTTTACTCGATGAGCGTTTTTGCTGCTTCCAAAGCCAGCTCATAGCCTTTGCTGCCAAAGCCGCAAATGACACCATTGGCGGCTTCCGAGATATACGAATTGTGGCGGTATTCTTCACGTTGGAAAATATTAGAGAGGTGAACTTCGACAACGGGCATGCCCACCGCCCTTAAAGCATCCAGCAAAGCTATTGAGGTATGCGTATAAGCGCCGGCATTAATGATGATAGCAGCATGATCAGCCCCGGCGGATTGAATCCAATCAACCAACTCGCCTTCACTGTTACTTTGACGAAAATCTATATTGAGTCCAAGTTCAGCCGCCCGTGCCTGACACAGAGCTTCGATATCGGCGAGCGTCAGCTGACCGTAAACTTCCGGCTCACGCGTGCCCAGCATGTTTAAATTTGGGCCGTTTAATATCAATACAG
>CAZMHI010000042.1:8764-43094 GCA_964566055.1 uncultured Rhodospirillaceae bacterium
CACGTTCCTTTGGCGTCCGGGTTTTACCACGATCCGCCTTTAAGGCAACTCTAAAGCACAGCGATGAACGAACTCTTAATCTAACAAAGAGTGTGAAATCAGGTTGAAAGCGACGGACTTCAAGCACATACTACGCGCCTGATAAAAGCAAAATGTGACGGAAATTAAATGAACGTAATTATAAATGGTGAAGAACGCAGCATCGACGGCCCTGTAACGGTTGAGCAGCTCTTAGGCGACCTTGGTTTGGATGGCCGTAAAGTGGCGGTTGAGCGCAATCTCGAAATTGTGCCGAAATCGCAATACAATGATGTCGCCATAGGGGAAGGGGATAAATTTGAAATTGTCCATTTCATTGGCGGTGGTACTCCGGAAGGAGCCGGCTTGCCGAAAGATGATACCTTTGAGGTGGCCGGCCAAACCTTTAACTCACGCCTTTTGGTGGGAACCGGTAAATACAAAGATTTCGAGGAAACCGCGGCGGCTATTGAAGCTTCTGGAGCGGAGATCGTCACTGTTGCTGTCCGGCGCGTAAATATCACCGATCCTGATCAGCCGATGCTGGTCGACTACGTTGATCCTAAAAATTACACTTATCTGCCGAACACGGCCGGCTGTTTTACCGCCGATGACGCCGTCCGGACCTTGCGCTTGGCGCGCGAAGCTGGCGGCTGGGATTTAGTTAAGCTCGAAGTCTTAGGTGACGAGAAAACGCTGTATCCGAAAATGATTGAAACTCTAGAGGCGGCTGAAATTCTGCTCAAAGAGGATTTCAAAGTGATGGTCTATTGCAGTGATGATCCGATCCTTGCTAAGCGTCTCGAAGACTTGGGCTGCCACGCTATCATGCCCCTGGCGGCGCCAATTGGCTCCGGGCTCGGCGTGCAAAATCCAGTCAACATACGCTTGATTAAAGAGCAGTCTTCGGTGCCTGTGCTGGTTGATGCTGGTGTTGGCACGGCTTCCGATGCGGCTATTGCCATGGAACTAGGCTGTGATGGCGTCTTGATGAATACGGCCATCGCCGAAGCTAAAGACCCGATCAAAATGGCGCGCGCCATGAAAGCCGGTATCGAAGCCGGCAGGCTGGCTTATCTAGCTGGGCGGATGCCGCGCAAAAAATATGCTGATCCGTCGTCGCCGCTCTCCGGCCTGATTTAATTCGGTGAGGAGAGATGGCCTCGCTTGAAGAGTTGTTTGCCGAGGCGCAGGCACATCATCAGGCAAGGCGGTTCGGTGAGGCGGAAGCTGGTTACATTGAAATTCTGCGCCGTGATCCGCAACATAGCGACGCGCTTAATCTGTTAGGCACCACGCTGGCGCAAAGTCATCGTCCTGAAAAAGCGGTTGAGTTTATCCGCCGCGCCATTCAACAACAGCCGAACCAGGCGCATTATCATGTTAATCTCGGCGTTATCCTGCAGGACCTCGGACGCTACGATGAGGCCAAGGCATCCTATGAGCGGGCCATTAAATCAGATAAACATTTTCCGGAAGGTTATTACAATCTCGCCAAGCTTTTTAAGCAAATGGAGCTGCCGGAGGCAGCCCTGTTGACCTATGAGCAATTGCTGTCGATTGATCCAAAGCGTACCGATGCGTTGGTCAATATGGGCAATATCCTGTTTGATAATGGCCAGCTGGATCAAGCCATCAAATGCTTTCAAAAAGCCGCCACTATGAATCCGAAGGCGGGCCGTAAGAATAATCGCGCTCTGATCAATCTCGCCAATACTTACCGGCGGCAAGGCGAGGATGAAAAAGCCATTGCCGCTTATGATCAAGTACTTGGCACGCGCTTTCATGACGGTGTGCGGATCAAGCAGGCGACAACTCTGCCGGTGGTCTACCGCGACGCGGCACATATTGAAGACGTGCGGGAACGATTTTATGATGGACTGGATCAACTGCTGAAAGACGATCTGGCGCTGGTTGATCCGGCACTTGAAATTTCGACAACAAATTTTTTCCTCGCATACCAGGCAATGCCTAACCGCGAGCTGCAGGAAAAATTGGCGGGGGTTATTCTAAAATCCTGTCCTGCCTTGGCTTATGTAGCCCCTCATTGCGAGCAGCCTTTTGTGCCAAAAGACAAAATAAAAATTGGTTTTTTGTCAGCTTATTTTCGCCGACACTCGATTGGCCGTTTGATGCAGGGCTTGATCGCTGAAATTTCCAAAGATGAATTTGAAGTCGTGGTGATTACACAGCGTTCGACCCGTGATCCGATTGCGCGGGACATTCAAGGCCAGGGCGACGAGGTTATCTTCCTTCCGAACGATACTTTCGAAGCACAGCAACTGGTCGCTGCAGAAGAACTCGATATCCTGTTTTATGCTGATATCGGCATGGATGTTCGGACATATTTCCTGGCTTTTGCGCGGCTGGCAAATGTGCAATGTGTCACTTGGGGACATCCGGATACCACCGGCATTCCCAATATTGACTATTTTATTTCCAGCAAACTGATTGAACCTGAAGGCGCTGACGATCACTACAGCGAAAAACTCCATCAATTGAAATCACTGCCGACGCACTATTATCCGGTGGAGGTTCCAGGCGAATTAAAATCACGGGCGGATTTTGGCTTTGATGAGGAAGTGACGCTGTATCTTTGTCCTCAAAGCGCGATCAAACATCACCCCGATCTGGATATTATTTTTGCGGAGATTTTACGGCGTGATGATCGGGCGGTTATCGCGGTTGTCGAAGGGGCGGTTGCGGATTGGACGGCTCAGGTGAGGGCGCGCTGGCAGGAGAATATAGCTGATGTTGAAGCGCGTATTGCTGTCGTGCCGCGGCAATCGCCGGAAGACTTTATCGCTTTACAGAACGCTGCCGATATTATTCTCGACACGCCTCATTTCAGCGGCGGCAATACATCTTTTGAGGCCTTTGCGCTCAGCAAGCCGGTTGTCACCCATGATGGCGAGTTTATGCGAGGGCGGGTAACGGCGGGGATGTACCGGGCGATGGGGATCACGGAGTGTATTGCTGGCAACCTGGAAGACTATATCGAGATCGCGCTTAAACTTGGGTTGGATGAAAATTACCGCAGCGAAGTGTCTACACGCATACGAAACTCCAGTGATGTTTTATTTAATGATCCGGACGTCGTCGCAGAATTCGAGGCATTTTTTCAAAAGCTTAATTCACGACTGTCGTGAAATAGGTTTGATGCAGCTTTACTTAGCTTTCTTAGTATTTTATTGCTAAAGTCTTGTATAAGAGCTTGCGCCTATCGATTTGAATTGCCAAAGTAACGCATAAACATTTTATACAAAAAACAAAGAGTTTGCTCATGGGGAATAATAACATGCGTCCGGAATCGGACGTAGACGGGGAAGAACACTGGACCAATAAGGGCGATATCCGCCTGTTTCTTTGGGAAAAATATCTCGACACGCCAGCTGATGCCAAAGGCACCATTGTTTTTGTGCATGGCTCGTCAATGGCCTCGCAACCAACCTTTGATTTACAGGTTGAGGGCCGGCCCTATTCATCTGCCATGAACTGGTTTGCATTACAGGGCTTTGATACCTGGTGCGTTGATATGGAAGGTTACGGGCGTTCCGATAAAGACCGGGATGATCACTTTTTTATCTCGAACGGCGCCGACGATCTCAAAGCTGCTTGTGACTATATCAAAGCGACAAGAGGTGTTGATAAAGTCGATATGTATGGCATTTCATCCGGCGCGCTTCGGGCGGCTTTGTTCGCTGAGCGCAATCCGGAAATGGTCAATCGTCTTGCGCTAGATGCCATGGTCTGGACCGGTGAGGGCAGCCCGACCCTTGAAAACCGCACCAAGAAACTGCCAGAATTTAGAGCCAATCGCCGCCGGCCAATTGATCATGATTTTGTCCGCTCAATTTTTAACCGCGATCATCCAGGCTGCGCTGAGGATAAAGTTGTCGAAGCTTTCGCCGAAGCGATTTGCGCCCTGGACACCTCGATCCCGAACGGCACCTATGTCGATATGTGTGAGAATTTGCCGATTGTTGATCCCGTGAAAATGACCATGCCGACCTTGATTATGCGCGGCCAGTGGGATGGCATCGCCTCGATGGAGGATCTCTTAAAATTCTTTAATTTGCTGCCCAATCCGGACAAGCAGTTCAAAGTGATGTCGGGTATTTCTCATGCCAGTTTCCAGCAGATCAATTACCTGATGGCCTATGAAATACTACACAATTTTTTGACCCAGCCTGAACCAATTTATACAGGGTAGGTGAACTCACGTATTTGTGCACTGGTCAATTAATTCAACCAAAGCTAAGATAAAAAAATAAGAAATCTAACTAAATTAAACCAAGGGAGGAAATTACTATGGACTTCGATGACAAATTTGATCCCGGCCTGAGCCGTCGGGAAATCCTTAAAGGCTCAATAGCTGTAGCGGGTGCCGCAGCAGCGTCTAGTTTTCCGTTCAGCCAGGCTTTTGCAGCGGGTTTTCCGGATCGCAATCTTAAAGTTTATGTGCCAACTCGCGAAGGCGGTGGCGCAGACCGTCTATTACGCTCAATCACAGGCGTTTGGAAAAATAAACTCGGTGTAAATTTTGAGCCGTCCTTTTTCCCAGGTGCTGCCGGCCGTGTTGGCTATGAAAAATACATGGGGTTGGCCAAAGACGATATGTATGAATTGCTGTTCGGCAATATGGGACCGGAAGTGCTGAACTGGGTGGTTAAAAAACCAACCTTTGATCTCAGTACATTCCAATATTTTGCCCAAGTTGACAGTGATCCTGGCATTATTTTTGTCAGCCGCCGCTCTAAGTTCAAAACTATTGATGACCTGGTTGCCGAAGGTAAAAAACGCACCTTAAATGTGGGCGTCAGCCGTTTGGCTCATCCGGCAACCTTGGGCGCCTTGGCTTTGGGTAAACATACCGGTGCGAAGTTTAATCCAATTCCGCTTTCAGGCGGTAAGAACACCCGGGCGGGTGTGGCGACCGGCGAAATGGATTTTGGCGCGCTGCCATCCGGCGGTATCGTCAATCGGGCGAAAAGTTTCAAAGTTTTGTTGATGTTCTCGCACAAAAATCCGCTGCCGGGCCGGAGCGAAAATGCCCCGACCATGAACGACCACTTTAAAACCAATATGCCGTCCTTGATTGCCGGATCACGCGCTTTTGGTATTAAGAAATCCGCCATGGCGAAACATCCGGATCGTTTCAAAAAACTGGATGATACTTTGAAAACGGTCTTTACAGACCCGGCCTTTAAAAAGGCTTATGCCAAAACCAAATCCCCGTGGGAATTTGTCGGCTACCGTAGTGCTGCTCAAGCGAAAGAGTATGCCGACAATATCGCCAGGATTGGCGCCGAGTTCAAAGAATTGCTCTCGGGTAAAAAATCCTAATTGCGGTTAATAATTCGGTGATGGGCGGTCAGCTTCTGATTGAAGTGCCGCCCATTTCCATTCATCATGGCTGATATAAAAAATAAATCCGGGGAGTTTAGTTGATGGCAGAAAATGCCGATGCTCCACATGCCGAGCGGAAATCGATTGGCAGCGAGCTGATAATTCCAGTCGCAGCGCTGTTTTTCACGCTTTATTATTTCTACACCATTTGGAATGCGCCCTGGACGGCGCAAGTTGCCGCCTTCATCGTCGGCTCCATCCTTATTTTATTGGTTGTTTTAATTCTGATTAAATCGGTGCGTGCGCTGAGTACCGGTGAGGGCGCCTTTGATTTCAGTAATCTGATCAGGCCGAAAGCCTATGTGCCGAAACGGCTTAGTCTGTTGGCTCTGACGATTGCTTATATTTTTATCGTGCCGTCGCTCGGTTTTACCATCACCACGTTTTTGTTCTTGAGTATCGCCATGTTGATTTTGAGCGATTGGCGGAAGAAGCGTTTTATTATTTCGCTTTCGGCCATATTGTCGCTCGGTGGCTATCTGCTGTTTATCGTCGCCTTTAAAACGAGATTTCCAGCCGGTCCCTTTGAAACTTTCATGAAGGGATTTCTCTGAGATGGAACTGGAATATGATCTCGCCTTTTTCGGTGAAATGTTTGCCCGTACCTTTAGTTTTTGGTGGGTTATCTTACCGTCAATATTCTTAGGACTGATCGTTGGCGCCATCCCGGGTTTTAGCGCCGCCAATACGATCATTATTTTGCTGCCACTGACCCTCGCCATGGATCCCGAAACCGGTCTGATGTTTATGGTCGGGCTTTATGCCTCCTCACGCATGGGAGCCGGTATTCCGGCTATCCTGGTCAATATCCCAGGTACGGCCGGGGCAGCCGCAACGCCCTTGGACGGCTATCCCATGACCAAGCAGGGCCGCGGCCAGCAGGCGCTCGCCATGTCTTTTGTCGCCTCCATCGCCGGCGGGCTGTTGACCACGGTGATAGCCTTAATCTCCCTGCCGTGGTTGTCGCAGATCGCGTTTTATCTTCACAGCGTCGAGATGATTGTCATTATGTTCTTTGGCATTTCTCTAATCGCCACCATTGCCGCCAAGGATACGCTGAAAGGTTTGATCGCTGGTTTCTTTGGCTTAATGATCGGCTTTATCGGCACAGATGTTGTCTATGAGACGCCGCGCGGCACCTTTGGTTTCCTCGAGCTTTATGACAAAGTACCGCTGATCCCGGCTTTGGTCGGCTTGTTTGCGATCTCCGAGGCTTTCGCCGTAATTGAAAATCAATCGATCCTGACCGAACGTGGCAAAGATGCCATGGCCAAACCCGGCTGGGCGCAGACCTTTGAAGGCGCCCGCATCGCTGTCTCCAAGTGGTGGCACATCACCTGGAACAGCATCATTGGCTTGGTCATCGGCGTCGTGCCGGGAGCAGGTGCAGCGATTGCCTCCTTCGTTGCCTATCAGCAATCCAAGACCTATTCGAAGACGCCGGAACTATACGGCACCGGTCATGTTGAAGGTTTGATCGCGCCGGAATCAGCGAATAATGGTGTGACCTCAGGCACGCTGGTGCCCTTGCTGGTGATTGGTATTCCGGGGGGCGCCACCGCGGCTATTATGCTGGTCGTGCTGCAATTTCATGGTGTCACCGTTGGGCCTGATCTTTTCCTGACCAGTCCGGAACTCGCCTTTGGTCCCTTTACCGCAATGGCTGTCACCTATGCATTGATGATCCTGACAGTGCTGCCGCTGGCGCGTTATATGTCCAATATTACCGTGGTCTCGACGGTCTATATGGCACCGATTATTATCTCCTTTACGCTGGTTGGCTCTTTCGTGCCGCGGGCCTATCTGTTCGACATGAACTTAGCCCTGGTGTTTGGCGTCATTGGTTACGTGGCGCGCAAGACCGGCTATCATGTCGCTGCAATTTTGATCGGCGTGATTTTGGGGCCGCTGATGGAAACCTATTTCCTCCGGGCGATGAAAATGTCGCAAGGAGATATCATGGTGATCTTCTCCTCCAGCATCGGCAACACGCTCTGGGTGCTCCTGGTGATTTCCCTGGCGCTGCCTTACATCATGGAACATCGCCGGGGCAAAAGCGCAAAAATCGCGGCGAACGACCCATATGCCTAAGGATATCGCCGAAAACGTCAGCCGAATTGCGCATCTTGATTTGCCAGGCGCCGGGCAGGTCGAGGTCGTGGGCAACCATGCCTATATCGGTCACATGGACCCGCCGCATGGCACCTCCATTCTCGATATTTCTGATCTGAAAAATCCCAAGATCGTCTCGCAGATCATGCTCGAAGACGATTACTCGCACACTCATAAAGCGCGGGTGGTCGGAGACATCATGTTCACCAATGTCGAACAATTTAACCGCCACTATATGCGGCGGGGTGACAGTATTCCTGCTTTGCGGGCGGAACTGGGTGCGATGAGCAGAGAGCCAAATGATGCCAATGTGGCAGCCGCGATGAATATTCGGGAAAGTGAAGTGGCGGTTCTGGATGCGGCTCGGCAGCGAGGCTATGACGATGGCGGCTTTAAAGTTTATGACATTCAGGACAAGACCGCACCCAAACTATTGAAGCATGTGAAGACTGGGGGCTTTGGCACGCATCGCTTCGATGTCGATGAAAATTACGCCTATATCTCGACCGAGATGCCGGGCTATCAAGGCAATATCCTGGTGATTTATGACTGTGCTGATCCGTCGAACCCGCAAGAGGTTTCCCATTGGTGGATGCCGGGGCAAAAGGTCTCAGCAGGAGAGCAACCAACCTGGAACGCAGATCACCGGCGGCTCCATCATGGGCTGCGCTTTGGCGATCGCATTTGGGCGGCATGCTGGCATGGCGGCTATTGGCTGATTGATGTTTCGGATATCTCAAAGCCGACGACGATCTCTACCTATGACACCAACCCGCCCTTTATTGAGCCGGCTCACACGTTGATGCCGCTGGCAGACGAGATTGACGGCAGGAAAATCGCTGTCGGCATCGATGAGCAGCACGGCCAGATCACCGGCCAGCCGCCAGCTGGGCTATGGATATTTGATGTCACTGATGAGACAGAGCTTAAGCCGATCTCTGTTTTTATTTTAAGTGAGCTTGATTCTCCCTATGCCCGAAAAGGCGGCCGCTTTGGCGCCCATCAGTATCATGAAAAGCCCATCGGCACGCTGATTTTTGCCACCTGGTTTAATGGCGGCTTGCGGGTGATCGATGTCGCTGATCCCTTTAGCCCGCAAGAAGTCGGCCATTTTATGCCGACGCCTGTCGATGGCAATGCCTCACCCCAAAGCAACGATGTCTTTGTCGATGACAACGGCATCATTTTCCTGGTCGACCGCTTTAATGGTTTCGATATCCTCCAGTGGCAGGGAAAAGGTTAATTCACGACTGTCGTGAAATAGGCGGAAAAATTCAATTAAATCAAGCCTGTAGCTTTGCAAATCGCCTGACCTTCTTCAGAAGCCATAAAATCGAGCAAGTCCTTGGCGGCCTGATTTTCGGCGGAGCCGGTGAGCAGGGCGGAGGCGTAGGTCGATATTTTCTCAACTTCCTTGGGCAGTGTACCCAGAAGTTTCACGTCACAGCCTTTATCGATCTGCACCTGAATCTCGGTTGCCTGGCCGAAGCCGATCTCGTTAGTGAGGTCGCTGGCATCAAGATGTTGCATCACGGCCGAGCCGGTTTTGGTTCGCGTGGTTTTGGCGGCGACTTGATCAGATATCCCCATTTTCTCAATCATCGACGCAATGTATTGGCCGCTTGAGGCTTCGTTATAGACAATTGAATCGGCATCTAAAATTGCCTGCTTGAGGGTTTCAGCAGAGGATAGATCAGGTTCTATCGCCCCGTTCTTTATCGTCACCGCCGCTTTTACCGAGCCGACCACCGCGCCGCTATTAGCAACCACGAGACCGTCCTGGGCAAACACTTCGGCGACGGCCACGGGTGCTACCAAAATATCCGCCGTACATTTACCGGAGCCTACCGTTTCTTTCAGCACGGGGGCAGTTGCAAACTCATATTCCACCGCAATACCGGTTTTTTCTGAGAAAGCCTCAGCGCATCTAGCCACCCCGGTTTTAGGCGCGCCGGCGCTTAGAATTTTTATGTCTTTTTCACTCATATTTGTCTCCCCTGATACTTGCAGTTTGGCGCTAACGGGGTAATCTGTCACCAACAAATAACAATCTTTGGGGAGAAAAACATGCCGGACGCAAGTTGGGTTTCAGGACAAGAATACCGCGGCGGTGATGTCGCCTACAACGTAAAAAAGCTAGGCTCGTTGGATTTGATCGGCGGCGGGCAAGTTGTCGTCCAGGGCGACTACGCCTTTGTCGGTCACATGAAGCCATCGGATGGCACCACCATTATTAACGTGGCTGATCCGAATAATCCTAAGATTGTCTGGCAGGGAAAAACCGATAACGACAAATCACATACTCATAAGGTTAGGGTGGCCGGTGATATCATGGTCACTAATGTCGAACAGAACAACCGGCATGTCTTGCGGGCAGGCTCCCGCATTCCTGGCATTCGCGCGGCCTTGGAAGAAGCGGGAAAAGATGCATCTGATGAGGCCGTAGCTGCCGAGATCGGTTGCAAAGTCGAACAGTTTCCGGAAATGATCGCGGCGCAGGAACCTGGTTTTTACGAAGACGGCGGCTTTAAAACCTGGGATATTTCTGACCCGACCAATCCCAAAGAGCTTACCCATATGCGCACGTACGGCTTCGGCACTCACCGTTTCGATATGGATGAGAACTACGCCTATATCTCGACTGAGATGGAGGGGTATATTGGCAATATTCTGGTAATCTATGATCTTGCCGATCCAACCAACCCGACCGAAGTATCCCGCTGGCATATGCCCGGTCAGCACTTGGCGGGGGGTGAAACACCGACTTGGACCCGCTATAGCCATCGCCTCCACCATGCACTCAGAGTGGGAGATGAAATGTGGGCCGCCGTCTGGCAGGCCGGTTTTCGCGTTATCGATGTTTCTGATATTACCAAGCCGTCAACGGTGGCTGAGCACACCTATCATCCGATGGTGAGAGAGCCCACACATACTGTTTTGCCCGTGCCACAATTGATCAATGACCGCCGCATTGCCGTCGTCGTTGATGAAGAGCATACGCGGGAGCCCGGCAATGGTCAGGCACCGGCTAATCTCTGGACTTTTGATGTCACGGATTTCGATAATATTCACGGACTTGGTTCCTACCATGTCTCCGAGATGGATAGCCCCTGGTCCCGGACACCGGGCACACGGTTTGGCGCCCATCAGTTTCAGGATCATCTGGAAAGCAGCCTGGTCTGCTGTACCTGGTTTGCCGGGGGGCTGCGTTTGATTGATGTTGCCAACCCCGCTCGTCCTCAAGAAGTTGGTTATTTTATTCCGGAGCCGCGCACAGGTCATGCTACGCCGCTAAGCAATGATGTCGAAATGGATGATCGAGGTTTGATTTATCTGCTAGATCGTGACAAAGGTTTCGATATCTTGGAGTTCAACGGATAGTAGAAGAATGACCGACGAAAAGGCGGTACGAAAGAAAGAGCGCTATGTCGTCGGTCTGATTTCCTCGGCGCATTTCTTTTCGCATTTTTATATCTTGGCTTTGCCACCGCTGTTCCTGGCGATGAAAGAAGATCTTGGGGTCACCTTTACCGAGCTCGGGTTAATCACCTCTGTTTATGCCGTCGGCTCATTTACCGGCCAATACCCGATGGGTATTTTTACCGACAAACATGGTCCGCGCTGGTTTTTAATATTTGGCACTTTGACGGTTTCCAGCGTTTTTGTGCTGATGGGTCTGTTCCCGATTTATTGGGTCATGGTCGTGCTTGCTTTGTTTGCTGGCTGGGGGGATAGCGTTTTTCATCCGGCCGATTTTGTTGTGATAACAGCTTCGGTTGAGCAGAAAAGGTCGGGGAAGGCTTATGCGACCCACGCTTTTGCAGGATTTGCGGGCTTCGCTGCGGCGCCGGTAATTGTTGATCCGCTCAGGGTACATTTCAGCTGGCAGACCGCGCTGATTGTAGTCGGCTGTGCCGGTCTGGTGATGACTTTGGTTTTACTGGCGAATAAGTCGCTGTTAATCGGCGAGGATGAATCTTCACACCCGGAGGAGACTCAATCTCAACCTTCGCAAAGCATGGGAGTGATGGAGTTTATCAAGTTCCGGCCTATTCTCATTTTGTTTTTCTTTTATGTTGCAGTGGCTTTGGCCGGCAACGGTATTCAGCAATTTTCACCTTCCGCCTTGCCGAGCATGTATGGCATCGATGTATCGACGGCGAACCAGGTTTTGTTCTTATTTATGGCAGGTATCATGGGTGGCGTTCTCCTCGGCGGCTATATCGCCGATAAAGTCAGCCGCCTCGAGCTGGTGGCTACTGTCGGTTATTTGGCGGGGGTAATTATGACCTGCATTGTCGCCTTGAACATTTTGCCGTTTGAGTGGGCGGCTGCGGCATTGGTTCTGGGCGGTTTTATGACCGGCATCGTCATGCCTTCCCGCGATGTCTTGGTCCGCGCCGTCACACCTAAGGGCAATGCCGGCAAGGCCTTCGGTTTTGTTAATTCCGGCTTTGGCTTTGGCGGTATGGTGGGTCCGCTGATATTCGGCACGATTATGGATTCAGGTGAAGTGGCTAACGTTTATTACGCTTCGGCTGGCTTTATGTTCTTTGCCATTGTGACAGCCTTGGCGGCTGGACGGTATGCCCGTACCGGACCCGCGGCTCAGCCAGCTCAATAAAATCTACCACTCGTTCCGAAGTTCACGCAGTTTTAAGAACACGGTTTTCTCATCCAGATCGGAAGGCAGATCGGGGAAGGCTTCACGTAATTTAGCGATGACGCTGGAACTGGAGAGCCGGAAGAAGGTATTAATCTCTTTCTCCAAGCCCAAGGTCGTGACCATGGCCTGATGTGTATCCTGACCTTCGACCTCCGTGAGCAGGCTTTTGGCGCGTTCATTATCCGGCTCCCGGTCGAGGGTAAAATGCAGATTGCCGGCGATATAATCATGGCCGGGATAAATCTGCGTATTGTCCGGCAGTTTGTCGATTTGCTCTGAGAAAGTTGAATAGAGCGCTTCCGGATGGCCGCCATTATGGCAATTGCCAGCCCCGGCATTGAACATGGTGTCACCGGCAAAGAGAGCCGGTACATCAGTCTGTGACAGCAGGCAAACATGGCTCATGGTATGGCCGGGTGTGTCCATCGCCAGCAGCTCGACCGACTTGCCGACTTTAACAACATCTCCAGCTTTAAGGCCGACATCCATGCCCGGGATTTTATCACTGGCTTCGGCATGGGCGATAACTTTGGCACCTGTTGCATCGACCACGCCCTGATTACCGCCGATATGGTCGCCGTGGTGGTGAGTATTGAGAATTTGCGTAATCTCCCAGCCTTTGTCTTTAGCGGCAGCGAGGCATTTGCCATATTCCAACGGATCAACTGCCAGAGCTTCGCCGGTCTCAGGACAGGCGATCAGATAGTTGAAATTTCGGTAATCATTTTCGGTCCAGATTTGTTCGACGAGCACATTGGCCTCCCGGTGGATTAATGGTGGTTTGATCTAACGTCAGTTTAGACCTTTAAAATCCGCTCGTCATCCATCACCTCGAGAAGTTCACCTATTTGAATCTTTTTCGATTACCAGCGCAGAACCCTCTATGCTGACTACTTTTACCTTAGTTCCTTTTGGCATGTCATCGCCGGTGACACGCCAGGTAGTGTCGTCTATTACCAGCTTGCCGACACCATTTTGAATAGATTCATCCAAAACATAAGTTTGGCCGACATAATTAGCGCCGCGTTGATTTAATCCAGGATGATCAGAGGGAGTTTCCTTGCCGCCAATGTACCTGCGTCCAAAATACAAACAAACAGCAGAGAGTACGGCAAATATCAGCGACTGATACTCCCAGGTCATACCCGGGACGAGGAACAGCAGACCGCCGGTTAAAATGGCAGCCATACCAATCCACATCATGATATAACCGGGTAGGAGAATTTCCAGCGCGATGAGGACAACACCCAATATAAGCCAATGCCAGAAAATTAAATGGTCAAGTATTTCCATAATCTATCAAGCCAACTTTATTGTTTAAGCTATTTTATTCCGTACTAGGTACACTACCCGACGAACGGGAAACATTACCAATTGAATCTTTGGCGATCTCGGCGATACCGCCAATTGCTCCGATGAGACTTGAGGCTTCAAGCGGCATCATGATGACTTTCTGATTTCGTGCAGAAGCGACTTTTTCCAAGGCTTCGGTATATTTTAAGGCAACAAAGTAATTGATGGCTTGGACATCACCGTCTGCAATCGCTTTAGAAACAGAAGCGGTCGCTTCGGCTTCGGCTTGAGCTTCCCGTTCACGGGCTTCAGCGTCGCGGAAAGCAGATTCGCGGCGTCCCTCGGCTTCCAGAATGGTTGATTGTTTCTCGCCTTCAGCCCGCAAAATTTGAGCCTGTCTTTCTCCTTCGGCTTCCAAAATATTGGCGCGTTTGTCGCGTTCAGCTTTCATTTGCCGGGCCATGGCGTCAACGAGATCGCGCGGTGGCGCAATGTCTTTAATTTCAACGCGGGTGACTTTAATTCCCCAGGGATTAGTGGCGCCGTCAATCACCGTCAAAAGCCGCGTATTAATAGCGTCACGCTGGGATAACAGCTCATCCAAATCCATTGAACCCATAACGGTTCTGAGATTGGTCATGCTGAGATTGAGCATGGCATTGAATAAATTACTGACTTCATAAGCAGCCTTCGGTGCATCCAAAACCTGGAAAAAAACTACACCATCGACTGCCACCATGGCATTGTCCTTGGTGATGACTTCTTGGGTCGGCACGTCCAGGACCTGCTCCATCATATTCATTCTATGGCCAATTCTGTCGATGATCGGCACAATGAAATGGAGGCCGGGTTTTAGGGTGCGTGAATACCTGCCAAATCTCTCTAAAGTATATTCTGATCCCTGCGCGACTGTCTTAATGCCCATGGCGGCAAAAACAATGGCAAAAACAAATATTAAGATCGCAAAGATGGAAAATTCCGTGATACCTTCAATCATGACAAAACCTCCTAAATAATTCTAATTAATTGTTGTTGTTCAATGACTTGCTACTATTGGTACTAAAGTTAACCTAAATAAATTCCGGTGCAAGACTTGACATAATAATGGCGGGGCCAGAGGGCATTTTTATGAAAATAACTAAAATAACTTTTGCCGAAGGGGCCCAGGAGCTTGGCCGGCGCGATAAGGATTTTGCCCGGCTAGTTAAAGACATTGGCTTGCCCGGGCTGCGCTCGCGTCAAACCGGGTACAGCACCTTGGTCAAAATTATTTGTGGCCAGCAGGTGTCGACCTCGGCGGCGCGGGCAATCGGTGGCCGCCTGGATGCGATTGAAAAACCGATGCAGCCCGAAACCGTGCTTAAATTGGGTCCTGAAAAATTACGTGCCGTCGGACTCAGCGGCCAGAAAGTAAAGTATGTGATTGGCATTGCTGAAGCCGTCGTCAACGGCGAGTTTAGTTTTCGCCGCGTTGCCCGGATGGATGATGAAGATGCCATTGAGGAGATGATCAAACTCAAGGGCATAGGCCGCTGGTCAGCCGAGGTTTATTTGCTGTTTGCGCTCAGGCGCCCCGATCTCTGGCCAGTTGATGACCTCGGTGTGGTTAAAGGATTAATGCATCTCAAAGGCATGAAAGAACGCCCGCCGCGGGAAGAACTGGTTGAGATGGCGGAAGCGTGGCGGCCCTGGCGTAGTGTTGCGGCCCGCCTTTTATGGCATCACATCAATTCTGTTGGTGTCTCCCGCTAATAATTTAATCGAAATTAATGAGGCGAAATTGTTCTTGTTTAGCTAAAAAGAAGTCAAGAAAGGCCTGTTCACTAATACGAATTGGTTTATCAATTTTAAACGTCTCAAACTGCTTTTTTTGTCTATCATCAAACTGAGCATAAGCGTTGGAAAAGTGGTCTCCAATATGCGGTTTAATCTCGCTGGCCCATTGGTAGAAACGGGCGGCTGCAATCAGATTTTTAGGAACGCAGAAACCGTGGCTTAAATGCCAGCCTTTGAAGAAAAATGCATACGGACTGTGAGTTTGGGCGGCTTTGTCTACGAGAGCTGCATAGATTGGGCAATAGATTTTAAAATTTTTTACGGTTCGAATGAGGTCGATATAGCGTAAAGCGCTTCTGACATTACCGAGACGGGCGCCAGCTAAATAATATTTAGCAGCTTCGGATCGATTGTTCTGTCCATTCGATTTGGGATCAAGCAGAAAGCCTGTGAAATGTGTCCCCCAGGGATCGCCCTCAAGTGCGAGCTTCGAAAATTCGGCAAGTGCTGTTTGATATTCCCCTTTTTTAAAGGCTAATAACCCAGCCTCTTGCTGGCGAATAACCAAGGCGCCAATAATCAAGGCAGCCATTCCAACAATTGCAATAATTTTTTCTATGCGATTCATCTATAGTAAACCGGTTTGGGTTGGACGAAGAGTACGAAATCAGGCAGAAAGGTGCAAAGGTTTCAATAGGTTTGAGAAAATTATGAGCAATCCGGAAGTCGAGCTTTTTAGTGACACCAAAACCCGCCCCGGCAAAGACATGCTTGAGGCGATGGCAACGGCTGAAGTTGGTGACGAGCAAGCCAATGAAGATCCGACAACGAACGCGCTCCAGGAAAAAGTCGCTGATTTGTTAGGCAAAGAGGCAGCGCTTTTTGTGCCCTCAGGTACGATGTGCAACCAGATTGCCATGGCCGTTCAGTGCCAGCCCGGCGATGAAATAATTTCCGATAAGACGGCTCACATCATTAATTTTGAAGCCGGCGGGCCGGCGGTGATTGCCCGGGCCATGATCAAGCCTTTGGACGGAGTGCGCGGGCAATACAGTGTTGAGCAAGCCGAGGCCGCATTGCGCGCCGGCTTCCGCCATGCCCCGAATTCAAAAATGATTGCGGTGGAGCAAACTGCCAATATGGGCGGCGGCAGTATCTGGCCGCTGGAAGTTTTGGAAAATCTCAGCGTTTTGGCCCATGAAAATAACCTCATCACTCATATGGATGGCGCAAGATTATTAAACGCGGTTGTCGCTTCCGGCGTTTCAGCAAGTAAATATGCCGCCACGGTTGATACGGTGTGGATTGATCTCTCAAAAGGATTGGGGTGTCCCGTCGGCGCCGTGATCGCAGGTTCGAAAGAATTTATAGAGGAGGCCTGGCCGTGGAAACAAAGGCTTGGCGGTTCCATGCGGCAATCCGGTGTTTTGGCGGCAGCGGGAATCTATGCGCTTGATCATCTGGTGGATCGATTGGCCATCGACCATGCCAATGCCAGATTGCTGGCGACCCGGCTGGCGCAATTACCAGGGGTGAATATTGATCCGTTGACCGTTGAGACCAACATTCTCATCATCGACGTTTCCGAAGCCAGTCTTTCAGCTCCTGAAATTTCAGAGCGACTGCTCGAGAAAGGCGTGCGTATGGGTGCAATGGGGCCAAGTGGTATGCGGGCGGTTACCCATTTAGATGTAGATGAGGAAGGTGTTGTGCGGGCGGCAGAAGCCTTCGCTGAAATCTGCGGTTAGTTTATTTCAAAAGATAGTTTTGCATGAGCCTGGCGGAGCGCGACCTCGACCTCTTCCGGCGTCTCGGCTTTAGCGAAAATAAATCCGAGATATTTATCACCTTCTGGGAGCGGTACGACTTCCTGACTAAGCGCAATGCTGATGGTAACTTCAGTAATGCCCGGAACTGCCTGGGCAGCCAAAGTGCCGTTGACCCCTTCCAAGATACCGGCGTTGGGGATTGGGATCATCATCACACCTGAGGCACCGGCCTCCCGGTCCGGCAATACCGGCTCACCAACAGCATGGCGCAGGATAATATCCTCTAACGTCAGATTATCGCCAAATCTGAGGCTGCGCGAACACAGCCCGCCGATGGAGCGCGCCGCCATTTCGATCAGCCAGGGGCCGGCCTCATTGGTATTGTGTGCATCGGGACGCGTACGCAGCTCGGCGTGGATCGGTCCCTTCGTGAGGCCGATGGCGTTGGCTGATTGTTCCGCCATATTCTTAATCGAAGTTTGAATATCATCTGGCAACCGGGACGGGGTGAGGTAAATGGTTTCTTCGAAATAGGGGCCTTCGAGCGGGTCGGGCTTGTCGAACAACGCCAAGACAGTGAGTTTGCCGTCAACCATCAGGCCTTCGAGAGCGACTTCTTCGCCTTCAATGTAACTTTCAACAAGTATTTCGGTCTGAAGGCTGGCGAGTGATTTCAGTAAGGATTTTATGCGCTCAAACGCCGTGCAAAACTCCGCTTCGTCATTGGCGCGGATGACACCGCGGCTGGCCGACAGGTTAAGCGGCTTGAGCACACAGGGGTAACCCACCTGCTGAGCTGCTGTCTCCGGGTCAGCATCCAGCGCTAATTTTTGATGTTTAGGAGACGGTAAGTCGGCTTTGGTAAGGGCATCGCGCAGCAGTAATTTATTGCCTGTTGCCCGCACGGCTTCAGGATCATTATGCGGTAATCCCAGTTTTTTTGACGCCAGCGCAGCGATCGTGCTGGTGATATCATCGACAGCTACAACGGCCGTTAAGGGATAGCTGGCATGAAAAATTTCTATCTCCGTGGCTGCCTGTTCGGGGTTACCCAAATTGAGCTCCACTGTGCCACCGTCTGAAATGCTGTCCAGTACCTGCTGTTGATCAGAGCCAACCGTCACCTCAACGCCCAACCGATAGGCGGCAGCGAGAAAGTCACTGACCCGATAGGAGGTCGACGGTATCAGAAGAAGTAATCGCGCCATTTTCGGACCTTTGTAATAAGTTAACCCGGGTTACTTTATTACAATGTTAACTATTTGAAAGATGATTAAAGCCGGGCGAGTTGTTCCTGGGTCGGCTCGGCGCAACAAAACCACGGTTCGCTCATGCTCGGAATGGCGTTGATAACGGTGCTTGTTAAGCTCGGCAGATCGTGGCTCGGGCGGTCACAGGCCGCCAGGGCTGCAGCATAAATCGCCGCAAAAGTTTCGCGCCGGGAATGGTTTTCGTTCGCCCCATCTTCAACAATTTCCTGCACTTCAGCACATAACGCTTCGACGGTTTCGTCACTGTTGCGCCAGCGATAACTGAGCGCCTCCTCGTCGTAGCCTTTGAGGTGCGGCTGAATCTCCGGCAAGTCCAACAATGCGGATTGGTTGGGAATGAGCAGCCGGATAGCCAGTTGGATCGGTGCCACATTGTCGATCAGGTCCAGCTCTGCAATAGTTTCAAGCAGCTGCAGAAAGCCTTCCTTGGTTGTCCAGGGGGTAAATGGCACAAAGGTCGGCGCCAACGTCAATTCGGCAGCACGGGTAAGTTCGGTGGCGTGTTTGAAGTCAGCTTGGGAATGGCCTTTATCCAGCATTCTTAAAATATCATCTTCGCTGGATTCAACCGCCGTGGTGATAAAGAGGCAGCCGGTCTCTTTCAGTATTGGCAGCAATTCCTGATGTTTCAGGAGATGTTCGATCTTGATCGTCGCGTCATAAGTAACATCCGGAAATTCGTTATGCAGAGCCTCAACGATGGTAATTGCCTGGCGGGGACCATTGAAAAAATCCGGATCGCCGAAACTGATATGCTCAGCGCCATGGGCGATTTGTTGACGAATATCGGCCAGCACAACATCGGCTGGAACAATACGAAAGCGGCCTTGATAAACCGGCACAATGGGGCAATGGGTGCATTTGTGTTTGCAGCCCCGGCTGGCCTCGGTGTAGCCGACAATTTTTGTGCTGCCATCACCGACATCCAGATGCGCGTAGCGATCCAGGCCCGGCAATTCTTCACGCCAGGGCTGTTCAAAAACTTGTTTGTTGGTCGAGATGAGCGGCGCATTTTTTGGAGCCTGCCCAGAGACCAATTCCTGGTAAATGCCGACCAGCGTATCTTCAAATTCGCCGCCGATGAAGCTATCGCCACCGATGCCTTTCAGGTAGTCCGCATTGAGCGGCGCATAAAGCCCATAAAAAACGATGTGGGCAGTTGAATTCAGTGCTTTCAGGCGGGGCATTAAAGCAACCGACAGCCGCGTCGCTGTATGCATTGGCAGATAGAGACCGATCAAACCGGCTTTTCTAACAGCCTCTTCATCAAGCTCATCAATAGCGAGATCGTTGCAGATAACATCAGCGCCTACGCCCCGTAACTTGGCTGCGGGCGAGGCCAAGCTAAACGGCTGGTGACCGAGATCATAGGTCGAGAGTAGAAGAACGTGCACGAGACTATCCCGCGGTTTGGACTAGCTACTTGCCCGGCGCGTAATAGGGATTGGTGCCACCGGCATGATCTGTAGCATCAAGCACTGCAACGATACTTGGTACGGCGTTCTTAATTTCGACTTCGACACCTTGCTTCAGGGTGACGTCGGCCATACCACAGCCCTGGCAGCCGCCTTCAAGCCGGACATAGGCTGTGTCATCTTTGACATCGATCAGCGAAATATGTCCGCCATGACTGGCAATTGAGGGGTTAATCCGTTCATCAAGAACTTGGGCAATCGCTCGCCCTTCCTCAGTGTCGAGACCCGGTTTTGGAATGGCGTCACGGAAGTCCTTAACCGCCCGGACGTCTGGAATATAATGACCGAAGATATTGGTCATGCCGCCGGCAAGGGCCGCAGTCGGGCCAACAAATTCGACATAGATAACGCCTTCCTTGAAACCTTTGTAAATTACTTCACCGCCCATTTGTTCAGCGGCAGGAGCAACCCGGCTTTCCATAAGCTCTTTGATTTGATCTACGGCTTCCTGGTCCTGATCAGCATCTTCGAAGAAGGCTTCAAGTGCGGCTTCCAATTCGAGATCAACCACGGTTGCGCCTAATAACATGGGATCGCCCGCCGAATAGTGATCCATGATCGCGCCAAGTATCATTGGTTTAAGGAGTTGCCAATCGAAGGCCTCTTCCTTGATGACAACGATAAATTCTTCATAGAGCGTCACAGCTTCAATGCCGTCCACTTCAAACAGGCGGGTTGCCATCGGCGAACGCTCGGCAGCCTCTTCATCAAGAAATTCAGCAGAGCCGGTCGGCATCACAGCCTCGCCCGGGAAAAACTTCATACGTAACGGATCGGGCATCGCCTCAGTTTGGATAAACATTCAATATCTCCGAAAATAATCTTCGCTCAACGGGAGCGGTACATCACATCACCCTATATTTAGTGCTTTAAACAGGATATTTCCAGCCTGTAATTGACTTTAACCATGTTGACTATGGGGTTTTTAGGAATGGTACCGGCAAATTCCAAGCTTGGTTAGCCAGTTTAACGTGCGAATAAGGTCATTGGTTTCAAGCTGCGGCAGCAGCTCGATCAATACTTTGATGGGTACCGGGTTACCCGGCTCTAAATGGCCGATCAAAAAAGGCATTTCCTCTATTTGGACTAAGGAGTCGGCATAAACAAAGCCGGTTTTAAGGGCGATCAACTTCATGGCTTCGGCCCAGTTGCCGATCACGAGTTCGATTTTGCCGTTTTCTGAAAATTGTGCGCTTGGAAAGCTTTCAAACATATCAAACGGATCAGGGTGTGAGGGATGAAAAGGTTTGCCAACGCGTTTGGCAGCGATCTCACTGTCGCTTGAACGGCGATCCGCTAGTTCGCGCCAGAATTCCTCATAGGCTAAAATTATTTTCGGCCAGGCAAACTTATCATTCGCCCGCTCTTTGCCAGCGGCGCCTAAGGTCCGGCGCAGATTGGAGTTCTCAATCAATCGTTTGAGTGCCTCCGTCAGGGCATCGATATCGACCGCCGTCGATTGCTGGGTGGCGCCAAGATAATCGCCATACGTAGCTTGCTTGGAAAAATAGGTATAAGCGAGATCTTCGCCGAGCCCTTTGCGGGGCGCCAAGGTCGGTATCAAGTACCCATCCACACCATCGCGCACGGTATCCCGGTAGCCATCCCAATCGGAGGCGACGACCGGCAAGCCCGCAGCCATGGCTTCAATCGGTGTCAGGCCAAAGCTTTCCTGAATGTTGTCTGCGAGTGAACAAAAAATATCAGCACCCGCCCAAAAGCCATCCGGGTAGTCTTTGTCGCCATGCCGAATAAAAGAAACCCGTGCCAGATTACAGACAGCCGCCGCAGCTTCCTTAAAGCCTTGTTCGCTCAGCTCATCGTTGAAGTAGCCGCAGAAAACCAAACGCACCGGAGTCTTGGCTTCAATCGCCGCCCGCTCAACACCCAGCATCAAGGGCAGGGGATTGGCTTTGGCGATAAAGTTCAGCCGGCCGGCAAATAAAATGACAATTTCATCTTCTTCAATATCGAGTGCTTGGCGTTGGTTGATCCGCTGCTCATCGCTGGTTAAATCCGCAAAGCGTCGTGTATCGGTACCCAGCGGGATCACCGGAAACTGCATCGGGCATCTAAAGTCTACGCCGGTGCGTTCTTTGAAGTAGTCCTGCCAATGTTCGATAACTGTCATCACCGCAGATTTTATTGAGTTTGAAGGGCAAATCAGCGCATCCCAGTGTTGGGTCGGTGCCGTTAGATATTGGCCCACTGTATCCATTACGCTATCGGTCGAACTGGCGTGGACGAGGCCGCTTATGCTGTAGAGATTTTGGCCAAATTGACGCCGCGTCCAGACATGCTTCAAAAAACCGGGATCGTACCTAAAGAGGTGACCGGCATCGGCCAAGGCATCAGCATCATTTTGGTTGACGCCGACACACCGATCCGGATCAACGCGTTCTTCACGGGCATATTCTTTGAATTGGCTGAGCGCCCCATCATGCGGACAGACAACAGGAAAAGTATCCTGGCTGGCATGGCGGAAAAAAGCACGGACGAATTCACGGGTCGCCACATCTATGCCGAGGGGGCGATTGTCGTCCTCGGTATGACCATCGAAATTTATTGCCGTTGTCATCGGGGCAGGGCGCCTGGGTTTAAGCGATTTTAGGAAAAGGCTTTGAAGGTGATCAGCGTATAAGTGTCTTTGACGCCGGGCAGAGTCTGGATTTTGTCGCTGATGAAGTGGCCAATATCATCGGCATCGTCCAAATAGCATTTGATCAGCAGGTCAAACTGGCCGGAAGTTGAATGAATTTCCGAGATTTTATCAACGGTCTCAATGGCCTCTTCCGCCACTTTATAGACATGGCCGAGTTCACATTTTACTTGGACGAAAACGGTCTGCATTTTTTACTCCCCAGGATTCATGCGGAATCCAATTGAATAAGCGTTTGTTATTATACATGATTTTACCGCCATCTGTATAACCGGCTTTCTCCTAAGATAAAATGTGAAAGTTTAATGTCTTAAACCAAACTTAGGTTTTTCAGAATTGTATTGGGGTGGGGGCAGCGGTGCTGCCATAGCTGGGTAAATTACGAAGAGGATATGAAAATTAGGGTATACGGAAAGCAACTGTTATTCGTAACCCTATCGAGTCTCCAGCCCAACCGTCATCCCGGACTTGATCCGGGATCCAGTTTTTAATAGCTAGATTTCAGCCGGCTGCCTCTGGATTCTGGCTTTCGCCAGAATGACGAGAAAAATTAAACTGCACACTTCTGCGATCCTGTGTAACCCGTTTTTTGGGGTTTTTCGTACGCATTCTAATAAGTGTAATTGAATTTGGTTTTACAGCCAAAGTTTAATTCAGGTATTCTTCATTCGAGCCTCTTGATTAAAAGAAAGATTAGTATGTTAAAGCAGCTCCTCTCAGCCATAATTTTTCTGGTTATTTTAGCTGGTCCTGTGTTTTCGGGCTCGTTTGATCGAAATCCGAACCCAAAAAAACCGATCTATCATGAGAGCAGATGGAAAGAATGGAAGTCTCTAGCTGAACAAGGAAATGATTGGGCTCAGTTCGCTGTTGGCAAACTTTATTATCAAGGTAAAAAAGTCTTTCAAAATTATAAGGCTGCTTTTAGTTGGTTTGTTCGAGCTGCAAATCAAAATCACGTAGAAGCGCAAGCTGCATTGGGCAAAATGTACGAAGAAGGGCGAGGTGTTAATCAAGACTATAAGGATTCAATATTTTGGTATACTCGTGCAGCCGAGCAGGGGTACGCACCAGCACAGTTTAATTTAGGATTGATGTATAAAAAGGGTTTAGGTGTTCAGCAAAGTTTCAAGACTGCACTAAAGTGGCACATCCTAGCTGCAGAACAGAACGACCCTCTTGCGTTGGCTTCCGTAAGCATATTCTATGAAGATGGTCTGGGAGTTCCCCAAAATCATAAAGTCGCTGCTGAATGGCTCAGCCGTGCGGCTGATCAAGGCCATGCCTTCGCCCAACTTGCTCTCGGAGCAAAATATCTAGCGGGAAATGGCGTCTCAAAAGACATAAAAAAGGCATTTCAATTGACCACCCAGGCGGCTGATCAAGGGCTGGCAGCTGCACAGGGATCATTGGGTTGGCTATACAGTAAGGGACTAGGTGTCCCACAAGACCTTAAAGTTGCGTTCAAGTGGTTTACACTCGCTGCAAAACAAGGAGATAGCCAAGCTCAATTCGCCCTAGCTGGATTGTACCGGAAAGGTATTGGTGTTCCAAAAGACTTGAAGGTAGCAATCACTTGGTTCACTCGAGCAGCTGAACGGGGAGATGTTCAGGCTCAATTCGAATTGGGTCGAATGTACCATTTGGGAGAAGAGGTTAATAAAGATCACGATGCCGCCGTCAAATGGTACACGCTTGCAGCTCAGCAAGGGGACGTAGACGCGCAAAATAATCTTGGCACTTTATATCACAAAAGTTTCCATTTAGTTCGAGATCGTACTCGTGCTCTTATGTGGTACAACGTGTCTGCGGCAAATGGTTCTGCGTCAGGTAAAAAAAACTTGGGAATGACTGAAAAATATTCACCCTCTTACCAGATTGAGGAAGCTAAAAGGCTAGCTCGTGAATGGATTAAGAAGCATAGAAAATAAAACCCCATACACTAATCACTGGTTTTCCGAATGGCTAAATTCTTGTGCCTCCGTAGGCTAGGCACGCGTAGCCGGCTTTCCAGATTCCAAGTTCCAGTGGAAAATTCTGGAATTGCTAACTTAAGTTCGGGAATAGTTTAGGATTTAACCGGGCGCATCAGGAATGCCGGGACATGATCACCCCAGCCTTCTACCGGCGCATCATCGGCAACTTTTTCTTCAGCTTGTTTTTTAGGAGATTTGCGGGGCTCTGATTTTTTCTCAGATTTTTCGGCAGCTTTGGCTTTTTTCGGTGCGCTGCGCTTGCTTTTACTTTTGCGTTCTTTCTTAACTTCTGTTTCCGGTTCGGCGGTTTCTTCGGTGGCTGTCGCGCCGTCTAATTCAATCCGCGGAATTTCTTTGCCGATCAGCCGTTCGATGGCATCGATGAATTTTTTATCCTCCCGCCAGCCTATGGAAAAAGCGCGGCCTTGCTTGCCGGCCCGGCCCGTGCGCCCGATGCGATGGACGTAATCTTCGGCATGCATGGGAACGTCAAAATTAAAGACGTGGCTGAGATCATCGATATCCAGACCCCGCGCCGCGACATCACTGCAAATGAGATAGTCGTATTCGCGGTCTTTGAATTTGGCCATGGTTTCCATCCGCGCCGACTGCACCATATCGCCGTGCAGCGTCGCTGAATTAAAACCGTGTTTAACGAAAGATTTGTTGACGATATCGACGTCTTTTTTGCGATTGCAGAAAACCAGGGCGTTTTTAACATCTTCCTGCTTGATAATTTGCCTTAAAGCATCACGCTTTTTCTTTTGCAGGCCATTGAGATCACGTTTTGACCGGTGATCAACCATATAAAGGCCTTGGGTGATTGTCGCCCCTGGTGTCGCTGGTGGCGCCACGGTGATTTCCTTGGGGTTCATCAGAAAGGCATCGGCCAAGCGTTTGATCTCGGGCGGCATGGTGGCCGAGAAAAATAATGTTTGGCGGATTTTCGGCAGCAAGGACACGATCTTTTCAACATCCGGAATGAAGCCCATATCGAGCATCCGGTCCGCTTCGTCAATCACCAGGATTTTAACGTCGCTCAACAACAAGCCGCCGCGATCAAACAAATCCAGCAAGCGGCCTGGGGTAGCAATAAGCACATCGACGCCACGATCAAGCAATTTATTCTGCTCAACCATTGAGGTGCCGCCCATAATCAAGGCTTTGGTGAGCTTGTTATATTTACCATAGGTGTCGAAGTTTTCAGCAACCTGCGCTGCCAATTCGCGGGTCGGTTCCAAAATGAGTGTGCGCGGCATCCTGGCCCGGCCCCGGCCATTAGCCAGAATATCTATCATCGGCAGCGTGAAGGAGGCGGTCTTGCCCGTACCCGTCTGGGCACAGCCCAAAATATCCCGGCCCATCAATACTGTCGGGATGGCTTTCTCTTGGATCGGTGTTGGTTCACTGTAGCCAGCATCGGTTACGGCTTTAAGAACCTCCTCGCTGAGACCAAGGTCGGCAAAGCTCATATGCAGGTGTCCAGGTTGGATGTGTATTTGAACAGGAGACTATCGCTCATAATCTATTAAAGTGGGGGGCGAAATAGGCGAAATTAAGGCAGTTGTCAATGCGGGGGTGTTACTATTATTGCCGAAATACCATGGTACTCAGCTGCGATCTGGTGCGAACTGCCTATACTGCTTCGAAAAACATCAAATTTTTCTAATATTCAGACAGTAATTTTAAATAGACTAATTCTGCTTCGGTGAGAAAATATTCTGAACTTACGGAAAACTGCTTATAATTAGATAATTTTCACATTATAGTCGGCGCGCTAATAAAAATTTACGTATACTTGGGGAATGTTCGTAACCTGTTAACGAAATTGCGCCATTGTCGCTGCTGATTCGTTATAATGTAGAGACTATTCTCTAGGGGATTGAGGAAATGATGTATTTTAAAAATTCAAGAAATGAATTTTTTTCACGGAAATTACTAGTCACTGTTGCTCTAAGCGTCATGCTGGCTGGTTGTTCGTCGGTGCCGGACGCACTAAATCCGGTCGAATGGTATAAAAACGCCCGTGACGCTATCACCGGCGATGATGAGAAAAAGAAAAAAGATCCGGATAAGTCTTCTGAAAAGTCTATTCCAGGAGAAAATGAAGGCTTCCCAAAACTTTCTTCCGTGCCGCCAAGGCCTAAAGCAACAGTCGAGGAAGAACGTAAACGCATAGCCGAGGGATTAGTGGCCGACCGTGAAGAGGCCCGCAAATATTCCGGCGATGTGATCCGCCGTCAGGGCGATTCAGCCAATCCGCTGCCGGCGCCCCCGCCGCCCACCGTGAATTTGCAGCCCGCACCTCCACCGCAGCCTAAAACGCCCGTGGTAACGCGCACCGCACCACCGCCAGCACCGAAGCCGGTAGTTAAGGCGATGCCAAAAGCTGCGCCAAAGCCAGCACCGAAGATGGAACCCGTCACCTCGCTTAAAAGACCAACGCAAACTGCGTCGCCGAAGCTGAGAGTAGCGCCTCCGTCTCCGATGGTAAAAGTGCCGGATGTTAACCCTAACTCACCACAAATGGCTGCTATTCCAGGTATCGGCAGCGATTTAGATCAGTCAGCTACCATCGTTATCTCAGGCAGTGGAGTTCAGTCCTTTGGTGGCAGGGCGCAAGCCCGTCAGGCAAGATCGCGCGCCACTGCCGGCAGAGTTAATGTCGCGGGTGCTCGTTCATTAAATGATTTTGACCCCAATGGTTTGCAGGGCTCGTATCAGGTCGCAACGATCCTGTTCGATAATGGCTCTGCGAAAGTAAAATCCCGGGCCCGCCGTATATTGCGCCAGGTAATAGCGCAGCATAGACAAGTTGGCGGCACCTTGCGCGTCGTCGGCCATGCCAGCCGCCGGACCAAAACAAACGATCCGATCCGCCATAAAATGGCCAATTTTCAAGTTTCAACTGCGCGGGCTGAGCGAGTTGCTAAGACGCTGGTGAAAATGGGCGTTAAAGCAAATAAATTGTTTGTTGGCTCCGTTTCTGATAGTGAACCCCGCTATTACGAATATATGCCTTCGGGTGAAGCGGGAAATCGCCGGACAGAGATTTATATAGATTTCTAACTGGCTCTTCTGGCGTTTCGGCGCTAAACCATCGTTTAGAATATTTAGGAAGGCTTGCTCTCATATATGAGGGCGAGCCAGTTGTTAATTTTGTATCGAAAGGACGCTTGGATTTAGATTCGGGCAGCTAGGGTAATGGAACAGGAATTCCATCGGATAAAAAGACTACCGCCATACGTTTTCAATGAAGTGAACGAAATGAAGGCGCGCGCCCGAGCGGCTGGCGAAGATATTATCGACTTTGGCATGGGCAATCCTGATCAGCCGACGCCCCGCCATATAGTCGAAAAGCTGGTGGAAACTGTTGATGACCCCCGGACCCATCGCTATTCCGCGTCGCGTGGTATTCCAGGTTTACGCAAAGCTATCGCCGCCTATTACGGCAATCGGTTTAATGTCGACATTGATCATAATTCAGAAGCTATTGTTACGCTGGGCTCCAAAGAGGGTTTGGCGAATTTGGCCTCGGCGATTACCTCACCCGGTGACGTGATACTGGTGCCGAACCCGAGCTACCCGATCCATCAGTTTGGTTTCATCATCGCCGGTGCTGCCGTGCGTAATGTACCGGTTGCACCTGACGGAGATTACATGAAGGCGCTTGAAGTTGCCTGTATTCATTCGGTGCCGAAACCAACCGCAGTGGTGCTGAACTACCCGAATAATCCAACGGCGATTACCACCGATCTTGATTTCTATGGGCAGGTTGTTGAGTTCTGTAAGCATCACGGCATCTATATTTTGTCTGATCTGGCCTATGCCGAAGTATTTTTCGATGATAATCCGCCGCCTTCTATTTTGGAAATTCCAGGCGCCCGCGATATCGCCGTCGAGTTTACGTCGATGAGCAAAACCTATTCGATGCCGGGCTGGCGCATTGGTTTTGCGGCCGGCAATAAAACCATGATTGCAGCGCTGGCGCGAATTAAGTCTTATCTGGATTACGGCGCCTTTACGCCGATCCAGGTGGCGGCGACGGCAGCCCTTAACGGACCTCAAGATTGCGTCGATGAGATGCGTGATATGTATCGTGAACGGCGGGATGTTTTGATCGATAGTTTTGGCGCTGCCGGTTGGGATATTCCGAGCCCCGCAGCAACGATGTTTGCCTGGGCGCCGATTCCTGAAGCTTTTGCTCATCTGGGTTCGGTTGAGTATTCGAAATTGTTGCTGCGCGAGGCACAGGTCGCGGTCTCGCCAGGTGTTGCCTTTGGTGAGCATGGTGATGGCCATGTCCGGGTGTCGCTGGTTGAAAACAAACATCGCATTCGCCAAGCCGCACGGAATGTGAAGACCTTCCTGGGCTCTTATGATAAAGTATTGGCAGAATCAGAAAAGCAACGAGCAGCAGCGTCTTGAGTAATTCACCTTTGAGAATTGGAGTAGCCGGGCTCGGCACCGTTGGTGGCGGGATCATCAAGCTGCTTAACAACCAGGCCGACCTCCTTTCGGCACGCTGTGGCCGGGCTATCGAAGTCACGGCTGTGTCCGCGCGCGACCGCAACAAAGATCGCGGCTATGATCTGTCAGGCTTCACCTGGCACGACGATGCTGTCGGGTTGGCGTCTGATGATACCGTTGATGTTGTGCTTGAGCTTATCGGCGGTGAAGACGGCGTGGCCAAAGCCCTGGTCGAGGCGGCGATTAAGAACGGCAAGCATGTTGTGACGGCAAATAAAGCCCTGATCGCCCATCATGGTACGGCGCTGGCGAAATCCGCCGAAGCTGTCAATGTTGCCCTAGCTTTTGAAGCGGCCGTCGCCGGTGGTATTCCAATTGTTAAAGCGATGCGGGAAGGCTTGGCTGCCAACAATTTCTCCCGCGTGTTTGGTATCCTCAACGGCACTTGCAATTACATTTTGAGCGAAATGCGGGAAACCGGCAAAGAGTTCGATGTTGTGCTCAAAGAAGCACAGGAGCTTGGCTATGCCGAGGCCGATCCGGCTTTTGATGTTGACGGCGTAGATGCCGCCCACAAGCTGGCCATATTGACCAGCCTGGCATTTGGCTGCGAAGTGGATTTCAATGCGGTTCATGTCGAGGGCATTCGTCATATCTCACCACTTGATATCGAATTCGCCGATGATTTGGGCTACCGCATTAAACTGCTTGGCATCGCGCGCCGGACTGATAAAGGGATCGAACAGCGTGTGCATCCGTGCATGGTGCCGTTAGACGCGCCAATCGCCCATATTGAAGATGTTTTTAATGCGGTCGTTGTCGATGGTGATCATGTCGATACCACGATGTATGAAGGCCGGGGCGCTGGTGAGGGGCCAACGGCGTCCGCTGTGGTTGCCGATATTATGGATATCGCCGCGGGCAGACTACCGAGCACTTTTGCCATACCGGCGGATCAACTGGTGAAAATGCAAGCCGCACCGATATCTTCGCATTTCGGATCGTATTATGTGCGCTTTATGGTGGTTGATAAGCCGGGTGTCTTTGCGACAATTGCCGGGGCGCTGCACGAGCACAATGTGTCGATGGAAGCGGTGCTGCAACGTGGCCGCTCCGAAAACGAGGCTGTGCCGGTCGTCATGACGACTCATGAAGCAGACGAAGCAGCGATGATTGCGACGCTGGATACCATAGAAAAAAATGACGCGGTGGTGGAACCACCCCGCCTAATTAGGATAGAGTCGTTCTAGCGGCTTAAAAATAAAATTTTACACAAAGGGTTATAAAAATTATGGGCGAATATACCTCCAAGATGGATCGAAACTTGGCGTTGGAAGCAGTGCGCGTTACGGAAGCTGCCGCGTTGGCTGCCTCGCGTCTGATGGGGCGGGGCGACGAAAAAGCTGCCGACCAGGCAGCCGTTGACGCCATGCGCCGAGCGCTCAACAGTCTCCATATGCAAGGTACAGTCCGGATCGGAGAGGGTGAACGCGATGAAGCGCCGATGCTCTATATCGGTGAAGAAGTCGGTACCGGCGACGGTCCAAAAATCGATATCGCCCTTGATCCTTTGGAAGGTACGACCATCACCGCCAAAGGTGGCCCAAATGCACTGGCTGTTATTGCCATGGCGGAAGAGGGTGGCTTTTTAAATGCGCCCGATACCTATATGGATAAAATCGCCGTCGGCCACGGCTTGCCGGAAGGTGTTGTTGATTTGGATGAGACAGTTGAGAACAACCTAAAAAGCCTCGCCAAAGCCAAAGACCAGGATATCGGCGAGTTGGTTGCTTGTATTCTGGATCGTCCGCGCCACGAGGAAATGATTGCAAAATGCCGGGAAGCCGGTGCGCGTATTATGCTGATCGGTGACGGTGATGTCTCCGGTGTGATTGCCACTTCGACCGAGGAAGCTGGCGTTGATATCTATATGGGCACGGGTGGTGCGCCGGAAGGAGTGCTGGCGGCTGCCGCTTTGCGCTGTATCGGCGGTCAGATGCAGGGCCGTTTGGTCTTCCGCAATGACGACGAGCGCGGCCGGGCTCAACGCTTGGGCATTACGGATTATGACCGTAAATATAATCTCCTGGAGCTGGCCGGCGGCGAGACCATGTTTGCCGCCACCGGTGTGACCATGGGCACCATGCTAAAAGGTGTGCGCCGGTTTAGAAACGGCGCCATGACGCATTCGCTGATCATGCGGTCAAAGTCGGGTACAGTGCGCTACATCGAAGCCGAACATAACTTTGAACGCAAAACCGGGTTCGAGCCCATAGACGGGTAGCCGTGACTGGCGCGCCGACGGATAATTTATTTTTTGATGTTGAGCGCTCTTGCACAGGTAAACGCTGGCTTGAACGGCCAGGTGATTCCCGCCAAGCCCTTGCCATTTCCCAACAGTTTCAGCTGCCGGAAATAATCGGCCGCTTCCTGGATGCGCGCGGCATTGCTGCCGATGAAGTAGATACATTTCTTGATCCCAAGCTCGCCTCGTCCTTGCCGGACCCGGCGCATTTGCTGGATATGGATGCTGGAGTCCAGCGCCTGATCCAAGCCATCCAAGGACAGGAGAAAATTGCAGTCTTCGGCGATTATGATGTCGATGGCGCAACTTCATCGGCGTTGCTGGCGCGCTATTTCAAAGCCGTGGGCGCGGAGCATCAAATTTATATTCCGGACCGCATTAGCGAAGGCTACGGGCCGAACATCCCGGCTCTCGACAAATTGCAAAATGATGGGGTCAAAGTTGTTATCACAGTTGATTGCGGCACCACGGCCTATGAGCCGCTCGCCTTTGCCAAGGAAAAGGCGCTTGATGTTATCGTTGTTGATCATCATGTCGCCGAGGCCAGTCTGCCAGAGGCGGTTGCGGTGATAAATCCCAACCGGCTTGATGAAACCAGCGAGCATGGCCAGTTGGCCGCTGTCGGCGTGGCTTTTTTACTTGCTGTCGCGCTCAATCGGGGGCTTAGGGAGGCTGACTATTTCAAAGACACCAAAGAGCCTGATCTCATGCAATGGCTGGATATTGTTGCTCTAGGTACGGTTGCCGATATGGTGGCGCTGACCGGTGTGAACCGTGCCCTCGTCGTTCAGGGCCTAAAGGTGATGATCAGGCGCAAGAATGCCGGTCTCTCGGCTCTAGCAGATGTTGCGCGGATGGATGAAGCGCCCTCAACTTACCACCTGGGATTTCTGATGGGGCCGCGCGTCAATGCCGGCGGGCGGGTTGGTGAGTCGTATTTGGGGGCGCAATTGCTCTCAACCGATAGCGCCAAGGAAGCTTTCAATATTGCGCAGAAGCTCGACGCCTATAACACTGAACGCCGCGAGATCGAAGATCAAGTGTTGCAAGAGGCCTTGGAAATGACTGAGCAGCAAAAGGCCGGCTCTGTGGTCTTTATCGCCGGTCAGGGCTGGCATCCGGGTGTCATCGGTATTGTCGCCAGCCGTCTCAAAGAACGCTATGGCCTGCCGGCGTGTGTGTTGACCATCGAAGACGGTAAAGCCACCGGGTCTGGCCGCTCGATTACCGGGGTTGATCTCGGCGCCTGTGTGATTGCCGCCCGCCAAGCTGGTATCCTCAGCAATGGCGGCGGCCATAAAATGGCGGCGGGGTTTTCGCTCGATGAAGACCGGCTCGGGGATTTCAACGCCTTTTTATCCGAGCGCATCGGCAAGCAGATCGAAGAAGAGGGGATTGTACCAACGATTAATATCGATGGCGCGATCTCCGTCGAGGGCGCGACCATGGAGCTGGTCGAGGTTTTGCAAAAACTGGCGCCATTCGGGACCGGCAACGCCGAGCCGCGCTTTGCTTTTTCCAATGTACGGATCGCCAAATCGGATGTCGTTGGCGTCAACCATGTGCGCTGTTTCCTGAGCGGCCTCGATAGCAAAAAGCAACTGGCGGCGATTGCCTTTCGCTGTGTCGACACAGACCTCGGTAAGGCTTTGCTTAGACATAAAGGTCTGCCGCTCCACATTGTCGGCCGCTTACGTGAAAACGTCTGGCAGGGACGCTCATCGGTGCAATTGCTGATCGACGACGTCGCCCCAGCATCTTAGCTGTGCCCATGCGGAACTCGCCATTTTTCATTGTTGGCATAATGTGTCTGGCTGAAGTGCTGACCATGCTCGGTGTCTTTACTTTTCCGTCCCTGATGCCGGAATTTATCGCCACCTGGCAGCTTTCCAACACTGAGGCTGGCTGGATTGCCGGTATTTTACTTGGTGGGTATGCGATGGGTGTGCCGGTGCTGGTCAGCCTGACGGACCGGATCGATGCCAGATGGGTCTATTTCGGCGGCGCCTCATTGACCGCAGTTTCCTTAACAGGTTTTGCTTATTTGGCGAGCGGCTTTTGGAGCGCACTCATCCTGCGCATGCTGGCGGGTTTTGGTCTGGCCGCGACCTATATGCCGGGACTTCGCGTACTGGTGGATCGTTATGAGGGCGACAAGCAGGCCCGGGCCTTGGCGTTCTATACCGCGAGCTTTAGTCTCGGCACCGCTGTATCGTTTTATTATTCCGGAGAAGTTGGCGCTTTGCTCGGCTGGCCCCAAACACATGTGATCGCAGGCGCCGGCGCCATCGCTGCTGCTCTGCTGGTGATTGCCGCCATGCGCCCGGTTGCACCGCAAAAACCGGACGTTGAAACCCGATTGCTCGATTTCCGCCCAATCCTGCGCAACAAAGAGGTTATGGGCTATGTGCTGGCTTATTGCGTTCATAGCTGGGAGCTCTTTGCCATGCGCTCCTGGCTGGTCGCCTTTCTGGCCTTCAGTTTGACGCTTCAAGGCAGCTCAACAGACGGCATGATGGCGCCGACCGTGGTGGCGACCCTCAGTGCTTTTGTCGCTATGCTGACCAGTATCGGCGGAAACGAGCTGGCCGACCGATTTGGCCGCCGCCGCATGGTGACGGTCTATTTGGTTTCGGCGGGCGTATTGGCGCTGGTAATCGGTTTTCTGGCCGCCTTACCCTATTGGATCGTTGTTATCCTGGTCATTTTATATGCCGGTTTGATCCAGCTGGATTCGGCGGCGTTGACTGCCGGGGCTGTAATGGCGGCGGAGAAGGGCCGGCGCGGCACCACTTTGGGCCTTCATGCCCTGATCGGCTTTGGCGGCGGCGCCATAGGCCCCTTGGTGGTCGGTATGGTGCTCGATTTATCGGGCGGCGGTGAAAGTGTTGCCTCCTGGGGCTATGCCTTTGCTTCCATGGGGCTGGTGGCGCTATTGGGGCCGTTTGCTTTATGGAAGCTCAGAGGCAATTCAAGCGCCGAAAACCCTTGATAAAAATTTTTAAGAACTTAGGTAATAAGGGACTTGATTTCATCCGGTGAGGCGTATAAACCCTCGTCTCCAGTGATGACCAGCGACCCCTTCGTCTAGTCAGGTCTAGGACGCCAGATTTTCATTCTGGTAACACGGG
>CAZMHI010000043.1:0-42842 GCA_964566055.1 uncultured Rhodospirillaceae bacterium
GGCTTCATCATTGCCATCGATCCAGACCTGCTCACCCTTCTTGCCCATGACGATGGCGGTGCCGGTGTCCTGGCACATCGGCAAGACACGGCCTGATGAAATATTAGCGTTTTTGAGCATATCCAGGGCGACGAAGCGGTCATTATCGGAGGCTTCCGGATCATCGAGAATTTTCCGCACTTGTTCCAGATGCTCGGTGCGCAAGAGATGTGAGGTATCGGAAAAACCCTGCGCGGTCAGGAGCGCTATACCCTCAGGGTCAATTTTCAGAATTTCCCGGCCTTCGACTTCAATAGTTTCGACATAGTCGGTTGTCAGCAGCCGGTATTTCGTTGTGTCCTCGAAGGACGGCACCATCGGGAAATAGTTATCTCCACTCATAAAATCACCTGATTTGATAAAGCACGGTAAGGGAAGGTTTTTGGCGGACTATTTTTTGCGAAAAGCATCCAAGGCAATAACTTCGGCGGTTTTTGGCGTCTCGTCTTCGTCCTCGCCGGCTGATTCAGGATTGCTTTCTTCCAGCTCATCGAAGTCGTCCGACGCCAAAGCTGCGGCAGGTGCAAAGGGTGTGGGATTTTTTACATCAGAGATTTGTTGATTGCCGGCCATGTCATCGGTCAGGTCTTCTTCAATGCGATCCGTTACGTCATCTCCGCTTGCTGCTTCGCCTTGAACCTGCATCATCGCCTCGTTGACCGCATTGACGCCGATCTGCAGGCCGAAATTAACAGAAGGATCAGCAAAGGATGTCACTGCATCAAAGGGCACGCAAAGCCGGCTTTTCTTACCGCTAAAGGATAGCGTTACTTCAAAGCCGTGTTCATCGATGATGAGATTTTCAAATTGGTGCTGCAGGACAATGGTAATTTCTTCCGGGTATTGTGCGCGCAAGAAGCCAGGTATCTCGACGCCGTCATTGGTCGTGTTGAAATTGATAAAGAAATGATGGTCACCGATGGGACCATTTTCGGCTAGCTGTTTTAAGGCCCGGCTTAAAACGCTGCGGAGTGCTTCATTGACCCACTGGTCATAGGGAAATGTTTCTTCTGACATCTTATCTCTTTTGGCTGCTAGTCATCAGCCCTACTCAATTTTTAGTGACGCATCAACCTAATTAATCTTAAGCGATTCGCCGATTTAGTGGAGGGCTTCTGTTGCCAGGTGCCCTCCGAACCCCGTGGTAGGTTAGCTGTTAAGCTGCTACCGCAAATGCTTCATTATCGTTAGCATTTGTAAAATTAGCCCGATAACGGTGGTACAATGCCGGGCAAAAACTTTGTTTTTACTACGCACGTCGATCCTGTTTCGCCCCCATAACGGTCCGATAAGCTCCAGGGAAATCTTATCTAACTCCCTGGATTACCGGGAATTTATGGTGGAGGCGCCGGGCACTGCCCCCGGGTCCGTTACGCTTATTCTACAAAGCGTTTATCGCCATAGCCGGTAAACCGGCACAGCTAATATAGTCTGATCCTCGGTCTAATGAAAGGGGGCTGTCGAGGTGTTTTGCCGGAGCCAATTAGTATTATTTTAAAGCCGTGATTCAATTCTTTGATCCGGTCCGCGCAAGCAGGTAAAGTGCACAAAATATTCATGCCGATTAGGAACTCTCACCGATGGAATTAACGCCCGAACAAAAACAAGATATCGAAGCCTCCCGTTCAACTCTGTCAGAAACCCGCCGGGCAACAGTGCCGGCGCTTGAAGAAGTGTTGTACGAGCCGATGCCGGTTTTGGATCACGGCTTTGTCCGGGTGATCGATTATATGGGTGACGATGCGGCGATTGTGCAGGCGGCGCGGGTCTCTTACGGCAAGGGCACCAAGAAAGTTTCCGATGATGCGGGTCTGATCAATTATCTGCTGCGCCATCGCCACACTACGCCGTTCGAGATGTGCGAGATTAAGTATCATATCAAAGTGCCGATTTTTATCGCCCGGCAATGGATCAGGCACCGCACCGCCAATGTGAACGAATATTCCGCCCGCTATTCGGTGCTCGACCGCGAGTTTTATATTCCGAGCGCTGACCAGCTCGCCAGCCAGTCGACCCAGAATCATCAGGGCCGCGGCGATCTGCTCGAAGGTGAAGAAGCCCAGCGTGTACTCGATATCTTAAAAGATGACGCTACCCGGAACTATGATCACTACATTGAAATGCTTAATGAAAACGAAGACGGCAATATCGTTGACGAGAGCAATAGTGGCTTGGCCCGTGAACTGGCGCGCATGAATTTAACCCTCAATATGTATACCCAGTGGTATTGGAAAATCGATCTGCATAATTTGCTGCATTTTCTGTCGCTAAGAGCCGATGCCCACGCCCAATACGAAATCCGCGTCTATGCCGATGCCATGCTGGAGACAGTTCAACGCTGGGTGCCGATTGCCCATAAAGCCTTTATGCAATACCGGGTCGGTGGTGTCGGACTCTCGGCCGCCGCCCTTGAGATCGTCAAGAAAATGCTGGCTGGTGAAAGTGTTTCCCAGGAAGACAGCGGCATGAGCAAACGCGAATGGCGCGAACTCATGGAAACCCTGGAGCAGGGCGAGTAGATAATCTGTCTTAGATTACCGCGACTCGTTTTCAAGCTTAAATCCGAAATTAAATATAAATAAACTTGCACGATAAGACCTCTGAGAGTGCTAGATGGTTGATCCGCCAAGCGTGGCTTAACTCTCGAATTTATGAGGTAGTGAAATGTACGGCGGACCAATAAAAAATAATGAAAGAAAAATCGAAAATCTTCAGGAACAACTAAGAATTTATCATGGGCAGTTTGAAGCCAATCAAGCTGAGTTATGGTCAACGTCTGATCAATCCCGGAAAAGATTTATCAAATCCGAGATGGATTGGCTGACTGAAGAAATGCAAGATATTCAAAGAAGAATTTCAAAACTTAGAACGTCGGGAGGATACTAGACAATTATGGGTCAGCGGCATCTGGATTAGAATTTAGCAAGAATGGGTGCTGGGTTACGTATTATTTTGTCGGCTATGTCCAAGGCAGTTAAATATTCTTCTGCGGTTAGCTTTTTGAAGACTCGTTTTAAAGCGGAATTATTATTCTTCAAATAATTCGAACCCGCAATGATCCAGGCCGTTGCGTAAATTTCTCGGGTTCGGTCTTTTGGTTCCAAACTTTTCAGATATTCTCCATAATTTGACATCGCCAATCCCAAGCCAAATTCATTTCCATTGGACGATTTGGATAAGGCACGGCGATACCAAAAAATTGCTTTGGTATTGTTATCGATCGAATAATTATAAAGATTGCCAATATACGCAGCAAGGGTGGGGTCAATTGCAAAGGCTTTTTCGAAGAGCCTCTCAGCTCTTTCTATTTTGTCTTCGGCAATGAGTTTAAGAAGGATATCTTTACCCTGAATTAAATAAGGGACCGCCTTAAGTTGTTCCTGAGTTGGAGACATTCTTAATTGTGACATCGCGCTGTTGAAATTAGCGATTGTTATTAAAGCAACTAAAATGGCAATGAATTTGCGGGCCATGTATCTGCACTTATTACGATCAATATTATAGAAAAATTATATCATTTTTATATTTTTTTGCAAAGGAATGAAACACCCGACTCATTCGTTATACGCGGGCCCAGCTTATTTTTTTGGCCGCGTATCCAGCTTAACTTATACGACTAAAAAAATGGATGCACGGGTCACGCCCGTGCATGACGGTTTTTGGTTAACGCGAAATTAAAAAACTCCCTCACCGACAAGGAGGTAAGGGCATCTAAGCGTCAGAGCCGAATTTAATCTTTGGCTGTAATTCTAATATCTATTACACTTATTAGAATGTGTACGGAAAACCCCCTCAAAATGGGTCAAATCGGATCACTGGAGTATGCGATTTGAGGGATGACTCTAAGGGGGTACGGAAAACAGTTGGTTTCGGTATAGGCAGATTTAATTGAATAATCAATTTAGAAATATCATTTTCTTTTTTTTAGTTGTTTTCCATTCCTTCTTTGGTTTTCCAGAGATGTCAATTGTATGGGGCTTAGCAGCGGAGTTGAATTCTAATATCGAAGAGCCAATCGAACTATTTTATGGGTTAGAAAAAGAAGACCTTTTTAGGCTCGGGGAAGTTCTAGGTTTAACGGCTATCGTAGCCATATTTTTTGTCGTAGTTGGATATTTATTAAATGAAATTAAATTCGCGGTAGTGTCTAGGACTGAGCGCAAATCAATTGCTATCAGGAAATCGCAAAACGCTCAGTTTCTGTCGAACAAATATTTAGCACTTTTTTTAATCACTGTTTTAACGTTGCTCTACGTCTTGGGTATCTCTTGGTTAGATTCCCATGCCCAACCCATCAACACCTCATTAGAAGACACTGATTTGGACCTATTTTGTGGACGCACAAAGAATGAATTATTGCGTCCAGCTGAGGTACTGGTTTTAATGATATTGAGTGGTCTTGTACTGACATTTATCATCCGCCCGATCTTATTGACTTTAGCCGCTTTAGGTAGAATCTTTTTTTCACAACAACAGTCTCGAATAATATTTTGGACTTCAGTTTTTGCTCCATTGGCTTTTTTCGCAATTGTCCAATTTGAATTTTTGTTGGAACTATTCGAAAGTTGCTAAAGTTAAGGAACTAATCGCCCATACCGAAACCCCTGGTTTTCCGTACAATTGCGATCTCAGTGAACTCTGTGCCCAATGTGGTGAATTTAACTACTTCGACATCGCAAGAGGGGACACCTTAGGCGACCAACATACAGGTTGTTAGGGTGTGCCAAGAAGATGTCCCCGACTCATTCGTTTAAATCTTCGCCCAGACCTTCTCAGCGATGTCGCGGTAGCTTTTCGAGTGCTCGCTGGCAGGATCGGAAACCACAATCGGCTGGCCGCCATCGGAGGTTTCGCGGATAACAACATCAAGTGGAATTTCGCCCAAGAAATCCATGCCGAGTTTCTCCGCTTCTTTGCGCGCCCCGCCATGGCTGAATATTTCTGTACGTTCACCGCAATGGGGACAAGAGAAATAGCTCATGTTTTCGATCAGCCCAAATACCGGAATGTCCACTTTCTGGAACATGTTGAGGCCTTTGCGGGCATCGGCGAGAGCAATATCCTGCGGCGTTGAGACAATAACCGCACCCGAGAGGGGGACGCGTTGCGCCATGGTCAAATGAATGTCGCCGGTACCGGGCGGCAAATCGATCACCAGACAATCCAGCTCCCCCCAGGCAACATCGGTGAGCAATTGTTCAAGCGCGCCGGTCGCCATTGGTCCGCGCCAGATCATCGCCTCTTCTTCATCAACCAAGAATCCGATCGACATGCTTTTGATGCCGTGGTTTTCCAGCGGCGCAATCATGCCGCTGGCGGTTTGTTCGGGATGATCATCAATACCCAGCATGCGCGGGATCGACGGGCCGTACATATCGGCATCCAGTATACCAACCCGCTTGCCATCGGCTGCCATGGCGAGGGCCAAATTAACGGCTGTGGTTGATTTGCCGACACCACCTTTCCCGGAGGCCACGGCGACCACCGAATCGATGCCGAGTAAATCCATTTTTTGAAAAGCCGCCGGTTGCTGGCTGCCGGGAGCTCCCCCGGGGCCACCTGGTGGCGGGCCTTGAGGTGCTACCGGTTCGGCCTCGGCATCCCGCTCGGCAGTTAAGACCGCTGTCACGGTGAGCACGCCCGGCAGATCATGGACGGTTTTTTCTGCTTCTTTTCGCAGTGGTTCCAACATGGGCCCACGCTCAGGGTCGACTTCAATGCCAAAAGCAACATGACCGTCTTTTAATTGCAGACCCGATATCATGCCTAATTCGACAATATTTTCCCCTTTATCGGGATCTTTTACGCTTTTTAGTGCTTCAAGGACTTGCTCAGCGGTGATCTCCGCCATATCTAAGTCTCCTATTGGTTAACTTTAAAGTGACTGAAACTTCACCCAAAACGGTAAATCAAACGTGAGACTCCGTTGCAAGGGTGGTAAAGCTGTCATATAAGGCAGGGAATGAATTTGCAAACGGTGAAAACCGATATTTTTCGGTTTTGTGAAATGCCGGAATTTTACTAGATAAGGAAAAAAGCTATGGCGTGGGATACCCAACGCGGAGGCCCTTGGGGCGGATCAGGCGGCGGCGGTGGACAAGGACCTTGGGGCGGCGGTGGCGGCCCATCTGGTCAGCAACCACCTGACATTGAAGAAATGCTGCGGCGCAGCCAGGATAAGTTTAAGAAATTTATCCCGAGCGGCGGCGGTGGCGCGCGCCGGATTGTATTGTTAGTCCTGGCGGCGATTGTTGTCTGGCTCGGCACCGGTTTTTACCGGGTGCAACCGAGTGAGCAGGGTGTCGAGTTGTTGTTCGGCAAATTCGTGCAAATGACGACGCCCGGCCTGAACTACTGGTTCCCTGGGCCGATTGGCCAAGTGTTTACGCCAGATGTCACCAACACCAATATCACTAGTGTTGGCTTTCGCTCAATCGGCCAAAGCGGCTCACATAATTCTTCCGTGCGTGATGTCTCCGAAGAAAGCCTGATGCTAACCGGTGATCAAAACATTATTGATATCGATTACCAGGTCCAGTGGCGGATTAAGAATGCCGCCGATTTCCTGTTTAATATTCGTAATCCCGAAGCGACAGTGAAACTGGCCTCAGAAAGCGCCATTCGTGAGATCGTCGGCCAGAACACGCTGGAAGATGCTTTGGCTAAACAACGTCAACAGGTTGAAAGTCAAACCCATGACTTGTTGCAGAAAATTCTCGATAGTTATGGCGCCGGTGTCTTTATCGATTCGGTGAAGCTGCAAAAAGTCGAACCACCGCAACAGGTGATTGATGCCTTCAATGATGTGCAGCGGGCAAAGCAGGACCGGGAACGCCAGCAAAATGAAGCGCAGGCCTATGCCAATGACATTATTCCGAAAGCCAAAGGTGAAGCTGAACGAATGATTCAGGAAGCAACGGCTTATAAAGAAAAGCTGACGCGGGAAGCCGAAGGTGAAGCCAATCGCTTTTTATCGGTTTATGAAGCTTATAAGGGTGGCAAGGAAGTTACCCGGACACGGCTCTTTCTTGAGCGCATGCAGCAAGTCTTAAAAGATTCCGAGAAAGTTATTATTGATAAAGGCCAAGGCGGACCGGGCGTCGTGCCCTATCTGCCCCTCCCTGAAATTCAAAAACGCAGCGGAGGAGAAAACTAATGAATAAAGCTATTCTCGCCATTGTTGGCGTCATTGTCGTTGTTGCAGGTGTTATTGTTGCCAGTGCACTCTTTACCGTGCATCAAACTCAGCAAGCCTTGGTTTTGCAATTCGGTAATCCCATACGGGCCGAAACCGAGCCTGGCCTCAAATTTAAGCTGCCGTTTGTGCAAAATGTTACTTTCTTTGACCGGCGTATTCTCGATCTTGATCCACCGGCTCAGGAAATTATTTTGAACGACCAGAAGCGAATTAATGTGGATTCATTTGTACGTTATAAAATCATTGATCCATTGGAATTTCGCAAAACGGCTCAAACAGACGCTAATTTCCGTCAGATCTTTGGTGGCCGGTTAAACGCTGCTGTGCGGTCCGAAGTTGGTAAGGTGCTGCTGGGTGATATGTTGTCGAACAAACGCGATGACGTCATGCAGCGGATTACGGAACAATTGAAAGCGCAGGCGCCGCAATTTGGCATCGAGGTCGTTGACGTGCGAATTGGCCGTACCGATTTACCGGAAACCACCTCTCAGTCGGTCTATAACCGGATGCGGTCTCAGCGTATTGCCGAGGCTGCCAAGCTGCGAGCCCAAGGTGCGGAGTTGAAAGCTAAAACCCAAGCCGAGGCGGATCGGGACCGGACTATTATCCTTGCTGAGGCGGAGAAAAATTCGCAAATCCTGCGTGGTCAAGGTGAAGGGGCAAAAACCTCCATCCTGAATGATGCCTTTGGTAAAGATCAGGAGTTCTTTGAATTCTATCGCTCCATGGAAGCCTATAATGAAGCCTTCGGTGAAGGTACAACGATGGTGTTGAGCCCGGATTCCGATTTCTTCAAATTCTTTGGTGATATCAGCGGTGATAAATTAAAGAAATAGGGGCGGAGTTAGGTGACCGATCTTCTCACCGCGCTTGCCTTGGCCATTGCACTGGAAGGTGCGCTTTATGCGCTCTTTCCGGAGGCAATGAAGAAATTTATGGTCCAGGTGCTGGATCAGCCTGATGCTATGTTAAGGCGGGCGGGTTTGACTGCGGCGGTTGCTGGTGTTGCACTTGTTTGGCTAATTCGCAGTTAAAGTTCACGCAGATTTTATATCGCGTGGTAACGTATTCCCACTGTTTTTACCGTAAATTGGTCTATATAAATGCAAAGGCATTTTTGTTTAAAAGAATCAATTGTTATTTGATCGGAGAAAATCAGAGTGACGCGTTATTTTAATTATCGATTTACTGTTTTTATCGCTTCTGCCGTTCTGGCGCTGGTCGTAATATCCAGTGATGCAATGGCGCGGTCGGCGCCGGAAAGTTTCGCTGACTTGGCGGCAAAACTGCTGCCGGCAGTGGTTAATATTTCCACCACGGCGACGGCGAAACAAGGCGGTAAAACTCCAGAACTTCCGCAATTTCCTCCAGGTTCTCAGTTTGAAGAATTTTTCCGTGATTTCTTTGACCGCAATAGGCCCCAGCAACAACGGAAATCCACCTCGCTCGGTTCCGGCTTTATCATCGATAAAAAAGGCATTGTGATTACTAACAATCACGTCATCCAGGATGCTGATGAAATTACCGTTATTCTGCAAAATAATGAAACGCTTAAAGCTGAGATTATTGGCCGTGATCCCAAAACTGATATTGCTGTTCTCCGGGTGAAGCCAAAAGAGGATTTGCCGGCGGTTAAATTGGGAGATTCTGACAAGATCAGGGTTGGTGACTGGGTTGTCGCCATTGGTAATCCGTTTGGTCTCGGCGGCTCGGTGACGGCTGGTATCGTCTCTGCGCGGGGGCGTAATATTAACTCCGGACCCTACGACGATTTTATCCAGACCGATGCCTCGATAAACCGGGGGAATTCAGGTGGGCCGCTGTTCAATATGGCGGGCGACGTGATCGGCATTAATACAGCAATTTTCTCACCATCTGGCGGCAGCATTGGCATTGGATTTTCCATTCCGTCAAAGATCGCCAATGGTATTATCGGGCAATTAATTAAATACGGTAAGACCCGCCGGGGCTGGCTGGGTGTCCGAATTCAGAAAGTGACCGATGAAATCGCTGAGAGTTTGGGCCTTGATCAAGCCAGTGGTGCCTTAGTGGCGAGCGTGACCGAAAACAGTCCGGCTGCGAAAGGTGGCATTAAAGCGGGCGATGTTATTCTCAAATTTAATAATCGCGACGTCAAAGAAATGCGGAGCTTGCCGAAAATTGTGGCTGAAACCGAAATTGATAAAAAGGTTGATGTTGAAGTTTGGCGTGATGGCAAAAAAGTCACGACCCAAGTCAGTGTCGGTGAATTGGAAGAAGAGCAGGTCGCCAAAACCAGTAGCGGTGAAACAGGCGATGGCGGCAAAGATGAAGAACTCAAGATAGCTGCCCTAGGTATGAGTGTTGGTCGGCTGAATGCCAATACGCGGAAGCGCTTTAACCTCAAGAAAAAATCCAAAGGCGTGGTTATCGTTGGTGTCGATAAAGACGGTGCAGCGGCTGAAAAAGGGATCAAAGCCGGCGATGTAATCGTCGAGGTTAGCCAAAACGAAGTCGCGTCGCCGAAAGAAGTTAATAAACGAATCGAAGATGCCAAATCTTCGGGTCGAAAATCGGTGCTTCTTTTGATCGAAGGGCAAGCGGGATTGCGTTTTGTCGCCCTGCGTCTCACCAAGAAATAAAGTTGCAAATTATGAATACAGAGAAACGGCGCTTTTGGGCGCCGTTTTTTTTTGATCCAGATCAAGGACTGGAATTTTAGGGGCATCTAATATTTAATCAGTCACAATATTAATCAAAATTAGTCACAATCTCATATATTTTAAGGGAGGTTATTCCAAACATGAGTGACACAGTTAAATACATCCTAGAAGAAGATAGGATGCCGAAAAATTGGTACAATATTGCTGCCGATTTGCCGGAGCCATTGGCGCCGGTTATGCATCCAGGAACCGGCCAGCCGATTGGACCTGAAGATCTAGCGCCACTATTTCCAATGGCTCTCATCATGCAGGAAGTCAGCACGGAGCGGGAAATCGAAATTCCTGATCCGGTGCGTGACGTCTATCGCCAATGGCGGCCATCACCACTTTTCCGGGCTCGTCGCCTGGAGAAGGCACTCGATACACCGGCACGGATATACTACAAATATGAAGGTGTGAGCCCAGCCGGCAGTCACAAGCCCAATACGGCGATTGCCCAGGCGTTCTACAACAAAGAAGAAGGTGTCCGCCGTCTGACGACGGAAACCGGAGCTGGCCAATGGGGATCATCGATTTCCTTTGCCGGCGCTTTATTCGGTCTCGAAGTCGACGTCTATATGGTGAAAGTCAGCTATCAGCAAAAACCGTATCGCCGAGCTTTGATGGAAACCTATGGCGCACGTTGTGTGGCCTCGCCAAGTGAGGAAACCAATTGTGGCCGGGCAATTCTTGAGCAGGACCCGAATTCAACGGGTAGTCTCGGTATTGCGATTTCGGAAGCCGTTGAGATCGCAGCGACTAATGACGATACCAAATACTCGCTCGGTAGCGTGCTTAATCATGTGCTGACCCATCAAACTATTATTGGTCAGGAAGCAATGATGCAGCTCGAAATGGCGGATGATTATCCAGATATCGTAATTGGCTGCGCAGGTGGCGGCAGTAACTTTGCCGGTCTAGCATTCCCCTTCCTCGGTGAACAATTCCGGGGTGGTAAAGCGGTGAGGACGATTGCCGTTGAACCGGCTGCTTGTCCTACATTGACCCAAGGCCGTTACGCCTATGATTTCGGTGATACCGGTCAGTTGACGCCACTGGTCAAAATGCACACCCTTGGTTCAGCCTTCGTGCCGCCAGGAATTCATGCTGGTGGATTGCGTTATCACGGTATGTCGCCAATCGTAAGTCACCTGCTTGAAATGGACGCAATTGAAGCCCGTGCTTATGACCAAACGGAATGCTTTAAAGCGGCTGTTGATTTTGCCCGCGCCGAAGGTATCGTTCCTGCGCCTGAATCAAGCCATGCCGTCAGAGCGGCAATTGCTGAAGGTCTGGCATGTAAAGAAGACGGACAATCTCGTTCGATTATCTTTAACCTTTCCGGACATGGGCATTTCGATATGCAGGCTTATACCGACTACTTTGCCGGCAATCTCGAAGATGTTCAGTTCGATAAAGATAATTTGGATGCGGCTCTTGCCGGATTACCGGAGATTGCTGCTGAATAATTTAACTACCAGCTAATTACCGGTTTAACTTGGCTGGTAAGCTTGCTAAATAAGGCTGTCGTTTGATTGATTGAAATCAGGCGGCAGCCTTTTCTTTTAGTAGGATATGTTAGTGAGTAAACCGGTACAAAATTCGCGGCAAGATCACATCGTGCAGCCATTCGCCGCACTTCGCCCCATCCCAGATTTGGCGCAAGAAGTTGTTGCCCCGCCTTATGATGTAGTGAATACGGCAGAAGCACTTGCTTTAGCAGAGGAGAAGCCGTGGAGTTTTCTTCATATTTCCAAGCCGGAAATTGATTTGCCGGAAGGGACGGATGCCTATTCCGATGAGGTTTATTCAAAAGCATCTGAAAATATCAAACGCATGGTGGATGAAGGCGTGCTCCGGCAAGACCCGGATGATTATTACTACATCTATCGGGTTCAAATGGGAGATCATATTCAAACCGGTGTTGTTGGTGCGGGTTCGGTGGAGGCTTACGAAGCTAATCTTATTCGCCGCCACGAATTCACCCGTCCAGATAAGGAAACCGACAGAGTGCGCCAGATCGATGCTGTGAACGCGCAAACTGGTCCGATTTTTGCCACCCATAAACCCGATGTTTTACTGGCCGAAGTTATTCAAAAAACAGTCAAAGGTGCGGCAGATTATCATGTCGTCGGTGAGGGTATGGTTGAACATACGCTTTGGGTGGTAACCGAACCTGAAGACATAGCTAAAATTACCGAAGGCTTTGACCGGGTCAAAGTCATTTATATCGCCGATGGGCATCACCGGACCGCCGCTGCTTCGCGGATCGCTGAAGCCAGAAAAGCCGATAATCCAAACCACACCGGCTCTGAGCCATACAATTACTTTTTGATTGTTAGTTTTCCTGAATCCGAGGTTCAGATTCTTGACTACAATCGAGGGGTTAAAGATTTGAACGGTCTTTCAGAAGCTGAATTTATCAAGAAAGTTGAGGCAAGTTTCGTCGTTGAAGAGGTGAGTAATTCAGCCAAACCAACGGTTCGAAATACCTTTGGAATGTATTTGGCCGGCAAATGGTACAAGCTTTCTTTAAGTGAACCTGCGCCAACAGGTGGTTCGCCGGTCGACCGGTTGGATATCTCGCTGCTGACATCGCGTCTCCTTGAGCCGATTTTAAGTATTGGAGATCCGCGTATTGACCCGCGTATAGATTTTGTCGGTGGTATACGTGGCATGATTGAACTTGAGAAACGGGTCGATAGGGGGGAATGGGAAGTGGCCTTTGCGCTTTTTCCAACCAGTATCATTGAGCTAATGTCCGTTGCGGATGCAGAAGAAATTATGCCACCCAAAAGCACTTGGTTTGAGCCTAAACTGGCTGATGGTATGGTTTCCTTGTTGTTGGATTAAGGTGACGTGTGAAGCTATGACAAATGCAGTAGTTATAAAATTTTGTGAAGATGATGATCAAATTATGGCCGCCTTTCCGATCATGGCGCAATTGCGGCCACATCTCAAATACGCTGAGTTTTTTGAAAATATTCGCAAACAAATGCAATCCGGATTCAGGTTGGTTGCTGCAACTGTTGAAAACGAAGTCGTCGGTGTAATGGGTTACCGATTTGTTGAAGATTTGGCCCACGGACGAACGCTCTATGTTGATGATCTTGTCGTTAACGAAGATAATCGCAGCCAAGGTATTGGCGAAGCATTAATGAAAGTGGCTGAATTGGAAGCAGAACGCCGCGATTGCGAAACTCTCCGTCTTTGCAGTGGATTACAACGGGAATCTGCTCATCGTTTCTACGAAAGATTTGACATGGAGAAAAAGGCTTATTCTTTTGTCAAAAAATTAATCTAAAGTTGTTATGTAAATTTCCTGATATAAGTGGGCCGGGTAATTGGGGGGAATTTAGAACCTAACGATGACATTTACCTCGACCATATTACGCAATATTAAAATTTTGACGGCAGCGCAGATTATTGCGTCGGTGGCCGGGCTTTTCTCATCCGCATTATTGGCGCGCGCCCTTGGCGCCGATGGTTTTGGCGTCATTGGATTTGGCACGGCCTTTCTGTCCTTATTGGGGATCGCGGCCAGTCTCAGCACAGATACCTATGGAACGCGGGAAATTGCGCGAAATCCTGATGATGCCGGTCCGATAAGCAGCCCTATTTTAGGCCTTCGCCTGACACTATCTGTTCTCGCCTTTGCCGCGTTTGTCGTCATCGTGCTGATGTTAGATCGAAATCAAGCGGAAAAAACCGTCTTGCTGGTTCAAGCGGGCGGCATATTCGTCTCCGTATTTATTCTCGATTTTGTTTTCCAAGGATTGGAACGAATGGGGATAAATGGTTTGCGGCAAATCGCTACGGCTCTGATGACGCTGATCTGTATTTTCTTATTTGTGCGCACACCGGAAGATATCTTAACCGCAGCTACTATTCCTGTTGCCGCTGGAATTATCGCCGTGGGCTTTATTTGGATTTACGCCCGGCGCAGTATCAACGGTATAACTCTTTCCTTTTCACGGAATCGCTGGCGGCAAATATTGGCAGTCTCCCTACCGATGGCGGTTTCCGGCGTAATGCATACAATTATTTTTAATACCGACGCTGTTATGTTGGGGTTAATGTCAACCAACGAGCAAACAGGCCTATATGTCAGTGCCTTTAAAATTGTTGGGCTGACGATGATACCGGCCGGACTGTTGGTTGCGCCATTTTTCCCCAGCCTCTCCGCTGGCTGGCAGGATCAGCAAATGCGTTTTGACCGCAGCCGGACATTTGCCATATCTGTTCTGATCCTTAGTTTGCCCTTGGTTGCCTTTATCGCGATTTATCCCGAACTTATTCTGCGGGTTTTATTTGGTCAGTCCTATTCGGGAGCTGCGTCAGCGCTGTTTATTTTAATGGCCAGTATGTTGGTAATGCATTTGCGAATTATTTATGGGCACCCGCTGTTGGCTTGGAATGAAGAACGGTTTCTTATGGTGGCGACCCTTATTGGCGCCCTATTAAACGTCGTGCTGAATTACATTTTGATCCCTGTTCATGGCATTGTTGGAGCGGCTTTCGCTTCGCTCATTGGTCAGGCGGCGATTTCTATTCTAGTAGCCTTCAAGTTTTATGCTAAAGCATCGACAATACATTTCAGCGTTATCGGTCGAGCCGGGATCTGCGTGGTTGTAGCCGCTGGCAGTGTTTGGTGGCTGCCGATTAATTTTGGCGACAGCTTCCTGCAATCCGTTTATACGCTTTTAGTTAACGGAGCTGTCTTTGGCGGTGTCTACGTGGCAATGATCGCCCTGGTATTCCGGCCAAATCTGAAGCAGATTTTAAAACCCATAATTTAAAATTGAATATTATCTTATGCCGCGTATCTAAATTCAAATTAACGCTATATATACGCGTTACCCGAGTAAATTACAGTGATTTCCACAATATGTATTGAAAATTAGCCGCTACAACTTGTTTTTAAGGTGGTTATGTTCCAAATATCTTAGTGAAATCATTTTTCAATAAATTTTCCAAAGAGTGCTTTTAGGTGAGTAATTTATTTGACGTCATAGACTCAAAGAAATTTTTTTCTTACGAATTTATCGGCGATGAATCATACATTTCTGTAATCCGCGAAAAAATCAGCAATGCCTTTCTGGTAATTTATTCGATTGCCCTTTTGCCTGTGATTGCGGCGGTATTATTCCGTGCCTTGGATACCGGGTGGCAAGCATCTCAATTGCCGTCACTGGCTATAATAGTTGTTCTTTGGATAGTGTCGCTATATCGGAATAAATTGGGCCACAAAATTAGGTCTTACACGATAATTTTTTGTCTTTACCTGGGCTCGACGTCCGGCCTCGTTGAACTCGGTTTATTGGGTCTGGGTATCCCTGGTTATATTGCAATCAGTCTTCTTGCCGCATTTTTTTTAGGCCTACGCACATCGATAGTTACGGCAGGAATTTGTCTAATAAGTTTGGCGCTGATTGGATACGGTCATTCAACTGGATTGCTTGCAGTTGTTGTTGATCCCCTAAAGTTTGTTAGCAGTACCGGTGCCTGGACAGCCTCGACAGTGATGTTTTTGGGGATTGTAGTTTCGCTGGTAATTTGCCTTGCGGGTTTGACCGGGGCTCTCATGACTCTTATCGGTAGGGTTCAAGAGCAAGGTAGCGAATTAGTTGCAAGCCATGACCGTTTGGAAGAATTGGTCGCGGAACGGACCCTAGATCTGACCATGGAAATCAATGCACGAAAATTAAGCGAGGAGCGGTTCAAAGATTTTACCGCGATGGCTGCTGATCGATATTGGGAAACAGACGAAAATTTCATTATTACCTATGCTCCCGTATTGAGTGAACGAGCCAGGAAATCTGGTATTGAGCTGCTCGGCAGAAAGCCTTGGGAAACAGGGTTCCAGCTGTCCACTGATCATAAAAAATTAATCATCGAAAAATTTGAAAATAAAAGGGATTTTGAGAATTTGAATATCTGTTGGCATTTGCCGACTGGCGAGGAATTTAATCACCGGTTATCAGGTAGAGCGAGGCATGACAGCGATGGCAACTTTATTGGGTTTAGAGTAATTGGTGTCACTATTTCTACCAACTTCGAGGCAGTTGAAAAATCTGATAATCAGGAAGTCGTGGTCACCAGCTGAGCCATTTATTGACCCACATCAAAGACGTAACAACCTCCTTTGATCATATTGTCCTCCAATCGCGTTGAATCCCAGGAGGAAATTTTGGCTAACTCTGAAAAAGAACCGATCAACGATATAGCCCATTTGGGTCATGTTGAATTGCTAACGCCAAAACCGGAGGAAAGCCTTTGGTATTTTTCTGATATTCTCGGCATGGAAAATGTCCATCAGGAAGGCCGTTCGGTCTATCTCAGAGGGTATGGCGATTATGCCACGACGACTCTCAAACTTACCGAAGCCGATGATGCCGGCGTTGGTCATATTTCGTGGCGAGCCGTGAGCCCGCAAGCTTTAGAGCGCCGTGTTGAGGCGATTGAGGCCAGTGGGCTGGGCATTGGCTGGACCAATGGTGATTTCGGTCATGGTAGAAGTTATCAATTTAAAGATCCTGATGGTCATTTGCTGGAGATTTATTACGACGAACAGAAATACGAGCCGCCAGTTGAGTTGCAATCGACGCTCAAAAATTTACCGATGAAATACCCCAAAGACGGTATCGGCGCCCGGCGGACCGATCATTTGGCATTGCTCTGCCAGGATGTGGAGAAAAATCGCACTTTCGCCCAGGACGTTCTTGGTCTCAAATTGCGTGAACAAGTTATGTTTGACGAAGGTAAAACCGAGATTGGTTCCTGGATGAGTTCGTCAGCAGTTCATCACGAGATGGCTTATGTCGTCGATGTCAAAGGGCTCAGTGGCCGGCTGCATCATTTCTCGATGTGGGTAGATGATAAAGCCGAAGTGTTGCGGGCAGCTGATGTCATGATGGAGCACGGAATTCAAATTGAAGCCGGACCTTCCAAGCATAATAACAGCCAGGCCTTTTATCTCTATTCCTATGAGCCGGGCGGCAATCGCATTGAAATATATACCAGCGGCTTTTTTGTCCTGGCGCCGGATTTCGAACCCATTGTCTGGGATGAAGAGGCCCGCGGCACGGGCGTCTATTGGGGTGCGGCTCTGCCGGAAAGCTTTTTGAATTATGCGACACCGGATATTGATGCCGTGGTTGACGAAACAGCACCGATGGTTGATCCGCTATAAAAGGTTAATTTTCTAAAAAGTGCCTGGCACCATTTATTATGTTAACTTTTTAATTAAGTGACTGTCACCGAATTAAGATTATGATCTCGTCATGAGTTCTGATCTGCAAAATCCCATCCTGATCATTGCCGGGCCGACCGCGTCGGGTAAATCCGGTCTCGCTTTGGCGGCAGCTGAAAACTATAACGGCGTGATCATAAATTGCGACTCGATGCAGCTCTACGCAGAACTCCGACTGCTTACCGCCCGGCCGACCGAAGAAGATGAGAAGAAAGCGCCGCATAAGCTTTATGGTGTGATCCCCGCAAAAGAGGCTTGCTCCGCTGGCATTTGGCGAGAGCTTGCAGTAGCGGAAATTAAATCTTGCTGGCAGTCAGATCAACTGCCGATCATTACCGGTGGCACGGGACTTTATATCAAAGCGCTGATGGAAGGCATGACAGAGATTCCTGAAATCCCTGCTGATATCAGAGCAGAAGTTACCGAGCGCCGGGAAGACATTGGGCCTGAAGCGTTTCACCGGGAACTCAGTGAGTTTGATCCGGTCTCTGCCCAGCGGCTGAACCCCACTGACAGTCAGCGCGTGATCCGGGCCTACGAAGTTTACCTAGGCACTGAGCGTTCACTTTCCGATTGGCATCAGGATGCTCCAACAACACCACCGCTCAAAGCCAAATATCAATCCGTTATTTTCGAGCCGCCCCGTGATGAGCTCTATGCTAGTTGTGAAGCCCGTTTTGACTGGATGATCAAGAATGGCGCCATAGACGAAGTGCGCGCTTTATTAGACCTAAATCTTGAGCCAAAATTACCCGCCATGAAGGCGCTAGGCGTACCGGAACTGAGCGCATTCTTGCACCATGAAATGTCGATGGAGGAGGCTATAGCGGCGGCGAAACAATCAACCAGACGGTATGCAAAACGGCAAATGACCTGGTTTCGTGGACAAATATTACAAAAATATACTATAAATGCGCAATATTCGGAAAGATTATTGCCGGAAATCTTTGCAGAAATTGTCATTTAGGTATTGACGCCGTATCGCTAAGGGTATAGTTTCCGCCGAATTGCGCCACATTGGACCGCCCGCCTGGGTTTATGAGGGGGGACCGGGTGGCGCTCTGTTTTTCTAAATTGCTGAAAATTGATTTAAAGGCGCCGTTTGGCGTGACTATGGAGAAGGAAAATGTCGACCGAAAGATACACTGGCGGAGAAATCATTCTGAAAGCTTTGGCGGATCAGGATGTGGAAGTCGTGTTTGGCTATCCCGGTGGTGTGACATTACCGCTCTATAACGACATTTATAAGCAAAATCGTTTGCGCCATGTTCTGGTCGGCCACGAGCAGGGTGGTGTTCACGCGGCCGAAGGTTATGCCCGCTCGACCGGCAAAACCGGCGTTGCCATGGCGACCTCGGGTCCGGGGGCGACCAATACGGTGACCGGTCTGGTTGACGCCTTGATGGACAGTATTCCGATCGTTTGTATTACCGGTCAGGTCACCAGCAAATTGATTGGTAATGATGCCTTTCAGGAAGCTGATACGACGGGCATTACGCGTCCGGCCACCAAGCATAATTATCTGGTTCAATCGACCGAGGATTTAGCCCGCATTATCCATGAAGCATTTTATATCGCCTCTCATGGCCGGCCTGGTCCGGTACTGATCGATATCCCAAAAGATATCATCATGGGTATGGGTGAATACGTTGGCCCGGAAGGAATAGAGCCGCGTAATTACACCCCACAAATCAATGGGGATCGTGAAGCCATTGAAGAAGCTGTCGACATGATCGCTGCGGCCGAACGTCCGATCATTTATGCTGGTGGCGGGGTTATCAATTCTGGCCCGGAAGCGTCTGAATTATTGACCAAGCTGGTTAAAATGACGGGCTTTCCCTGCACCACGACATTGATGGCCTTGGGAGCTTATCCGACAACCGACAAGCAGTTTCTCGGCATGCCCGGCATGCACGGCACGTATGAAGCCAATCTCGCCATGTATGAGTGCGATGTCATGTTTAATATCGGCGCGCGTTTTGACGACCGGGTGACCGGCAATACTGATTTATTCTCACCCGGCAGTCAAAAGATCCATGTCGATATTGATCCGTCATCGATCAACAAAAACATTGCGGTTGATCTTGCCATCATTGGCGATGCGACAAGCGTGCTCAATGACATCATCACGGTCTGGAATGAGAAGCAGCCCAAAGTTAATTATGATGCGGTTGATGCATGGTGGGCGACCATCGAAAAATGGCGCGCTGTTGAATGTCTCGGTTTCGAGCAGGACAAGAAGGAGGCCATTAAGCCACAATACGCTTTGTCCCGGTTGAGCGAGATATTGAACAGCGACGATTACTACGTCACCACTGATGTTGGGCAGCACCAAATGTGGGCGGCTCAATACATTCAGTTCGACGAGCCTAACCGCTGGATGACTTCCGGTGGCCTTGGCACCATGGGTTACGGTATTCCGGCGGCAATGGGCGTGCAGATCGCGCATCCAGACTCAACCGTTGTCTGCGTTACTTCCGAAGGCTCAATGATGATGAACGTTCAAGAAATGGCAACCATTGCCAAGGAAGGTTTGGCGGTTAAGATCCTTTGTCTGAATAACAAAGTTCTCGGCATGATCCGTCAATGGCAAGAATTGTTCCACGAGAACAATGAGTCGGAATGTGATCTCAGCCAAGGACCTGATTTCTGCAAATTGGCAGAATCAATGGGTTTTGCTGCTTTGGTGTGTGATCAGGCCGAAAATGTTGATGCTTCCATCAAAGAGCTGCTGGAGACCGATGGTCCGGCCTTTCTGCTGATGGCGACAGACCGGATGGAAAACGTGTTTCCAATGATCCCAGCTGGTGCCGCGCATAATGAAATTGTCCTCGCGCCTAATCAGAAGATGGCAACTGTCGACGATAAAAATAATGTCATGGCTTAAGCCTGCACCAATTTGGAGTAATTTGCAGTGAACAATATGTTTAACAATAGTGTGCAGGACCATACTTTCTCGATCCTGGTGGAAAACGAGCCGGGTGTGCTGGCACGCGTCATCGGCTTACTGTCGGGCCGTGGCTACAATATTGACAGTTTGACGGTGGCGCAGGTCGACGCGGTCGAGCATCTATCCAAGATCACCATCGCCAGCTCGGGCACACAAATGGTGCTGGAGCAAATCCGCGCCCAACTTGAACGTCTGGTGCCGGTACGAGCCGTTTCTGATTTGACTGTCGATGGTCCGTCAGTCGAGCGTGAACTTGCCTTGATTAAAGTCGCGGGCGAAGGTGAATCTCGGGTTGAATCTTTGAGAATCGCCGATATATTCCGAGCCCATGTTGTCGACAGTACCAATTCGTCATTCGTTTTCGAAATTGTTGGCAGTACCGATAAGCTGGAAGCATTCATCGAACTGATGAAGCCGCTCGGTCTGGTGGATGTCTCACGCAGCGGCGTGGTCGCCATCGCGCGCGGTACTGAGCCGATTTGAACTAATTTGACTAACTGAAATTACCAACTGAATTTGAACGTAATTATGGGGATATAAACCATGCGTGTTTTTTATGATCGTGACGCTGATGTCAATCTGATCAAAACTAAGAAAGTTGCCATCGTTGGATATGGCAGCCAGGGCCATGCCCATACACTGAATTTGCGCGATAGTGGCGTTACCGAAATAGCTGTTGCTCTGCGCCAAGGTTCCGGCTCAATCGCCAAAGCCGAAGCTGAAAACATCAAAGTGATGGAACCGGCCGAAGCTGCGGCCTGGGCTGATGTATTGATGATTTTGGCGCCGGATGAAATTCAGGCTGATCTTTATGCAGAGCACATTCATGACAATCTAAAGCCTGGCTCGGCAATTGCTTTTGCCCATGGCCTATCTGTTCATTTTGGTTTGATTTCGCCGCCTGAGGGTGTCGATGTTTTCATGATCGCGCCAAAAGGACCGGGTCACACGGTGCGTGGTGAGTATCAGCGTGGTGCTGGTGTCCCCTGTCTGGTCGCGGTTCATCAGGATGCCAGTGGTGCGGCGCTTGACCTTGCTTTGTCTTACGGTTCTGCTATCGGCGGTGGCCGTTCCGGCATAATCGAAACCACATTCAAAGAAGAGTGTGAAACCGATTTGTTTGGTGAGCAGACCGTGCTTTGCGGTGGTTTGACATCACTGATCACCGCCAGCTGGGAAACTTTGGTGGAAGCAGGTTATGCGCCGGAAATGGCCTATTTTGAATGCCTGCACGAAGTGAAGCTGATTGTTGATCTGATGTATGAAGGTGGTATCGCCAATATGCGCTATTCAATCTCCAATACAGCTGAGTTTGGTGACTATGTTTCCGGTCCGCGAGTGATTGATGCCGGCGTTAAAGAGCGCATGAAAGAAGTGCTCGAAGACATTCAGTCCGGTAAGTTCGTGCAAGACTGGATGATGGAAAACAAAGTCGGAGCGCCGCGCTTTAAAGCTATGCGCCGCCGCGCTGCCGAACATGACATCGAGAAAGTCGGTCAAAACCTTCGCGATATGATGCCGTGGATCACCGACAACGCTTTGGTTGATAAATCAAAGAACTAAACTGGTGAGACCATAAAGAATTAGGGCGTCCATTCGGGCGCCCTTTTTTTGATCTACCGGAAAATCCAACTGGCTTAAAGAAAGTTCCTAGTCAACTTCTAAGCTAAATATTCTTCAACCGCGCCCAGCAATTCACTCAGTATTATTGGCTTAGATAAATATAGGTCAAAGCCATGATCCAGCCCATTTTGGACATGTACTGGTAAGGCGTCCGCTGAAATGGCGAAGATAGGAATATTTTTGGTGTTTTCATTTTCTTTCAGTTTCTCAAGTATTTCCAGGCCAGTCATTGTCGGCAGATTTATATCTAAGATGACGAGGTCAAGCTCATTGTCTTTAGCTATTTTTAGTCCTTTGATAGCGTCGTCAGAAATTGTCAGATTTGCAAAACCGATATCTTCAAATATATCCTGCATCAGCGTCAAGCTGTTGGCGTCATCATCAATGTATAGGACCTGCTTTGAAACTCCATCGACCACATCTAACGAAATCTGACCGGCATTGAGCGGAGGTTTCTGAATTGTATTTTCGATTATGGTGTTCTCTGCAATTTCAAGTTCAATCCAAAAAGTGCTGCCAATTCCTTTTTTGCTGGTTACACCGATACTTCCACCCATTAGTTCGGCCAATTGTTTGGAAATAGAAAGGCCTATACCAGAGCCGCTAATCTGAGGTGACAATGCCCAGTCACGGTTAAATGGCTTGAAAATCAATTCGAGCCGGTCGGGATCAATGCCAACGCCGGTATCCTGAACGTTTATGCGCAAAAGATCATTTTCCAGAATTTGGAAGGATGCATTTATTTCCCCGCCCTCTTGATTGTACTTGATTGCATTAGACAACAAATTTAGAAAAATTTGTTTCAACCGGCCGTCATCACCTTTTACAAGCGGCACGGAATCAGCCGGTAAATTACAATTAAGGGAAATTTTCTTGTCATTCGCTATGGTTTCAACAGCGGCAATCGCGTCCTTGAAGACTTCTACTGAATTTAACGGTTTTAATTCGACGGATATGTTTCCAGCCTCAATACGACCTAAATCGAGCAAATCATCAACGAGGTATAATAAATGATTGCTGCTTTTTAGGATATTTTGAATGCGGTGGCGGTTGGTTTCATCGATTACATTTTTTTTGTCATTTTCGATAACCTGCGCAAATCCTAATATCGAATTTAACGGAGTACGAAATTCGTGGCTCATATGAGTAAGAAAGTCAGACTTTGCCTGATTGGCCTGACGGAGTTGATCTTCACGTAGTCGTTCTTCCGTGATGTCAACGACAACGCCTATTCGCTTTAAACGTTCATTCTTTTCGTTGACAACATACTTCACACTATTCCGGATCGTTCTTTCTTCGCCGTCAGGCCGAACTATTCTGTGCTCTGAATTATAGTTTTCTGCTGCAATTACATTTTTTTCGATTACCTCTTTGATGTGATCACGGTCTTCTGGATGGACAAGGGCCAAATAATCTTCGAGTTCTCGGTCGAGGCCAAATTTCACGCCAAATATCCGGCAAAGAATTTCGGACCAGAAATGGATGCCGGTTATTAGATCATGTTCAAAATAGCCTAAGTTAACAAGATCCTGGGCATTCGACAGCTGGCTCTCTCTCAGGAGAAGCTGCTCTCGGCTCTCTACTAATTTCTCGTTGGCAATTTTGATATCAGTTATGTCGGTATGAAAGGCAATAATACTGCCGTCTGCCAGTTTTTTGCGGCGAACTTGAATCCATTTATTTCTATATTGAACAATGACGTCCAGGCCAGATTCGCGCCGGTTCAAGACCAAATTTACATCTTCCCAATTTGAAGATTCAATAGCATCAGTTTTCTGATCTGCCGAATTACTTTCGACAACTCTGGTTACACCTGCCGCTTTGAGTTGATGAAGCAAGTCTTCAATCTTCAATCCGGGCACCATTATCTTGGCAAATGGTTCATACAGTTCCTTCATTCTGTCATTACATAAGATGAGGCGGCCATCTGCATCCCAAAGTATGACGCCCTCTGGCGCACCTTGCATGGCTTCTAGTAGGTTGTGAGATTTTAAGTCCACCAAAATTTAGGCCTCTCACTCAAAACAAAGGTCTGAACCAGTTTAAATTAACTCCCTTAAGATAGTAGCTATACATCAAATCTACGGGAAGTATTTTCCCTCTGCCATTGGCGCAAAACGTGTTGGTTAGGTTGTAGCTTTAAGGAGACGCTCAATCGAAGATATCTATCATTGAGGTGCGACCTTTTTTCCTTGAGAAAGGTCTATGCCTTTCAACAATTCCCGGACTTTTGAGACCGGCACACCTAAATTAGAGCCGCCATATTCAGGCAGGATTGCGGCATTGACAGCGACCACTTCACCATTGATGTCCAACACCGGTCCGCCACTGCCGCCATGTGTGGTTTCGGCATCGTAGACGATTGTTTCCTGTGTCGCCTGACCAATTATTCCCCGGCTGGCCAATGGTGCGATAAGTTTCTTTTGAGCCAGTCTCGCCGCCACACTCCAGAATTCTGTATCGCCTGATTTTTCAAGTTCAGCGATAAAAGCGTCGCCCGATTGAGCCAGCATCGAACGCAGGCCGGTGGGATAACCCATGACAATAATTTCGTTCCCAGCGGCAGGTTGCGCGGCTGCGAGTGTCAGAAATTTTTTTGGCCCCTCTTTGCCTTTGAAGCGAAGAGCAGCCAGATCTGCATTTTCGCTGGCCCGAAACAGCTCAACCTCGCCGGACTCAGGTGCTCCGGGCAGGTAGAAGATGAATTTGATCATCTCCGGCTTTAATCCTCGACCTTTAAAGGTCTCGGCACCAGCATCGTTTTCCCAGGGCAACGCCACATGCCGGTTGGTGATGAGCAACCCATTTTTACCGGCGACAAAGCCGGTCCCCGTAAAGAATCGCTCTGCCACCGGCCCATTACCGTCGAGCGATAACAATGGCTGTCCGAGAGGATCGAGCATCGGGCGGCCTTCATCACTCATGACATGGCGCAGCATACGGTTGCTGGAGGTTTCCCGAAATCCGTAGGCGCCCTGCAGAAAGACTACGGCAGGCAGTGAATTGGTGACCACGCGGGCGCTGGCCTCTGAGCGGTGTTCTAAAGCCTTCAAGCGATCAGCATAAGAACTGATGCGATTGCCGATATCCCGCCGCAGCGCTTTGATATCATTTGGAGTTAGGGCTTCTTTGCGCGCCCGGCTTAAGGCCCGGGAGACACTTTCAAGCCGGGCAGCATCTTCGTCGATACGTTGCTGCAGGAGATCGTTCAGCCGATTCTGCTGGTAGGTGACGACGACGAGGACAGATATCGCCACAATGACGCCGACGCGGAAAAGCAATGTGGTCTCCCGCGTCAGCCGTGCTGCCAATCCACCAAAAGCCCGCCCAAGCCGCTCAATGAGAGGCCGGCGGCTGACGCGCATATACGTGAAGCCGTCACTTACGATGTCAGTGATCGTTTCCTGGACCGGCTTGCCCCTCTGATAAAGCTGAAAGCGTGACAACGGTCCCGCGTCGCCGAATTCGATCATGTCCCCGTGTTTGAGCAAATGCGTGGTGATGGCGTTTTTGTTTACCAACACCATTCCCGGCTCAACGGATTCAATTTCGTAGCTGCCTTCGGCACGGTGGAGGCGCGCAATAATACCTTCGCGCGGTTCACCCGGACGTGTTTCTCCGACCCGGACGAGTCTGCCTGGATTTAGGCAGACATCCAAGGTGGAAACTTTAAGCCAACTGACCGTACCTTTAGAGGGACCTGTCTGATGCACCAAGGCGGCCACGCTGTCCTGTTCGCGCTTACTCGGTAAATCACTCATAACGCAATCATACTACCGAACGGGAGATTTAATGGTATTTTTTTGCGCACATAGATAAATCAGGTGCTTTTAAATATTAACTTATCTCATGCTATGCTTTGAATATGATCGAAATCACCCCCACTATTAGCCTCGAAGATAACGAGATCGAAGAGCAATTTATCCGCTCACCAGGTTCGGGTGGCCAGAAAGTCAATAAAACGGCGACCGCTGTTCAGTTGCGCTTCAATGCCCGGAAAAGCACAGCGCTCTCAAATGCGGTTTATCTTCGGCTGAAATCCCTTGCCGGCCAGCGCTTGACCAAAGAAGGCGTTATCGTCATCACCGCGCACCGCTTTGCCACACAAGAGCAAAACCGCCGGGATGCCTTGGAAAGGCTGGTTGTACTGATCCGCCAAGCCGCAATACCGCCCAAGCACCGCCGCAAAACCAAACCGAGCAAAGCCGCCAAACAGCGCCGGCTGGATGGCAAGCGGCACAAAAGTGACATCAAGAAGGGGCGTGGTCGACTCCGCCAGATGGATTGATTGTAATAAGTTAACCCGGGTTACTTTAATTCTATAATAAATTCAACAGCTTAGCTCAAAATCTATCAATTTATGGCATATTATGATATGCTAATGTCAGTGAAGTTAGAGGTGCCTCTTAATCCACCTGCCGCGCGGCAAGTTTTATAGGAGGTAGTGATGACTGAAGACGATAAAAAGACTTACATTTGGACGGTAGGTCTTGTTGGCGCGCTGGTGATCATTATGGCAATTGTCTTTGCCACCGGCTTAATTCCAACGGCCGCATCCTAACGAATGAATGAACCCGCAATAGTATGATTAAGGCGTCGCCGGTCCCCCCAAAAAAGGCGGCGCCTTTTCTTATGCCTTGAGACTGGAAAATCCATCTCAAATCCTCACATATAGGATAGAGTTCAAAATCTTGCCGAGGAGAGAATTGTTATGATTGTCCGTGCAGTAATTATGGTTCTAATGGCAGGCTGGATATTTTTCGGAGTAGTTCAAACCGCTAAGGCCCAAGGCAGGGCTGAGATAGCAATCCAAAAAAATGACCGGGACGGCGATGGTAAAGTATCGGCGGATGAGTGGCGCAAACGGCGTGGTATCTTCCGGCGGCTCGATACCAATGAAGATGGTTATGTTACGCTGCAGGAATTTCGGGAAAGATTTGGTGAAACCGAGGCCGCCAAGGCAGCGGAAGAAAAGGCTATCCAAGCAAGTGGTCTGGACGGCTTAACCACGACCGATGAAGTGGATCGCGAAACGCTTTGTGCGATTTCCCGTGGGCGCTCCTGTGATATCAAGCTGGCGATTAAAAAAGGTCTGTTTGAAACCGGGCTCCGGCCCAAATTTCCAGATAATGCAAACTGCCGTGATATCGATGAGCAATGGGCGATTTCCTACACCAACAAACGCGACCGGGAGGCCTATCATGGTGGCATTGATATGCCCGCACCTTATGGCGTGCCGATGATTGCCGCTGCTGCCGGGACAGTTGTCGCCGTCTATCGCGGTGAGCACAGCTTTCGCGGCAAGGAAATGACCATCCGCCACTCTCCGGAAGACACTGGCATTCCCCTTTGGATTTATACCCAATACGCACATTTCGATGAAATGCCAAAATTTAAACCGGGAGATCGGGTCAAGATGGGTCAGGAATTAGGCCCGACCGGTAATTCAGGTATTGGCCGCAGCGGCATACAAAGCCAACGCCGCCGGCCCGCTATCCACTTTGCGGTATTTTTTAGCGAAAGCCCAAAGTTCATCGACCGGCGGGAGCGCATTGTGCAGGTCGATGGCAATTGGATGGACCCAAACGCTTTGTTCCGCAAAAAACTGCCGCTCGATTCTTATTCAATGCGGGATCTGCCGGAAGGCGAAAAGAAAGTGCCAATCTCGGTGATGATGGAAGACGGCTCAACCATCCCAGCTGACACCAAAATCGTCTGGCCGTATAAATGTAAGGCCGGGTAGGGGGCGATTCATATTCTTGATTAATCAACTGCTGTTCTTTAGAAAGTTTCTAATCAACAGTGGAGTACCCATCAATGCCCAATTTATTTTATGTTCCGGCTCTGTATTTATTAGTTATCGCCGTTTTAGTAATTGCTCCGGCGCAGGCTCAAGCCCAACATAAAGATCATGCGCATGCCCACGGTAAAGTGCTGATGATGCCAGCAGGTCGGGCTGCACCGTCTTTAAAAATATTGCTGACCAGAGACGCGGTTAGTGGTTGGAATCTCCATGTTCAAACCAGGAACTTTAAATTCGCCCCGGAACACGCCAGCGGTAAGCATGTAGAAGGTGAAGGGCACGCCCATATCTATGTGAATGGCAAAAAAATTGCCCGACTCTATGGGCCTTGGTTTCACATTGGCGAGTTATCCGCCGCGGGTGCGGAAGTCCGGGTCACCTTAAATGCCAATGATCATCGTGATTTGATGGTCGGCGGTAAAGCAGTGGCGGCAACTGTCTTGGTAGGCGCAAAAATGAAATCTCACGCCCATAAATAATTTCGTGGCGGCTAGGTTTCCCGGCTTCGCCGCGCCAGCATTTTCTCGCTGAGCTTTGGTGCGCGGCCGGGCGTCGACCAAGGGCACAGTGCAATGCAGGCAGCACAGCCGAGCGCCTCGCCAAATTTGGGAATGCATTTGTCAAAATCGACAAACCATTTTTTGACACCGCGCACCATCTGCTTTTCATTGAAAATTGCTCCCGGCGGACAGGCTTTGATACAAATTTGGCAATTGGTGCAAAAATCATCGGAGCCGATATCTCTGATCGGATCCGCCACCAAGGGCAGGTCCGTGGTAACGGCCGACAACCTGAATGAGGAGCCAAACTCACCGTGGATCAGTGAGCCGTGTTTACCGAGCGTGCCCATGCCACTGTCAATTGCTGCTGGCATCATCGAAAGCGCGGAAGCAAATGGGCCGGCCCAGGCTTTGGCATCAAAGCCTTGGGCGCGAATATAGTTGGTGACTTTGCGGCAAACGCGGGCGGCGCGATTATATTGTTTGGCAACTTCCACCGGGTTAGCCGGATTGTCCAGCGAAGCCGGTAACTTGGTGAGCTCCTCATGCTCCATGGTTACTGCGATGATGATCACCCAGGGATGATTGAGTTCATAGCCCTGATAAATATAGAGCGGCTTCATGTCGGTGATGCGGATGTCATCGCCTTCATCAGCAAGGGTGAATTGTTTAACTGCCTGTACCCATTCTTCCGGCGATTTCTCAATTTTTGTTTCGGCGATTTCTATGGTTTTAGGACCACGTGGCGCGTCGTGGGAGTAATGCTCGGTGATCGCCGGCGAGCGCCGTTGAATATCGACGACTTCCTTTTGCAGCTCACCGAACTCGTGCTTGTCGTGGGGATGCCAAAAGAAAGGTGACGGCTGGCGAACCTCCTGTTCTCCTAATCCGTTAACATCATTACCCGACGCATCCGGAAAATATTCCAGGAAATCATCATAGGTTTCCGGCAGTTTCTTTTCAGGCATTGTTAACCCCGCTCGTCGACGAAGCGGGGGGCTTTGATACTGGCTTCAAAGGCTTTGGCCAGCGCGCCAAGCTCCTGCAGTTCAACCTCGGCTGAAATTTCAAAAATACGCTTGATTTCTGAGGTGACGTGTTGATGTACAACCGTTTCATCTGAGCCGCGTTTCACTTCAAGCAGCACCCGCATATGTTCGAGATCATCCTCACCGGTAGTTAACACCGCCTGGAAGTCATTGATGTCTTCGTTGCGGAACATGAAATCTTCGAACTCCGCATGATTGATATTCACCCCCCGGATTTTGAAAAAGCCGCTGGTCCGGGCCGCATGTTTGATCATGGTGAACAGCTCGGCCTCTTTGGTGGAACTTTCCCCTTGTTCGATGATCTGTACGATATCGCCGGAATTCCAGCGCAGGAACGGTGTTGCGTTATTGGTGTAAAGCGGCGTTACACAGAAGGTGCCAACTTCGCCATACGGTAAAATCTCACCGGTGTCCTCATCGACGACCTCGCAGTAATACATATCGTCCCAGATGTGGATGCCATCATGGGCCTCGCATTCGGCTCCCATCAGCCCGGCTTCACTCATGCCGAAAACATCAAACACTTCAGCACCCCAGCGGCGGCCAAGTTTTTCCCGCTTAGCATCTGATAATGTTTCCGCCGAACAGACCACCGTGCGGACGGAACTTTCAGCGAGATCAATGCCCCTGGTGTCGGCGATGTTGACCAGATTGAGGGCAAAGCCCGGCATCGAGATCAGCACGGTCGGCTTCAGCGCCATGATGAGATCGATTTGCGCATCCGACGGTACGGCATTGCCGGCGCCGACCCAGTTCATACCGACGCCCATTTGGTGGGCTGAACGTGCCCAAATCTGGCCCGCCGGATGAATACCGATAGGGAAAGAGATATGGCAGAGATCACCCGGCCCGATACCAAGCGCCGGATAGGAGCGCGCCCAGCTTTCGAGAGCATAATTTACATCTTCAAATGTGCGGGGATAAAACACCGGCTTGCCGGTAGCTCCGCCGGAGCGCCAATATTCAGAAATGTCTTCCGGCGGTGCGACATTGAAGTTCGCCAGGAAATCATCGTGATCTAGGGCGCGTAATACGTCCTTGGTGACAATCGGGATTTGGCCCCAGACTTCCGGGTCATCCAGTTTGTTAACGTCTATACTGTCGAGCTTGCCCTGATACCATTTCGCTGTTTTGGCGCGCTCAAAGGCGAGCTTTTTGCGTTCACTTTGGATTTTCTTGATCTCAGCGCGAGATGAAGGCAGAGGCAGAAGTGCTGTGCGTTGGTCCCCGGACATATTGAATTTCCCTGTTTGGCAATGGTCATTTTCTAGTGATACCTTAAGTATCTTACAGAACAATAAAATTTGCGCAAATAGCGCCCAAAAAAACCGGTAGGAAGTGTTGATGCGGATAGAAATAGTCGGTGGCGGACCGGGCGGGTTGTATTTCGCCATTTTGATGAAAAAGGCCTGGCCGGATTACGACATCACCGTGCATGAGCGAAACCGCGCCGATGACACCTTTGGCTTCGGTGTCGTTTTCTCCGATGAAACCTTGGGTAATTTTTTATCCTATGATCCCGCGAGTTACCAATCCATCACCGACGCCTTTGCCTATTGGGACGAGATCGATTTTATCTATCCTGGTGAGACCATTCGCACCACCGGTCATGGTTTTTGCGGTTGTGGCCGGATGGAGCTGTTGCTGTTGCTGCAGGCGCGCTGCCGTGAATTGGGTGTGACTTTAGAATTTGAGACCGAGATAACCGATCTCTCACAATTTGAAGGGGCTGATCTGATTGTCGGTGCGGACGGCATTAACAGCATCGTGCGCGAAGCCTATAGAGAGCACTTCCAGCCGGGCATTGACTTGCGGCGCAATAAATTCGTCTGGTTCGGCAGCACCAAACCCTATGACGCCTTTACTTTTGACTTCACCACCAGTGAACACGGTATTTGGGTCTTGGGCGCGTATCAGTATAACGACGATCTTTCGACCTGGATTATCGAAGCACCGGAAAAAACCTGGCGGAACGCTGCTGGCGACGTTGAGGATTTGGATGAAGCCGGTCTGATTGCCTATATGGAAAATCTCTGGGCGGATAAACTAGAAGGTCACAAGCTTGTCGCCAATAAATCGGTCTGGCGGACATTTCCCACCATCCGCAATAAAATCTGGTTTCATGAAAACAAGGTCTTGATTGGAGACGCGCTGCATACGGCGCATTATTCCATTGGCTCCGGCACCAAGCTGGCTATGGAAGATGCCATTGCCTTGTTCGAAGCTTTTAAAGCGAAAGGAAACGTCGGTGACGCGCTGCCGGCTTATGTCGAGGCGCGGCAGACCGAAACCGAGATCACACAACATGCCGCCGAAGTTAGCGTTGTCTGGACCGAGAATGTTGAGCGCTATTGGCAGATGTCACCGCTGCAAGCGACCTATTCGATGTTGACCCGCTCCAAACAAGTGACCCATGAAAACTTGCGTCTGCGCGATCCGGACTTTATTGAGCGCGTCGAAGCGTGGTTTTGTGAGCAGCAAGATGAAAAAGTATCTGCCGGGGCGCCCCATTCGCCACCGATGTTCATGCCGTTCAAAATAGGTAATTTGCAGGTGGCCAACCGGGTGGCGGTCTCGCCAATGGATATGTATTCCTCGGTTGATGGTGCCGTCGGTGATTTCCATTTTGTTCATTTCGGCAGCTTGGCCTTTGGTGGGGCCGGGCTGATCTTCTCCGAGATGACCTGTGTTTCCGAAGAGGGGCGGATCACACCAGGCTGCGCCGGGCTCTACCGGGATGAGCATAGTGCAGCGTGGCGGAAATGTATCGATTTTGTGCATGCAAATTCTGCCGCCAAATTCTGTCTGCAGATCGGTCATGCCGGACGTAAAGGCTCCACCCGGGTGGCTTGGGAAGGCATGGATCAACCCTTAAAAGACGGTAATTGGCCGTTGATCGCGCCATCGCCTTTGCCGTTTTTGCCGGAAAGCCAAACGCCCAGGGAAATGACACGGGACGACATGGATCAGGTGAAGGCTGATTTTGTTGCTGCCGCCAGGCGCGCCAATGAAACCGGTGCGGATATGATCGAGCTTCATATGGCGCATGGCTATTTGTTGTCGAGCTTCATCACACCGGTGAGCAATCAACGCAGCGACGAATATGGCGGTTCTATGGAAAACCGCTTGCGTTTTCCCCTGGAAGTGTTTGATGCGGTGCGGGCGGTTTGGCCTCAAGAAAAACCGATGTCAGTTCGCCTGTCGGCCACTGACTGGGTCGGTGAGGCTGGTATGGAAGGGGATGAGGCAGTCGAGATCGCGCGAGTTTTCAAAGACCATGGCTGCGATATTATAAATGTCTCGGCCGGTCAAACCACGCCGGACGCCGAGCCGGTCTATGGCCGCATGTTCCAAACCTGGTTCTCGGAGCAAATCAGACTTGAAGCAGATGTGCCGACCATTGCCGTCGGTAACATCACCAACTGGGACCAGATCAACACCATCTTGGCGGCAGGCCGTGCTGATATTGTGGCGTTGGCGAGGCCACATCTGACCAATCCGCATTTTACTTTGCAGGCCGCCGCTTATTACGGGCACGAAGCTCAAACCTGGCCAAAGCAATATGAGACTGGTCAGGATCAATCCCTGCGTCTCGCAGAGCGTGACCGCGCCGATGAGCTTGAGCTTAAAAAAGCCGCCCGCCCAGCCAGTCACCGGCGGGATTAGTCATAGATAATTTCTTTATGCCTAAGGTCGTGGATTATTCACTGGATACGTTGCGGCCGCGTGCTTCGCGCGGAGTGACGCTATAACGCGCCTTAAAGGAACGGCCAAAATAGGAAAGATCATTAAAGCCATATTTGTAGGCAATGGTAGAAACTGGTGTTTGATCAAACTGTGGATCGGTTAGATCATTAAAACAGCGTTTTAAGCGTTGCCTCAGGAGCCATTGACCGAGTGTTAAGCCGACAGGTTCAAACAAGCGATGCAGATAGCGCACCGAAATGCCAAAATGCTCCGCTATTTTAGGTGGGGTCAGGTCGCCATCGGCCAGATTGTTCCTGAGATGGGATAGCACAGCGCCAAGCAGGGGCGGTGTTTCATCGTCAAGATGCTGGCAGATGGGGACCGGTTCGCTTTTCTGGGCCAGCGCCAAGGTTTCACAAAACTGCTGGGCAAGCGTTGCTTCAACTTCGTCTTCACCGGTACCGATCTGACGCCGGGAGAACTTGAAATATTCACCCAGAATGGCGCCATAGATACTATTTCGTCTGATCCTGGCTTTAGGAAATAAAGGCTCTGATCCAATTAGCGAAACGAAAATTTTCCGCGGTGCTTTTACCGTTATACATCTGAAATCGTCGACCAGATCGAGCTCAAATGGAAAAGCTGTATCCATGCAGGCGATGTCGCCGGGCAGGATGGTTTCCTCGGCATCACCTTGACGAAAGACGGATTTGCCGGAAATTTGATAATGGAACAAGGTCGCTTCATTATCTGAATTTTTGATATTTGATGGTGTGCGGCGCACTTTGTGAGGTTGTGCACTGATTGTCGCCACAGTCAGCACCCCGAATTCGCCGGTGTCGACAGCGGCGCGAAAAGAACCATCACCGTCACTTGATGGTTCCATCTCGATGAACATATCGCAAAGGAAGTCGCTCCAGTAACCGAACTGGTCGGGTAGCGATATTTCATCAGACCTAAACGTATTTATTGTTGAAACGCTCTGCATTTTTTACTACGCGCATCCTTTCAGATTATGCTCACAAACAGGTCTCACTGCACCGTCGTCCATAAAATCCAGCGCTGTCGTCCAAGACACATCTGGACCACCAAGCGTACTCTTTTCCTAATTTGAATATCTTACGTCTGGCTGGACGGATTGCAAGAATCGAAGGTCAGCAGGGCGGACACGAGTATTGAGGAGCTGAGCGATGAGTGCGAACACACAAGAGATTATTAAGCGGGATGCCCCAAAATCCCTCAACGATCACAATTTGGTCGACGTCGAGATTGAAAAGCTTGCTGACGGTATGGTGCTGTATGAGAAGCGCCCCGCTAAACGCCGGGATGGCAGCGTAGCTGAGGGTCTCTTTAATGCCTGGATCAGCTTTAACAATCCGAAGCAATATAATTCCTATACGACCGATATGACGAAGGCGACCATACTCGCTTTCCGCAAAGCCTCGCTCGACCGTTCCGTAAACACCGTCGTTTTTACCGGCGTTGGCACCAAAGCGTTTTCTACCGGTGGCAATACAGAAGAATATTCCGAATATTATGCCGGCAATCCGCAGGAGTACCGTCAATATCTGCGGCTCTTCAACGATATGGTTTCGGCCATTTTGGGCTGTGACAAACCGGTTATCGGACGCGTCAACGGCATGCGCATCGGTGGCGGCCAGGAAATCGGCATGGCCTGCGATTTCACAATCGCCCAAGACTTAGCCAATTTTGGCCAAGCCGGTCCCAAGCATGGCTCAGCGGCAATCGGCGGCGCCACCGACTTTCTGCCGGTCATGATTGGCTGCGAACAGGCTTTTGTTTCAGGCACCTTGTGTGAACCGTTCTCGGCCCATAAAGCCTGCCGGCTGGGCATCGCAGCAGAAATCGCTCCCGCGTTGAAAATTGACGGCGAATTTGTGCCCAACCCAACGGTGATCACCGACCGGATGGTCGATGAGTATGGTCAAATTGTTCATGGCGAATTCAAGACCGGCGATGAGCTGGCTGCGGGTAAAAAGCTGATTGCCGAGGGCGAGATTGATCTCTCACGGCTTGATGAGAAAGTTGAAGCGGTATGCTCCAAGCTGCTCGAAACTTTTCCGGAATGTACACTCAAGAGCATTGAGGAATTGCGCAAACCAAAACTCGAAGCCTGGAATCGCAACAAGGAAAACGCCCGCTCCTGGCTTGCGCTCAACATGATGAACGAAGCCCGCACCGGATTTCGCGCCTTCAATCGTGGCAACAAAGAAATTGGCAGAGAGATTGATTTCGTCGAACTCCGTCAAGCGCTGGCCCAGGGTGTGCCTTGGACCGAGGAATTGATCGAAAGCTTAATGCCGGCGGCTCAAATCGCTGCAGAGTGAGTGGAAAGTATATTTAACCGAAGACCGGCTGATTACAGGAGCCTGACATGAATGTAGTTAACCCAACTAAAAGACCGGAAAGTACCAGCGTCGAGAAAGACGAATCCATGCAGATCCAGAAGGACATGATGGGTGAGCACTATGACCGTATGACGGCTGCGCCTGATACGGGTGAGAAAGTTTGCTCGACCTTCGTCCCGGGCAACCTCAACGAGCTCATCATGTGTTTTGATATGATCAACAATCTGCCGGAAACAAATGCCATCCAGCAGGGCTTAAGAAGAACCAGCGGCGCTTATGTTCTGGAAGCCGAAAACCAAGGTCATTCCGAGGACGTCTGTACTTATGTGAAATCCGACCTCGGTATGATGTCCAAAGGCAATATCGCCCCCAACGGTAAACCGTTCCCTGACCCGGACGTCCTGCTGCTCAGCTATACCGGCTGCTACACCTATATGAAGTGGTTCGAGTTGCTGCGTGAGCAATACCAATGCCCGACCGTCATGTTGCACACACCCTATGATAGCGAGGGAAAAATCACCGACAACATGCGCCAATATGTGGTGAAACAGTTGAAGGAAGAAGTGATTCCATTGTTGGAGGAAATCAGTGGCGTAAAGTTCGACATTGACCGCCTGCGTGAATATTTGAAGCGCTCAGCCAAGGCAGAGGATGACTTGGTCTGGGTGCTGCAGAGCGCCAAGAATAAACGCTCTCCCATCGATGCTTATTTCGGCGGCATCTATTATATTGGCCCGATCTTCGGCGCTTTCCGCGGTACCGAAGAGGCGGTGGATTTCTATAGTGCGCTCCGCGTGGAGATTGAGGAACGCATGGCCCAAGGCCTTGGACCGGTTACGCCGGATGGTCCGATGGGTGAAGAAAAATATCGTCTCGTCACTGAAGGCCCTCCTAACTACACCCACTTCCGCGAGTTTTGGAAAATGTTCTATGACGAGGGTGCGGTGATTGTCGCAAGCTCATACAGCAAAGTGGGTGGCGTTTACGATTTTGGTTTCCGTCATGATGCCGACAAGCCTCTGGAGACGCTCGCTGATTATTGCCTGGGCTGCTACACCAATCGCAGCCTGCCCCGGCGCACCGAAATGCTCACCAATTATGTCGAAGAATATGAAGCCGATGGCCTCCTGATCAATTCGATCAAGAGCTGCAACAGCTTCGCCGCCGGAGAACTTCTGATGATGTATGAGGTCGAGAAGCGGACCGGCAAGCCCGCCGCCTTTGTTGAAACCGATCTGGTGGACCCGCGCTATTTTTCGGCAGCCAATGTCAAAAACCGCATTGAAAGCTACCTCCAGATGATCGACCAAAAACGCTCCGGCATTATCGGAGAAGTGGCATGAAAAAGAGGGACCTGAAATCTTATACCAAAGAAGACTTTGCCTCAGTCTTCGTCATCGGCCTTGACGGAGATCATGTACTAAAAAGTCTGGATACCGTACCAAGCTGCAAAGGCTGCGCGACTGCGGATAATAAGAATGTCGTATGGAATACAGACTTCACGGCCGGCAAAGAGGCGATAGAGGGACCACCGCCTTGCCCATGGACAAAGTTGTAATCATGCAATCCCAAAGGATGTGAGATCATGCAACGGAGCGCAATATCTACGGAAAATAGTTATTTTCTCAATAAATTGGAGACGCTGCCTCTTGATGAGCTTAAAGCCTATCAATTTCAGCAAACCAAAGAGACTTTAGAACACGCTTATCATAATAGCGGCTTTTATCGCGATCTCTTTGATGCCGCCAAGGTTACGCCGGACCACTACCAAAAATATGAAGATATCCAGCGTTTTCCATTCACCGACAAGCAAGTTCTTATGGAAGATCAGCAGGAACATCCGCCCTATGGCCGTAGGCTCTGCATCCCACCGGAAGAAATCCGCCGCATTAATATGACCAGCGGTTCTTCGGGCCTCGGCCAGGAGATGCATTGTCACGATGAGGCCGCCATCGAAGCGGCCAATGCTTCAACCGCTAGTCATTTTAGGGCGATTGGCTTGGCTAAAGGAGATATCTCCGCTGTCCTGCACCCGCTTGGCACCATGACAGGTGGCATGTTGTCTTATGAAGGTTTGCGCATGGCTGAAGCCGTGCCTCTGCCGCTCGCTGTTTTTAACACGAACCAAAAAATTGATCTGATGCGCCAGTTCGATTTGAGCAACATCATTACCACGCCTGCCTATCTTTCACGCATTACGGCGCTCTGCGAAGAGAAAGGCTGGAATCCAAAGAAACTCTTTCCCAATCTTATCGGCATAACCCTATCGACCGAACCTTTTACAGTTGAATGGGCAGAACGGATGGAGGAAATTTGGGGCACGGTCATTCATGACTTTTATGGTTCTAGCCAGCTCAATCTTAATTACGGCTATACCTGCAAATATGGCGCCGTCCCGGATGGCAAATTCGGTCACTATCATCTAGCTGATTATTTTGCCTTGGTTGAGATGCTCGACAAAGACACAGATGAAAATGTTGAACCCGGCGATTGGGGTGAGCCGGTCATCACGACTTTTTCCCGGCACGCCATGCCGCTCATTCGCTTTCGATCGTCCGACCGTGTTCACCGGTTGCCCTCAGGACTATGCGATTGCGGCCGCACCTCCACCATGTTGTGGGAAGTTGGTACAATCTCGCGCTATGACGACATGATCAAAATAAAGGCGACCAACGTCTGGCCCCAAACAGTCGATGAGGCGGTGTTCGCCCATGATGAGATCGAAGAATATAACGGCCGGGTATTCCTGGCTGATGACGGCCGTGAAACCGCTGAATTAAGCATCGAGTTCAAACAGACAGCGTCCAACACCTCCAAGCATCCCCAAATTCTTGAAAGCCTCGCCCGCAGGATCAAGGATACCACCCAGGTTTCGATGGCGGTCAAAGAAGTGCCTCACGATACTCTGCCTCGCTTCGAATATAAGGTGAAACGCTGGACCGACGAGCGCAAAGAGGGATTGCAGCAGGTGCATTTCGTCGAGAAGTAATAATAGTCAGAATGTAGATTGTTACCGTATTAGCCGGTGATGGCCGATGTCACACAATAGCCGATCGTCAATAGCGGCAAAGAGCGCTTCTGCGTGAAGTATTTTTTGGTAGGCTATTATCGAAATGAATGGCGCAGCAAAGACATTGGCTGCTCGTTTTATCAGGGCCCAATCGAATGTGTTATCGAGGGCGGCAAATCCAATGTTTTGCATGATGAAAATCTCCCTTTGACTTCCTTCTCGGTCTAAGAAGCCGGCTGTTGATGATACAGCCGACCTCTCCCGCCAAATTTAACCCGTTGCCGCCTGCAAGGCTTTAATATCACTCGATCCGAGCGCCTTGCCGCCAATTCCCCAGCTGCCGCTGGCTACTTCCTGGACGCGAACCCAGGTAACGCCGCGCAGACTTTCACCTTCGATTTCAACCATTGTATCGGTTACTTTTTCAATCATTTCGGCTTTTTGCTCGTTGTCAAAAACGCCTTCAATAACTTGGATATCTACGAGTGGCATAATATTTCCTTTCGAAATTTCTATTTATCAGAGCACCGAGACCACCCCGTTGCTTGACTAATTTTATAGCGATTGGTTGATGGTGAAGCTTGAAAGTAAGCTGAGGATTTCATGAGTTTTGTGTGAGTTTTTCAGTCACTCGGTCAAAAGACTGACATTGTTGCGATATCAAGGGATTTCTGGACAATGGTCCAAATCGCATTAAACTCAACCAAGGGTTCATAAAATATAGCGGAATACTAGATCCATGATTTTCATCTTTGATGAGTTCGAGTTGGATACAGAGCTCTATGAGCTGCGTTTGAAGGACGAGCCTTGCAAAGTAGAGCCGAAGGCTTTTGATCTATTACTGTTTCTTCTGCAGAACCGGGACCGGATGGTCAGCAAAGATGAAATTATCGAAGAAATCTGGGAAGGGCGTGTGGTTACTGAAGCCACCATCTCGACCTGCCTAAAAGCCGCGCGCCAGGCAATTGGTGATGCGGGAAAGACACAGCGGTTGATTAAGACGGTGCGCGGGCGGGGCTTCCGGTTTGTTGGAGATGTTTCTTTGCGAGGTGAGGACAATACTGGCTCACACCCAATGGATAGAGCAACAGGAGAACCCGTTGAAACAGCAGGTCCAGCGATGCAGGCACCCGACATGCCTGTTTTGGCGGTCCTGCCTTTCGACAATCTCAGCGCTGATGTGGAAGAGTATTTTGCCGATGGCTTAACCGAAGATATAATTACCAATTTATCCCGCTTCAGTGAACTTCTGGTTGTTGCGCGCACATCAACTTTCCAGTTTAAAAATCGTGCTGTCAATTTTGCTGAACTCAGCGCTGAGCTCAATGCAGATTACGTGGTCGAAGGTAGCGTCCGTCGCGGTGGCACACGGATAAGAATAACGGCGCAATTGGTTGATACCAAAACCGGTGTGCATCTATGGGCTGATAGTTTCGACCGGGAAATGGAAGATATATTTGCGGTTCAGGATGAAGTTACGCGCAAGATCGCCGCGACCCTCGGCATTACCATCCAGGATGTTGCCCTCAAACGCGCCTTGAAGAAAAGTCCGGCAGAACTTGACGCCTATGATTGTGTATTACGCGCGAGGCGTTACACCACACTGTTAAGCTCGGACATGCATGCGGAAGCCCGTGATCTGCTCGAAAAAGCCATCGAGCTGGACCCCGACTATGCTGATGCCCATGCACTTCTGGCGAATGTCTATCTGGCGGAACACCGCTTCGATGCCAACCCGCGCCCGGATCCGGTCGGTCGTGCTTTGAAGATGGCGCAATCCGCAACCCGGCTAGACCCCAAGCATGCCTATTCTCACTGCTGGCTGGCGATCGTGCATTTTTTCCGCGGCGAAAACGATATGTTTGAAGTGGAAGCAGCACGCGCACTTGACCTCAATCCGAACGATCCGGAAATACTCGCTGACATTGGTCACTATCTGGCTTTTATGGGACAATTTGAGCGTGGCGTCGAATTATCCCGCCGGGCTCAGCAGTTAAATCCGCTGCATCCCGGCTGGTATTTTTTTAGTTTCGCTCGTTTTCACTACAGCCAGCACGAATATGCTGAGACGGTTGCGGATGTTGAACGTATGAGCATGCCGCATTTTTACTGGGCGCATTTGCTTAAGGCAGCGGCATTGGGTCAGATGAAAAGCGGCGAGGCGGGTGCAGCCCTCGCGCGCATATTCGAAGTTAAGCCAGATTTTGCCGCTCGTGATGAGTTAAAAAAATGGAATGCCGCCCCGGATGATTTAGAACATCTCATGGAAGGGCTTCACAAAGCGGGGCTTGAGGAAGAGTAAATGCTCATATTTATAAGTAAACTGTCACCGAAAAATATTGACTTCGGAGGTAAAAACGACTTAATACGCTTCTGTTAGGTAATTCTTTGGAACGATTTAATGTTTGTTGAACAGAAAATCAGTGATGCGCGTTTGAGCGGTGTTGAGAGTAAAATCTCGGCAGCGGTGTTGGCGCGTGCCGAATTACCTCAGCAAGACCTTCTTTTGGAACTGGCCCTACGACTTAGGCGCCCCTGATCGCGCACGCTAAATATGCGGCATGTGTTCAGGGGAAGAAATCGTCTTAAACTCGTAAACGCTATTTAGAAAGGTCCAGTCAAATGACTACCAAGAACTCAAAGAACGACATTATAATTTTCGATACCACCTTGCGTGATGGCGAGCAGTCGCCGGGCGCTTCGATGAACTTGTCTGAGAAAATCCGCATTGCTGAAATTCTCGAGGACATGGGTGTCGATGTTATCGAAGCCGGTTTCCCCATCGCCTCGGATGGTGATTTTGAAGCCGTTAATGAAATCGCCAAAATCGTCAAAGGCTCAACTGTTTGTGGTTTGGCGCGCTCCAGCAAAGGTGATATCGATCGCTGTGCTGAAGCCATCAAGTCCGCTGCCAGTGGCCGTATTCATACTTTCATCTCAACCTCGCCGCTGCATATGAAATATAAATTGCAGATGGAACCGGAAGATGTGCATCAGGCGGTGATCGACAGTGTCACCTTGGCGCGCAACTACACCGACGATGTCGAATGGTCGTGTGAAGATGGCTCGCGTACCGAGCATGACTTCATGTGCCGGACGATTGAGTCCGCCATTGATGCCGGGGCAACGACAATTAATATTCCGGACACCGTTGGCTACGCCATGCCAGCCGAATATGCGGAAATGATCGACATGGTGATGAACCGGGTGCCGAATGTCGATAAGGCTATTATTTCGGTTCATTGCCACAATGATCTGGGCATGGCGGTGGCCAATTCCCTGGCCGCTGTGCAAGTCGGCGCCCGGCAAATCGAGTGCACTATTAATGGCTTGGGCGAACGCGCTGGTAATGCGGCGATGGAAGAGATCATCATGGGGCTCCGCACCCGGCCAGATCATTTGCCCTACAATACCAACATCAAATCAGAGCTGATCACCAAGGCGAGCCGTCTGGTCTCTACAGTTACCGGCTTTACGGTGCAGCCCAATAAAGCGATTGTCGGCGCCAATGCTTTTGCTCACGAGTCCGGCATTCATCAGGATGGTATGCTGAAGAACGCACAAACTTATGAGATTATGACGCCGGAATCGGTAGGTCTGAAGGAAAGCAAATTGGTCATGGGCAAACACTCAGGCCGCCACGCTTTCCGCGAAAAGCTGATCGAGCTGGGTTTTGACTTGGGTGACAATGCCGTTCAGGATGCTTTCAAACGCTTCAAAGATTTGGCTGATGTTAAAAAAGACGTCTATGACGAAGATATTATTGCCATCGTCGATGATGCGGTTATCCGAACCAACGATGTCATCAATCTGGAGAGCCTGGAAGTCTTGTGTGGCACCGAGCATCAGCCGCCCAAAGCTTCGATGACGCTCAATGTCGATGGTAAGCAGAAGTCGGTTGAAATGACCGGTGATGGTCCGGTTGATGCGATCTTCAAAGGCATCAAGGAACTGACCGAACTCACACCGCATCTGCAATTGTATCAGGTCCATGCGGTAACTCAGGGCACCGATGCCCAAGCCGAAGTGACCGTGCGACTTGAAGAAGACGGCAAAACCGTCAATGGCCAGGGGGCGGACACCGATACCATGGTGGCCTCAGCCAGAGCCTATATCAATGCCTTGAATAAATTATTGGTAAAACGGGAGAAATCAGCGCCGTCTGCTCTGTCGGCTTGATGAAAAATGCGGAATTTCCGCCAATCCCAGCCAATTGTTTATTTTAGTTCCTGAAATGCCGGGGTAGAATGATCAACTATCCCGGCTTTCTGCTGAATTATTGCCAGATTTTATACGTATCTCTTTGATTAATCTTAACGAATCGGTTAGAGAATGTTAAGAAATAGCCCTGATTATACGTATTTACCGGGACTTATTAGAATTTTTGGATATTGAGAGACTAAATGCTGTCGCGAATTTTTGGATTTTTATCGGCCGATATGGCCATCGACCTGGGTACGGCTAATACGCTGGTTTATGTCAAAGGCAAAAACATTGTATTGAATGAGCCGTCTGTGGTCGCCATTGCCGAAGTTAAAGGTAAGAAACAGGTTTTGGCTGTGGGTGAAGAAGCTAAGCAAATGCTGGGCCGCACACCGGGTAACATTCAAGCCATCCGGCCTTTGCGCGATGGTGTTATTGCCGATTTCGAAATCGCTGAAGACATGATCAAATACTTTAT
>CAZMHI010000044.1:0-41850 GCA_964566055.1 uncultured Rhodospirillaceae bacterium
AGGCCGGTGATGCACTAACATTCAAACTGGACCCATCAATGGGGGCTGACCAGCGCTGGCTGCGGCATCGGGCGCGGCGCCATTTGCTGAGGTGCTCTCTGTTGTGGCGCTGTCTGAGTTTGCGTTCCTTGAGGAAAAGCCCGTTGGATATACGGATTTCGGCGGTCCAGTGCCTGCGCAATCTCAATATTCCGTTTCGCCTGGCTTTGCTTGGGAAGAGCACCGGTATTGTCGAGCGAAGCAACTAAGATAGAACTTGGAGCTTTTGCCACAGTTTTTGGCGCTGCGACGATATCGATGACAATCCGGTGGCCTTGCTTGCCGTTAGGCGATACAAAAAACGGTCGTTTTAGCCGGATCGCTGAGTGGCTGCTAATTGTTACATTACTGCCAGACGTATCAGATGAGTGCTGAGTGAACCCGGAGATCACACCTCGGTTATGGCGCTTTTGAAATCCCGGAGCCTGCCAAGAAGCATGCGGTAATCTCAAGCGAATTGATTTGCCGTCTTTTGATACGCGATAGGATAAATCCGTTGGCTGGCTGACATCCAAAACGATACGTGTTTTGTCAGGATGTTCGCCGACCCGCATATTATTCACGGTGGCTGGTGTTGCGGTGTAATTTTTGCCGGCCAAAAGTACCTTACCACTTGCGGGCTGAACGCCCAAAGCAAGTGCAGCAAAACACATTATGGCAGCGAATGGGGATGATTTGCCTGGCAGGAATCCCATCACTAACTCCTAAATATATATAAAGCGCCTATTTGGAGGTTATAGTGAGGCTGGAAACGTTAAAATAATGATAAAATATACGATATATTGTGTTTGAAATGGCCAGCGGACCTATTTCTGCTCCAAAATTGTATTTTTTATAGATTGAATAAATTTTTGGCTGCGTGGCCGAATATCATAGCCGATTGATCCGAAGGTAAATTCTCCACCAATTGTTTCAGCGCGGGAATATCTGCCGGGTGGGGATAATCGGTGCCAAACATAATCCGGTCTGGTCCGGCAAGGTTGATCAAAGATTGCAGCCCGTCCGCTTGATATATGATTGAATCGTAATAGATCCGCTCAAGATATGAGCTTGGAATTTCGGTAATTTTTTTTTCGAACTGTGCTTTGTCAAAGAACAAATCCATGCGCTTTGAAACATATGGCAGAAAACCTCCGGCATGGGCGGCAATGATTTTAATATTGGGATAGCGGTCAATAAATCCATCCATGATCATGCGGGCGATGGCCAAGGTCGTATCGAACATAAAGCCGACCGGCGCTGCCAAGCGATACGTTCCCAAATCCATCTTATCCGCGCCCAGAGGTACGGTCGGATGAATAAGAACCGGTAGCCCGCGTTTTTCGATGTCGGCCCAAACCGGATCAAATAGCGGATCGTTGAGAAATTTTTCACGGACATTAGCTAGGGTCATGACGCCGACGGCACCGAGCCCGACGGCGCGATCGAGTTCCTCCGTAGCGCGTTCTGGATATTCCCAGGGCAAGGAGGCAAAGAAGCGGATGCGGTCGGGATAGCTTGCCTGAGCCGCCGCCATATCATCATTCATAATTTGAGCACATTCGACACTGTTTTCTTCGCTGCCCCAAAAGGCGTTAGGTGAAGTTAGTGAAACGATTGATACGTCAATTCCTTCAGCGTCCATATCCTTGATGCGCCGCTGATAGTTAAACATGCCTTCGATGTTGAGGCCCATGGACGGGGTCCCAAACTCAATCAGAAATTCGTTGCCATTTGGGTGTTTGCCGATTTCCAGATCCGGCATGCCCTTGTCCCGCACCAGATTTAACCAATTTTCGGATAGCGAGTGGGTGTGAATGTCGATGATGGTCATAAAACGCTCCCAGTAAATTTGATGCCGCCAACCACAACAGTGCCATGGCACCGCCAGACCGGTAGCCTATTATTTTTCTTTCCCCAAGAAGTTGAGAAATTAATATTAGTTGAATTTGGAGGATAGGCAAACAAGCTCAGCCAACCGCAGAACTTTGCAATTTTCAGTGGACTAGACGTTCCACTTTCATTTTTTCGGATCAATTTTGCGAAAATTGCCTAAACTTCTGTTTTTATGTGAGGAAATCAATGCCATTTTGGCAAATTTGAGTATTCACGTATGTTAGAAATTACTTTTTTATTAATTTATATCACTCTAAAAAGTAATTGATAATCATTTTGGTACAATAGGTTATTTGATTGTTTATTACTCAACTAATAGTGATTAATAATAACTTATAATTTTATGGTTGTATTTCGCCTCGAGCAAAACGATATGCCTATAGTAGTATTTCAGAATATTTCCAAATGTGACGAAATATTTTATCAATTTTCGACTAAAATGAGGCTATGCGAGATGTTAGATACAAGTCCTTTGACCGGCGTAGAACGGTTTTTTGAAGACGACGAAATTATTGTCAGCAAAACCGATACGAAAGGTCATATTACCTACGCAAATTCAGTTTTTCTCCGCGTTGCGGATATGACAGAAGAGGAGACACTTGGCGCTCCCCACAATGTTATTCGCCATCCCCATATGCCACGCTGCATATTCAAGCTGTTATGGGACACTCTCGGACAAGGCAATGAGATATTTGCCTACGTCGTCAACCGGGCAAAGACCGGTGATCATTATTGGGTTCTAGCTCATGTCACCCCGACATTTGATGCCACGGGTACCATCACTGGCTATCATTCAAACCGGCGGACCCCGAATAGAGAGGTTTTGAACGAGACCATCATACCACTCTATGATTCATTGCTTGCGTTGGAAAATCAAAATCCAGACCGGAAAGCCGGAATGGAGGCGTCGTTCAACGCTGTACTGGATCTTTTAAAAGAAAAAGACATGACCTATGACGAGTTTATCGCGACGTTAATTTAGCCCGCAAATATCTCATAACTCTCCCTACTAAAATATTTATATTAAGGAAATTAAACTATGTCCGACATAGAAGAAATGATTGAAAAAGCCGCTACCGTATGTGAAGGCGCTGTACAAGGAAATTTAGAATCCCGTATTCTCAACATCGACAATGAAGACCCCTCTGCGCGTTTGTATCATGCCATTAACGATATGATGGACCGAACCGATGCCTATGTTCGTGAATCGCAAACCTGTATGGCTTTTGTATCTGATAATAAGTTTTTTAGACTGATTGCCGAGAAAGGTATGCTGGGCAGTTTTAAACAGGCCAGTCAAACCATCAATAAAGCGACCAATGCTGTTGACGATAAAATGGCAAATTTTTCAGGCGTTGTGGCCGAATTTAACAAAAGTATGGGCGGTGCTATTGAAGTTGTCCAAAGTGCGGTAGTGCAATTGCAGTCTTCTTCCGACAGCTTGGATTCAGTCGCCACTGAAACCAATGACCGGGCAACCACAGTGGCGGCAGCTGCCGAACAGGCCTCGGCTAACGTGCAAACAGTTGCGACGGCGACCACGGAACTATCAAGTTCGATAACGGAAATTTCTGGGCAGGTAACGCGGTCCGCGCAGATTTCGTCCGAAGCAGTTGATGAAGCCAAAGTAACCAACGAGAAAATTCAAGGTTTGGCCGAAGCAGCTGCCAATATTGGTGAAGTTGTTAAATTAATTAACGATATCGCGAGCCAGACAAATTTATTGGCCTTGAATGCAACGATTGAAGCCGCCCGGGCCGGTGATGCCGGTAAAGGTTTTGCCGTGGTGGCCTCGGAAGTGAAAAATCTGGCCAACCAAACTGCCAAAGCGACCGACGAAATTGGCGCTCAAATTTCCTCAATTCAAGCGGCGACAAATGAATCCGTCAAGGCAATCGAAAATATTGGCCAAACAATTGAAAATATTGATGAAATTGGCTCAACGATCGCTGCTGCCATTGAAGAACAAGGGGCCGCGACTCAGGAAATTTCGCGCAATGTTGAAGAAGCTTCTGTCGGTACTCAAGAGGTCACAACCAACATTGTACAGGTTAGTGAATCAGTTTCGCAAAGCCGAACCGCGGCTGGAGAAGTCAACGAATCTTCGGATATCCTGACGCAGAATGCTCAGCGCCTAAATGAAGAAATGGAAGCCTTTGCAGTTGAGGTGAAGAAAGTCGTTTAAACGGCTTCCGGCTCAATTCGATCGGGAATAAATCCAGCGGTTTTAACACCGGCAATCGCGCGAGATTCACCGCTCACTGATTTGCCGCCGCTGGCCCCGACCGAGCCGATAATCCAGGCAGGGCTCGGTTTTATTCCTCCTCCACTTCCTTGATATTGCGCAGCACCATGTCTCTCAGCGTAACAATGCCAAGCGGATTACGGTCGTGGTCGATGACCAGCGCGCGGCTAAGCTTAAAGCGCGATAACATGTGCGCGCCATGTACGATATTCATTTCCGCCGCCAAAGTTAGCACTGGCTTTGACATAATCTCGTAGACATTTACCCGTTCCGGCGAGAGATTTTGCGCCAGTACCTTACTGGCAATATCAGAGACAACAATGATACCGAACTCGTCGCTTTTATCCCGGCGTTCAACGAGAACGGAACTCATTCTATGCTCACGCATCAGCGCGGTCGCATCATGCACGGTTGCCGTTGCTTCAATCGAGATGATATCGGTTGTCATCACCTCGGCAACGGTGGTTTGAATTTTTTCACTCATAGCGCTTCCTCGATTTCATTTATTAAAGTCTCTTCCTGTGTTTTCAGGCCAACGGCGTCTTCAATTTCAATTTGAATGGCAATACCGGTGCCGGGCTCTTCATCGAATTTGCCGGCGGTCGATATGGTTTCGAGTATTTCGCGTGCTTTTGGCGCTGCCACCAGAAACATCAGGACATCCCGTTGTGCCGATAAATCTAAACCCAGAAATGTTTTCTCGGGCACCAATCCTTCGCCGCGCACGCCGGTGATCACCGTTGCTCCGGTGGCGCCGGCCTCGCGGGCGGCTTCCAGAACGGTGTCCGTTTTTTCGTCAGCGACAAAGGCCATGATCATTTTCAAGTTCATGAGCTCAACTCCTCGTTGTTCTTATTGCTGTTTGCTTGATTTTTGCCCCGTAGCCAGGAGATTAACATGTCGTATGCCAAAACCGAAACAATAGGAAAGACACTGGCGAAGGCGATAAGGCCGAACCCGTCAAGCAGAGGGCTGCGTCCGGGAATGGACGAAGCCAGGCCGAGGCCAAGGGCTGCGACGACAGGAACGGTAACAGTTGAAGTGGTGACGCCGCCTGAATCATAGGCGAGCGGAATAATTGGTTTAGAGGCCAGAAATGTCTGGCAAATTACCAGAGCATAGCCGGCCATGATGTAGTAGGGCAGCGGCGTTCCGGAAACGATGCGATAGGCGCCGATACTTACACCGAAGGCGACACCGATTGCTACCGCAATGCGGAGCTCGAAGGCCTTTAAACTGCCACCAGAGACTTCTTGAGCTTTTAAGGCGACAGCAATTAACGATGGCTCGGCAACCGTCGTGGCGAAGCCAATGGCAGCGGCAAAGACATAGACCCAGATGTAATCCTGCCAGCGCACCGGATCACCTGCTTTGATATTCAGAAATTCGGGATTGGTAAGCATCTCTGCCATCGACTTGCCGATGGGAAACAGCGCCTCTTGCAAACCGACAAGGAACAGGCTCAAGCCCAACAATACGTAGACGAAGCCGATCAGTACACGCTTGAGATTTGCCGGTTTACGCCGGATCACTAAGGCTTGAAAGACAAAGAGGATAATGGCGATTGGCAAAACATCGAGTACCGTTGCCGCCGTTACTTCAACCAGATTAATGAAAAATACGCTCATGCGACCATACCAAATATCAAAACAAAGATAATCGGTGTCAGGCTGGCAAAGGCGATCAGGCCAAATCCATCGAGCAGGGGATTGCGCCCTTTAATGGTGGCGGCCAGACCGACGCCCAGCGCCGTCACCAAGGGCACGGTAATGGTTGAAGTCGTCACCCCGCCGGAATCATAAGCAATGCCAATGATTTCAGGGGGCGCGAAAAAAGTAATAATCACGACCAGGATATAGCCGCCGATAATGAAATACTGGATTGGCCAGCCGGTTAGAATTCGATAGACCCCTAAAACCAAAGCCGCACCCACCGATAGGGCAACGGTCATTCTGAGACCGAAAGCATAATTTGCTTTCGCCTCAACGGTGTTGGCGAGGGTACCGGATTGACCGGCAATATCCGCTGCTTCGGCGGCCACGGCGATCAAGGCGGGTTCGGCGACCGTGGTGCCAAAACCCAGCAAAAAAGCAAAGGAGAGTAAACCAATCAGACTGCCTTTCCGGGTCATCGCTGTCGCCATTGCTTCGCCGATCGGGAACAGCCCCATTTCCAGACCTTGCACGAACAAGGCGAGACCGAGCACGACGCAGAGTAACCCGACCAGAATGCCGCCGATATTGGGGAAGGGTTGCTGCAGCACGACGATCTGGAAAAAAGCAATAACGATGATGATCGGCGCCAAATCACGCAGGGCGTCGGTAATGAGTTTGAGGAAACCTTGAACTGATTTATTCATCGGCGTCACGCATCAGGTTTTCGCTAAAACTAACAGGGGCATGGGCAGTCAAACTTAAACAACATTGGTTTCAAATGGTATCAATTCCCACCGGTGGTTAAAATAGATTTCAACAGCTGCTCAAAGTTTACTCAGTTTCGGCATAATCTCAGTGGCGAAAAGCTCGGCTAGTGGCAAGTCCGACTGATCGACATGATCCCAAAGACCGAATTTCATGAGCAAACCCTCCTGGTTGGCAAACCCCTAAAAGCAATACCTCCCGGCCGGGAAACTTAACGCGTGGTTATTTTCGGCCTGAGATAGGACGTCGAAAATCTGATGTTGAGGGTAAAAACGTGACACAACGAGTTTTCCCCGACATTGACCTTGGTCAATAGGAGGAAATGAGTGGTTAAGCCACTACCGCCAGGGCCGGACTTGCGCAGGAATTCTGGCAGTCTTCGTATAAGGTATCGATGTCTGCTATACATCCAAAAACAAACATTTGTTTCTTGTAAAAACCTGCCAATTTGAGCCAAAAAGATTAAGTTTGGATTGAGAGAACATACTCCTTATAAATAACCAATACGGGTAAGCTATTACAAAATGGCTGAATATGGTTATAATCCCGACGAATTTTACTAAGTCTAACATTTGAAAAACTAAAATTTAAACAGGGAGAAAAAACAAATGGTACAGAACAAATTTATAAAATCACTTGCCTTCACTATGGCTATCGGGGCATTGACGGTATTTGCCTCTGATCTCCGGGCAGATACAATTAAAATTGGGGCTTCAGCGCCGAAAACCGGACCACTGGCTGGTGGTTCGACTGTGACCTATTGGCCGAATGTAAAACTCTGGGTCAAACAGATTAATGATGCGGGCGGAATTAAACTTAAAAGCGGTCGGGCCAAGATAGAGTTGATTGAGTATGATGATCGCACCAATCCGGGAGAGGCGATCAAGAATATTCAACGCCTCGCGACTCAGGACAAAGTTGATTTCATTCTTGGGCCATATGGCACGGGCTTTAATTTAGCAACCGCACCAATTTTCGCCAAGTTTAACTATCCGTTACTAACGCATACGGCGATTACCGATAAAATTGATGCGCTGACCAAACGGTATTCCAATATTTTCTTCACACTTGGTACCACTACAGCCTTTGCAGGTGATGTCGCAAAAGTCCTCGGAAAAATGAAAGCTGCCGGAACGATTGGTAACAAAGTTGCAATGGTCAATGTTGCTGATGCTTTCGGCATCGAACTGGCTAACGCGGCACGCCCGATCTTCAAAAAAGCCGGATTTGAGATCGTTTATGACAAATCTTATCCGCTCGGCTCGCCAGATCTGTCACCCGTTATTCGCGGTGCAAAAGCAGCCAAACCAGACGCTTTTGTCGCCTGGTCCTATCCGCCGGATACCTTTGGTTTGACGGCGCAGGCCAAAGTTCAAGGTCTTAACGTCAAAGCCTATTATACTGCTGTTGCAACCGCTTTCCCGGCCTTTGGCGGTAAATTCGGTAAAGCTGCTGAAGGTATTTTGGGTGCCGGTGGTATTAATCCTGATACCGAAGCGATGAAGAAATACTTCGCTGCTCATAAGAAAGTGACGGGTAAAACTCCGGATTACTGGGCGAGCGGCATGGTATATGCAACTTTCCAAATCTTACAGTCCGCTATCGAAGCGGTTGGAACCAAGGATCGTAAGGCCGTCACCGAGTATATTAAGAAAAATACTTTCAATACGGTGATGGGGCCGATCACTTTTAATAATCAGAATAATGAAAAATACTGGACGGTTGGACAGTGGCAAGGCGGCAAATTCTATGGCGTCAGTTCCACCGGTCGTCCTGGTGAAAAATCACCTAAGGCCAAACCAAAGTGGTAGGCTAATTTAAAATTATCCCCGGCGCCGTATTTCTGAGGCGCTGGGGATTTTTTTGAGTATTTCTATAAATGGATATCCTTATCATCGGCGTTCTGTTGGGTGGCGCATACGCCTTAATGGCGATGGGGCTGCAACTTCAATATGGCGTGGCGCGAATTATGAATTTGGCCAATGGCGAGATGCTGGTTGCCGGATCGTTTGCAGCCTTCTGGTTTTTTACTGGTTTCAAATTCAGCCCGGTGACTGCAATCCTTTTTGTTGTACCGCTCGCATTCATCTTTAATTGGCTGGTTTATAAAATATTTATGCGCCCCCTGGTAAAGCGCGCTAAATCGGAAGGCCAATTGGAAGTCGATAGTATTCTTTCGACATTTGGTCAGAGTTTTATTCTGGTTGGTTTAATGCTGGCGCTATTTGGCGGTGAATATTTCAGTTATTCCTATCTCGAAAAACCGTTTGAAATTCTTGGCCAAGCTTATGAACTGAACCGCATTGTCGCCTTTCTTTTTGCAATTGGATTGTGCGGCGGACTTTATTATTGGCTGAACCGGACGCGTCTGGGACTGACTTTACGTGCGGTTTCTGTCAATCCGGAAGCTGCCGGCCTGGTCGGTATAGACGTGCCTAATACCTCTGCTTTTGCATTTGCGCTCGGAGGTGCTGTGACCGCCTCCGGTGGTGCGTTGCTCAGTATGTTCCTTACTTTCGATGCGTCGGTCGGTGTGATCTTCACCATGAAAGCGCTGGTGATCGTGATTATGGGCGGCGTACGCGATATCCGTGGCACCATATTGGTGGCATTCGTGCTGGGACTTCTGGAAACGGCTGTCGCCAGTCTGATTGACCCAGGCTTAACCCTGGCCGCGGCATATCTTCTCTTTATTCTTACCCTTCTGTTTCGACCAGAAGGCCTCTTCGGCAAGAGGTCGACATGACCCGAAAGGAAATTTTTGCCCGAAAAGAGCTTTATGGCTTCATCGCCGCGGCGTTCGCCTTTGCCCTCGCTGCCGCCTTGCCATTTGTAAATACCGGATACGGCCTGTCGCTTGGTGTGACCATCGCAATGTATACAGTGCTTTCTACTTCCTGGGCGCTCTTTTCCGGACCGACTCACTATATTTCTTTAGCCACAGCCGCCTTTTTCGGGCTCGGTATGTATATTGTTGGTGGTGGATTGGAAAAATTTAGTTTTCCGGTGCTGGTGCTGATTGCGGCTGGCGTCGGAGCTTTGCTGGCCGGTCTGGTCGGCCTCGCAACCCTTCGGCTGTCCGGTGTCTATTTCGTGATTTTTACCTTAGGATTGGCGGAGCTTATTCGCCAGCTTGTGACTTGGGTCCAAACTACAATGGGCACCAGTAGTGGTCTCTATGTCCTCACCAATGTAGATGAGAAAATGATCTATTGGGAGTTGCTGGTCCTGGCCGCCTTTGTTTATCTCATTGGTTGGTGGATCAACCGATCCCGACTGGGCTTTGCACTCAGAATTATTGGCAACGACGAGGATGTCGCCAAGCATAGCGGTATCAATACAGCACTGGTGAAAGTTTTCCTTTTTATGATTTCAGGATCGATTGCCGCGATGACGGGCGCTTTGCTCGCGCCGCGCTGGACCTATATAGAGCCGACCATCGCCTTCAGCCCGATGCTGTCCTTCCTGGTCGTAATCATGGCCTTGATCGGCGGCGCGCATCGCCTGTGGGGACCCATTCTGGGAGTTGTGCCTTTTGCCCTGGTTTGGGATTTAATCACGGCGAAATTCCCCAATCAGACAGCACTGATGCTGGGTATCGCATTTTTGCTTATCGTCTATGCCATCCCGCACGGCTTCACTGGATTGGGAGAGAAATATTGGGCCAAGTATAAACATTGGAGGGATTTCCGTGTCACCTGATATCGCGATCTCCATCAACAATGTAACCAAGAGTTTCGGCGGCCTGGTGGCGGTCGATCAAATGAGCTTCGACATCCACGAACATGAGGTCATTGGATTGATTGGCCCCAACGGCTCCGGCAAAACGACGATGCTGAATGTGATTTCAGGTATGCTAAGGCTAAGTTCGGGCCGGATTGAGCTTTTCGGCAAAAAAATTTCCGGCAAAACGGCAAGCGGCATAGCCCGACATGGTATTGCCCGGACTTTTCAACTTGTCCGGATGTTACCGACCATGACCGTAGCTGAGAATGTCGCTGCCGGGGGTGTCTTTGGCTATCGCCGCTATTGGAGTGATGAGTTGGAACGGCGGGCAAAGTATATGCTCTCTCAGGTGGGTCTCGCCGACAAAGCTGCCATGCCCGTAGGAGCACTTACCTACATAGATCAGAAACGTGTAGAATTGGCCCGCGCTTTAATGGCGGATCCGAAAGTACTGCTGCTTGATGAATGGCTGGCCGGCCTGAATCCATCAGAAATGAAAATCGGCATTAATTTGATCAGTGGGCTCCGCTATGAAGGTCGTACACTTGTAGTGGTCGAGCATCAAATGGAAGCGATCCGCAGCCTTTGTGACCGATGTGTAGTTATGAACAGCGGCGCCAAGATTGCGGAAGGATCGCCGGACGATGTGTTGAGCGACCCGGAAGTCGTACGTGCTTATTTGGGAGAGGAAGATGCTTGAATGTAGGGACCTTTCGGTATTTTACGGATTTCATCAAGCTCTCGATGGTGTTTCGATAAACGTCAAACCTGGGGAAATCGTCACCATTTTGGGTGCCAATGGTGCGGGGAAAAGTACGCTTCTCAAAGCCATTGCCGGCCTCATCGATTTCGACGATGACGATGATTATGAAGAGCATTACGAAAATTATGCCAATGAAATCACCGTGGATGGCAGGTCAATTTTTAATTGGGACCCCCATGAGGTTGTTGAGCTAGGGCTTTCCCTGGTGCCGGAAGGCCGAGACTTGTTTGGCGAATTGACGGTGCTGGAAAATCTGACCTTAGGCGCCTACCCCAAACGCGCCCGCGGCGAACAGGCCGCCAATCTCGAACGCGTCTTGAGTGTTTTTCCCAAACTGGCCGAACGGCGTAACCAAAACGCCCGCACCATGAGCGGTGGTGAGCAGCAGATGGTGGCTGTGGGCCGGGCAATGATGTCGTCGCCGACAATTTTGATGTTGGATGAGCCATCCTTGGGGCTTTCACCTTTGCTTTGTTCAGAGCTCTTTAAGGCGCTGGCAGAAATCCGCCAGACGGGAACAGGCATTCTGTTGGTTGAGCAAAACGCTAAGCAGAGCCTGGCGATTGCCGATCGCGGTTATTTGCTGGAAACCGGGCGCATCACTGGTGCTGATAGGGCTGACGCACTGGCCAGCGATCAAGCTGTTATGCGCGCTTATCTTGGAGCGGGTATCCGGACCATTGAAAAATCCTCCGTCCGTGAGGCAACTGATGATATACTGGGTACGGGCATCCACGATCTCATCAATCGGGCGGCATTACGCCAGCAATCTCATATCAATGAAATGAGATTGAAAAAGGACACAAGTGATGAACAGTAGAAAGAGGCTGACATGAATAGAATTTTTAGACCAGAACGAAAATTCGACGAAATGTATGTCGGTGGCCGCTGGTGGCCCGTGGAAGCTACTTTCGCTGACGTCAATCCGTCAGACGATTCTGTCTGGGCGACGGTTGCTGATGCTGGAGTTGAAGACGTGCAAAACGCCATTAATTCAGCCCATCACGCCTTTGAAAGCTGGTCAGAACTCAAATTTAATGAGCGCGCTCATTTTATGATTAAAATTGCCGAAGTACTGGAAGAGAATAAATCAGATATCGTCAAAGCGCTGCAAGGCGAAGCTGGCGGCTGGTTCGGTAAAGGCATGTTTGAAGCGTCCTACATCCCGGAGGTTTTCTACGCCGCCGCTGCCATGAACTACCAGGCAATCGGTGAGATAATCCCATCAGACTCGGGTAAATTCTCCATGGCGGTGCGTCGCCCCATTGGTGTGATCTCCGTGATCAGCCCGTGGAACTTTCCTTGCATCCTGACAGCACGCGGCATGGCATTTGCGATCGCAGCCGGTAATACGGTGGTGCTGAAACCTTCAGAAGAAACGCCATATTGTGGCGGCCTTCTCTGGGCGGAAATATTTGAAGAAGCCGGTGTCCCGGGGGGTGTCCTCAACGTAGTGACCTGCTCTCGTGACAACGTTTCAACCGTCGGTGCCGAACTGGTTGAAAACCCGCTGGTTAAAGGTGTTTCCTTCACGGGCTCCACTCCAGTTGGTCGTGAAATTGCAGCGCGTGCTGGAGCGCATCTCAAAAAATGTTGCGTTGAACTCGGCGGCAAAGACGCGCTGATTATTTGTGACGACGCCGATATGGACCGGGCGACGGGTGCCGCTAACTTTGGCAGCTTTATGCACCAAGGGCAGATTTGCATGTCGGTCGAAAAAATTCTTGTCCATGAGAAAGTAATGCCTGAATTTTTGGATCGCTTTAAAGAGCGCGCCTCTAAACTGAAAGTCGGCGACCCGACCAAAGAACTCGACCACATTATTGGTCCGCTGATAAATGACCGTCAGGCCGAACGGGTTAAAAGCCAGATTGAGGACGCGGTGGCTAAAGGCGGCAACATCGTACTCGGTGGGAAGGTCGACGGCCGTTACGTTGAACCGACCATCGTAACCGATGTCACACCGGATATGACGCTCTACAAAGATGAAACATTCGGACCTGTCGTCTCGGTTATTCCGTTTGCTACGGATGAAGAAGCCATCGCCAAGGCCAATGATACCGAATACGGTCTATCATCCGGCGTCATTACGAAAGATGAGTACCGGGGTCTGGAAATTGCCCAGAAACTCGATACAGGCATGTGTCATATTAATTGCTCATCAGTAAATGATGAACCGCATGCGCCATTTGGCGGGGCCAAATCCTCCGGAGTCGGGCGGCACGGAGGGCGCTGGGCGACCGAGACTTTCACCGAAACCCGTTGGATTACGATTGAACGGGGCGGTCGCGGATTTCCTCCCGGCTTTTAATAAATCCTTTAGAAGCGATACTTTTAAAGTCCGCTTTGGGTCAAAAGGAGACATTGGCTTTCATTAATCTCAATAGGTATAGCTGTTGTATCAGCTTTTAGGTGTGTTTATCTTGAAGGATGGCTTACCGTGTTCAAATAGATGAAGCTGTGAACTGCGTTTTTGTTCAGCATTACGATTCGTACGAATCTAACGAAGGGAATGAGCAACTGGATGCTCTTATGCTGGAACCAACCTACAAGCCAGGGATGAATATATTACGCGATCTCACACAAGTTTCGCTACCTGACTCCTATGACTTAAATTGGTTTAAGGGAAGTTCCCCTGCGAATATACATGGAGAAGCTCTCGGCAGGAATCGGAAAGTTGCCTGGGTTCTTGGTAGCGCCCATGATTTTAAGATAATTCATCAATGGTGTGCTGTCCAAAGGTTACATGTGAACGTAGCCGACCGTCAGCCGTTCCGGGATGTTAACAGGGCCATGAAGTGGCTTGGAATATCAGAGGGGTATGAGGTTTCCTACCCTGAGTGATCGGCATCAATGGCTATTTATAGCCAAGTTTCTCAAGATAGGACTTGTAAATTGCTTCGTACTCTCCGCTTTCACGGATCTGTTTCAAAGCCTTGTTGAATTGCTCACATAGCCTGTAATTTCGAAATCCCATTCGAGATGAGATCGCCGGAAAGATGCCATGAAATTTGAATTGGCTTGGCATCACGACAGAGCCTCTTATTTTTTTTAAACTTTGTAAGAAGATAAACATGTCACCGACACTGACATCAGCTCTGCCATGATACAACATCGTTGACTGCAACTCTTGTTTAGCTATTTCGGTGTATACTTTAAAATCCGTAAATCGGGCAAATTCAGGACCAAAGAAATCCTTGGCCCCTTGGAAAGTTATGATGCGCTTTCCAGCCAGATCTGAAATTTTTTGAATTTTAAAATTATCCTTTAACTTTGTGACAGCGACATCTCTAAATCTAAAGACTGGATCTGATCTGCAACCGTCCAACTTTACCGAGTCAAACAAATTTGAAACGGCGTCTATTCTGCCAGTTTTAAAGTCATGCCATAGCCGCTTGTTCGGACGGCCAAATAGATATTTTGGTTTATGGTCGGGTATGTATCGAAACGCCGCTTCAATTATGTCGGTAAAAATACCACTATTAGATTCGGCAATATAGTAGGGCGCAAAATTGCCCATACCCACGGTTACATTCTTCGCCAACGCATGAGCAGTGCTTAGGCAAAAACTCAAGATCATGATTAAAAGTAACCGCATCTTAATAATGTCTCCACGCTGTGATTACTTAGTGTCGATTGGCAACGGTAGGTAGCATCTCACAATTTAGATGATTTAACTATCCCCTTATATAGTGAGCGCAATTACGACCGCTTCTTTAAATGCACGGAAAAATACAATTTACGGTATCTTTGAATAAGTATCACTGCTATTCAATGAAAATGGCTTACCAACACTACATTGATAAAAATCAGAATTGCATATTCGTCCGCCATTTAGGCGAGGTTGGTACCCATGAATTTGAAAAACAGATGACTGAACTCAGTAGCTTGCCGGACTTTGAAGAAGGTTTACATTTGCTACGCGATATTTCTTTGACAAAGATGCCCCCGGGACATGACTTGACCCGGGTTAAAAACGACATCTTACCAGGGATGAAACCTATAATAGAAGCTCTTGGCCCCAGACGTATGGTCGCTTGGGTAGTTGGAAATCCTGACGACTTTAAAGTAATCCACCAACTTGCCACGATTTACCGCCTCAATCTCAATGTTGCTGAACGGAAGCCATTTCGTGATATTAAGAAGGCGCGGGAATGGCTTGGCATACCCGAAGACTACGAGATCAAGTATCCTGACGCAGAATAATTTAAAAGATGCATTAGAATTACTGAGTATCCGAAGTTATCGCAAACAAACTTGATTTAAATAAATTTTATTCCAACTTGTATAATAGGCAATAAGCAGAATCGATTAGAAGCAATACTTGGGTATTTGACATGAGTCAGGACCAGGACCGCTACAAAATTTTCTTTGAGTCATCCGCCGATGCCATGATGACCATAGATGGCGGCATCTTCGTCGATTGCAATCCTGCCACGGTCAAGATGTTGGGCTATGATTCCAAAGAAGAAGTTATCGGCAAAACGCCTGACGAAATTTCACCACCTATTCAACCAGATGGAAGTATCTCTGCTGTCAAAGCGACGGAGATGCTGGAAACAACGTTTCGTGTAGGCACCAACCGTTTTGAATGGATGCATATCGATAAAGACAATAATCTTTTCCCCGTTGAGGTCTTGCTAATACGGGTGCCGGAAGGTGGAAAAGACCTCATCAAGGTCGTTTGGCACGATATTTCATTGCGGCATCAGCTTCGTGAAGAAATTGAAGAGCGAAAACGCGTTGAGCAAACTCTTTTGACAAGCGAACAGCATTCCAAGAAAAATGCCGAGATGTTTAGAGCAGTTATTGACGGTGCGCCTGATGCAATTTTTGTCGTCGACATAACAAGTGACAATGCGGGCAAGTTTGTTGATGTTAACGCCGCCGCCTGCATAAACCTTGGATATACCAGAGAGGAATTATTGAAGATGTCTGTACCGGACATCGAAGTGGGCATATCTCAACAAGATCGAGATGAAAATTATCAAATACTAAACACCCGAAAATTGAGCCAAATGACCGGGGTGCATCGGCGAAAAGACGGAACTACTTTTCCAGTTTCCATTAATAATAAAACATTTGAGGACGGTGAGCGAATTTATTCCGTCGCCCTGGTGAGAGATGAAACCGAATGGCAAAAGATTGAAAACGATCTGCGAATAGCTGGAGAGAAAGCTGAACACGCCAGACGGGAGGCCGAGGCGGCCAATCAGATTAAATCAGATTTTTTAGCCAATATGAGCCATGAATTACGCTCCCCACTGACTTCAATCATTGGCTTCACAGAAATGATGAGAGGGGAATTTTACGGACCGATTGATAATGAAAAATACTCGGACTATCTCGATAGTATTCATGTTTCTGGAACTCACCTTAGCAATCTTATAAGTGATCTGCTCGATATTTCAGCAATCGAAGAAGGTAGGTTAGAACTATTTGAGGAGACGGTTGAAATTAAGGAAGTTGTTGAATCTTCCTACATCATCGTTCAGCCACGGGCAAATGTTGGGAAGATTAATTTCACTATAGAAATGGATAAGAAACTCCCAATTATATTAGTCGACTCGCGTCGATTTAAGCAAATATTGGTCAATCTTCTAACCAATGCCATCAAGTTCACACCGGAAGGCGGATCGGTTAATCTTGGCGTAGATATTGAAAATGACGGATCCCTACAAATAGTCGTCAAAGATACTGGCATCGGCATGGATGAAAATGGTATCGCCAAAGCGTTAACTAAGTTCGGACAAATTGACAGCGAGCAGTCCCGAAAACACCAAGGTACGGGTCTAGGTCTTCCTTTAACCAAAGAGCTTGTCGAAATGCACGGTGGTTCAATGTTAATTGATAGTGATCTTGGAAGCGGAACAACGATTAAAGTGCTTATTCCAAAAGATCGGGTAATGCATTGATCGCCTGATTTCTAATGGCTGTTTTTAGAAGTATTGCAGACGTTTTCATCCAGTCCGAAACCATTGGGTTATAAATTGGACTTTGCGCCAAGAAGATGTTCCTAAAGATAAAAAGGGGACACGGAGCCAGTACACGTCCCCTTAAATTTTTCGTTCAAACCTTACTTCGGCGTATGGGTATAGAGCACTGCCCTTGGTCGCGTGGCGGCTTCGCTGGCGAGGTCGCTGGTTAGACCAAAATACATGCACGCGGTCTGGCAATGTTTGACACAGCTTGGCCGTTCGCCTTCAGCTTGGCGGCCCATGCAGAGATCACACAAATCGGTGAGAAACGGTATGCAGTCGATTTTTACCTTGCCGTTGGCCAATTTGTATTCGTACTCGGTGACTTTGATGCCGTTGAGGCCGACCGGATAGTCATGCTCCTGCTGGCAGGCGACTTCGCAAGTATGGCAGCCAGTGCAGAAATCCGTGTCGATCATTATGCCGTATTTAGCCATGGTTACGCTCCCCCTTCGCTAATCTTGGCGAGGCGCACCAATGTGGTTTTATACTGACCGCCGCCGAAGCCTGATTTACTGGCCTGCGGTCCGGGGATGATCTGATTGACCTGATAATCCCAGACATTAAATAAATTCGGCTCAGCGCCCTCTGCTTCGGGTTTAAACCAGCCGTGCAGAGTCTGCACGTGGTTCGGTTTAACCTTCAGTGAAATTGTGACTTTGCGTTTTATGTGACCCATATCGTTTTCGAGATGGATCCATTCGCCGTCATAGACGCCGTATTCTTTTGCCGTATCAGGATGGACTTCGACGGTCGGGTCCGGCTCTTTTTCCCTGAGCCACGGAATTTGGCGGTGCTCTGAATGGAAGAACAAATTGGAGCGCGCGCCGGTGATCATCACCAGGGGATATTTCTCGAACAGTTCCGGCGTGGATTCTTTACTCTGGGGCGGCTCGGTATAGAACGGCAGCGGGTCCATGCCCCATTCCTCAAAGGATTTATTATAGAGCTCAACCTTGCCGGACGGCGTGTTAAAGCCCGGCTTACCGTCGGCCCGTAAATGACCTTTTTCATGGCGGCGGTAGGGACGTCCCGGACCTTCAGGTGACATCGCCCAGCCGCCTTTGGCTTCCAAATCTTCGAACGTCATGCCGGAGGGTTCCATGCGTTCATCAAAGTAATCAATGACTGTGGCCCAGCGTTGCAGGCCTTCCGGATTGAAGCGTTTGGCGAGCTCGAAATTAATTTCCCAGTCCGAGCGGCATTCTCCGACCTGGACGCGTTTCTTGATACTGTCCATCGGCGTCCACCAGGAGCGGAAACTGTTTTTCTCCGGGAAAGTTGCGGCCGGCAGAATGATATCGGCCAATGCCATTGTCGTCGGATTGTGGAACAGATCGACGACGGCGACGAAGTCGAGTTTCTTCATCGCATCATAATGATATTTCATGCGGGCAGCCTGGCCACCAATCACATTGGCGGTTTGAATCCAGGCACCTTTGATCGGATAGGGATCACCGGTTTCAATCTGCTCGATTGTCTTATCGGGCGAGGCCCAGCCGCGGAAATGTTTGTACATCGGATAAACATCGGCGCCGATGCGCTTTTCATTCATGCGGGTGATCAGATCCTTGCCGTAAAGCTCGGTCAACTCTTCGGAGGTGAACGGGTAGGCAGTAACACCGAAAGCCGGCTTGGCGATCACCTGACCGCCCGGAATATCGATATTGCCGGTGACCGTCCAGAGGCAGGAAATAGCATGCGCGACCGAAGTGCCGTCCGGGCACATATCAACCGGCACACCCCATTGGATGGCGGCTTGTTTGGCATTGGCATAAGCGCGGGCGGCGGCTTGAATATCTTCAGCGGGTATTTCGGTGATCGCCGCAACTTTATCGAGCGGATATTCGGCGGCGCGTTTGGAGATTTCATCAAAGCCATCGACCCATTTTTCGACGAAGTCTTTGTCGTAGATGCCTTCCTGAATGATGATGTTGAGCATACCAAGCGCCAGCGCACCATCGGTGCCGGGGCGGATTTGCAGATGGTATTCGGCCCGGGTCGACAGCCAAGTGTTGCGGGGATCGACCGAGATAATCTTGGAGCCGCGTTGCATGCAATCGACAATCCACGGTCCGTAGAAGCCATCCGGGCAGCCGTTTGGCGGGTTCTGTCCCCAGACGATAATGTATTCCGGCGCTTCCCATTCCGGGTCTTCATAGCGCTTTTCAAGGAATTGCGAGCAATCAGCGACAGCAAATTCACCGAGCGTGGTTTTCATCGCGCCCAGACGAGGGGTGTAGCAGGAGTGGCCGGAAAGACCGAGCTGTACCCAGTTGGGACTGCCGTAACTATAGGCCAGGAAGGTGATTGGCCCGCCAATGTCGCGGCCGGTGCCTTGCACGAAGATCACCGATTCCGCGCCATATTCGTCGCGGATGCCGCCCATTTTTTCTTCGCAGTAATCCAGCGCTTCATCCCAGGAAATCGGCTCGAACTTGCCTTCACCGCGTTCACCGACGCGGATCATCGGCTGGGTGATACGGTCTTTGTGATAGACATATTGGGTCATCGCCAGCGCTCGCGGACAGGAGCGGCCTTGATTCCACGGATGGTCCTCGTTGCCTTCTACCTTAATGAGTTTGCCGTCTTCAACGTGCAAATTCTGACCGCAACCACCGTGACAGCCGGTGCCGGCGGACCAGGCAGTTGTCGGATAAACGTCGATATTTCCCATGTCTCTATACCTTTATATGTATCGCAGATGTCTGCTTTAATTCTTTCAATGGTCCAAGTTATCAAAAAGCGAATTAGAATGACTTGATGTCAGTCAAATCGCGCGGTAACGGCTATTCTTCGCTCAAATGATGCCGGTTCGAGTGCCAATCGTCCAATTGTAGTTTATGCCACTGTCATAACCCACAGTTATAGTAATGATATTTTTTAAAGCTCACTGGGAATCATTCGCATCTTAACAAGAGGCATTATTCCTTTTAGGAATGTCTGGAATACTGCTGCAAAGCGCTTGCTTAGCTGAGTGTTGGTATTTCTGCCTTTTAACCTGCAGTCTGGCTTGGTAAGTCCTATCAGGGGTTTTCAGATAAGGTGAGGCAGCCTGTTTCGGTGGACCAAAAAAATTTGAGTAATATTCATAATAAAGCCGGTATCGGCTAACGGGGAATTCATGGCACGAGCAGCAGATATTTTAGTTGAGACTTTAACGGCGCATGGTGTTGATCGTGTTTTCTGTGTGCCGGGGGAAAGTTATCTGGCGGTCATCGACGCCATGTTCGACGCGCCTGAGATCGATGTTGTCACCACGCGCCATGAAGGCGGGGCCGGTTTTATGGCGGTGGCTGATGCCAAAATGACCGGCCAGCCCGGTGTTGCCATGGTCAGCCGGGGCCCGGGGGCCACCAACGTTTCCATCGGCGTTCATGTGGCCCAGCAGGATGCCGTGCCGATGGTGCTTTTTGTCGGCCAGGTGGCGCGCGCTGATTTGGGCCGGAACGCCTTCCAGGAAGTCGATTACGGTCAAACCTTCGGCGATATGGCGAAATGGGTCATCGAAGTACATGACGCCGATAAGCTGGCGGAAAATGTGCGGCGTGCGTTTACCATCGCGCGCTCCGGCATTCCGGGTCCGGTGGTGGTCTCTCTGCCGGAAGATATGCTGCTGGATGATACCGACGCCCCGGCCTTGGGGCCGACCAGGATTGCTCAGCCGCTGACCGATGCCGGTGATATTGTTGAGCTTTGCGATATGCTGCGCGCTGCCGAGCGGCCGTTGATCATAGCCGGCGGACAGGTCGGGGTCGGTGAGCTTGGCCGGCAAGCCCTGAGGATGGTTAGTGAGGCCTGGAGTATCCCGGTGGCGGTTGCCTGGCGGCATCAGGATATCTTTGATGTCGCTCATCCGAATTTCGCCTGTCACTTGGCTTTCAATATGCCGCCGCTGTTTAAAGACACGCTCAATGAAGCCGATCTAATTGTTGCCATTGGTACGCGCCTCGGTGATGTAGTGACTCAAGGCTATGAAATCCCAGCAGCTCCGACGCCCAAACAAAAATTGGTGCATGTCTATAATGACGTTGCACCCATCGGCAATGTGTTTGAAACCGATTTGGGTGTCGTCGCCGATGCGACCGAGACCTTGCTGGCAATTGTCCAGATGAATGCCCCGGAAGCGCCTGAGGGCCGGGCGGCCTGGCTAGAGAAAACCCATGCCTTGAGTGCTGACAAAATGAAGTGGGAAATGGCTGAGGCTGTTGACGGCGTACCCTTCGGTAATGTCGTCGCCCATCTCCGCGATATCGTCGATGATGATGCGGTGACCTCCATCGATGCCGGAAATTTTTCAACTTTCGTGCACCGCTTGTTTGACTATAAAACCACTCATACTCAATTGGCTGCCGTGGCCGGCGCCATGGGCATGGGCGTACCCTCGGCAGTAGCGGCGGGCTTGCGGGCCCCGGACCGCCAAGTCATATGTTTTGTCGGTGATGGCGGCTTCCAGATGACCGGTAATGAAATATCGGTGGCAGTTGAGCGCAATCTGCCGATCCGTATTTTTGTCTCAAACAATAGCAGCCTCGGCACCATCCGGCTCTATCAGGAAAAGTCTTATCCGGAGAGAACCCTCGCGACCAACATGACAAATCCGGACTTCGCCAAGATCGCCGAAGCCTATGGCGCCAAAGGCTTCAAGATCGAAAGCAATGATGATATCGAGCCGGTGATCAAAAAGGCTTTTGCCGTCGACGGCCCGGCCCTGATCGAAGTCACGGCCAGCCTTGAATATCTGGCTGCTTATATCAACATGTCGCAAATTCGCGACGGCCATAAGAAATAAATTTTCTAGGGGGACTTTCAGTGAAATTTGGCATATTTGATCACGTCGACCGGGGCACGGCGCCGCTCAATGAATTTTATGAAGACCGTCTCAAGCTCGCCGAAAAATATGACCAAACAGGTTTTTATGCCTACCACACCGCCGAGCATCACGCGACGACCCTCGGTATGGCCTCGTCGCCCAGCGTTTATTTATCTGCCGTTGCCCAAAGGACTAAGAATTTAAGATTTGGCCCACTGGTCTACGTATTGCCGCAATATCATCCGGTTCGCTTATATGAAGAGATTTGCATGCTCGATCAAATGAGCGGCGGTCGGCTGGAGATCGGCGTCGGCAAAGGCATATCCTCGATTGAATCGTCTTATTACGGGCTCGACCCGGAAGAAGTCACGGCGATGTATCAGGAATATTATCAGTTCCTGCTGGCCGCCATGAAATCAGACGAAGTCACTTTCGAAGGTAAGTATTTCAGCGTTGATCAGATGCCCATTGAAATGAAGCCGCTGCAACAACCACATCCGCCGCTTTGGAACGGTTTCGGCAATCCGGCGGCGACGGCCTGGCCGGCGGAGAACGCCATCAACATTATCAGCAACCACAATGCCGAAACCATGCGGATTATCACCGATGCTTACCGGGCGGAATGGCATAAGCACGGCCGTGATCTTGATGATATACCGCTGATGGGCATGACCCGCTTTATTGTTATTGCTGATACCGATGACGCGGCGCTGACGATTGCCAGACGCATCTATCCGATCTGGTATGCAAGCTTTATGAAGCTCTGGTGGCGGCATGATAAAATTCCGCCGCTGGCCGCTTATACGGAAGACTTTGACGGCATTGTCGAAAGCGGCTTGGCGGTGGCCGGAAGCGCCAAGACTGTGCATGACACGCTAACGGATCATATCGAGGATGGCGGTATCAACTATTTCCTGGCCCGCTTCGCCTTTGGCAATATCACTTATGACGAGGCCGCTTATTCCATTGACGCCTTTACCGAGATGTTTTTATCTGACTAAAATTCAAACCAATCAAAAAAGAAGGGAACAATTATGGCTGTAGCAAAAATGAAAGAAGTTGTCGGACGCAAGGTGCGCGTCGTTGACATTAATTGTGCTGAAGGGGTGCGCTGTGAAGTGGATACCGGTGACGGCCACACTGTCATCACCGACGAGCCCGAAGTACGTGGTGGCACCGATACGGCAACTTCGCCGCTGATGTATTTCACCACCTCGCTTGGGGCCTGCCAGAATGTGCAGATCGTCAAAGTCGCCGAAGCCATGCGCTTCAAACACGGCGCCATTAATATTCATGTCGAAACAACGACCGATTTGATCGACGGGTTGGAAGGCAACGCCAATGGCGTCATGCATTTTGTCGGCGCTAAACTGGATATTGAGATTGAAACCAACGAGTCACCTGAAAAACTCCAGCGCCTCGCTGATCTTTCCGAAGACCGCTGCCCGGTCGGCCGCCTCTTCCTGGACGCTGGCTTCGAGCCTGAAGTGAACTGGACCGCCGTGCCCTTGAAGGAGTAGGTATAGAATTAAGGGGACATCTTTTTGACACATCTCGTCGACCTTAAATCTGGTCGTCTAAGGTGTCCCCTCTTAGAGCGTTGAAGTAGTAAAATCACAACAAAGATCACGAAAAAAAATTAAGGTGCAGGTTGCGGCGGCAGGCGGCGGGCGGCATATCCCATCAAAGTTTCAAACATAGCCACCATAAATAAATCTTCCAGTTCATTTACCTTTTTCACGGCGGGTGATTGGAGTGATTGCCTGGCAAGTTCATCCAGCTTTGTTTCCTGCACAGGATTTTCTCTTTTTCGACGCTCTTCATAAGGAAGCGTAAACCGAATATATTGCAGCAGCATTTCAAACAGTTTTCGGATATCCGGCTCAACTGCTTTCAATTTCTGATCGAATACCAGCTTGTCGATCCCCATCAAAATAGTTTTCCCGACGGCGCGGGCAGTCGCCATTCTCACGCTTTGATCAATGATGGACATTTCGCCAAACAGCGAATGAGTTCCAATTTGGGCTATTCCTATTTCTTTGTCATTCACATCCAGTTTGGTGAGTAACACCTTGCCAGACTGGACGAGAAATGCCTGATCACCGGCATCGCCTTCATTGAAAATTATTTCACCATCAAAAAAAACACATTCTTTAAAGGCAGTTTTCATAAAGTAACTTACCCTCTTTAGCTGATAGAAAATCCGATAAAATTAGTACCACAGGAATCGGAGGCAACTCTTAATTTATAGTTGAATCATCTAATATATAACGCAACTAAATTGGATTTCAGGATAAAAACCCCTTGAGACCAATGGTTTACATCGGTTGCTTGGACTTAAGCAAATCCACCAACCTCGCTTCAATCTCGTTCCAATTAACGGCTTCGCTACCAGGCAGGATGATCTCGAGGCGCGAATCGCGGCGGTAGGCGATGGGGGTGACGGAAATCTCTCCCCGAGCGCGGTCGATCAAAATCCACTCAGCGCCAATACGAAAAACCCCTTTAAGGCGCTCGACTTTTTCCAAGCCTTTAGGGCCGGGTGGTCCGAGATAGTCAATAAGATCATCCTGCTCGAAGATGTCTTCTGGTGCAAAGACCCAACCGCAGCCTTGATAACTCTGACCCGCATTTTCAGCCCGTACCGGTTGGCCCGGCTGAGGCGTGCCCAAATCTGCGGATGGTTGAGTCTCCTCGTGATCATGCAAATGGGGAAACAGCGGTAGCCGTTCGTCATTGGCTCTGAGATCGAGCAAATCTAAAGCGATCTCGCCCATGGCCGCCTCCGCGATCTTGAGTTTCGGCGGAAACAGCGCCTTCGCCCAATCCCGAAATTCCGCCAGATCATCTTCACTGGCGAGATCGGTTTTGCCGGCGATCAGCACGTCCGCCAGATGCACCTGATCTTTAAAGACATCAACCTCGGCAATGCGGGGATCGCCGATAAATCTCGGATCAACCAGGCAGATCACGGCGCCAACATCGACCACGTCTCTGAGGTCATCTTTCCTGAGCTCATCCAAAATGCCCGCCGGATGACCGAGCCCGGTCGGCTCAATCAGTAAACGGTCCGGCTTGGCGCGCCGCAGTATTTCGGTGATGGCCACCCGCATCGGCAGATTGGCGACACAACACATGCAGCCGCCTGGAATTTCGCGGATGGTGACGTTGTTCTCTGTGTCATCCACCAGCGCTGCCTGATCAACGGCGATTTCACCGAACTCATTGACCAGAATGGCCCAGTTCTCATTCTCCGGTTTGCGCGCCAGCAAAGAGCGGATGGCGGTTGTCTTGCCGACGCCGAAAAAGCCGGTGAACAAAGTTGTCGGGACGTTCTGGATGGTCACGTAAAACCTATATGTTTTGTTTCATCAGCTTAACAGATAGCTCGCGGGCCATGTAATGGGCAACCGCTTCCTCGCTGCATTTCTCTTCCCACCAGGCGCGGGTTTCGAGCGATAGTTCTTGTAAGCGCTTCTCATTGCCCAGCAAACCATCCGCCAATTCTTTGAGCTCAGACCAATCATCAATTTCTATTACCGGCCAGCCCTCGTTAAACCAGGCCGGCAATTGACGGGCGGCGATGACGACGCAGCCGGCGCGCATGGCTTCATAAATCCGAAAGGTCTCATGACTGACACCGCGTGGGCAGAGCGCCAGTTTCGTTTGCGCCAGTTTGTGGGCATAAACCTCTGGGGTGTGGCCTGCGCGGAACTCTTCTGCGCGCAGGATATCGATCTCGGGGCCGCGTGACACTTCCGGATAAAACGCATCAACCGCTGCGTAAAAATCATCGCGATACTGATTCCAGCCGGAAAAAAACAAATCGATTGAGCGCTCTGCCATTTCTTGAACTGGCAGCGCCGGGACGTCCTTGTTGCAGCCTAAGGGCACAATGCGAATGCTGTCAGGCCCTGCATCGAAGGGCCGGTAGTTTTTAAAGACCATGAAGACATCAGCGGCGAAATCCGGCACTTCATGGGCTTCATCACTGACCTGATAAACGACGGCGCGTTCGGTATTGGCAAAAGCGAGATTGTCGGCTTTCGCGGTGACGACAAAAACAAAGCGGTCCGCAAAGCCGAGATTGACGAGATAATGTTCGAGCCGGGTCAGTGTGCCCTGAACATGGTCCCATTCGCACCAGTTCTCAGGCATTTCCCAAATCACGTTCAATTGTTCAAACATTGATATCGGCATAGTTGTTCCATAACACAGATTCGCAAAAAGGTCTGCTGTCCGAAGCTCCAAAGACTTGTTATGATGGAGCTATGTTCGACAATTCAAAAATTCGGAAATCGCCACTGCATGGCGGTAATCTGACCGCCGCTGCCCAGGAATTTGGCGTCACCGAGGCAGATTTAATTGATCTTTCGACCGGCATTAATCCCTCCCTCTATCCTCATACCGAGGTGAGTGAGCGTACTCTTCGGATGCTGCCGACGCCGGGTGAAATTGAGACCTTATTGAGCGCCGCCCGGGAATTTTATCGTGTGCCTGAATATAGTTCGATCATTGCCGCACCCGGCACTCAAGCTGTCTTGCAGAATCTGCCGCTGCTTTATCCGGGGCGGGACGTCGCGATTCTTTCGCCAACCTATAGTGAGCATGGCCATACCTGGGAGAGTGCCGGCAATAGTGTGACGCCGGTGCCGGAATTTGATGTGCTCAGCCAGGGCGACATTGCCGTGCTGGTCAATCCCAATAATCCCGATGGGCGATGCTATCAGCCGGATGATATTCTTAAACTTGCTGAAAGTGTTGAGCTTCTCATCATCGACGAAGCTTTCTGTGATGCCTCGCCTGAGCTCAGTCTGGTGCCGCATTTACAAAGTCAAAATATCCTAGTTCTACGCTCGCTCGGTAAATTCTTTGGTTTGGCTGGCTTGCGTCTCGGCTTTGTCATTGGCCCAGATGATATTACCACCGAGCTCCTCGAACGCCTCGGCCCCTGGGCGGTATCCGGTCCGGCGATTGAGATTGGTGCGCGGGCGCTCTCAGATCAAGAGTGGATCGCTGAGATGGTCAGCGACTTGGATGCAAAGTCGACGCGATTGAACAATCTGCTGCAAGAAAGGGGACATGCGATTGTTGGTGGCACGGAGTTGTTTACGCTAATTGAAACCAAGCATGCTCAGATGATCTACCAGGCTCTCGGCAGGTCCGGGATTTTGGTGCGGCGGTTTGACGATCAGCCCAACTGGCTCAGGATTGGCTTGCCCGGCGCCGAAAGCGAGTGGGAAAAACTGGCTGCCGGCTTAAGCGCCATCAAGGATATGGGCAAATGAGCCCATCACCGAGCCAACGCGGCAACCAAGTGGTGGCAAGCTGTTACCGCGGGCATCTTGGGCGCTAAATAACGCGTCGCCACCAGACATTGCCGTCATTTCACAGTAATGAAATTCATGGCCTCTAAACTGTGCGCCCGATGCGCCCAGTGGTCCCTCGTTTGATAATGATAATTGCCGGTAACCCAAATGCAGCTTGGGTTTAGCGAAAGAGGTCTCAACCGGCAGCAATCCCAGCATGGTATGTGCTTTACCATCCCGGTCGGTCAGAGTTTCACCCAGGACCATAAAGCCACCACATTCTCCAAAAATAACAGCGTCCTTGGCGGCGGCCATCTTCATCGCCGAAATAAAGTTTTCATTGGCGGCAATTTTTTCGGCATACAGCTCCGGGTAGCCGCCTGGTAGATAGATACTGTCGGCGGTAAAATCCGGCGCTTCACCAGCAAGTGGTGAGAAAAAGCTAATCTCAGTACCGGCGGCCCGCCAGCCCTCAACAACATGATTATAGCAAAAAGCAAAGGCATCATCCCGGGCGATGGCGGTATTTTGGCCAAGCTGTGGAATTGACGGTGTTTCTTTCAAGGTTAGAACGACCTTCGACGGTTCAGCGATTTCTTTAAGCGCTTTCAGGTCAACATGCTCGGAGACGACCGTTGCTGCTTCATTCAGCCACTGATCAAGCTCCGGCATTTCCTGCGCCTGGACCAGCCCTAAATGACGGCTCGGTAAAACCAGACTCTCATGGCGGGGAATACAGCCGAGGCAAGAGATTCCTGTCGGTTCTAAGCTTTCGCGCAGAATTCTTTCGTGGCTCTCGCCGCCGATGTGATTGAAGATCACCCCTGCGATCTCAATATCATCCCGGTGGTTGGCGAAACCTTCAACCACAGCCGCGGCTGAGGCGCCTTGCGATTTAGCATCCACCACCAGGACCACCGGCCAGTCGAGCCATTTGGCTGCATCTGCAGTGCTGCCGATGTTTTTCCTTTCGCCGGTGGTTGCGCCATCAAATAAGCCCATCACCCCTTCGGCGATGACGAGGTCTTTATCTTCCAGACCCGCCAGGCGTTGGCGCAGCAGGGTATCTTCCTGCATCGCCCAGAAATCCAAATTGCGGCAAAGCTGGCCCGAGGCGGCGGCATGATAGGCCGGATCGATATAATCCGGACCAATTTTAAAAGAGCTGACGGCAACACCCGCATTTTTGAAAGCACGGAGCAGAGATAACGTAACAACCGTTTTACCGCTGCCGGAAGCCGGAGCGGCAATGATCAACCCTCCGGCCAGGCCATCAGACATTGGGCAGCCAGTTCAGTTGTTTTCTGAAGTCGACGATATCGCCAACCACGATGAGCGCCGGTGGCTCAAGATCAGAGGCGGCTAGATCCGCCGCACAATCCTTTAAGGTTGAGACCAGCACTTTTTGTTCCGGCGTGGTCGCTTTTGCGACTACTGCGACGGGCTCATCTGCGGGGCGGCCCGCTTCCTGTAATTGTTCCGCGATTCGGCCCAAATGCGTTGTGCCCATAAAAAAGATCAAGGCGGGAGAGCCGTCGGCTAAAGCGCGCCAGTTGATATCGTCGGGTACGGTGCCGCCGGCCGTATGTCCGGTGATAAAGGTCACGGCTGTATTGGTGCCCCGGGTCGTCATTGGAATACCGGCATAGGCCAGCCCACCAACACCCGCGGTAATACCGGGCACAATGCGGAACGGAATATCAGCTTCGACCAGCCCCAAACATTCCTCAGCGCCCCGGCCAAAGACAAAAGGATCACCGCCTTTAAGCCTCAGAACCCGCTTGTTTTCTCGGGCGAGTTCAACCAGACGGTCGGTGATATCCTGTTGTTTCGCGGACGGTTTGCCGCCACGCTTGCCGGCATATTCCATTTCAGCGTTTTGGCCAGCCATATCGATAATGCCATCACCAACCAGGGCGTCATAGACAATGATGTCGGCTGCTTGAATGCCATGCCAAGCGAGGATCGACAGTAGGCCCGGATCGCCCGGCCCAGCGCCGACAATCCAGACAGTTCCCGGCTCAAAATCCGGAAGATCAATTGAAAGGTTTTCCATAGCGGCGGAATTTAGCAGAATGGAGCATGGATGAAAAAGCGTTAATAAGGTAATACGTTCATTTCATGGAAAATAATGACGACACCACGAATTACGATAAGCGGGAGCTGAAGCGCGGCTGGACGACCGGCGCCTGTGCAACGGCTGCTGCCAGGGCCGCCTATTTGGGCTTGCTCAGTGGAAAAATACCGGTTGAAATTGAGATCACTCTGCCGGGTGGTCAAACGCCTGTGTTCCAGGTGATTGATTCGAAATTGACTGAGGACAGCGCCATGGCGGCTATCGAAAAAGATGCGGGCGATGATCCAGACATCACCCATGGGGCGATCATCCGGGCAACGTTAAGAAAAGCTGAGGGAGTGAGCTTTAAAGCCGGCCCCGGTGTCGGCATGGTAACCAAGCCGGGCCTGCCTTTGGAAGTAGGAGAGCCTGCGATCAATCCCGCGCCGCGTCAGATGATGATCGATAATTTGCAAAGTATCGACGCTGATTTTGGCGTTGAAATTGAAATCTCGGTCGATAATGGTGAGGCTTTAGCGGCTAATACTTGGAACCCGCGTCTTGGTATTCTGGGCGGGCTGTCGATATTGGGTACCACAGGGGTTGTCATTCCTTATTCCTGCTCAGCCTGGATCGCCTCAATTCATCAAGGCATCGATGTCGCGCGGGCAACAAATATTGATCATGTTGCAGCTTGCACCGGTAAAACATCGGAGGGTGCCGTGAGCGAACTTTACGGGTTTGAGCCGACGGCCATTTTAGATATGGGAGATTTCGCCGGTGGCACGCTTAAATATCTCCGCACCCACCCCATAGCCAAAGTCACCATCGCTGGCGGTTTCGGCAAGCTTTCCAAACTCGCGGCCGGTCATATGGATTTGCATTCAAAGCGCTCGCAAGTCGACCCGGTGTTTTTGGCCAAACTTGCTGTGGAAGGTGGCGTCGCGCCGGAAATCTGCGATGAGATTGCTGAAGCAAATTCTGCTGGGGCGATTATGGAAATAATAGCGCGCGATAATCTGACCCTGGGTGATCATGTCGCCCAGACCGCGCAAACCATCGCCTTAAAAGAAGCGCACCACAATGTCGATATCGAGGTGCTAGCCTATGACCGCAGCGGCAAACTGATCGGACGCGCGCCGTTCTCCGGTGACAGCTCATGAAGAAGCTGTTGATTCTAGGCGGAACGGGTGATGCGGTGAAGTTGGCGCAGACTGTCTGTGAAATGCCCGATCTGGACGTCATTTATTCACTGGCTGGCCGCACTCGTAAACCCAACTTGCCCAACTGCCACCTGCACCTCGGTGGTTTTGGCGGAGTGGAAGGTTTGATTGCTTATTTAAAGGAAGCTGAGATTGATCTTGTTGTCGATGCGACTCATCCATTTGCCGCAACCATGGCTGCTCATACCGCTGAGGCTTGCCAGGAGGCCAATATACCGCGCCTTAAATATTGCCGCCCGGCCTGGAGCCAAGGCGAAGTTAGTTGGAAATCAGTGAGCACTTATCAGTCTGCAGCTGATCAATTGAAGGATTTTGGTGGCCGCGTCTTTCTTTCCATCGGCACCAAGGATTTAGGGGCCTTCTCCGGCCTAAAGGATAAATGGTTTCTGATCCGCGCCGTCGAGCAACCCGAGACACCGATCCCGCTTGATAATCATGAACTGCTGCTCGAACGTGGCCCTTTTGATGAAGCCCATGAGCAAACCCTGCTGGTCACGACCCAGATTGACGTTCTGGTCTCCAAAAACAGTGGTGGGCAAATGGCAGGAAAACTCACGGCTGCTCATTCCCTCGGTATTCCCATTATCATGATCGAACAACCCGCACCTCCAGCAGGTGAGGTGGTGGATAATATTGAAGATGTGCTTGGGTGGCTTTAGAAAACTCACGGCACGCGCGAGGCTCAATAGACTTTTCAGCCAAGCGGCATGCCATTGCCTTTGGTCAGCTTAGACTGATAGGCGAGCTTGCCGGCACTATCGAAAAATGAGATTTTGCTGCCGCTAATTTTTGGTTTCAGGCAGGTTTTACCATCCCGGCGGCTCTTGTCTTCGCTATCTTCCAGGCAGAGCGCGCCGGCTGCAGTAATCCGCCAAGTGCCGTCAACAAATTGGCACGGGAAGTACTCATCATAGACTTTACCGAAGCGGCCAAAATAGATGGTGTGCTCCAGGCCGGTTTTCTTATCGATATAAACGAAGGTGTGGTTGCGCAGCTGTCGGTCGAGATCAGCGGTATCCGCGGTCGCGTAATCTGGCGCGAAAAGTACGACGGCCACCAGCATGAAAAGCAATCTTTTCATCATGGTAAGAGATTACCAGATAAAAGCTGTAAAATCACTGATGATTGTCAAGGTGTTGCTTTAAGAATCGCTATAGCCAAAAGCTTCAATATAAGTGGCTAAATCCTGCAAGATTGGATCGAATTGTTTTTCATAGCGCCGCCAGCGATAGCGGGCGCGATCATAAAGTGGTTCTGCGACCTGCCAGTAACTCGGCGTGTTGATAATACCGCGATCTTGAATTTTTGGCGATAATCTAGCACTTCGTCATCCCATTCGACTGGCAAAAAGTCGATTAGTTTTTGAACTTCGGTCTCGAAATCACCCAGCAAATCTTCGTATTTTATGGTGTGGAAATTTAATGGCAGTAATTTTTCACATTTAAGCCAAAGCGCCATCACCCGATTGTAAAGCATGGCCGAACTGCGCCAATCGAGGAAGTTAGCCATCGCCCGGTTAAGTGTATAATTCTGCATAAAATTGGAGAGCACGACATCACAGGGGTGGCGGAGCGCTAAAATAATATGCGCCCCCGGGAAGAGGCGCATAATCAGTGGAAGGTAATAAATATTAAGCGGAAACTTGTCGACCAAAACCGTGTCTTCTTCGCGTTCGATATAGCCGTCAACCAAGGTAAAATATTCTTTACGCAGTTTCTCAACATCCGCATTTTCAAGCGACGCCAAACCTTCTGGGTAGGCACCTTGAAGGTCTTTCATTTTTGCTGCCACCTGCAACAGGGCAGGGCGTTCTTCCATTACTTGCAGTCCGTTGTGGGCATCGATAATTTGATCAAGCAAAGTGGTGCCGGAGCGTGGAAAGCCAACTAGGAAAATCGGTGTCTCATCGGCCGGCGCAGCGTCGTCTTTTATCCAGGAATTAATCACCTCCGGCTTGAGCAGGGCCGCCAGAGCTTCCATATCGCCGCGATACTCTTTTGCTTTCCCTTCGACATTTTCTATCTTGTCCTGCAATTTATTAGCTTGGGCAAAATGCTCAAACGCCTGCTCACTGTTCTCGGCCAAATCATAGAGTGTGCCGAGCTCAAAGTGACGCTTGCAGCTTTCCGCTTCGTCTAGATTATCCCCATCAAGGGCTTCCAGTTTTTCAATACCCTCCTGCGTCTGTCCTTGTCGGCGCAAAACAGCCGCTAAGGCGATTTTTGCAGCTGCATAATCAGGACTAATCTCCAAAGCTTTATCTAACTGCGTTTTTGCCTCTTCGAATTTATGCGTTTTTTCGTAAAGCTCGCCCAGGTTCAAATATGCTTCCTTAAAATCGGGTGCATGATCTATCGCCTTTTTATAACTGGCGATGGCTTCTTCCGGTTGGTCTAGCGCTTCCTGTGCGGTGCCGAGATTGTTATGAGCTTCAGCGTACTTGGGATTTATCGACAGGGCCCGGCGGTGACAAGGAATAGCTTCTTCATATTTGTTCTGCGTCTGGAGTGCTAAACCGAGATTGTTGAAGCCATCCGGAAAATCGGGCAAAAGTGATGTCGACTTTCTAAAGCTTTCAATCGCCGCACCAACCTGGCCGAGCTTTAATTGCGTTGTGCCGAGGTAATTATGAACTTCAGCAAAATTTGGTTCGATGTTGAGAGCTTTCTGATAACTTTCCGCCGCCTCAGCCAATTGTCCTAATTCGCCCAGCGCATTGCCCATATTGGCGTGTGCCAGATAAAAATTCGGCGCCAATTCGAGAGCTCGCTGATAGCTTTGAACCGCTGCCATGGGCCGACCCTGATAGTGACGCGCGAGGCCCAAATTACTATGGGCATCAGGATAATCGGGATTGAGCTCCAGCGCTTTATTGAAGCATTCTACGGCTTCGTCCAGACGATTTTCATTTTGCAAAATTAGGCCGAGATTGTTGTGCGCCTCGGCATAGTCGGGCTGGATCGTAAGAGCCTGATTGATCAGCTTCATCGCGCCTTCATTACTGCCGGATTGATGGGCCAGCAGGCCCAGCAAATGCAGCGCAACGGGATTGTCGGGCTCATCTTTGAGCACCTCCCGATAAAGATTTTCGGCATTTGATAAATCACCGGCCTGGTGGTGGCGCTGGGCTTGTTCAAGTCGTTGGGCAGATGAAGACAGCATATGAAAGAATGTTCCGCTTGGTGATTTTTACCAATTCTATTCATTTAGTTGGAGCTTTGAAACCACCTTATTAGCAACCATTTTCAAATGTGTTTGGCGGAGCCGCTAAAACTATCTAATTTGTCGGTATGAATAGCGCCTCAGTTCCCCCTCCCGTATCTGAACCAGCTCCTAAAGCTCATTTCGGCAGCCGATTGCCATTCTTCTATGGTTGGATCGTTGTCGGTATCGCCTTTATTACCATGGCCATCTCGGTCAATTCGCGGACGTCATTCTCACTATTGTTCCCACCGATCCTTGATGAGTTCGGCTGGGCGCGCGGCACCATCGCCGCCACCTTCTCAATCGGCTTTATCGTCTCGACGATATTAACGCCCGTAATCGGCATGATGATGGATCGATTCGGGCCGCGCTTTGTTTTGCCGCTGGGAGGCGTCTTGACGAGTATTGGCTTGGTTACATCAACCTATTCAACCGAGCCCTGGCATTTCTATCTCACTCTGGGTGTGCTGGTTGTCGGTGGTTCGGTCTTTATGAGTTACCTCGGGCATACTTTGTTTTTGCCCAACTGGTTTGACCGCAAACGGGGATTCGCCGTGGGGTTGGCTTTTTCCGGAGTTGGCGTTGGTTCAATTTTCCTCTTTCCCTGGATGCAGCATGCGATCGAGACCGAAGGCTGGCGTTATAGCGCTTACGTTATTGCCGCGATTATTCTCTGTGTTTTGGTGCCGCTTAACCTCATTTTTCAGCGCAATCGTCCCCGTGATATTGGGCTTGAACCCGATGGTGGTAAAATTGGTGACGAAATTAGCGCCAGTGAAAAATTGGCAGGGCGCAAAAAGCGTATCGTGGATCAAGCCTGGCTGGATATTGAATGGACCTTGGCTAAAGCCTTAAAGACAAGGCGGTTCTGGTGGCTGGCTTCGTCCTATATATCCGGTCTTTACGCCTGGTACGCGGTGCAGGTTCATCAAACGCGTTATCTGATAGATGTTGGTATTTCTGCGGATGTTGCGGCGGTTGCTCTCGGCCTTGTCGGTTTAGGCGGCATCTTCGGACAAATTGCTGTTGGCGCGCTATCGGATCGCATCGGGCGGGAACTTGCCTGGACGCTCAGCGTATTAGGTTTCTTACTGACCTATGTTTGTCTGTTTATTTTGCGTGAGCAGCCTTCCGAATGGCTGATGTATGTCATGGTCGGATTGCAGGGATTAGTGGGGTATGGCATGGCATCGGTGTTTGCTGCGGTGCCGGCTGATCTATTTTCTGGCAAAAAATATGGCTCGATTTTTGGCGTGCTTGGCGGGTTAAGTACTATCGGCGCGGCTGCGGGGCCGTGGGCAACCGGAGTTTTTTTTGATATCTGGGGGGATTACAATAACGCTTTTATCATCGCCATAATAATTTGTGTGTTTTCTGCCGCTACCATGTGGCTGGCCGCGCCGCGAAAGGTTATTCTCACGGCGGGCCAGGCGCGTAAATCTTAATCATATATGGATTTGGGTCCGCTTAGCGACTGTTCCATCAACTGTAAGTTTTCCCGCCAGCTATTTCTCCAACGCTGAGACCATACTTCAATCAATTCTCCACGCTGCTTTTTTAAGTAGAACCAGCAAATTTGCCCTATATTCAAAGCTGCAAAAAATAAATTCCAGCAGATGATGGTCGCCATCGGTTCCGGGCGAAGAGAAAAATAGACCACCAGACATGAGGTTGCGATGATGGTCAGCACGCGCAGCCGTATCATGTCGTTCATGAAATAAGCCAGCAAATACATGCTGTTGGCGATGTAAATCAGACTTTCCATCTTCCTAACTCCGAAAATTCTTTGGTTGTGTATCGGGAAGGAAATTAGAGGCAGAGGGGTTTTCTAAATACTGCTTGATGTGTAGTATTTAGCTACTTTTTGCGTAGTTAGAAAATGGGGGAAGTATGGCAACGACGATGACTAGTTATGGGCAATTTTGTCCGGTTTCCAAAGCAACAGAAATTGTCGGCGATAAATGGACGATGTTGATTTTACGCGAATTGCTGCTAGGAACTTGTAAATTTAACGATTTCCAGCGCTCTATGTCGCGTATTTCACCGACCATCCTGAATAAACGCCTGAAGATGCTGGAGGCCACGGGAGTTATTATCAAAAAAAGCCAATCAGGCAAAAAGGGCTATGATTATTTCCTGACAGCCATGGGTAAAGAACTGGAGCCGGTTGTTGATCATTTGGCGATTTGGGGTATGCGCTGGGCGCGTGGTCAAATGAGCGAAGAAGAGTTGGATATCGAATTTTTGATGTGGGATATCCGCCGAACCATTGATTGCAGCAGTTTGCCAGGGGGCGAAACCGTGCTCTGTTTTCAATATACCGATCTAGACAAGCATAACGCTTGGTGGTTGGTGTGCGATGGTGAAGATATTGACCTTTGTACCGACAATCCCGGAAAAGATGTTGATTTGTTCGTTACCTCAGATGTGCGAACAATGATCGAAGTCTGGCAAGGTGACCGAAGTTTGCAATCCGCCAAGGATGACGAGTTGATAACTTCGGTCGGAGAGGCCCATCTGATGCGGAGCATGGAAAGTTGGTTTAAAATGTGCTCCTATAGAGGTATTCGCCCTGCCGTTTAGCTTCCGGGAGGCGCCGGCACGGTAGCTGCAAAGCTTGGCCGCGACTGCATGCGCCCGAGCCAATCCTCAACCGCCGTATTACCGGCAATCGTTTTTTCGGCCTCCGGCACTTGGGCTAGATAGAACGCCACCGGCAGCATCATATAATCGGCGATGCAGGGATCGCTGCCGGTTAAATAGTCGGATTGGCCGAGCCGCTCATTAGCGACTTTCATGGTATAGGCGGCATGCGGAATAGCGTCGGCGACTTTTTCTTCATCTGTTTCGCCGCCTCTGGTTGGCACAACGACGCGCTCTACGACAATCCGGCGAATGCACCAGTCATAATAATAATCAACGATCGATGAGACCCATTGATCCATTTCCGCCCGGGCAAAACTATCCGTTGGCTGCAGGTCAGGACCATCAAACGCTTCGTCAATATAGCGGCAAATTGCGGCGGTTTCATAAAGCCGGTTGTCGCCGTGCTCCATAATGGGAATTTTAGCAAAGGGATGAAGGGCCTTATGCGGATCGGAGCCGAATTCAACCGGCAGCAATTCGTGTGTGATGCCTTTTTCTTCCGCCGCTAGCCGGGTGCTCCAGGTGTAACTCGATGGCGCGAAGCCATATAATTTGATATCTGCCATTTTTTATTCCTCCTAGGCGGCCAATAGTTGATCAAGGCTTTCAAATGAGCTGGTCCAGCCCATATTGTGACCATTCATGCTTTCTTCGGATTCGAAACCACTGTGGTGAAGCGTTATGTCGGTCTTATCACCGTTCGCTTTAAAATCAATGGTCACGGTTGTTGCGAGACCGGCAACACCGTCTTCTTCCCAGGCCCAGGTGTAGACCAGCCGGTCGGGCCGGGAAATCTCAACATAAGTGCCGGTGACAAAATGATCGGTGCCGTCGGGTTCCCGCATACACATCCGGTAGGTACCACCTTCCTGTGCATCCATTTCACATAAAGGGACCGTGTAGCCGCCAGGGCCAAACCATTTGCTGGCTTGTTCGCGCTCGACCCAGGCATCGAACACCATTTCTACCGGGGCATCAAAAGTCCGTTCAAGTCGAAGCTCAATAGGTTGGGTCGTATCAGGTGCCATTGTCTGGTTCTCCGTTTGGTTTGATTGCAGTTGTTCCATGAGATTTATCCTCCTCGGTTTGATTTTCATTTGTTTGCAAGTCGGTCAGGTAATCGGCGAGGGCATCAAATTGGCTTTCCCAAAATTGCCGGTAGTGAGAGATCCAATCGGCGGCTGTTTTTAAGCCCTTTGGGTTCAGTTTTAAGCGCCGCCATTGGGCATCGGTTTTGCGTTCGATAAGCTCGGCTCTCTCTAACACTTTTAAATGCCGGGAGATTGCCGGTGCCGAGATATCGAAAGGTTCCGCCAACTCGCCAACGGAAATTTCACCCAGCGATAATCGAGCAAGAATGGCCCGTCGTGTGGGATCGGCAAGAGCGGCAAAAGTGGCGTCTAGATTATGTTCCATATTATTTAACCAATAGGTTATTTAACTTATAAGTTAATTACAATATAAACTAATCTGTGTCAAGTGTCTGGTGCACAGCTATTTAGGCGGGCTAAAATGGGAAAAAATTAAATTTGATAGTTAAGCAGGGGAAATTAATGACAAAACCGACAATAGGCATCATGAGTCCGGGCGATATGGGGCACGCTATCGCCGGCGTGTTGGCTGGAAAGGGGCACCGGGTTGTGACGGTGCTTTCCGGTCGTAGTGAGCTAACAAAAACGCGGGCAGAACGCGCTGGCATGAAAGATGTTGCTGATCTCACCGCTCTCATAACTGAAAGTGAATTCATTTTTTCGATATTGCCACCTGAGCTGGCAGCAGATCTAGCCGAGAATATTGCTACCGCCGTAAAGGAGAGTGGTGAGAGTGCTATTTTTGTCGAATGTAATGCCATTTCGCCGGATACGACATTGGCCATCGAAGCAACGTTAAAAGCTGCCGGAGTGGCTATGATAAATGCCGGTATCGTTGGTCCTCCACCCGGTAAAGGGCCGATGACGAATATTTATGTCAGCGGAACTGATCGTGATCTCATCAGTTTTATTGACGGCGACGGCATTAAATTTATGCCAATGGAGGGGGATATCACCAAGGCCTCAGCGATAAAAATGTGCTATGCCGGGCTGACCAAAGGCATGATGACCCTCTATACAGGAGCATTGGTAACGGCTGAATTACTCGGGATTAGTGAGGAGTTTCAAAGTGAGGTTGCCGACACTCAAAAATATCATTGGGAGGCCATGAACAAGCGGGTTTCCCAATATGCTTGCGATGCCGGCCGCTGGGCAGGTGAAATGGATCAAATCTCAGCTACTTTTGGCTCTGCCGGCATAACGCCAAACCTCCATAAAGGGGCCGCAGATATATTCCGCATGTTGGATACTTCCCCGTTAAACGTTGAAACCCGGGAAACCTACGATAAAAGCCGGACCCTGCAGCAAACGGTAGAAATTTATGCTGCTGCGGCAAAAAAATTAAGAAACGGGAAAAAGGCGGCGGAATAAGTACGTAATTGGACTGTTGATATTCTCAGTTTGTTTTCGCGTAGAATTAGAATATTATAAAAAAAATTAGCTATCGCTAGTTAAATCTTGAGGGGAATTTTATGGGCACGATGTTGCGGATAGGCTTGACCTGCCTGATTGTATTGCTGCTTGCCGTGGCGATCGTCGTGTTCAAGGCGTCTGGTATCGCACAACTTGTCTCCCTCGGAGTAGCTGTTGCACTAATTATTGCAGTGTGGGTCGTCAAACGCATGGGCAATGTGCGGGAGTTGCAAAGCCAAAATTCGCCTCAAGCCATTGACCGCAATACCAAGAAGCTGATCACCATCATCAACAAAAGCTTTAACAATCAAGGCATCGACGAGATCGGCACCAAGACGCAACAAACCATCGTTGAAACTCTAAAAGGTGTGCAAACTGGTGAGTTTAAAACCATCAAACATGCCGTTGCGTCACTCAAGCGTGTCCCTGCCTCCAAGTTCCACGAAGCTAAAGACACCGGTTATCTGGCAGCTACCTTAGCAGCTTTTTATATTCTGGCTGATGAGGATGAAGATATTGGCTTCAATACCAAAACCCGCGTCGATAATTTTATCGCCGGTATAGAGGACGATAGTTTTTAGATTATTGATCGCTTGATCGATAGGGGCGTTGACACTAAGTTACGCCCCTCAGGAAAATGATTTAGCGGAGCTCAGCAAAATGGATTTAACCGGTGAATATCGTATCCCGGCCACGCGTGAAAAAGTGTGGGAAGCCCTCAACGACCCCGAAATTTTGAAACAATGTATCGATGGCTGCCAGGAACTTAATAAAGATTCCGATACCGAATTCTCAGCCAAAGTGACGGCGAAGGTCGGGCCGGTGAAAGCCAAGTTTGCCGGCAAGGTGACGCTGTCAGAACTTGATCCGCCGAACGGCTACACCATTTCCGGCGAAGGTCAGGGCGGTGTTGCCGGCTTCGCTAAAGGCGGGGCTGATGTCAAACTGGTCGAGGATGGCGGCGAAACGGTGTTGAGCTATAACGCCAAAGCCGAAGTCGGCGGTAAGCTCGCCAGTGTCGGCAGTCGCTTGGTCGAGGGCGTGGCCAAAAAACAAGCTGACGATTTCTTTGGTAAGTTCAGTGAAATTGTTGGTGGCGCTGTTGAACCAGCAGAAGCTGCGGCGCCTGCCGAAGCCGCAGCGCCTGCTCCGGCTGATGCCGCCACGGGCGGAGGCATTTCTCCGATGGTCTGGGGCGTCGGATTGGTCGTTGTGGTCGGCCTGCTGCTTTATATCTTCACGTCGTAATCCTTATTTAACTCAACATTACGAAAGTTTAATAATGGGGTAAAAGCGGCTGAGTTCTGCCGAAAAGTGGTGGAATATTGACGATTTCGTGACTCCGCAAAACCGATTTTTCTTGATTCTTGACCGCTTATTCCATAATATTGCCACAGTTCCCGGTAATGGTTGCCTAATGGAGGGGCCGAACCGGAAGCGCCAAGCCCAAATTTGGGTTGGAAATTAGTTTTGATAGGCATGTTGCTCACTTAGGAGGATATGACTGATGGTTTTGGATCATCTCATAAATTGTCCCGTATAGGTATTTAGACACGTATTTAAGTTCGCGCGCCCGCTGTTGGGATTGCTCGATTGATACCATCAATACCGATTTTTTAGATGTGAACGGGAGATATAAAAATGGCTACGACGACATTACCTGCAATATCCAGTGATAGCGGATTGTCCCGCTATTTAAACGAAATTAAAGCTTTTCCGATTTTAACGCCGGAAGAAGAAGTTATGCTGGCCGAGCGTTATCTCGAGCACGATGACAGCAAAGCGGCGCATAAACTGGTGACCAGTCATTTGCGCCTGGTGGCTAAGATTGCCATGCAATATCGAGGCTATGGTCTGCCGGTTGCCGATCTCATTTCGGAAGGCAATATTGGTCTTATGAAAGCCGTGAAGAAGTTCGAGCCGGAACGTGGTTTCAGGCTCTCCACCTATGCCATGTGGTGGATTAAAGCTTCAGTGACCGAATATGTTTTGAAATCCTGGTCGATGGTCAAAATGGGCACCATGGCGGCGCAAAAGAAATTGTTCTTTAGTTTGCGTAAAGCCAAAAGGCGGCTCGAAATCATCGATAGCAGCGATATCAATCCCGAGCAGGCCAAGTTGCTTTCCCAGCAGTTTAATCTGCCGGAAAAAGATATCATTCATATGAACGGCCGCATGACGATACGCGATCAGTCTTTGAATGCACCGGTATCTCAAGGTGAAGAAGACTCGATAGAGTTCCAGGACACGCTGATCGATAACACGCCGTCGCCGGAAGCTATTGTAGCCCACCGCGAAGAAGCAGATATCCGCAGTGACCTGCTGAAGGCAGCTATGGCTGAATTACCGGAACGCGAACGCCACATCTTTACCGAACGCCGGTTGAAGGATGATCCCATCACGCTTGAGAAATTAGGCGAAGGCTATGGCATCAGCCGCGAGCGGGTTCGCCAGCTTGAAAACCGGGCCTATGACAAAGTTCAAAAGGCCATCCGCGAAGCAGCGTTAACCGATTGAATTAAATAGATTCTAGACAGGTTTAATTTTTTTTCCAAACAGACCTTGACCTAGCCGGTCTCCCGGCATAAATCACTGGCACTCTCATAATGAGAGTGCCAAATTTTTTGGACAAAGTTTCGAGTTTGGGCCTGATTTCAAACATTTTTTGACTGAAATCCTGGGGTTAAATCGGGCTCGAATAGGAGGAGTTATAACAATGAGTTTTAAACCACTTCATGATCGCATCGCTGTGCGTCGCCTCGAACAAGGTGAAAAAACAGCCGGCGGCATTATCATTCCTGACACCGCACAAGAAAAACCATCAGAAGGCGTTGTCGTCGCTGTCGGTTCCGGAGCGCGTGGCAAAGACGGCAAGCCCGTCGCTATGGATGTCAAAAAAGGTGACAAAGTCCTATTCGGCAAATGGTCGGGTACGGAAATCACGGTTGACGGCGATGATCTTCTGATCATGCAGGAAACTGACATCATGGGAATCATTAATTAATCTATTTAACCGCTATGGAGATTTATTGAGATGGCGAAAGAAGTA
>CAZMHI010000045.1:0-40078 GCA_964566055.1 uncultured Rhodospirillaceae bacterium
ACTTAAAAGTAAACTGTCACCGAAATACTCGCCAATGCAAAAAGAGCTGCTCGAGAGCAGCCCTTTTGAGATTGTATAAGACGGGCGATGGCCAACCCAGCCATCCCCATCGCCCTGCAGTTACCTCTTCGAGAACTGGAAGCTCCGGCGGGCTTTTTTGCGGCCGTATTTTTTCCGCTCCACCACCCGGCTGTCGCGGGTCAGGAAGCCTTCTTTTTTCAAGGGCGGGCGCAGCGAGGGTTCATACAAAACCAAGGCCTTCGAGATACCGTGACGCACCGCGCCGGCTTGACCCGAGAGGCCACCGCCTTTGACCGTGCATTGAACGTCATACTGATCAGCGCGTTCGGCTATGCCAAAAGGCTGGTTGATCATCATGCGCAGGACCGGACGGGCGAAATAGGTTTCAATATCCCGGCCATTGACGACAATTTTGCCGCTGCCTGGTTTGATCCAAACGCGGGCCACCGCATCTTTCCGTTTGCCAGTCGCGTAAGAACGTCCGAGATCATCGATCTGCGGCTCAACAGCCGTCACGTCGGCTTCAACAGCGGGCGCAGCATCGCTAGCTTCTTCACCAGCTTCGGCGGGGGCTTCCGCCGGTGCTTCGGCTTCAGCAGCAGCTGCCGCAACAGCTTCACCTAAATCTTCGAGAGTTTTCTTTTCTTCAGCCATTTTTAGTTACTCCCTGCCGCAGCGCGGTTAACAGAATTTTTCGGGTTCATCGCGGCAATATCCAGGCTTTGCGGATTTTGCGCTTCATGAGGATGTTCACTGCCGGCATAGACGTGCAGCTTTTTCATTTGCTTGCGGCCCAGCGGGTTGCGGGTAATCATGCGCTCAACGGCCTTGATGACAACCCGTTCAGGATGTTCGCCATCGAGAATTTTGTCTGCCGTCCGGCTTTTGATGCCGCCCGGGTGGCCAGTATGCCAATAATAGGTTTTATCATTGCGCTTGTTGCCGGTCAGGCCAACCTTATCAGCGTTAACAATAATAATATTATCGCCACAATCGACATGCGGCGTATAAGTGGGTTTATGTTTTCCGCGGAGGCGCATCGCGACGATGCTGGCCATCCGGCCAAGAACTAGGCCTTCAGCGTCAATCACGAACCACTCGCGCTCGACTTCGGCTGGTTTTTGCGAATATGTATTCATCTCGAATCCAATCTCACTAGTATCTAACGGCGCCCCCAACGGCCGCCGCCAATTTCAGGGCGGAGTATGCCAATTATTATTGCCTAGTCAATGCAAATAAACTCAATTTTATGATTTATAATCAACGACTTACTATTGAGGTATAATATTACCACAATCATTTCAGTCAAATTGCGCAAGAATTGGATTTTACCCTTCGGCAGGGGCGGCAATTTAGCGGTTGCGAAACGGGTGTCAATCGCGGCAAGCTGCTTCAACAATTATTAAAAGCAATCTTGGGAGCATCTTATGCCGGCCAGTGACAATGAATCCATTCTCCTCCGCGAAGATAAAGACGGTATCTGTACGTTAACGCTGAACCGTCCGGAAAAGCGCAACGCCATGTCGACCGAGCTCATTACCGAGCTGCAAAATGCTTTTGATGCCATCGCCGCAGATAAATCGATCAAAGTGATTATCCTGGCCGGCAACGGCCCCATCTTCAGTTCAGGCCATGACCTCCGGGAAATGCGCGCCGATTCAAGCTATGAAGCGATCCACGCCCTGTTCCAGCAGTGCAGCAATATGATGATCTCAATGAAAAAACAGCCGCAGCCGATTATCGCGCGGGTGCATGGCACGGCTATGGCGGCAGGCTGCCAGTTGATGGCGAGCTGTGATCTGGCGGTGGCGGTCGAAGAGGCCAAATTTGCGGTGCCGGGCGTGACTAATGGCTTGTTCTGCTCAACCCCGGCCGTGGCCTTGAGCCGGGCCGCCAGCGCCAAACACACCATGGAAATGCTGCTGATGGGTGACTTGTTCAGCTCTGAAGACGCCCTGCGCTTCGGCCTGATCAATAAAATCGTTAAAGCAGATGAGTTAGACGATGCGGTGATGGCATACGCGGAAAGTATCGCCAGCCGCTCAACCTTGACCATGTCGATGGGCAAGCCAGCCTTCTATGAGCAGCTCGATATGGACCTTGCGGAAGCCTACGCCTACACCACCGAAGTAATGGCCAAGAACATGCAGGAATATGACGCCCAGGAAGGCATCGATGCTTTCTTGGAAAAACGCGATCCGGTGTGGCGGGGCCGGTAAAAGCTTAAATGCGTATATCCAGCGACATCATGGTGCCGATGCGGGACGGCGTAAATCTCGCCGTCAGGATTTATCAGCCCGACAATGATGAGCCCTGCCCTACTTTGCTGGCGGCATCACCCTACCGTTATGATACCGATGACATTCCCGTCCACAGCATTTTTCCCTGGCGGGAAACCGGGCCGGTGGAATGGTATACCGAACACGGTTATGCCTACGTCCATGCCGATGTGCGCGGCAGTGGCAAGTCGGAAGGCGTTTACGGTCTATTGGACAAAACCGAACAGCAGGACCTCTATGATCTGATCGAATGGATCGCCGGACAACCATGGTCCACTGGCAAAATCGGCGGCATCGGCCAGTCCTATTACGCCATGTCGCAATGGTTTATGGGCATCGAAAACCCGCCGCACCTTGCCTGTATTGCGCCCTATGACGGGCTGATCGATATGTATCGGGATTCCGCCTATAACGGCGGCATCTATGGGGAATTCTTTGCCAACTGGTACACTATGGTGCGCGCCAATAACTACCATCGCGCTGCCGGAGATACGTCGGGCCGCGGGATGGAGCGTGACCTAGCCAACGAGATTATTCAACATGATACGTTTGATGAGTGGTGGCAGGAACGCAGTGCGCATTTACGGTTGGCTGAAGTTCAGGTGCCGGTATTGTCGGTTGGCGCCTGGGGCAAAGTCGGCCTGCATCTGCGTGGCAATCTGCTGGCCTATGAAGAGCTGAGCTGCCCGAAAAAACTTGTTGTAACAGGTGCCGCTAGTGTGAGCGAAGCGGTGCATCTATTTGACCAGCCGGAATTCCATGAACAATTCTTCCTGCCTTTTTACGATCACCACCTTAAAGGTATCGACAATGATGTGATGGAACAGCCGCCGGTAGAACTGTTCGTACGCGGGCTTAATGACTACCGGTCTGAATCCTCCTGGCCGCTCGAACGAGCAGAAACTGTTTCTTTTTACTTGAGCGGCGAAAATTCAGAGAGTGTAACGTCGCTGAATGATGGCAGCCTGTCAGCAGAGGCTCAACCTGCGGAGGACGGCAGCACCTCTTATGATTATCCGCACCCGAAATGGGCGCTAGGTGTTGTCGCCATGAGTAAATTCGGACCTGATCCGGTGGGCGGCGTCCTGACTTTCACCACGCCGCCCTTTGAAACCGATACCGAGATTACCGGCCCGATTGTGTTGGAGCTGTTTGCCAGTTCGGATCAGGAGGATACGGATTTTATCATCAAAATTTCAGACCAATTTCCGCAATCAGCTGAAGAAAAAGCAGCGGGACGGCAGCCTGCCTTTGCGGTGATCACCAAAGGCTGGCTCAAAGCCTCCCACCGTGACCAGGATGACCAGCGCTCAACCGATTATCGGCCCTACTACAAACATGAAAAACCTGAACCTTTAAATCCAGGTGAGGTTTACAAATTTGAGATTGAAATTCATCCGGCATCAAATGTGTTCAAGGCTGGTCACCGCATAAGGCTGGAAATCGTCAATGGCGACTCGCCCGTGACAGACGCACCATTCACCCATCAATACCTGCCGCATAAAGTCGGCAGTGACACCATCTATCATAGCGCGGAATATCCCTCGCGGCTTATACTACCGGTCATCGACTAGTTAAAAACACGTGAGCATAATATGAACTCTCCCCTCTCCTATTCAGATGACCATATCGCCGGTATCTTCAAGCGCGTTCAAACCATCGCCATGGTTGGCGCCAGCCCCAAGCCGCATAGGGCCAGCCACCGCGTGATGAAATTCCTGCAGGACCGGGGCTACCGGGTAATTCCGGTGAACACGCGCAAGAATGACGGCTTCATCCACGGTGAGAAAGTCTACAACACGCTGGCCGAGATTCCGGACGATTTTCAAATGGTTGATATTTTCCGCAACATTAGTGGCGCGGTTGAGATCACGGATGAAGCGATCGCCTTAGCTGGTGCCAAAAGCATTGAGACGATTTGGATGCAGCTAGAAATTCGCAGTGATGAAGCCGCTGAACGCGCTCAAGCCGCCGGTCTCGATATGGTGATGGACCGCTGCCCAGCTATTGAAATCCGGCGCTTGGTTAGCTCAGGGCATCTGCCCACTTAGTCCTATAGGTATTTTTGTGGGAAGAATCCCACTTTTGCTTCGACGATTGTGGGATTTATCCCAATAAAATTAAATTCATAAAAAGTGGGATTTTTAGTTGACGGAAATTCCGCTAGCGTCAATACTTTATGCGAGTGATTTGCATTCTTAAATAAAAGCAGGGCAAAGACGTGCACGAAAATTCCGCCATCATTGCCAAAATTGAAAAATATTGCCGCGAAGCCGGCATCGCCGAAAGCACTTTCGGACGGCGCGCAATTAATGACGGCAAATTTGTCGCCCGCATGAGGTCTGGCAAAGGCGTCACGACAGCCACGGTCGCTAAAATTGAAAAGTTCTTGCAGGTAAATGGCGTTGGCCAGCAAACCACTGATAAGAAAAGTCAGAAAGATATTTTGGCTAAATCAGAAACCACGGCCAAGCCGCGGGCAAAAAAGAAAAAAACTAAAAAAGCCAAACCGGATGAACTCAAAAAAGCAAATTTCCGCTTTTATGATAACCGGCAAAAATATCTGATGTTTGTAAACACCTGCAGCGAAAAATGGGTGGTGGCAGAACGGGTCGGTATGGAGCTTGCCCATATTCACCCGACGCCACCGGCGCTCCGTATTTTTGATGCTGGCATGGGCGATGGCACAGTATTAACCAGTGTGATGCGGGAAATGCACCGCCGATACCGGAATATGCCCTTTTATATCGTTGGCAAAGAAATCAGCATGGAAGATGTGCGGCTTAGCCTTGAGAAAATGTCTGACCGGTTTTTTGAGCACCCGGCTACAGTGCTAATCGTAACTAATCTGTATTATACAGAATCTCCCTGGCTGACCCCGCGATCAATGCAAGCAGCGGCAACGTTAAATTGGATGGATGTTCCCCTGGCGGGTGATTCCGCCCATGAATTTCACGAGCAAATCAAGGCGCTGCAACCGGTTTTAGCCGATAGCTGGCAGGTCAAAGCGAGCGAAAAAACAGGCAACCCGCTCTACGTTCGCCCTTCAGTTCTCGTGCTGTATCGCGAAGACCAGAAATTCTTACTGGATCAGGTTATACCCCGGCCAGGTCAAAACCGGGCGGACTATGATCTGGTCATTGCCTCGCAACCTTATCGGGCGCGCATGCCGGTTGAATTCAAAGTTAACAAAGTCATTTCACCCTTAGCGCGGTCGCTGGCTCCGGGAGGACGCTTGCTCGGCATTCATTCATTTGGTGGCGACCCGGGCCTGGAAATAATCAGGCGGGTCTGGCCAGAGGAAAACCCTTTTATTACCAACCGACATGAATTGCTGAAAGAGCTGAAGAAAGAACTCGGCAAAACGCACCGGGATTTGAATTTCAACACCTATTCCGACAAGCGGGCCCTATTCCGCTACGACATGCACACCTTGCCGAGCGAAGTTGATGAAAGCGACACTCACATCGGCACCTCAACGCTGCTGGCTGCCTGGAATGCCGTTACCTATGTCGGGCAAATTGAAGATGATCGACTGGAAGATGTTATGAGCGACCATTTTTACTTAGATGCTACCCGTGATGTTCTCTCCAAATATAAGGGCCTTTGGTTCAATGACGAATCCTACGTTGTCTCCCGAAAACGGCAATAATTTATGGCAGAAGAATACACACCACCCTTCGAAAGCGCTCTGGTCCGCCGTCTATTTGATGGTCAGTTCGCGATAACTGCCGAGATCACGCCGCCGGTTTCAGGTGGCGCCGACGATTTATTGGCAAAAGCCAGTCTCTATAAAAACCTGGTTGATGCCGTCAACGTAACCGATGGCCCAAATGCCAATGTCCATATGGCGAGTATCATTGCCGCTAGTATTTTACAGAGTAATGGTATCGAACCGATTGCCCAATTTACCTGCCGGGATCGTAATCGCATTGCCTTGCTGGGTGATTTGCTCGGACTTTCGGCCATGGGCGTACATAATTTATTGGCCCTGACAGGAGACGACCCGACCGCAGGCGACCAGCCCGAGGCCAAACCCGTTTTTGACCTGCAAAGTCATGAGCTAATTTCCATCGCCTACGAAATGACAACTCAAGGCATCATTCCCTCAAAAAGCGTTAAAAAGACCGAGGAAGGAATTTCGCCCAATACTAAATCACTCATCACGCCAACAAAATTTTTCATCGGCGCGGCAGATACTCCAATTGCCGAATTTTCAGATAAATGGGCGGGCAGCCTTAAAAAGAAACAAAGGGCGGGCGCAAAGTTTGTTCAGACGCAACTTTGCTATGACATGGACATCATTCGGTCTTATGCCAAATTGCTGGTCGAAGAAGGTATGACCGAACATACGTTTTTTCTGATTGGCAATGGTCCGCTGCCATCTGCTGCTTCAGCCAAATGGATGCGCGAGAATCTGTGGGGCGTCGTTATCCCTGACGAAATAATCGACCGGCTAAATAAAGCGCCAGACCCGAAAGAAGAAGGCATTAAGATTTGCCTTGAGCAAATTCAGGAAATGGCAGAGTTTGAAGGTGTTTCAGGCGTTCATTTAATGGCGCCTATAAACACCAAAAGCATTCCGAAAGTCTTATCCGAAGCTAAAATCTCAAATCGTTAGCCCGCCTTGACCCTGGACATAGACACTCATTAAGAATTCAGTCAGAAATAATACGGTATAAGAGGATCGATATGTTCGTGTGATATCGGGGGTGCCGAATTTGCTGAAACGACGCACACATGAATTTCTAGAATTATCCATTCCGGGCGATCGCTTCGGCTACGTTTTTGACCGTTTTATGATGGTGCTTATTCTCCTGAACGTCGCCGCGATTGTGCTGGAAACCGTACCGTCGATCCATGCCGCCTATCAGGATTTCTTTTTTAACTTTGAAGTTTTTTCCGTCGCGATTTTTACCGTTGAATATCTCATGCGTATTTGGTCGTGCACGGAAGACAAGGTCAATGACTACAGCCACCCGGTTATCGGCCGGATCAAATATATTATTTCGCCGATGGCCATCATCGATCTGGTAGCTTTTCTGCCATTTTACCTGAGCGCGTTCTTTGCCATCGACTTACGCCTGCTCAGAATATTCCGGCTATTGCGATTGCTCAAACTAACTCGCTATTCCCCTGCTCTGATAATCATTTGGGCTGTTATCCGCAATCAGTCGCGCGCACTCACCGCCGCTGTTTTCATAATGTTAATCGCGCTTCTATTCACCTCGTCAATTATTTTCCTGTTCGAAAATGAAGCTCAGCCGGAAATCTTTGCCAGCGTCCCGCATTCGATGTGGTGGAGTTTGGCAACGCTGACGACAGTTGGATACGGCGATGTCGTGCCCGTCACTGTTGGCGGCAAAATCTTCGGCGCTATTACGATGGTGCTTGCCATCGGCATGTTAGCCCTTCCCACAGGCGTGATCGCGACCGGCTTCGCCAATGAAATTCGTAAACATGAGTTTATCGTCACCTGGCGGCTGATCGCTAAAGTGCCGCTATTTTCAGATTTGGATGCAGCGCAGATTGCTGATATCGCCGGCTTACTGACCCCATTGGTAGTGCCGCCGCGTCATGCTGTTGTCCGGTTGGGCGAGCAGGCTGAGAGTATGTTTTTCATCGTCTCTGGTGAAGTTGAAGTAGAGATCACGCCCAATCCGGTCAAGCTCAGAGAAGGTGATTTTTTTGGTGAAATGGGAATCTTGAGAAATTCAGTACGTATGGCCGATGTTATTTCTCTTTCTGACTGCCAATTGCTTGAACTCACCAAAGAGAATTTTCATGAACTGATTGTGACGCACCCTGATCTTGGTGACCATGTACGCGCGGTCATGGAATCACGCTCGGCTGTACAAGGTGACTTCACGACCAAGCCAGTTTAGGACTCAACATAGCCCTCGGTTTCAAGCAAGGAAGCGAAGGTGAAAGCTACCTCCGTCATTAATAATTCCCACTCACCCTTTTTATGCTGGCGGAAAATCCGGATCGAGGGATGCCAAAGGTGATCCAGCCGATTCAGCCCGAACCGCCACTCCGGTACTTTGGACAGCAAGGTCCAGGTTGGAATGCCGAGCGAACCCGATACCTGAATGGTGGAGTTATCAACCGAGATCACATGATCCAAAGCAGCGATTTGAGCAAACCAGTCTTCGGCACTGGTGAGCGGATCAACGGCCTCATCTTTAAAAACCTCGACGCCTGTGCGCTCGAAGACTCCGGCTAAGTCCTGATCAACTTCGCCGTATTGCAGATTGATAAAGTGGCAACCAGTCATCCCCAACAACTCATCCCAAAACTCCAAGGGCACCGAGCGTTCAGCGCCCACAATGGGATTACCACTACGCCAGCAAATACCAACTTTCATACTAGGCCCAAGCGCGTCATAGCGTTCCCTGATTTCAGCCGTCAAATCAGGATCGGCTTTTAAATAACCGCTGAGCTCTGGGGGAAAGTCTTCCACGGATTGTCGGTATATTTTGCAAATTGAGCCAATCGGCATTTGATAATCTGTATCGGCGTGTTCAATCCTGGGATCGGGCGGCTCCTGCCGTGCCACTGCAGTAACGCCCTCGAAAGAGCGCTCAAAGATCGGTACCAGCCGGTCATTGCATTCAATGATAACGCCTGCACTATCGCGCACGATATCCGGCAGCGTATTGGCGAACATAATCTCATCACCGATACCCTGCTCACTCCAGATCAGAATTTTCTTGCCGGTTAAATCTTCGCCTTGCCACATGTCTTGGGGAAATTCGCGCCAGGTCGAAGGAAATTCGGAACACAACCAGCGCCACTCATTTTCCTTCCAGCCATTGGCAAAATCCTCCGCCATCAGAAGCACGCGGCTGAGGTTGAAATGAGCTTCGGCATAATCCGGTTCGATTGACAGAGCATTTCGTAAGGCAGTTTCAGCTTGGGGCAAATCATTCATATCAAGCAGGGAAATACCAAGATTGTTGTAGGCTTGCGGATTGCCTTCATCGAGACGAATGGCTTCATCAAAGCAGCTAATGGCGCTCCGGTGATCTCCCTGGGCCCGATAGGCCAAACCTAAATTTGAATAAGCCGGCGCATATTGCAAATCATTATCCAGGGCATCTCGAAAGCTTTTTATTGCGTGGTCAAGCTGATTGAGGCCCAGCAAAGCCAACCCACGGACGTCGAGGGCCTCTGGAGACTCGGGCGCTTTGGATAGAGCCCGGTCGGCCGCCGCTAAAGCCTCCCCGTAACGATTTGCCAGCGACAAGACAAATGACATCCGGCAAGTTAAGGAGACATCTCCCGGCCTCATGACCAGCGCCCGTTCAAGCGTTTTGATGGCGGCACCAAACCGCGATGCATGAGCCATTGACTTGGCTGAAGTTTCAAACGCCCTAACCAGATTATCGGTAAAGTCGCCCCGCTCCGGATCAATAGCGTGGGCCTGCTCAAACAAATCAATGGCCTGATCAAAACGTTCCTGTTGGACGTGGATAAGACCGAGCCCATTTAAAGCATCCGGATTATCCGGCTGAGTGGAGAGTATTTTACGGGCTAATTCTTCGGCCTCGTCGAGACGTTCGGCGAGCATGCTATGTTTGTCAGGACTGTCAACGTCTGTGACCATGCAACACCTTTTATCTATACAGCGTTCTTCGCCGTGACGATAAGATCACATATTTCGCGCACTGCCCCGTCACCGCCTTTCTTTTTGGTGACATAAACGGCTGCAGAGATTGCTTCATTGGTCGCATCTGCCACCGACATCGGACAGCCGACAGCATTTAAAACCGGAAGATCATTGAGATCGTCACCGACATGGCCAACTTGATCAAGATCGATCCCCAGGCCGTCACAAATATTGACCAGCGACGCCAATTTGTCTTCACACTCAAGCTGAACAAAATCGACGCCCAGGCGCTGTCCCCTGTGTGCAATCGAGGGGGCTAGGCTCGCCGTAATGATGGCGATTTTTACCCCGGCTTTTTGCGCCCGCTTGATGCCCATGCCGTCTTTGACATTAAATTTACGCAACTCGTCCCCGTCATCAGTATAGTACAAACCGCCATCGGTCAGTACGCCATCCGTATCAAGAGACAAAAGTTTTAGCCCGGCGAGACGCTCCATAAATTGTTGTTCAGATAATTCACTCACGCTTTCGCCTCCAATATGGCTTCGACTTCGGCTAGGTCTTCCGGCGTATCGACTCCGATGGAGCCCGGCTCAACCGGCACACAGGCGATGCGATGGCCGTGTTCAAGATAGCGCATCACTTCAATGCTTTCGGCGCGCTCTACCGGGCCCCGTTCAAGCGTCGGAAATAACAAAAGAGCCTTTCGGGTAAAGGCGTATAGGCCAACATGAACAGTGCGCGGCATGGTCTCGGCCATCGGATAAGGCACCGGCAACCGGGAAAAAGTAATCACGCTGTTATCAAGGGCTGGCACCAAATGGACTACAGACGGGTCATCCAGTTGCGCGTCTGTGGCACCTTCAATATAGCCGGTTGAAACTTCAATCCCCCGCTCCATCGCTGCTACCAAACACTCTGTAACCGCATCAATGGTTGCTGGTTCAATCAGCGGTTCATCACCCTGCACATTGACATAGACATCTGCTTCGATTTTTTGCGCCACTTCAGCCAAGCGGTCACTGCCGGTCGGATGGCTGTCCGCAGTAATCACCACATCAAGATCGTTGGCCCGGCAATAGTCGGCAATGCGGTCATCGTCGGTAGCAATCACGGTTTGAGTGACGCTCTTGGCCTGAACGGTCTGATCCCACACCCTGTGAATCATCGCCTTGCCGCAAATTTCCTTCAGCGGCTTACCCGGAAAACGGGTCGAGGCCCAGCGGGCCGGAATGACAGCGAGAACTTTCATCAACTATCCCAATTTTAATTTCTCAATTTATGCCTGTCTCTGAGACATGAAGCAACCTAGCTCTACTCAAGCGGCACCCACTGACCACCCTGGATTTCAACCATCCGATAGGCGTTGAAATCAAGTCCGAGATGATCCTTGGCCGACATTTTCACCACCCCATTAGCGCCAATATAGCCGTCGGTACTTTCAAGCGCTTGCCTGATTTTTTCCCTATCCAAACTGCGTGCCCGGCGCACGGCCAAGGCGTAGAGCCGGATCGCATCAAAGGCATGTGAGCCGTAGACGCTGGGCTTCACCTCCCAGCGTTTTTGATAAATCTGCATGTACGAGCTCAGCACCGGCTTGATCGGATCATTCGGCGGTAACTTATCAGCGATAATAAGCGGAGCTACCGGCAGCCTCACGCCTTCTGCAGCCGTGCCGGCGAAATCGAGAAAATCCTGGGTCGCCACCCCGTGGGTCTGATACAGCGCAACCTCAAATCCAAGTTTCCTAAAATTCTGGGTGACATAGGCCGGCGACGAGCCAAAGCCGATGTTAAGCACCGCCTGGATGTTTCTTTTGGCCTTGATTCGTTTGAGCGGATCAACCACGCGCCGGGATTGTGCCCGATAAAGCTCGTCAGCAATAACCTTAAATTGCAAATTCTTGGCAATATCCAGACAATGCGCCCGCATCGACCGGCCGAACCCGCCATCACCCGATATAATACCGATAAATCGAATATTTCGTTTCCTCATATCGCTGAGAATTTTACCGCAAGCCATCCGATCGGTTTGGGAAGTCTTGAAGACCCATTTTCGCACCGGGCTCACCAGCTCAGTAGAACTGGCCAAAGCTAAAAATGGAATTCCTGCCTGCTCAATAATCGGCAGCACCGATATCGCCGCCCCGGTGGTTGAGCCGCCAATAATGGCGTCAACTCGATCAATATCAATGAGGCGGCGGATGGCGGTTTGCGCTGTGCGGGTATCGATGCCGACATCATAGTCGATCAGTTCGACCTTGCGCCCTAGCAAACCACCCTGGAGATTTAAAAGATCGGTATAAAGTTTAAGGGTTGCCAAGGCCGGCGCACCGAGGAATGATCCCTGCCCCGTCACTGCCAGGAAAGCACCGATTCGCAGTGTCTTCTGCTGCGCTTGAGCCGGCATTAACGTTAACGCCATCCCCAAAAAAGCGAGGAAAACTGCGGTTAAGAGACGATAACTTATTCGCCGGTATATCGAGAGAAATTTCGCCATAATTCTACTGTTATTATAGTTCCATGGTCCCGCCCGAGGAACAACTGCTTTAAACCGAATTGCGACCCGGCCACTTTTTATTTTATTACAATTGTGCGAAAATCCAGCGGCTCATTAGTAACACCTGCTAACTCAAATCATTATTGAGAATTAGTCGCAGAATACTGCTGTTTTTATTGTGAAACACTCTAAATTAATGGTTGGCTGTAGCGGTTTGACTGTGCCACAGTGCGTCATTAACGAATTTCAATCTTTTTTGGGAGGAATTACCGATGAAAAAATTTATGCTACCAATTTTAGCAGGAGCCGTCGCGATGACTGCTGCTATCGGAGTCGATTCTGTGTCTGCAGCCGACTTTAAAGTTAAACTTCACCATCAGACTCCGCCAAAAGCTCCGGTTAACCTATTCCTGTTAACGCCGCTGAAAAAGGCTTTGGAAAAAGATTCGGGTGGCCGTATTTCTGCACAAGTCTATCATTCTATGTCCTTGGGTGGTAAGCCGCCGCAAGTGTTTAACCAGATCAAAGACGGCATCACTGAAATTGGCTGGACTTTGCCGGGCTACAGCGGTGGCCGTTTCCCACTGACGGCGGTTTTCGATTTGCCGTTTATGGTTTCAACTGCCGAAGCGACAACCCAGGCCTATCAGGAATTTGCCGAAAAACACCTGAAGAACGAATACAAGGATGTCCATCCGCTGCTTTTTCACACACCGGCGCGTTTTAATATTCATATGGTAAAATCGCCGATCAATTCTATTGCCGATTTCAAAGGCCGCAAAGTACGAGCTACCAATCGCGGCATGGGTGAGCTATTGAAATCCGTCGGCGCCACACCAGTTTTCATGCCGGTGCCGAAAGTACCGCAAGCGTTATCTAAGGGTGTGGTTGAAGGCTGTGTCCTGCCTTGGGAAATTGTCATTCCTTTTAAAATTCAACAAATCGCTCCAATCCATACACTGGTCGCGGGTGATCGTGGTTTGATCGCGGCGACTTTCTTCTTGGGTATGAACAAGAAATTCTATGATGGCCTGCCGGGCGATTTGAAAAAGGTCGTTGATAAGAACACCGGTATGAATATCGCCGCCAAAGTGGGCAAGGCCTACGATGATATTGAGGCGAAGTTTATGTCTATTGCTGCTAAGCGGGGCAACAAAATCAACACGATGTCCGCCGCCGATGTAGCAAAGATCAAAGCAAATGCCGAAAAGATTCATCAAGCCTGGGTGGCCGACGTCACCAAAAAAGGACATAACGGTAAAGCCTTGTTGGCAGAGGCCAAAGCTTTGATCTCCAAATATACGAAATAGGTTCTTTCAACTACGAACATTCGGAATTAGACTTAGGGCTATGACCGAAACAACAACAGAAAGCACCCGGTCCAATACCTTGGATCGGGTGCTAAACCGTTTGACACGTATTTTTGTGATAATAGGCGGTGCTTTTTTAACTGCAGCGGGTATTCTCACGGTCGTCAGTGTTATCGGACGATATTTTTTTAATACACCGATACCAGGTGATTTCGAACTGGTCGAGATGGCGTGTGCCATTGCAGTTTTTTCCTTTCTGCCCCATTGCCAGCTCAAAAAAGGCAATGTGCTGGTGGATTTTTTTACCTACAATTCGTCACCCCGCACAAAAGGAATTCTCGATTCTATTAGCGCCATAATTTATAGCGCAATAACGGTATTGCTGACTTGGCGGTTATGGGTGGGTGGACTTGATTTTCTCGCCACCAATGAACAAACCGTTATTCTGCAAATTCCCCGTGCTTATGTGTTTATTTTCATCATGCCGTGCATGGCGCTGCTGGTTGTCGTTTCTTTCTATACGATCTGGCAACATTATTATGAAGCCAGCGCAGAACATGATCCACTTGAGGGTGAACTTTAATGGAAGGCCTGGAGTTCGGTTTTTTTATGCTGGGTGTCCTCCTGGTGCTTATTGCCTTTAGGTTACCGATCGCCATCGCCATGATTACCGTCGGTATTGCAGGATACTTAACCCTCGCAGGCTGGACGCCATTGCTGAATTATTTTAACAGCGCAGCCTATTGGCGATTTTCCACATATGATCTATCTGTCGTACCCCTCTTTCTATTGATGGGTCAATTCGCCACCCGCGCCGGCATGAGCAAAGCTCTGTTTGACGCTGCCAATGTTTTTCTCGGGCATAGAAAAGGCGGTGTTGCCATGGCAGCCATTGGAGGCTGCGCCGGGTTTGGCTCAATTTGCGGCTCCTCTTTAGCGACCGCTGCGACGATGGGCCAGGTTGCCTTGCCCGAACTCAGAAGGTTTAACTACTCCGGCGCTCTGGCAACCGGAGCGTTGGCGGCAGGCGGTACGCTTGGCATATTGATCCCACCCTCTGTAATATTGGTGATCTATGCTGTCCTTGTGGAAGCCAATATCGCGACAATGTTCCTGGCCGCTTTCATCCCCGGTTTCATCGCCGCCCTCGGTTATATGATCGTCATTATGATTTATGTGCGGATATCGCCGGAATCGGGTCCGTCAGGTGCAAAATCCAATAGCGCCGAACGCTGGGCGGCGATTAAGGAAATCTGGACCGTTGTGTTGATTTTTATCATCGTGATTGGCGGTATTTATAGCGGTGTCTTCACGCCGACCGAAGGTGCGGCATTCGGCGCCATCGGCACGGGCGCACTCGCTTACTTTCACGGTGGTATGCGTACCGAAGGATTTGTTGATAGTGTCATGGGTGCCGGCCAGACCACGGCCATGATATTTCTGATCATCTTTGGCGCCGATATTCTCAATGTGTTTCTTGCTCTCACCCAACTGCCACAAGAACTCGCCGCCATGATCGGCGATGCTAAATTATCTCCTCTGCTCGTCTTGTCGATTATTCTGTTCTTTTATCTGCTTGGCGGCTGCGTCATGGATTCGCTGTCGATGATCCTGCTGACCATTCCAATTTTCTGGCCTATCCTGGAGGTAATGGATTTCGGTATGGATCCGGAAGATGTAAAAATCTGGTTTGGTATCGTCGCTTTGATCGTAGTCGAAACCGGGCTTATAACCCCACCAGTCGGCATGAATGTTTTTGTTATTAATTCGATGTCGAAAGACATACCGATTGCGCAAACCTTTAAAGGTGTCTCCCCGTTTATCGCTTCCGATGTTGTTCGCGTCGCCCTGCTTGTTTCGTTCCCGGGTTTAACGCTCTTCCTGGTAAGGTTGTTCGGCAATTAATTGGCGCACGGATTGTATCGGCCTAAATCCCTACTCCACCAATTTGGCTTCCCGCTCCTGCTGCCAGCGCATGGTTTTCAAAAGCGTGTCCAAGGTGATTGAGCCGAAGGTCGCCCGGGCGATATCGTCGATTTCTCCCAGCACTAAAAGCAGAGCACTACCAATATCAGTCTCGTCGCCGGGATCCGCGGCGGCTGACGAATCGCTGCCGATCTCCTCGAAGATATTAATGACATCCATCAAGGTGGTGCGTCTGGAATTACCGGAAAAGCGATAACCGCCTCCAGCTCCGCGGACTGAATCAACCAAACCAGCGCGGCCAAGATCGCGCAGTACTTTTGCCAGATGATTAGAAGATATACCGTAGATATCCGCAATATCCGTGGCCGATAACTGGCGGGACGGATCCCGGGCTAATTCCAGAACCGCATATAATCCATAATGAGTAGCTTTTTGCAGTCTCACGTCGGTTCTCCAATCAATAACTTATCAATCAAGTGGTTTCTCCAATTCAATAAATGGTCCACCCATCATCCCTTGCGCGCGGAAGAACGACATATTGAGTTGATCTTCCCGGGCAATCATTGTCCGCACGGCGCTGGCGCCATCGGCCTTAAACGCCTCACATATTGCGTTGTATAATTGCTCGCCGATACCTTGGACACGCTGTTCCGGATCAACGCCAATGGCAAATATCCAGCCGCAAGGACGAGAACCAAATTCCCAGGCTCGAACTTCACCGACAATAAAGCCGAGAACTTCACCTGGTGTCGCTGATTCAGCAACAATAAGGTGCCGCCCGTCACTTTCGGCGAACCGGTCAAAGCGGTCTTCCCAGTAATCTTTTTTCTCTAATCCGGTAACTTCGGCATCTAAATCGATGATTTTTTGTAAGTCATCAATGACGGCTGGTCGAATATTTACCTGTAAAAATCGAGTTTCTGAATTCATAGTTCTCTTTGATTCAATCACTTAGCTATAAAATTGATTTAGATCAATTTTGTCTATTGACACAATGCAACGAGTCGCACTATATGTAAATAGGTATTTTGGTACCGATTTACGAAAACATTTCCTATGGCTAATATAAGTCGAAAAAAATAGCAGAATTGTAGGGAATACGAGTTATACTTTTGAATAATTGAAATTAACAGTCATATGGTTATTTGGCGGCAGAAATAGAGGATAAGACAGTAGGATGATCGATTTTTCAACTAATCCCAGCCAGTACAAGCACTGGCAACTCAGCTTCGACGGCCCGGTTGCAACCTTGGCAATGGACGTTTCAGAAGATGGTGGCATGGTTCCCGGCTACGAGCTCAAACTGAACTCGTATGATTTGGGCGTCGATATTGAATTGTATGATGCGACCCAGCGTTTACGCTTTGAACATCCGGAAGTTAAGAGCGTCATCATCACCTCGGCAAAAGATCGTGTCTTTTGCGCCGGCGCCAATATCGCCATGCTTGGCACTTCGACACATGCCCATAAGGTGAATTTCTGTAAATTCACCAATGAGACCCGCAACGGTATCGAAGATTCTACGGCCAATTCAGATCAGAAATATATCTGTGTCGTCAACGGCACCGCAGCGGGTGGCGGCTATGAGCTTGCTCTCGCCGCCGACCACATCATGTTAATCGATGATGGCGCCAGCACTGTATCCTTACCGGAAGTTCCGCTGCTGGCTGTTTTACCAGGTACAGGCGGACTAACGCGCGTCGTCGATAAGCGCAATGTACGCCGCGACCACGCGGATTACTTCTGCACTCTCAACGAAGGCGTCAAAGGCAAACGCGCTTTGCAATGGAATTTCGTTGACGAATTGGTGCCGCGTTCGAAACTCATGGAAACCGCCAAAGAACGGGCTCAAGAGTTTGCTAAGGACTCGTCACGTCCGGCTGATGCCAAGGGCATTGAACTGACGCCGCTCAAACGTGAAATCAATGGTGACGAGATCAACTATTCAAACATTTCGGTCCAAATTGACCGGGCCGGATTGACAGCCGAAATTACGGTGCGTGGCCCTGAGAAGGAACCAGAGCAGGATGCCGCCGCAATTCATGCCGCCGGCGTTGATTTCTGGCCCCTCGCCTTTGCCCGCGAATTCGATGATTTTATCCTGCACATGCGGACCAACGAAAATGAGATCACAACCTGGGTCTTTAAGTCTGAGGGCAATGCAGATTTCGTTGCTGCCGCAGATCAGGCTTTGATCAACAATGCGGATGATTGGCTGGTTCGTGAAATCACCAACTATCTTAAGCGCACTTTCAAACGCCTGGATGTCTCTTCCCGTAGCGTCATTACGTTGGTGGAACCGGGCAGCTGCTTCACCGGCACACTGATGGAACTGGTCCTGGCCGCTGATCGCAGCTTTATGCTCGACGGCACTTTTGAAGGCTCCAACATTGCGGCGGCAACTTTACAGCCGTCAGAAATGAATTTCGGCGCCCTGCCGATGTGTAACGATCTCACCCGGCTTGAAACCCGGTTCCTCGATGCCGAGGATAAAATCTCCGATATCAAAGCAGAGATCGGCAATGAGTTGGATGCCGAGGCGGCTGAGGAATTGGGCCTCGTCACCTTTATTCCCGATGACATCGATTGGGAAGATGAAGTCCGTATCGCCATTGAAGAACGGGCAAGTTATTCAGGCGATGCCCTGACCGGTATGGAAGCCAGCCTCCGTTTTGCTGGACCGGAAACCATGGAAACTAAAATATTCGGCCGCTTAAGCGCCTGGCAAAACTGGATTTTCCAGCGCCCCAATGCGGTCGGTGAAGAAGGTGCCCTCAAACTGTTCGGCACCGGTAAACAAGCTAATTTCGATAGAAAGCGAGTATAAAAATGAGCAAGATTGATTATTCACAAAAAATTCCTAACAACGTTAATTTGTCCGATGACCGCCGCCTCCAGCGAGCGCTGGAAAACTGGCAACCTGCTTTTCTCAACTGGTGGGATGAGCTTGGGCCGGCCGGCTCCACGGATTATGAAGTATTTTTGCGCACCGCCATCGATGTTAGTGCCAAAGGCTGGGCGCATTTCGATATGGTTCGGATGCCTGAATATCGCTGGGGCATTTTCCTGGCTGATAAAGAAGAAGGCCGCAAAGTCAATTTCGGCGCTCATAAAGGTGAGGATGCCTGGCAGGAAGTACCAGGTGAATACCGCGCTGAACTGCGCCGCCTGATCGTTACCCAAGGCGACACCGAGCCGGCTTCGGTTGAGCAGCAACGCCAATTGGGCAAAACCTGCCCGTCACTTTATGATTTGCGCAGTCTGTTCCAAGTAAATGTCGAAGAGGGCCGCCACCTCTGGGCGATGGTCTATCTGCTGCACGCCCATTTCGGACGTGATGGCCGTGAAGAGGCTGAGGAAATGCTGCAACGCCATTCCGGTGATGCTGACAAGCCTCGTATTCTCGAAGCTTTTAATATTCCTACAACGGATTGGTTGTCGTTCTTCTGCTTTACTTACTTCCAGGATCGCGACGGCAAATATCAATTGAGTGCTTTGGCAGAATCCGGCTTTGATCCCTTGTCCCGGACCTGTAACTTCATGCTCACCGAAGAAGCCCATCACATGTTTGTTGGTGAAACCGGTGTCGGTAGAGTGGTGCAGCGTAGCGTCGAGCTGGCCAAAGAACATGACACATTGGATATCGGCCAATATGGCGGCATTCCGTTGGCACTTATCCAAAAATGGATGAACTTTCATTTCTCTGTTTGTCTTGATCTGTTTGGCCAGGAGAAATCCACCAACGCTGCCAATTTCTATAATATGGGTCTCAAAGGACGTTTCCAGGAAATGAAAATTGATGATGACCATCAGTTGGATAACGAAGTCTATCAAGTTCCCGAAATTGAAGGAAACAAGATCATTCACACCGATATCGCTGCCCTGACATCTATTAACGAACGTCTGCGTGATGATTATCGTGAAGATTGCCAGCGCGGCGTTGATCGTTGGAACAAAACGATATCCGAGGCCGGTATAGATTTCACTCTAACCCTGCCACACCAGGCTTTTCATCGTAATATTGGCACTTTTGCCGATACGAGAGTTGATCCTAACGGCAATATTATTTCCCAAGAAGAGTGGGATGCCAATGTTGCCGACTGGATGCCAACTGATGAAGATCGCGCTTTTGTTGAAAGCTTGATGGTTCCGGTAACCGAACCAGGAAAAATGGCCGGTTGGATTGCCGCACCAGCACGCGGTATCCAAGGTAAGGATCCTGATTTTGAATACGTCAAGTTTCATTAGAACTCTGACATAGATCAATTTAGTTGGGCCCCAATTGCGTTATAACCTTTCGCGATTGGGGCTCAACTGTTTTTGAGCGCCGCCTTAAAGGAGTTTCAAATGCCAGAAAATACTGCTGACCATACTGTATCAGTAGATACCTCCATCACGCCGGCAGGTATTAGTTTTTCCGATAATTTTAATGTCGCGGTGCCGTTCATCGACCGGCATTTGGCAGACGGCCGGGGCGAAAAAATTGCTATTCGGGTGCATGGCGGCGGTGAAGTTACCTATGCGACCTTGGCCGAGCATGTGAACCGCGCCGGTAACGCCCTCACTAATTTAGGTATCCAAAAAGGTGAGCGCGTCCTGATGATGGTCAAGGACAGCGCCGAGTTCTTTTATGTGTTTTGGGGTGCGATCAAGGCAGGTATTCTGCCAGTGCCGATCAACACTTTGTTGGTCGCTAAAGACTACGCCTATATGATCGAGAATTCCGAAGCTGCCGGCGTCATTTATTCCGCAGAATTTGCCGAAGAAGTGACGACCGCGCTGGAGAAATCCCCACATAAACCAAAAGTCGCCCTGCTGACAGAAGGTGAAGGCGACAGCCTAGCCAAACACATGGTCTCCGCTTCACCCGATTTAGACCCTTCACCCGCCAGCGCGGAGGATGATTGTTTTTGGCTCTATTCGTCAGGTACGACCGGCGGCCCCAAAGGCGTTGTCCATGCGCATAAAGATATGGTCGTCACCAGCCAGCATTACGCTGTCGGTATATTGAACATTACAGAAGACGACATTTGTTTTTCCGCCGCCAAGTTGTTTTTCGCCTATGGCCTTGGCAACGGCATGACCTTCCCGCTTTGGGTCGGCGCTGAAGCAGTGTTTTATCCTGGCCCCCCGACACCCGATGCAGTTCACGAAGTAATCGAAACCTTTAAGCCGACAATTTATTACGGTGTGCCGACATTGTATGCGGCACAGCTTAAAGTGATGGAGAACAGCGATCCTGATTTGTCATCGATACGTGTCTGTACATCGGCCGGTGAAGCCCTGCCGCCAGACCTTTTGATGCGCTGGATGGATAAGACCGGTATTCCCTTACTCGACGGCATTGGTACGACAGAAATCCTCCATATCTTCCTCTCCAATCAAATAGGCAATATCAAGCCTGGCGCCAGCGGCTTAGCGGTACCCGGCTATGAAGGCAAAATTGTCGATGATGAAGGCCAGGAAGTGCCTACGGGCGAAACCGGCGCTCTGATGATTAAAGGCAATTCCCTGCTCAAAGAATATTGGCGCAATCCTGAGAAAACTGCTGATGCGCTACGAGATGGCTGGATGTATACCGGCGACACCTATTACGTCGACGAGAATGGCTTCTTTTTCTGCTGCGGCCGCAGTGATGACATGCTGAAAGTCGGTGGCATCTGGTGCTCACCGGTGGAGATTGAAGGAAAGCTGGTTGAGCATCCGAAAGTCCTCGAAGCGGCTATTGTCGGCCGTGAAGACGATGAGAAGTTGGTTAAACCCGAAGCCTTTATCGTGCTGAACGACGCCTCTGACGCCGGTGATGAGCTTGAAGCTGAATTGCTGGAACACTGCAAATCAAGCTTAGCTCGCTATAAATATCCGCGCTGGTTTAATTTTGTCGAAGATTTGCCGAAAACGGCGACCGGGAAAATTCAGCGCTTTAAATTGCGCTCGAATTAGGCTTCGTCGACGGCCTTCCCGGCTACGAACTTAAAGCCAAGTTCATTGGCGAGACCTTGGATATCAGGTGAAGCTGCGCCCAATAAATAAGGTGTCAGGCGGTTAAGATTGGCCGACTGGCAAAACTTTTCCAGATGCGGTTGAATTTTGTCTGGCGGCCAGGCTTTATTTTTGAGATCAAAACTCACACCCTGAAAATTACAATTGGCGAATATGGTAAAATCAGTCCAGGCCGGACTTGGCCGGGCAATGTATTCCTGGCAAAACGGAAACACCAAAATTCCTAAGTGATCGAGGTAATCAATGGTGAATTTAGCCGGTAAATTCATCATTTCAAAAATAATCTGGTTATTTGCATCAGCAAGAAATTCCCGGCAGGCATCGGTAAATTCTGTGGCAATGGATTCGACACTTACCGCTGTTGCGTTTAAGGGCATAACAACCTTGGCTTCTTCACCCTTTAATTTGCAGTCATGCAAAAAACCAGCAACCAACTTTACGGTAGCTGAAATATTGCGTGAGATTAATTTTTGATCCAGCACCCGTTCTTCACTGCCGGCGGTTAATAAATCATCGCCGATTACCGCCGAGCCATCCGCGTCGATATAAGCGGGAGTACAGTAATAAAATTGCTGCCCCGGATGTTCATAGGCTTCAAGCTGCCAAAATTTGGCATCAAACCTACCCTCACCTACAGGTTGCTGCTGTGCTGCGTCATTCATTGATTAATTTACTAGATCCAAGCTTATATTCATTAGTATTTGTGAATTTAGTGCTCAAAATTCAAGTAATTATTTATTCCCGTCCTAATTTTACACACCCAAATACCGATGTTGCAATTCTTCATCCTGCTTCAGCTCTTCGGAACTGCCTGACCAAACGACTTTACCCTTCTCAATAACGTAATGGCGGTCGGCAATCCGCGTCAAAGCATCAACGTTTTTATCAATAACCAAAATGGATTGACCCGCCGCCTTAAGCTGTTCCAATACCCGCCAAATATCGTCTCGAATAAGCGGCGCCAGACCCTCCGTAGCTTCATCAAGGATCAACAGATCGGGATTGGTCATCAGGGCACGCGAGACAGCCAGCATTTGCTGCTCTCCACCGGATAATTGATTTCCCGCATTGGTTTGACGTTCGGCTAATCCTGGAAATAGATCAAAGATTTTCTCAACCGTCCAAGGGTCGCCCAACTGGCTGCGATTAGCTGCGGTCGCCACCAAATTTTCATAAACACTCAAATTAGGGAAGATTTGCCGGCCTTCGGGCACCAGGCCAAGCCCAGATTGCGCCACTTTATATGAAGGCTCACCGTGGATCGCCTGACCTTTAAGATGAATCTCGCCCGCATGGGGATGCAGCAGACCCATAATTGAGCGAATGGTCGTGGTTTTACCCATACCATTGCGACCCAGCAGCGTCACAACCTCGCCGATCCCAACTTCCATAGAAAGACCGAATAAAACTTGAGAGGCGCTATAAGAGCTTTCAATATTTTCTACCCGCAGCAATTCAGCCATTAGTCCTCTCCCAGATAGGCTTGGCGAACTTCTGCATTGCCGCGAATTTCCTGTGGTGTACCACAAGCTATTGCCTGACCATAGACCAGCACCGTAATGCGGTCAGCCAGGGCAAACACAGCATCCATATCATGCTCAATCAGCAGCATGGTGTAGTGGCCTTTCATTGAATTAAGATGTTTGGTGACCCGCGCAGACTCTTCTTGACCCATGCCCGCCATCGGTTCATCCAACAGCAATAATTTGGGTGAAGTGGCCAGCGCCATGGCAATTTCCAATTGGCGTTGTTCGCCATGGGCCAAATTATCAGCCAAGACTTTAGCCCGGTCATGCAAGCCGATTTCTTCCAAGATGGCCATTGCTTTTGCAGCCAATTCAGCATCTTTATCTGCGTTCCGCCAGAAGCGGAAACTGTGGCCTTCCCGGGCTTGAATGGACATCGCAACATTATCCAAAACCGAAAAGTCCTTGAAGATGGAGGTAATCTGATAGGACCGGACCATGCCCGCATGGCACCGGTTAGCCGGCGACATATGGCTTATTTCCTGACCGTCAAAATGGATCGTGCCGGCATCTGGTTTAAGCATGCCGGAAAGCTGGTGAATTAGCGTAGTTTTACCGGCGCCGTTGGGACCTATCACGGCATGAATTTCACCTTGTTCAACTTCCAGATTTAGCGAATCTGTCGCGACCAAACCGCCAAAATTCTTAACCAGATTATCGACTTTTAAAACAATATCAGTCATGGCGTTTCTCAAATTTAGCAAAGAAGCCCTCAACTCCACCCCGGGCAAAAAGCACCACCAAAATAAGGAAGGGGCCAAATATCAGATGCCAAGCCTCGGTGATGTTGGAGAGAACTTCGGATAACAGCAAAAAGATAATAGTGCCGCCTAAGGGCCCCATAATCGTACCCATGCCACCCAGCACGACCATGAATATCAGTTCACCGGAAACCGGCCAGAACATCATGTCAGGACTGACAAAATCCTCGAAATTTGCTGATAACAGGCCGGATAAGCCACCCATCATGCCGGCAATAACAAAAGCGGTTAATTTGTAACCGAAGGTCGGATACCCAATGGTATGCATCCGCTCATCATTTGACTTTGCTGCCCGCATCACCCGGCCAAAGCGTGAATTAACGATACGGTAGCTTAGATAAAGACAGCCCGACATTAAAACGAACACCGTGTAATACATGGTCATGGCGTCGTTGAGATCGAAGAAAGAAAGACCGAAATCACTGCGGGCATCAATTGTCAGGCCATCATCACTGCCATATTTCTCGACGCTTACGCTCAGGAAATAAATCATCTGAGCAAAGGCGAGCGTGATCATAATGAAATAGACACCGCGGGTTCTAAGGCTGATTGCACCGATAATCAGGGCAAAAAATCCACTTACTAATAGCCCAACCGGCCACTGGATATAGGCGCTCTCGATGCCGTGCGAGGCAAATATACCAACTGCATAACCGCCAAGACCAATAAAGACAGCATGGCCGAAACTAATCATGCCGCCATAACCCATGATCATATTTAGGCTAATGGCCGCGATCGCCATGATCATGATGCGGGCGAAGACATCAGTAAAAAATTCCTGTCCAATAAGTGGCGCAATAGCCGGCATAAAAATACACAACAGGACAAGGATGGAATTATAAATTCCGCGGGGCGTTTTAAATATTGCTATATTCATTGCGGTTTCTTCACACCCCTTTAGGCGGGAACAATCCGCTCGGTTTGATCGCCAGAATGATGGCCATCAGAATATAAATCAACATTGACGAAATGGCCGGGCCGGCGGTTTCAGCCGCCACCGTATCCATGATCTGCAACAAGGCCACATCGATGAATGAGCGGCCCATGGTATCGATAAGTCCGGTCAGGATGGCCGCAATAAAAGCGCCTTTGATCGAACCGATGCCACCGATCACAATCACCACAAATGCTAGGATCAGAATACTCTCACCCATACCGCTTTCGGCTTGGGTGATAGGCGTAATAATCATACCAGAAAAGCCAGCGAGAACAGCACCAAGGCCAAACACCAATGTAAAAAGTAATTTAATATTAATACCGAGAGCGCCAACCATTTCGCGGTTTGAAGCGCCGGCCCGGATCAACATACCAATTCGGGTTTTCGAAACCAAAAGATAGAGGAATAAGGCAACTAGCAAACCGCTGACAATTATCACCATGCGGTAGTCCGGCACGGTAATTCCCCCCGGTAGGGACATCGTCCCGGAAAGATAAGGCGGCAAGTTGATACCGGTACCTTCAGGACCCCAAGCGATGAGGAAAAATTCGTTAAAAAAGATGATGAGACCAAATGTTGCTAAGACCTGATCCAAATGATTACGTTCATACAGTGTTCGGAGAACGATTAGCTCAAGCAATATCCCGGCGATCAGCATCACCGGCAGAGCGATGATCATACCCAGTATTAATGAATCTGTGAGCAGGACAAAAGTCGCGGCGAAAAAAGCGCCAAACATATAAAGTGTGCCATGCGCCAGATTTACCAAATCCATGATGCCAAAAATCAGCGTCAGTCCGGCCGCAACCAGGAACAATATTATACCGAGCTGAAAGCCGTTAAAAAATTGTTCAGCTAAAAGAACGTAATTCATTTATTTTTCTTCGATTCCCTGTTTCTAAATTGATTGCGGGGACGCTGATGCGTCCCCGCAACAATGTTACCTTATAACTCGAATGATTAGAGTTTGCACTCATTAGACATCACTGGAGCATGATCTTCAACAACTGTCTCACGAACCGACAATTGCCACTTACCGCCTTTATTGACCACTTGGCGGGAATAGAAATTTTGAATTGGGAAATGGTTTTTGCCAAACTTGATTTTTCCACGCACCGACGGGAAGTCAGCCGCTTCCATACCTTTGCGTACCGCATCGGTATTCGAAGCATCTCCACCGGCAGCTTTGACGCCAGCCGCAATCAACATCAAGCTGTCATAGGCTTGAGCAGCATAATGCGAAGGAATTTGACCTTTATATTTTTTGGCAAAATCCGCGACAAAGCGCTTGCTGGTGGGATTGTCCAAATCCGGGCCCCAGAACATGGTGTTAAAGGTACCAATCAGATGTTTCATTTTGAATTTTTGGAAAACCGGCAGATTGGCGCCGTCAACTGAAAACACACTGTAAAGCGGTGTCGTTTTATCCAACCCGGCCTGTTTGTATTGGGTGAAAAATTTCGGTCCCCACGCGCCAGGATAGAACACAAAAACGCCATCCGCTTTGGAAGCTTTGACTTTTGCAATTTCGGCGGACCAGTCTTTATGGCTCAATGGCACCAAATCCTTGCCAACGATATTACCTTTGTAGGTACGCTCAACGCCTGCAACCATCTGTTTGCCGGCCGCATAGTTCAACGACAAAACATACAGTTTTTTCACGCCACGCTGATTAAGCAAGGAACCCATCGCCATGGGATTTTGGCTATTTTCCCAGGCAGCGTTAAAAAAGTTTTTATGGCATTTTTTACCGGCATAGAGAGAATGCCCGGCATTGGCACTGACGAAAATTTTTCCGGCTTTTAGAGCAACAGGTGCCGAGGCACCCATGACATGAGACCAAATAAATCCGGTCATAAAGTCAACTTTGTCTTTTTTGATAAGCTTTTCGGTTTTCTGTTTGCCGATATTTGGTTTGAGACCATCATCTTCAAAAAGCAGTTCGAGTTTTTTACCACCAATTTTGCCACCTAAGTGATCATAGGCGACTTCGTATGCGGCTTTCATATTTTTACCGATAATTGAAGCTGGCGTAGTTAAGGTCAAAACAATACCAACTTTGATGCTGTCAGCCGCCTGAACGTTAGGCACTGCAAGCAGAGCTGCCATAGGTGCAGCCAAAATGAGTTTCTTAAACATGTGATACTCTCCCGTTAAGATTTTGCTCACACAAGTGGAGCAATCCAACGAAAATTCACGTCCTCAACATGGTCAAACATAGGGGCAAGACGTAAATTTTCTAATTTGGTTCAAGTCTATTTTTTTCCAGACATCGAACCTAGTTCTAAACCAATATCGCTGACTAAAACGATATGCAGTTTTGGAATTATTAGTTTCTACGGGAAAATTTGGATTTAATAATTGACTTAAATCAATAAAAAGCGGGGACGCCTAAACATCCCCGCAAATTACATAGAAAACTTAGTTTATTCCTTAAAGTTTGCACTCACCAGACATGACCGGTGCATGATCTTCCAGCACGGTTTCACGTTGGGATAACTGCCACTTTCCACCTTTATTCACGACTTGGCGGGAATAGAAGTTCTGGATCGGAAAGTGATTTTTACCAAATTTAATTTTTCCACGAACCGATGGGAAATCTGCTTTTTCCATGCCTTTACGCACTGCATCGGTATTTGAGGCATCACCACCTGCAGCTTTTACGCCAGCTGCAATCAACATCAAGGCGTCATAGGCCTGCGCAGCATAATGGGCAGGAATTTGATCTTTGTAGTGTTTGCGGAAATCAGCCACAAATCTTTTGTTGGTGGCGTTATCAAGGTCTGGCGCCCAGAAGGACGTATTGAACATACCGATCAGGTGATTCATTTTACGTTTCTGGAAAACCGGCAGATTGGCGCCATCAATGGAAAATACGTTATAAAGTGGCGTGGTTTTGTCCATGCCGGCTTGTTTATACTGGGTGAAGAAAGCAGGACCCCAGGCACCTGGATAAAACACGAAAACGCCATCAGGCTTGGCGGCTTTGGCTTTGGCCAATTCCGCTGACCAGTCTTTGTGGCTCAAGGGAACAAGATCTTTACCAACAATATTCCCTTTAAATGTCCGCTCAACGCCGGTGACCATTTGTTTACCGGCCGCATAGTTCAGAGACATTACATAGAGGTTTTTTACGCCGCGGCGGTTCAGCAACTCACCCAAAGCCATGGGTGTCTGGCTATTTTCCCAAGCGACGTTAAAGAAATTCTTGTGGCATTTTTTACCGGCAAAGATCGCATGGCCGGCATTTGCGCTGATAACTATTTTACCTGCCTTCAAGCCGGCCGGAGCGGAGGCACCTAAAACATGGGACCAAATATAGCCGGTGAGGAAATCGACTTTATCTTTTTTGATCAGCTTTTCGGTTTTTTGCTTACCGATATTTGGTTTTAACTGGTCATCCTCGAAAATTAGTTCGAGTTTCTTATCGCCAATTTTACCGCCCAAATGTTGGTGGGCCACTTCAAAGGCAGCTTTCATATTTTTGCCGATGATTGATGCTGGCGTTGTCAGTGTCAAAACGATACCGACTTTAATGGTATCTGCTGCTTGAGCGCTTGGCACTGCGAGCAAAGCTGCCAATGGCGCAGCCAAAAGAACTTTTTTGAACATAAGTAACCTCCCTTAGGTTTTGTTGTTCATAACTATTACTACAATCTACCGGTTAATCACACCGTTTTACGTGAATTATCTGATATTGCTTATTAATTGAGGCAAAATGATGCAGGTGTTCCCAGTTAGTTTATGTTTTAATTATTTTGTAGCCGATCCATAGCTAATTCAAGCGAAGTTACGCCTAATACGATATTGCTAATAACCACAATAAATAAGAGTATATTTGCTAGCGGTGCTATACCTTAACTTAGACAATTAACATATTCAAAAAACAATCATTGCCCGGTAAATTCGATTTCCCCATCCGGCAGCAAATAGAGCACCAGGGCCGCGCCCTCGGTTACAGTCGGATTGTGTGCGGTATCGGGACCATAGACCACCCAGCCGGCGCCATGATTGTCAAACTTTGCTTCGCCTTCAATCGGCATGATGAGATCGATCTCGCCTTTAGGATGACGATGATGGGGTCCAACGACATCGGCCATATGCACGACATCGACACTAAAACCATCGATATCCTTGATCACGCGGCCAAATTTAATGCCGCCATATTCCTGATCGCACATCCAGCCTTCCTCAACCGCTGTTTCGCAGGCTGATTGGATATTTTCAAAAGTATCGCTTTCGGCAGAAAATGTATCGTTCAGCTCTGCCGCCAACTCCTTATCAAGGGATTTTCCAGCAATCGAACTGGTTATAGTTTGCACCAGTTCTTGAAAGGCTTCTTTGCTCATCGTTTTAATCCTCTTTTTCAGCTAAATCGTCACAGGCAGCGCAATAGGCTGCTATTTTTTCTCTAAATTCATCGGGAATTGGAACCAGCTTAAAACTTTCTTCTCCCACGAAACATGAAACCTGATCGATTATAAAGCATAATTGCCCCGTTTCATTGAAAGCCTCTACAATATAATTGATCGACGAACCACCTAGTTTCTCTATTTTCAACCTAAGTTCAACTTCATCCCCTGCCCGCACAGCATGCTTAAACTCACTATTGAGCCGAACCGTCGGCGTATCTAAGCCAAAATTATTTTGCAGCGCGATCCAATCATAGCCAATAAGCTCAATGAGCCAATGCTCGATTATTTCCATGCCAAGCTGGAATGCTTGAGGCGTATAGAGAACGCCGGCAGGATCGCAATCGCCCCACAATAAGCGGCGATTTCGGGTATAGGGAATTTTCATGATAAAAAATGAATAACCTTACTAATTGCAGTAAAATGATCGAATAAACATCAAAATATGTTGTGTCCTACCGGGTCATCCCATATATTACCAAATATTGTTCGACTACCAAACAATATTTGGAATGAGAACAAAAACCAGAATTAAATGTGAGATGATTGATGGATGGTGGTACAGCCTTAGCGCGGGTAACACAAGGCGGTGAACGTTCTTTCACTAAGGAAATTCAAAAACTTACCCTAGGCAAGGGTGAGGAATTTCATGGTGAGGGCATCCTGGCCGTCACCAAAGCCCTGCTCCAATCCGGTGTCTCTTATGTTGGTGGCTATCCTGGTGCTCCGATGTCGCATTTAATCGACGTGCTGGCCGACGCCAGCGACGAAATCCTCGAGCCGATGGGCATTACCTATGAGCAATCGGCATCCGAAGCAGGCGCCGCTTCATTACTGAGCGCCTCCGTTCATTATCCTTTGCGGGGTGCGGTGACCTGGAAATCTGTCGTCGGCACCAATGTCGCCTCGGATGCTCTGTCGAATTTGGCCTCAACCGGCGTTAAGGGCGGCTCGCTGATCATCCTCGGTGACGATTACGGTGAAGGCTCCTCAATTATGCAGGAGCGCACCTATACCTTTGCCATGAAATCTTCAATCCCGCTGATGGACCCGCGTTATGACATGGAGCGCATGGTTGATCTGACCGAACATTGTTTCGGAATATCGGAAGCCTCCAACATGCCGATATTTCTTAATATGCGCATTCGAGCCTGCCATTTGACCGGCAGTTTTATCGCTAAAGACAATAAAATTTCGGAGTTCAACGCTAACAACCCGATCCCTGAACAGGTGTACGACGTCACCAAGATTGTGCTACCACCGGCATCCTACCAGCATGAAGTCGCCAAGTTTGATGAACGTCTGCCGGCAGCGGCAAAATATTCCCAAGAGAATATTATCAATGAAGTCTTCCCGGGAGCAGGCGGCCGTTTGGGCATCATCACCCAAGGCGGCACCTACACCGTAGTAATGAGAGCTCTTAAGCGTCTAGGTGCGGCTGACGCCTTCGGTAATTCAGATATTCCGGTCTATTGCATGAATATGGTCTATCCGCTGGTAACGGATGAGATCGTAGATTTCATGAAAGACAAGGACAGCGTTCTGGTTGTTGAGGAAGGCAATCCAAATTATATCGAAACGCAGATCGCTGAAATCGCCCACAGCAAGCAAATCAATTGCCGGGTCCACGGTAAAGACATGCTGCCGATGGCGGGTGAGTATGTTTCTAATGTCGTGCGGGAAGGAGTGGCGCAATATCTAGCCGAAGAAGGCTCCGAAGATATAAGTAAAACCGCCCTCGACAAAAACTCCGAAATTCAGGCGAAGACACAGGAAGCTCAATCCTATCTGCCGGGCCCAATGCCGCCTCGCCCACCCTCATTTTGTACCGGCTGCCCCGAACGTCCGATTATGGCGGCACTCAAACTACTGATGAAGGAACGCGGTAAATTTCATATTTCGATGGATATCGGCTGTAATTTATTTGGCTCCCTGCCACCATTTAATGTCGGCAATACGGTTCTGGGCTATGGCTTAAGTCTCGCCAGCAGCGGCGCAATTGGCCCGGCGCTTGATCAACCCAATGTCGCGGTCATGGGTGATGGCGGCTTCTGGCACAACGGCTTCACCTCAGGTGTCGTCAATACGCGCTGGAATAAATATGATTCCGTGCTGGTTATTTTGGATAACGGCTATGCCGCTGCCACTGGTCAGCACAAAGTACCCTCAACCGGCGCTACACCACGGGGCATGGCTTCGATGCTGTCAATTGAGGACGCTCTTAAAGGCGTCGGCGTCAAATGGATTAAGCATGTAGATTCTTATTCCATGGAAGCAACGATCAAGGTCCTGAGAGAAGCCATGAATGCCCGTGGCGAAGGCTTGCGTGTCGTCATTTCAAACAATGAATGTATGCTGGCCCGTCAGCGCCGGGAAAAGCCAGCCAAAGCCGCTGCCCTCAAATCCGGCCAGCGTGTCAGCCAGGAGAAATTCGGTGTTGATGAAGAAGTATGCAGTGGCGATCACTCTTGCATGCGCTTGAGCGGCTGCCCGTCTCTCACCTTGAAGCAAAGCGCCGATCCGCTCAAAGAAACACCGGTGGCGCATGTCGATGAAACTTGTGTGGCCTGCGGTAATTGCGGCGAGGTAGCCCACGCGGCGCAACTCTGCCCCTCTTTTTATAAAGCCGAAGCTATTCAAAATGCCGGTGCACTCCGTCAATTAGGCTCAGCTATCAACCGTTCCCTGCTCTCAATGATGGGGGCGAAGTGATGAACGAGATTAAAGTTACTTCAACAATTGACCGGCCAATTTGCCTGCTGCTAGGCGCCCTTGGTGGCCAAGGCGGCGGCGTGCTCATTGACTGGCTGGTTGATGCGGCCATGCGGGCAGGCTATCCGGCGCAAGCAACTTCGACGCCAGGTGTTGCCCAACGGACCGGCGCGACGACTTATTACTTTGAGCTGTTCCCGGACAAAAACCCGCCCGCCAATCCGATCTTCACGTTTTTCCCTGCCTCAGGCGATCTCGATCTAATGATTGCCATGGAGCCAACCGAAGCCGGCCGGGCTATAGAGCGTGGTTTCGTGACAGATTGCACTACAGTTATCACGGCAACCGAACGGGTTTATTCAACAGCTGAAAAAGTTGCCGCAGGTGATGGCCGCATTGATGCGGTCCCAGTTCTGGAAGCGCTTGAAAAAGCAACAAAGCAATTAATTCAGCTGGATGTAAAAGAACTTTCAGCCGGCACGGCAGCCCGCGGTAATGCCATCGCCTTTGGCGCCATTGTCGGCACGGGTATTTTACCTCTCACCGCCGAAGATTGCCGGGCCTCAATTACGGAAAAAGGTGTAGCGGTCGAAAGCAATTTGGCCGGTTTTGACATTGGTTTGAAAGCTGCTGAAGGAGGCGCATCGGTAACAGCAGACAAGGATGGTTTTTCTTATAACGCTGCCCCAGATTCTTTTGCCGCGGATATTGCCGCCTTCCCCGCATCAGCACAGGAAATTATTGGCCACGGTATAGCCCGCTTGATCGATTATCAAAATGAAAACTATGCGCGGGTTTATCTGAAACGCCTCGCTAGTGTGCATGAAGCCGATACGAGTGCCGATCATAAACTGACAGCTGAAGTCGCCCGCCACCTTGCCCGTTGGATGAGTTATGAAGATGTCATCCGCGTCGGCCAGCTTAAAACGCGGCCCGGACGGCTTTCACATATTCGATCAGAACTTGGCGTTAGCGCAAACGTACCTCTCAAGGTCACTGATTTTTTCAAACCTGGCCGTGATGAATTTTTAGGTGCCCTGCCCAAAAGCCTCAGCTGGCTGGTGCCCAATCTCGGGAACGGTATTGCCCTGCACATTCAAACCGGCTCCTTTACCGGCTACGCTATGCTCAAATTTATGGCAGCCCTTAAGCCCTTCCGGTCAAGCTCTTTACAGTATCTCGAGGAACAGGCCGCCATCGAGCAATGGCTGGATGCGGTCAGTAAAGCCGCGGCGATCGACAAAGAGGCTGCCGTTGATAACAATCTCGCCATTCGCACTGCCAATCTCGCCATTTTAGCGCGCGGCTATGGAAACGTGCGAAAAACCGGATTGACCAAGCTCAATGATTTGTTTGCAGATTGGTCTAATAAATTAGCAAGCGATGCAGCAAGTTTGTCTGCTGAGGTGGATCAAATGATCTTGCTTGCCCATGCCAATCCAGATGAGGCCTAATTTTTTGATTATGGAAAAATGTTATGAGTGATAAACGAAATAAATCTCTTCTTCATTGTACCGTTAACGGCAAAGAGCGCGATGACGTTGTTAAAGACAATGTGCTTCTCGCGGATTATTTGCGCGAAACCGTTGGCCTCACGGGCACCAAAATCGGTTGTGATGGTGGCGAATGCGGCTGTTGCACGGTGCTGATCGACGGCGTACCACAACATGCCTGTCTCAGATTGGCAGCCACCTGCCAGGATGCTGAGATTGAAACCATCGAAGCCCTCGCCGAACAAAATCGGCTATCCGCCTTACAACGCGGCTTTCATGAAAAGCTCGGCACACAATGCGGTTTTTGCACACCGGGTATGATCATGGCAGCGGAAGGTCTGCTGAGAGAAAATCCCAACCCTAATGAAGATGAAATCCGCCAAGGCCTGGCGGCCAATATTTGCCGCTGCACCGGCTATGTAAAAATAATCGATGCTGTGCAATTCGCCATTGACGAATTAAGCTCGAAAGGAAAAGCGGCATGAACGAGATCAAACCCACCCAATCGATTGGCGTTCCCAAACCGCTGGTTGATGGCCCTGAGAAAGTTTCCGGCAAAGCTCAATATTCAGCTGATTTTTTACCGAATGATTGTCTGGTTGGCCGGATATTCAGAAGCCCGGTTTCACACGCTGAAATCATTGAAGTTGATATTTCGGCTGCTCAAGCCCTGCCGGGTGTTGAAGCCGTTATCACCGGTGACGTAACTGATGAACCGTTCGGTATTCTGCCAATCGCCCGCTTTGAGTATCCGCTGGCCCGCGAAAAGGTCCGCTACAAAGGTGAGCCAGTGGCTTGCGTCGCTGCGGTGGATGTTGAAACCGCCCAAAAAGCAATTGATCTCATTAAGTTTAAATACAAAGAACTGCCGGCCTATATCACGTCGCAAGAAGCCATGGCGGAAGGTACCGTTGATATTCATGATCACCGCGAAGGCAATATCGAGCGCGAAGTTGATTTTGAACTCGGCGAAGTTGATGAGGGGTTTGAAGCCGCCGATTTCATCATGGAAGAAACTTTTAACTGCACCGAGATCGCCCAGGCACAGATGGAACCCCATGCAGCCATCGCTGAATACGATCCGGAACGCGATTTCATGACCGTACGCGCCAGCACTCAAGTGCCCTATTACGGTCATTTAATGCTGGCGAAAACGCTCAAAATGGAAGAGAGCCAAATTCGCATGATCAAGCCCTTCGTCGGTGGTGGCTTTGGCTGCCGGACGGAGTGTCTGAACGTTGAGCTTATTTGCGCTTTAGTGGCGCGTGAGGCAGGCGGTACGGTCCGCATTCAAGTCAGCCGGGAAGAAACCTTTATTACCCATCGCGGCCGGCCTGAAACCGATGTTGAAATGAAAATCGGCATGACCAAAGATGGCATGATTACAGCTGTCGATTACACAGCCATTCAACGCGGTGGCGCCTATAGCGGCTACGGCGTGGTGACGATCCTCTATTCCGGCGGCCTGATGTTCGGTGTCTACGACTTACAAGCCGTGCGTTACAAGGGTCTCAGAGTTTTGACCAACACGCCGCCTTGTGGCGCCATGCGCGGTCACGGCATCACCGACGTCCGCTATGCCTTCGAAGCGTTGCTCGACAAAATGGCGATGGAACTCGGCATCGATACTATTGAAATTCGCCGCAAAAATCTACTGCAAGGCCCGAAATATGAAACTCTCAATGAGATGTTCATTAATTCATACGGTCTGCCCGAATGTCTCGATTGGGTGGAAAAAGCCAGCGACTGGAAAAAACGTAAAGGTAAAATGGGACCCTATAAAGGTCTCGGCGTGGCTTGCGCACATTATCCGAGCGGCGCCTCCAAGCCGGTTAACTGGTCGGGTGAACCCCATGCCACCGTTCATCTCAAGCTTGATTGGGACGGCTCGATTACCTTGCTGACTGGCGCACCGGAAATTGGCCAGGGTTCAACCACCATGGCGACCCAATGTGCGGCTGAAGTACTTGGTGTCGATATGTCCCGCTTCCAAAGCCTCACCAGCGACAGTAAATTTACGCCGAAAGATAACGGCTCTTATTCTTCGCGGGTTACTTATATGGTTGGTAATGCATCCATCGATGCAGCGACCAATTTGAAAAATATTTTGATCGAAGCTGCTGCCAAAAAGTTGGAAGTCAAACCGGAAGATGTCGAGTGTCTGGGCGAGGTTTACCGCGCCGGTACACAAGACGAAGGCCTGACCTTTAATGAAGTTGTCAAAGAGGCTCTCGCAGGCACCGGCACCATTGCCGCCAAGGGTAATTTTGATACCCTGCCCGAATCCTGGGGCACTAAGAAGTACCGCGGCGGCGCCATCAGCGGCAGCATGGCCTATGCCTATGCGGCGCAAGTCGTCGAGGTCAGCATTGATCCGGAAACTTTTGAAATCACGGTTGAGAAAGTTTGGGCCGCCCAGGATGTTGGTAAAGCCCTCAATCCGCTCGCTGTCGAAGGCCAGATCGAAGGCTCGGTCTGGATGGGTATGGGCCAGGCTATTTCGGAAGGCACGCAATACGTCAATGGTCTCGGCGTTACCAACAGCATGCTGGATTACAAGGTGCCAACCATAATTGAATCTCCACCGATTGAGGTCGGCATCATCGAAAGCATTGATCCGCATGGACCTTTCGGCGCCAAAGAAGCTGGCGAAACGTCTCTGATCTCTTTCATCCCAGCCTTTACCAATGCGATCGCCGATGCGCTCGGCATCCGGCCACTGGATTTACCGGTGACTCCGGATGTCCTGATGGAACTTGTCGAAAACAGCACAGCAAACAAAGAGGCCGCTGAATAATGGAATACATGCCTAACTTTCAACTTCACCGTCCCGAAACTGCTGAAGAAGCTGTCAAATTGCAGAGCGATAATTCTGCAGCACGATACGTCGCCGGCGGCACTGATTTGATCGTCAATGTCCGTCGTGGCATTGAGCAGCCGGAAAACCTCATCGACCTCAGCGCCATTGCAGAGCTGAAGTCTATTACCGAGGATAATGACGGTCTGCATATCGGCGCTGGTGTTTCGCTCAAGGAAATCAGCGAAAACAAAAATATCATCAAAAAATATCAAGCGGTAGCCGAAGCGGCGGCGGCGGTGGCCGGCATGACCCACCAGCAATATGGCACGCTCGGCGGCAACCTTTGCCTCGATACGCGCTGCCTCTATTACAATCAAAGTGAATGGTGGCGGCAAAGTAATGACTATTGTCTGAAAGAGCGAGGCGATACCTGCCACGTTGCCTCCGGCGGCAAACGGTGTTTTGCGGCTTTTTCCGGTGATGTTGCGCCGAGCTTGCTGATCTTTGAAGCCGAGGTTGATCTGGTTGGTCCCGAAGGGTCACGGCGCATTCCACTCACAGAACTTTATAAAAATGACGGTCTTGATCATTTGACACTTCTGCCGGGCGAATTGCTGACAGCGGTGCATCTGCCAAAAGCTCTGGCCGGTTGTCCGTCACGCTATGAGAAAACGCGTATCCGCGGCTCGATTGATTTCCCGTTAGCGGGAGCCGCCGTACGGCTCAAGATGTCCGGCAAAAAAGCAAAGGATTTCGCCATTGCTCTGACCGGTGTGAACCCCTACCCGCAGATTGTTAAAGGCACCGATGATTATGTCGGCAATGTCTTTGATGAAGAAAGTCTGGATAAGTTGCGGGATAATGTGCGCAAACAAGCCAAGCCGATGAAAACGACAACCGTGGCGCCCTGGTATCGCCGCCGGGTAATCGGCGCCTTGGCACGGCGCTTAACGGCGGAACTGGCTGGGTAGTTTTACTGCTGATCTCTCTGGATGAAGGCTTCCGATTGCTTGCGCTGAGTGCCGAAGGTGATGATCGTAATACCGGCGATGACGACGGTGAAACCCAGCATCAAGACCAGTGATGCCCAGCCGCCCTCTAATTCTGGGGCAACCAGCCTAACCATAGCAACACCCAGAAAGGCGACAATCGTACCGCCGATCCAATAGCCTTTTTTATCTCGCATTTGCTGGTTCATCGCAGCAACGTCACATAAATGCCGGCGATAATGGCCGAGGAAATCACGCCGGAGACACTGGCCCCCATCGCCCAGGGGAGGATAATAGCGTGCTTGTTAGCCGCCCTCGCTTCTTTCTGGGCGACCTTGGCTGTCGTTGGGATACAGGACACGCCCGAGATACCGATGGTCGGATTAAAGTTGCGCCCCCCAAACCGGTAAACCAGCAAGCCGCCCAAGATGCCGCCAATACCGGACAGCAGTAAGGCGGTAATGCCCAAAATCAACAGCAGGATAACTTTCGGATTGAGGATCGTACTGGCTTCGAACAGTACACCCAACAGCAAGCCCAAAAAGAATGTCGCACCGTAAAGAACTGGGCCGGACAGAAAGTCGACAAATTGCTTAACACCCGATTCCCGGATTATGACGCCCAAGAAAAACGACATGAACAACGGTGCGGCTACAGGGAACAGCAGGCTGAGGAGCGTCGAAGTAATAACCGCGAAGGTTACTTTCTCAGCTTTGGAAATGTTTGGGATTGTCGACGGATCCATTTTGATGCCCCGGAGATTTTTCGGGATCATCATGCGGACCAAATAGGGATAGCCGGCATAGGCCAGGCTCAAATAGAGATAGGCGACAATGGTGATGGGCACGAACAAGTCTCTGGCCAGCAACAGCGAGGTATAGAGCACCATCGGCGCATCAGCGCTGCCGACCATGGCAATGGCGGCTGCTTCGTTGAACGGCAAGCCCATGGCAACGGCGATCGGAAAGGTTAAAACGGTTCCGAGTTCCGCACAAATCGCGATGATCATACAGCGCACCGGCGAGATCAGCAGGTAGCCGATATCAGACAGCGTGCCGATGCCCATGAAGATCAGGGTGGCGATCAAACCATTTGAAAAGCTGAACGTATAAAGCGGTTGCAGGAAGTTTATCTGCAAAACATCCATCAGCTGGGATGGGTCGCTGGCAATCGGATCGATGAAAAGCGTGCCCGTGGTCGTCGCCGAAAGATACAACACACCAGCGTTGACCGAAGACATACCAAAACCCATCGGAATCATAATCAGCGGCTCAAGTGTGCCTTTAACGCCAAGGTAGACAAACATAAAACCAAGCAGGATCAGGACGATACGCGCAAGGGCGATAACCGGATCACCATCCACCATAGTGGCGATGCCTTGAAAAATTTGCAGTAATTCTATTTCGGGCATGATCAGGAAGTCCCTTCCGCTACAGTTTTATCACCATCAGTGGAGGATTCATCAGGCGCCGGAGCATTAGCCGCGGCACGCTTTTCCTTCATGCGAATGACGCCAAAGAGCAGCTTAATAATCCACGCCACGGCTAGTGAAACAATAGCCGCCAGGGCATAGACAAAAAGCATCAGATTGACTGATTCCCAAAAATTTTCCATTTAATTCTCCACTACTCGGGCGACGAGACCTTGCTGTTCCGTTTATTCCAGAACGATCAACACGTCGTTGGCTTCGACCTCATCTTCTTCTTTGACTTTGATCTCGACGACCTTGCCATCAGATGGGGCGTAAATTGGATTTTCCATCTTTAAAGCTTCGAGGATAAGCAGTTCGTCATCTTCGGCCACATCCTCGCCAACGGAGACATGGATTTTCCAGATTGAGCCCGACAAAGGGGCAGTGACATTTACACTCATGGTGTTTACTCCAATTAAAATTTTGTTCCGTTAGCTTTTACGCGATAGAAATTTCCAGCACATCGGCAATACAGCTGCGGCCAAAGCAATTTTAAAAACTGCTCCCCACAAGAACGGCAACACACCAAACTGGAAGGCTTTAGCTATACCGATAAGATGGGCCAGCCAGGTAAAGCCGAAGCCGAAGATCAGGGCCGTGCCCAGGACCATCGCTGCCAGGGTCGTCAGCAAATTGCGATCCCAGCCGCGCTCGCCGAGATAACCAACTGCCATTGCGGAAACCAAAAAGCCGGCCAAGTACCCGCCGGTCGGACCGGCCATATAAGCGAGGCCAATACCTTTTGCCGGGGTACCAGCGAAAACAGGGAGACCTAAGGCACCTTCCGCCAGATAAAGCAGAATGGTTGCTGCCCCAAGCCGCCAGCCAAAGGCCATACCAATGACGAGAACGGCAAATGTTTGCATGGTCATCGGGACCGGATAAAACGGCACCTGAATTTTAGCGGACAGAGTTAGCAGCGCGGTTCCGGCTACAGCCAGAATGATTTTGCGAAGCAGGCTATCAGCCGATGCCGGCCAGGCAGCGCCTAGCAAAGTCGGCTGAGCGTTTAAGGTTCTTTCCATCAATTTATCCCTTTCCTGTGAGATTATGTTGAGTTCAATCGCCGTACCAATGCTGGCCAATATCACTCAATGGTTATGCGAATTTAAGTATCTCGTACCTTTTTTTGCCACCCTTGAAAACAGGTTTCCTAACCTTTGATCAAACGCGGCAGCAGCATTTGGTGAACCGGCGTAATCGATTTGGGGTTTTGATAATTAGCCCCGGTGAAGGCCTGAATGTAGCTACGCAGTTCAGGCAATTTCACAATTTCATCAACAAAGCCTTTCTTGGCGGCGAATACCGGTTCTGATTTATCCTGATA